>JBAWXX010000095.1:0-1614 GCA_037143855.1 Verrucomicrobiota bacterium | reverse complement strand
GATCGAAAGCCTCAAGCCCGCCTCGTGCGCCATCGCCGCCATCTGCCCGACATAGTCCTCGTTGAAGAGGTCCGTCACGGTGCGACGGAAGTCCCACAGGAAACGTTCGGTCACTTCCGGCGAATCGACCACCCGACCGGTGAAGACCGGCAGGAACTTGGTCAACTCATAGCCACGCCGACGCTGGAACTCTTTCTCGAAGCCGTCGGTCCAATTTTGGCACCCCGACTCATAGCTATCGATCTCGACATTGTTCAACCCCGTCGCCACATTCCCCGCCAGAGGGCCAAGGTTCTCCACGATGCGGCGCATGTGCGCGTCCCAATGCACCTGCGCGGCCTTGCGGCTAAGGTTGTCGCAGACAAGCCCCTCGCCGCCTTGCGGCGCCGGTGCCATCAGTTTTCCGTTGGCGGTGTAGCCGACCCGCAGCAGCGTCCAGGACCCCTCGGGAATTTCCCAGGCGAGTTTCCCGTCAGCCTTCATCTTCCCGCTCAGGTCGAGCAGCGACTCCTGGGCGACCGCCCCCTGAGCCGCCGCTGGAAACTCGGACAAAAACCGGGCGGGACCCCACTCCCGTTTTTCAAAAATCTTCTCGCTAAAATCGGCAATACCCAACTGCGGGGAGAGTTCCAGCTCGGCCACCTTGACATGATCCAGATCGTGCAACGTGGCGGCATCGCGAAGCACGAATCGGAAGAACTTCGCGCAGATCGGGGCGAAGTAGACCGTGCACTCCGGAGCCTTTCCATTGCAAGCAAGTTTGGCCAGCGGTTTGAACTCTTTCCCGTCCTGGGAAAACTCCAGCTGCCCGCTGGCTTTCCAAATGGGGGACACTATCTTCAGGCGCACCATTCCCGCCGTGTAGGGCTGGGCAAACTCGAAGAGGATGAACGGCTGCGCTTCGGACTTTGGCAGCGCGAGTTTCACAAACGAGTCCGCCCGACCATCCATGACCTTCGCCCCATCCTCGCCCGGCGTGCTCACCGTCACCTTCGGCGCTAAGTCGCTCATGCGAGACAGCTCGGTGGCCGGCGTGCGAAAGGCCAGCACCGCGACATCCCGATAGAAGCCCAAATTGGACGGCGGCTGCGGGAGCGCCTCCTCAAAACGGCGCGGCCCCTGGACCCGCTTTTCGCTGGTCACCACAACTTTCATCGCGTTTTCAGGCGTGATCCAAGGGCCGCCGCTGCCAGCCCAGGACGGTGCATTATGAAGTTCGATTTCCAGGCCCAGCCGCCGGGCTTCCTCTACCGCGAACTTCAACAACGCATGCCACCCCGGACTGCCAAACTCGACCAACGGTGCCTGCGGGCTGGCGACATCCATGATCAGCGCGCCGCGGATCCCCACCCGCTGCATCGCCTCCAGATCCGCCGTGATCCCCTCGCGGGTGATGTTGCCGTTCATCCAAAACCAATAAACCCAAGGCCGCGCCGAGTCCGGCGGGGCTTGGAAACCGCGTTCCAGGTCCTCCGCCGCCAAAGCCGCCGTCCCGGCCAGCAACACGGCAACAACGGCCATTCTCATAAGTTTTCTGATGTTCATCGGTGCGTTCATTTTCGTTTTTGTTGAACCGTTTGTCTTATTTGCCCGCGATGGTCGTCACGGTCGCCG
>JBAWXX010000094.1:0-1800 GCA_037143855.1 Verrucomicrobiota bacterium | reverse complement strand
AACCTTTCGGCCGTGCGGGCCCTTGCCAGCGGCGGTCTGAGACAAAGCTGGGGATGGATTCGCTTTGCAGACAGGCAAAGTCTGCCACGAACCGGCCCTGACGCAACAGGTGCTGGCAGCGGGCAATGTAGCTCAACCAGCCATCGGCCATCGGCCACCAAGTCAGTTTATAGCCAAAATGCGTCCCGACATGAATCCACCAGATGCCCGGCAGCACGTCGGGGTGCAGTTGGGTGGTCAAGAAACACAAGACCATTCGCGTCAGGCCGTAACAGAAGGCCTCATCGCCGATCCTTTTCAGGACCCACGGGCTTTCCGTAAAATCATCCCCCAGGGTGGTGAATGATTCGGCCTGGCAGATCGGCTTGCCGTAAATGTGCGCGGCACTGGCCGCCCCTTTAATGCTGGCGTTGGCCGCGTGGGGAGCTTCCCCGTCCAAGGCGCCGGGGCGCAACCAAAACTCGCCCATCGGCACAGCTTGGGAACTTAGGCATTGCAACGCATCAATCCAATGGTTACCCGGTCCGCCCGATTCCGAGTGGGTTCCGCGCAGACCGCCCTTGACGGTCAATTCCGCCATGCGGCCATGATAGTTCTCCGCCACCAGGTCGGCCACGGTGCGCCGGAAATCCTGCACGAACCGTTCCGTCGCCGCGGCATCGTTCACGGTCCACCCGGCCATCGCCGGCAGGAACGGCAGCGGGTCATAGCCGCGCCGGCGCTGGAACTCCTCGCGCATCTTCAGCGTCCAGGTTGGATAACCCTTTTCCCAGCTGTCGATGTGGAAATACTGGAGCGTCTTGCCCGCCAGCGGACCGGCGTCGGCAATCAATTTCGCGCCGGTATTGGCAAAATGCAGATCCATGGCCTCCGCGCTCAGCGGATCGATCTCCGGTCCGCTCGGCCCGCTTCCCACACAGACGATCGGCCGTCCCGTGAGGGTATAGCCAATACGCATGACCCGCCAGCGCCCAGTCGGCGCCTCCCATTCCAAACGCCCGTTGCCGTCCATGAACCGGGTAACATCCACTGCCTTTTTACTGTCCCACTGGAGCTGTTCGGGCCTCGGCTTGCCGGCCAGTTGACTGGGCAGTAACGAGATCTCAGCCACCCGCACAAAACTGCTTTTGTGGTCACTCCCGTACGGATACGCCGACAGGAACAGCACCCGGAAATATTTCGCCCGGGTTTCCTCAAAAACAATGTTGGCCGCTTCGTGCGGGTCCAACGTCTGGCGTTTGAGCGAGTGGAAGGTCTGGCCGTCATCCGAACTCTGGACCTCAACCTCCTTTGGCCCACAACCATATTGGGCGCCCTTCAGGTAAACGCCAGCCGCGGCGCACGGCGTTGCGAAGTCAAATTGCAGGAATTCGGGGTTCTCCGGCGTCAGCACTTGGCCGGGTTGCGGCCCCTTGGATTGCCAGTAGGTCTCGTCATCAAAGTCTTGCGCCTTCTCAGAATCATTGCCCTCCTGCTGGGA
The DNA here is from genome assembly GCA_037143855.1 of Verrucomicrobiota bacterium. GTDB lineage: Bacteria > Verrucomicrobiota > Verrucomicrobiia > Chthoniobacterales > Chthoniobacteraceae > UBA695. The sequence goes on along the minus strand of JBAWXX010000094.1, from coordinate 320 downwards.
ACTGGCCACCAGTTTGTACACGGGGAGGCTTGTCTCCGGCAGGGGCATTGCGAGCACGCTGATGTCTTTGTAGAAGTTCTTGACGATTTGAGGCTTCGGCAGTTCAACACTGGCCCGTCCCGGCCCCTGGATCACGGTGGGGGCGGAGGCGACGATCTTCTTCATCGCATGCTCGGGCGTCACCCACGGCCCGCCCGCGTCCCAGCCACTGCAGAGATTGACTGTCAGCGTAATCCCGCAGCGGTGGGCCTCGCGTACGGCATAACGGAAAAGCTCCCGCCACGCCTCGCTCATGAACTCCGGGCCTTGTTGCACCTTCT
>JBAWXX010000093.1:0-2380 GCA_037143855.1 Verrucomicrobiota bacterium | reverse complement strand
CATTTACAGAGAGATAAAATGGCGGAAGGGGTGGGATTCGAACCCACGGTGAGATTTCTCCCACGTTCGATTTCGAGTCGAGTGCCTTAAACCGGACTCAGCCACCCTTCCTTAAGATCGCCCGGACGTTAGTCGTGCCGGGGTTGCCGCGCAATCAAAAAGTGTCCGCCTTCCGCCAGTTCCCGCCGCGCTCCCCTCGGGCTCTTCTCAAAAGGCACTCTCCCGTTTACTCCACGTGTGCCCGGCGGCCGCGCGCTTCCCGCTCTTTGAAGTGGAACTTGAGCGGCAGGCCGGTCCACGCGACTTCCTTGCGGATCTGCGCGTCCAGGAACTTGCGGTAGGTGGGCGCGAGCAGGTCGGCCTGGTTGACGAAGAGCAGGATGCTGGGCGTGGGGATGGGGGTGCGCACAGTGTCGTTCCGCCCGGGCTGGGTGGCGTAGACGATTTTGAAGCGCTTGTTGTTGCGCGTGGGGGGCGGGTGCGCGGTGAGGGCCTCGGCCAGGAGCCGATTGAGCGCCCCGGTGCCGATGCGCAGCCGCGATTGGGCGCGGATTTGCTCAATCAGCTTGAAGAGCCGGGTCATCCCTTCGCCTTTCAGGGCGGAGAGGACGATGAGGGGGGCGTAGTCGACGAAGAAGAGTTCGACGCGGATGCGCTCCAGCAGGGCTTCGAGCTGTTCCTTGCGCGCGCCGAAACCGGCGGCGTCTTTGACGAGGTCCCATTTGTTGATGGCCACCAGGCACGGCTTCCCGGCTTCCTGGATGAGCCCGGCGATCCGCTTGTCCTGCGCGGTGACGCCGGCGGTGGCGTCCACCACGAGGATGCAGAGGTCGGCGCGCCGGATGGTCCGTTCGGAGCGCATGACGCTGAAGATTTCGACCGAGGAATCCTGTTTCCCCGCCGGGCGAATCCCGGCGGTGTCAATGAGGGTGTAGCGCCAATCGCCGCGCCGGTAGGGGACGTCCACGGCGTCGCGCGTGGTGCCGGAGATGTTGGAAACCATGGTGCGGCTGTCTTGCAGGATGGCGTTGATGAGGGAGGATTTGCCGACGTTGGGACGGCCCACGATGGCCAGTTCGACCGGCGGCTCTTCGGCGGGGGCTGGCTCCCCTTCGGGCTCGGGGGCGGGGGGGAGGAGCGCCAGGGTGCGGGCGATGAGTTCGCCGATGCCACGGTTGTGCTCGGCGCTGATCGAGACGGCTTCCGGGAACCCGAGCCGGGCGAAGTCGGCGTCCATCTCCGCGTGTTTCTGGTGGTCCACTTTATTGACGACGAGCAGCAGCGGTTTGTCGATCCGGCGCAGCCGCTTGGCCAGCGACTGGTCTACGGGGGTGAGGCCCGCCTGGCCGTCCACCATAAAGAGGATCACGTCGGCGGCTTCCATGGCAAGGGCCACTTCGGTTTCCACCTGCTGGGCGAAGTTCGTGTCCGCGTCGCTGCCGATGCCGCCGGTATCCAGGAGTGTGAACGCCTCGCCGTTTTCAGCGCGGTATTCCACGGCGATCCGGTCGCGGGTCACGCCCGGCTGGTCGTGGACGATGGAGATGCGGCGGCCCGCAAGGCGGTTGAAGAGGGCGGATTTGCCCACATTGGGGCGGCCGACAATGGCGACGGTTCTCATGCGTTGGCGTGGTCTCCTGATTGAAGTTGGCGGATGCCGTCGATGACGTATCCGATGCCCGAAACGAAGGTGAACAGCCCGGCGGCGGCGACGAGGCCCTCCATCCACGGGTAGGCTGTGGTGCCGGGTTGTTCGGGGCGGTTGTTCTGCAACATGGCCGCGCACAGGGCGGCCATTTGCAGGGCGGTGGCGGTTTTGCCGGTCCACCTCGGGCGGATGCGGACTTTGCCGTTAAGGAAATGGAGCAGCAGGGAGCCCGCGACCACGAGGCCGTCGCGGCTGATGACGAGGATGGGGAACCAGAGCGGGAACGCGTAGTGCCAGTTGGAAAAAGTGAGGGTGATAATTCCGGCGAGAAGCAGGCCCTTGTCGGCGATGGGGTCCAGGATCAGCCCGAGCCGCGTGCGCTGGTTGTAATGGCGGGCGATGTAGCCATCCAGGCCGTCACTGGCGGCGGCGAGGATGAAGACGAAAATCGCCGCCGCACGCTGCCATTCCTGGGGGTGCCCCAACTGAACGCCCAGGCCATAATAGACCGCCATCGTCACGAACACGGGGATCGCGAGGATGCGGGCAAGGGTGATTTGGTTGGCGAGAGTCATCGGGAACCGTGCGGTTCTCTCAATCTACAGGGGGCAGGCGCCGGAATGCAACGCTTACCCTAAAAACGGTGATGGGCGGGGATCGCCCCGATCCATTGCTGCTTCTAGAGCGTTTTTGGGTTATTTTGTCGCAATGATCTGAGAGCGCCGAGGGTTG
>JBAWXX010000092.1:0-2464 GCA_037143855.1 Verrucomicrobiota bacterium | reverse complement strand
GGTTAATGAATGCGGCCTTGCAAGCCGGAGGTGAGGCCGAAGACGGCGCTTAAGATGGCGTAAACCATGAGGCCGACGAGGAGGGCGATGGCGATGATGACCAGCAACGGGACGAGGGTGGAAACGCATTGGACCTGTTGCCCGAGTTCGCGTTCGTGGACGTCGGCGATCATGCCCATGGTTTCGGCGAAGCGGCCGGTTTGTTCGCCGACGGCCATCATGTCGAGGAAGAGGGGCGGGAAGAGTTTTTGTTGCCGCAATGCGTTGGAGAGGCCCGCGCCGTCCATGACGGCGTTGCGGGCTTCGGCCATTTGCAGGCGCACCCATGCGTTGCCGGAGATGTCTTCCAGCAGTTCGAGGGATTTTAAAAGGGGGACGCCGTTTTCGGAGAGGGTCGCCAGCGTGCGCGCGAATTGGGCGTAGAAGCGGTAGCGCGGGATGCGGCTGAACGCGGGGAAATGCCACGCGAAGCGGTCCCAGGCGCGGCGGCCTTCGGCGGGGCGGGTGGCGATTTTCCACGCGCTGTAAAGTCCGCCCGCCGCCAGCAGCGCGACCCACCAATAACTTGTGAGGAAATTGTTGGCGTTGATGAGTAATTGGGTGGCCATCGGCAGCGCTTGGCCGGTGGTTTTGAGAAATTTGGTGAGTTGCGGCACCATCACGGTCATGAAGATGACAATGAGGCCGAGGCCGACGACGACGAGGGCGGCCGGGTAGAGGAGGGCTTGCTGGACGCGGTCGCGCAGGGATTTGATGTCGGCGATGTGCGTCACCAGGCGGCGCAAAATCTGGGGCAGCGCGCCGGAGGCTTCTCCCGCCGAGACCATGTTGACGTAGAGGGGCGAGAAGATGCGGGGAAAGTCGCGCATTGCCTGCGAGAGGCTGCGTCCGTCCACCAGCGCTTGGTGGAGTGAGCGGGAGAGGGCTTTTAATTTGGGCGCTTCAAGGCGTTTGACGAGGATGGCGAGCGCCTCGTCCAGGGTCATTCCCGCGGAGAGCAAGTGGGCGAGCTGTTCGGTGAAGAGGAAGAGCTGGGCGATGGGGAGCCGCTTCAGCACTGCTGGGGCGGCTGATTCCACGGCGGGTTGGCGGTTCGATGCGGAGGGGGTTTCCGCGGCCTGCTCGATGCTGATAGGCACGCCGATTTGCCGCTCAACGCAGGCGATGGCGGCCCGGCGGTCGTTGGCTTGCAACGCCCCTTGCACGGGGCTGCCGTTGAGCTTGCGGGCGGTGTAGGCGAATTCCGGCATGGCAATTAGTCCGTTTCTCCAAGCCGTTCGTCGGACTGGGTGACGCGGACCACTTCCTCCACGGTGGTCTGCCCGGCCAGCACGCGCCGCCAGCCGTCCTGGCGCAACGGTTCCATGCCGTCCTGGATAGCGCGCGCCTTCAACTGCGCGCCGGTGGCTTTCTGGATAATAAGACTCCGTAATCCCTGGCTCACGGCGCAAAATTCGTAGATGGCCATGCGCCCCCGGTAGCCGGTTTGACGGCAGCTCTCACACCCTTTTCCGCGCCAAAGCTGCTGGCCAGGTGCGAGGGGGAACCCGATTTCCTTGAGATATTCCTCCGGGTATTCGACATGCTCGGCGCAGTCGGGGCAGACGGTGCGAACCAACCGCTGCGCGATGAACGCGCGCACGACGGAGGCGACGAGGAACGGCTCGATCTCCATGTCGAGCAAGCGCGTGATGCCTCCCACGGCGTCGTTGGTATGGAGCGTCGAGAAGACGAGGTGCCCCGTCATGGCGGCGCGGATGGCGATCTCCGCCGTCTCGATATCGCGGATTTCGCCGACCATCACGACGTTGGGGTCCTGGCGCAAAATGGCTCGCAGCCCGCTGGCGAAGGTGAGGCCGATCTCCGGCTTGACCTCGATTTGCGAGACGCCCGGCAGCCGGTATTCCACCGGCTCCTCGATGGTGACGATGCGCCGCTCCACCGAGTTGATGGCGGAGAGGAACGAATACAACGACGTCGATTTGCCCGAGCCGGTGGGCCCGGTGACGAGCAGGATGCCGTTGGGCTCGCGCAGGAGACGCTGCACCAGCCGCGTCTGCTTGCCGCTGAGGTCGAGCCGCTCAAAGCCGAAGCTGCGCGTTTCATCCCGGTTCAAGAGCCGCAGGGAAATGCTTTCGCCGGTGACAGTCGGAATCGTGGAAACGCGCACGTCGATGGCGGACGCCCCCTGCTGCAAGTTGATGCGGCCGTCCTGGGGGAGGCGTTTTTCGGCGATGTCCATGCGGGCCATCACTTTGAGCCGCGAGATGATGGCGCTTTGCAGGACGCGCAGTTGCGGCGGCACGGCAACCTCGTGGAGGATGCCGTCGATGCGGTAACGGATGCGCAGGTCGGCTTCGAGCGGCTCCACGTGGATGTCGGTGGCCCGCTCGAAGAGGGCTTCGCGGATGACCTGGTTGACGAAGCTGACGACGGAGGCTTCCGGGTCGGCGGCGTTGAGGTC
>JBAWXX010000091.1:0-2552 GCA_037143855.1 Verrucomicrobiota bacterium | reverse complement strand
GGTAACGATAACTCATGCCGTCGGGCAGGGTCAGCCGGCCATCCTTGGCCGAGGCGCGCGTCAGCAGCACTTCCGCATTGAGCGCATCATAGTCAAAGCCCGCGGGCCGTGCGGGCCCTTGCCAGCGGCGGTCTGAGACGAAGCTGGGGATGGCTTCATTTTGCAGATAGGCAAAGTCCGCCATGAACCGGCCCTGACGCAACAGATACTGACAGCGGGCTAGGTATCGCAACCAACCGTCGGCCATCGGCCACCAGGTCAGTTTATAGCCAAAATGCGTCCCGATATGAGTCCACCAGATGCCGGGCAGCACGTCGGGGTGTATTTGAGTGGGCCAGTTGTGGAAGACCATTCGCGTCAGGCCGTAACAGAAGGCCGTATCGCCGATCCTTTTCAAGACCCACGGGCTTTCCGTGAAATCATCTCCCAGAGTGGTGAAGGATTCGGCCTGGCAAAGCGGCTTGCCGTAGATGTGCGCGGCGCTGGCTGCCGCCTTGACGCTAGCGTTGGCGGGGTGGGGGTCGGCCCCGTCCAAGGCGCCGGGGCGCAACCAAAACTCGCCCATCGGCACAGCTTGGGAGCTCAGGCATTGCAACGCATCAATCCAATGACTGCCCGGTCCGCCCGATTCCGAGTGGGTTCCGCGCAGACCGCCCTTGACGGTTAATTCCGCCAACCGGCCGTAATAGTTGGCCGCCACCAGGTCGGCCACGGTGCGGCGGAAATCCTGCGCGAAGCGGGTTGTTGCCTCGGTATCGTCCACCGTCCATCCAGCCATCGCCGGCAAAAACGGCAGCGGATCGTATCCGCGTCGGCGTTGGAACTCCTCGCGCATTTTTTGCGTCCAGGTCGACGGAGGAATCTCCCAACTATCGATGTGGAAATACTGCAGGGTTTTCCCGGCCAGCGGCCCGGCGTCGGCAATCAATTTCGCGCCGGTATTGGCAAAATGAAAATCCATCGCCTCCGCGCTCGTCGGATCAATTTCCAGGCCGACCGGGGAGCTCCCGGGGCAGGAAACATTGCGTCCCCAGATGGTATAACCAATCCGCATCAGCCGCCAGCGCCCGACCGGCGCTTCCCAGTCCAACCGACCGTTGCCGTCCATGAACCGGGTCACATCCACCGCATGTTTGGCATCCCATTTCAGCCGTTCGGACTTCGGATCGCTCAGCAGGCGCTTGGACACCATGGCGATCTCGGACACCGATACTCCTATACTTTCGGTCGCGCCACCTTGCGGATAAGCCGAGAGAAAGAGAATGCGAAAATGCTTGGCCCGCGTCTCATCGAAAACAACGGTAGCCTCCTCTGCCGGTTTCAGCGTTTGGCTCTTGAGCGCGCGAAAGGTCTGGCCATCATCCGAACACTGTACCTCCACATCCTTCGGCCCACCTTGCGGACACTTCAGATAAACGCCCGCAGCCGCCCACGGCTCGTCAAAATCAAATTGCAGAAATTCCGGCTTCTCCGGTGTCGGTCCCATGCCCGGTTTCCACCCGGAGGAGGCCCAGAAGGTATTTTCATCAGCGTCTTCAGCCTGGGCGATAGGGTGTACTCCGTGCTGGGAACTGGCCACGAGTTTATGCGGCGCGGCTACATCGTCGGCGACCGGCGCAGCCAACACGGCGATATCCCGGTAGAAACCCTTGAAGGTTTCCGGCTGCGGCAGTTCCACATGGACGCGCCCCGGCCCTTGGACCAAGGTCTGTGCGTTGTTGACGAGCTTCTTGATTGCATGCTCAGGCGTCACCCACGGCCCGCCGGCATCCCAGCCGCTGCAGAGGTTGACCGTGAGCGTGATTCCGCAGCGGTCGGCCTCGCGCACGGCATGGCGGAAAAGCTCCCGCCACGCCTCGCTCATGAACTCCGGGCCTTGTTGCACCTTCTTGTCCACTTCACCCGCATCGAACAAGAGCGCACCGCTGATCCCCTGGCGGCGCATCTCCTCGAAATCACGAGTGATTCCCTCCTTGCTCGCGGCTCCATTGAGCCACCACCAGTAACACCACGGCTTGTATTCACTGGGGGGCGAGACGAAGGTTTTTTCCAGGTCATCCGCTGCCCGCGCCATCGTCCCTGCCAACAATCCGGCCAATATCATTGTTCCGATCACTGCTTTTATGTCCATTTGGTTTCTCCTATTTGGGGAACATTGCAATCTCCAAGCAGTATGACAAAATCCTTTCACATCGTCACATAAACTTACTACCAAGAATCTTTCTTTTTATTGTAAATTCCTATCATCAACTCATATTATCAATTGATGTTTTTTTGGGTCTATTCTGCCACCATCACCCGTACCGGGCCGAGTAGGCCGGAGGGCAGCAACTCGGCTCGCTTGCCGGTCTTCATGCGCTCGGAACAGGATTTACAGCTGCCACGAGCCCAGGAGTTGATGCTCCGAAAACCCTCGGAATCCACGGGCTCATAGGTTGCGACATTGGTCACGGTGCGCCGCTTGTCCGGCGGCAGAGTCGCGTCGCCGATCAGCCGATTGGGCCAGAGGTTGGCCACCTCGATTTCCAGCTCGTTGCCCGTAGCCTTGAGCA
>JBAWXX010000090.1:0-3439 GCA_037143855.1 Verrucomicrobiota bacterium | reverse complement strand
TCCAACAAATCTCACCCGCCTTGGCAAGAAATATTTATAACAAAGTAGAACTAATCGTGTTTCGCGGTCGCTGATCTCTGGTGTCTTTGGCTTCATCCCTACCTTATTGCGACTTTTTTGCAATCGTACCAGCACTTTCTCAAACTTTTTCGTACGCCAACTTTAATCGCACCCGGAAAGGGTCATGGATGCAAGCGTTGGGGCTTTTTTGTCTTCTTTTTCTTCCCTTCGTGTTCTTCGTGCCCTGACACGAAAATGAAGCGGCGACAGGGATGGGTGATAGTGAATTCTTCTACGGCGCGGCGTCGCCGTGCATCCGGTCCACCCACGCCAGGAAACCCACGAGGGCTTTGTTCTGGAAATGAACGGCCTGATGCTGGATGCGCTTCGTTTCGACGAACCCCCAGCCCTCGATCTCCTTTTGCACGGCGGGCATGTGCCGTGCCCCCCAGGGAACGATGACGAGGGTGTGGGCGTCGAGCGCTTTGCGGATCTCCCCGAGCAAATGGGCATTGCGGTTGTCGAGAAGATCGGCGTCGACATTTTGGGCCCCCTGCTCGAAGGATCCCCTCGACGAGGAATACCTCTGGAGCGCCTCCCGGAAGCTGGCGCTCTGCATCAGATTGTCAAGGGCCTGAATCCAATGGACGGTTCCGGGATGGAACTCGGCCGTGTCCACATCGGCCCACCGGTATTCCAAAGGCGGCGGTACCGGCTCTTTCTTTTCCTCGGCGGCCCGCGAGGCGGCAAGCCCCTCCACGGCTTTTTGGGCGAAGGCGCTCTCTTGCTGGGAGGTGAAGCCAAACAGGCGGGCGACGTTGGAGTAATTCAGCTTCCCATGCAGAAGCCCTTTCCGGTCGCTGACCCCCTCGAGCAGCACGACGGCCTTGGAACCGGAGGGAAGAGCCCGCGCGACCTCGTCATAGAAACCGCTCTTGGCGATATGGATCATGCTGATCAAGCGGATCTCCTTGCCTTCGCGCTGGAACCGCCGTTCCTCGAACAAAATGCCCCCGGACTGGATCGTCACGTAGCGGCCGGTGGCGTCCTCCAATTTGCCGCGCAACTTTTGCGCAATCCCCAAGGTCAGCAATCCGGCAAACGTCACGCCGAGGACGCCGTTCAGCAACCCCGCACCCACGAAGTTCCGCATCGTGAACCGCGGGCGGCGGCTGGCGAAGTCCTGGATGCCCCCGCCCTGCGGATTCCAATACCCGAGGATGAGCCCGAGCCCCAGCAGCGCCTCGGCGGCGAATAAAAGGAGCGCCTCCCGCTCCCGGTCGCCATACAGGACGCTCCACAAAAGGCAAAAGCCAAGGAAACCCAGCGGGGGGAGCAGCAAGCGCTTGGAAAGGCGGGGCGTCAGGATCATGCCGAAAAACAGCAGGGCACCGAGGATCAGCACGGCGAAGGAGACGACGATGGCCAGAAAATTGGGCATCTGCTCCGGCGCGCCCCGGTGCCCCAGCAGATCCGCCAGGGAAAGGAGGCCGTCCGCAAAGAAGGCGTAGAGAAAAAAGGTGGTGAGTTTATGCATAACCCCGGCGCAAAAGGGTAATTTTTACGGGGAGGAATGGGAAGAAAGCAAGCCCGGCCTCCGCTGGAAGAAATGGAGAGAGGGGAAGTGGATAGAAGGAAAAAGCTCCGATGCATTTCTCTCAACTCTCAACTTTCCTCCTCGACAGGGGGAAAGCTTCTTGGCGAGATTTGTTTTTCTCGATTTCCATGGAAAAATTCTGGCTCAGGCAAGGGGGGCGCGTGGCCCTGCACGTCAACTGCGCGCGCTGGCTGGAGTCCGCCGCGCCCGCTTTCGCACTTGGCTGCTTCGCCACGGGCTGCGCCCTGCTGGTGGCCCGCCGGGAAGCCTGGAGCCTGGGGCCGGTGGGGGCGTTGGCCGGGCTCGCCGCGGGCTTCATCGCCGCGTTCGCCTGGCGGCGGACGCGCAAGATGTGGTTTTCGCGCGCGGACGGCCTGGTCCGCTTGGAGGCGGTGCTCGGGCTCCACAACCGGCTTTCCAGCGCCGCCGCTGGCGTCGGTTCCTGGCCGCCGCCCCAAGGCGGGGTGGCGGGTCACTGGCGCTGGCGTTGGCAACGGCTGGCGATCCCGGCGGGATGCGGGCTCGTTTTCCTGGCCGCCGCGCTCTGGATGCCGATCACGCCGGAGCCCCCCTCTCCGGCCGCCCGGATCGAGCCTCCCCTGGCGCTTTCGCAGGTGGAGACGGCCCTGGAGGAGCTGAAGCGGGACGCCGTGCCCGCCCCGGAGGCGCTCACCGCCCTGGAGCAGAAGCTCGAAGCGTTGCGCTCGCAGCCGCCCGAGGCATGGTATTCGCAAGGCAGCCTGGAAGCCGCCGACGCCCTGCGGGAGGAAACCGGCCACGCCATCGCAACCCTGGAACGCCATCTCGACACGGCCTCGCAGGCGCTGACCGCCCAGGAGTTCTCCCAAGGAAGCGGCGCGCCCATCCCCCCAGACAAGGAAACGCAGTGGAACGAGGCGATGCGGGGGTTGCAATCGGGTGGGATGCCGCTCAATAAAGCCGACCTGGCCGCCTTGCGCCAGTGCACCGGCAAGAACGGCCTTTCGCCCCAGCATCTCCAGGCGTTACAGCAGAAATTGTCCCAAAACACCGCCGCCTGCAAAGCGGCGATGCAAACCGTGGGCGAGGCTCTCGCCCAGGCGAAAACGGGGCTATGCGAAGGCGGCGGGCAGGATCAGCTCCCCGGGCCGGGCGGCGGCAAGACCGCACCGCTGGGGCTGCGCGCGATGGCGGCGGACATCCAGCCCTTGCAGGAACAGGCGCTGGCGAGCAAGGACGCCGAGCACACGGCCCTGGGCGACGTGATGAAAGTGACCACGGGGGCGCACAAGCTGGACCCCAACGCCGGGGCTACCCCCACGGCGGGCGGTGCCGCGGCCGCAGCCGGAGCCGGGGGGGAAGCCGTCTGGAAAACCGCCGCCTCGCCAAAAGAGGAGGCGGTGTTGCGGCGGTATTTTGAATAGATCATCTACCAAAAGAAATTCCCAGAAAAGAGGGGAGCGCCACTCTCTGAACCCCCAACACAAAGCAGCCGTCAATCCAAGGGCTGCCCCCGTACCGGAGAAATGGGAGTCGCCCGCGAATACCCAGTAATAAGGGGAATGGAGATTGCCATGACTCCCATACAAAGTGCGGTTGTTGTAAAAGAGCCCTTTTGATTCCCTTGCATCTTTTGTTTAGAGCGTTTTTGGGTTATTTTGTCGCAATGATCTGAGAGCGCCGAGGGTTGATGCGGGGCTTTTCAAGCGAAGCGGCTGTATTTTTCAATACTGCCCGAGCTTGAAGGGACGCGCAACGGTCTGCGCCGCCGCAAGGCGCGGCTACAGAAAAACTTAAGCCGCTCTAATCCCAATGCCTTTCGGTAATTGAAGGACACAACATATAGTGCTTGTACGATCTTGG
>JBAWXX010000089.1:0-3460 GCA_037143855.1 Verrucomicrobiota bacterium | reverse complement strand
TGCTTCAGACGCGAGCCGCGGTCAAAGACGGGCGGCTGGTGCTGCCGAAGGGTCCAAGCTACCGCTACCTGGTGCTGTGCGATCCGCAGTGCGCCACGATGAACGCCGACACCCTGGGCCGCATCCGCCAGTTGGTGGAGCAGGGGCTCACTCTCGTCGGCAAACGTCCGCTGCGCACGCCGGGCCTGTCCGATCTCGATTCTGCGGAGGCACGGCTGAAAAAGGATGCGGACGCACTCTGGGGGGCGCAACCGGCCGAGCAGGGGGATAGAAAGGTGGGCAAGGGCCGTGTGCTTTGGGGCCGCCCGGTCGGCGAGTTGCTCGCTGCGGACGGCGTTGTGCCCGATTGCCAGGCGAGCAGCGCTGGGGTCTCGGGCAAGCCGATGGAGATTACCTGGCTCCACCGCAAGGGCGAGACAGGCGAGATCTATTTTCTGGCCAATCCGCTCAATCAACCGATGGACGTGACGGTTGCCCTGCGTGCCAGAGGTCAGGTGGTGCAGCTGTTCGACCCGCTGGATGGATCGTCGCGCGATTTGCCGGAGAAAAGCGTCGCGGCCGATGGGCGAACGACGGTGCCGTTGCATTTTGAGCCGGAGCAGGCGTTTTTTGTGGTCCTGCGGGAGGGGAAAGCGAGTCCCGTCGGCGGCCGGAATTTCCCGGCGCTCAAGCCGGTGTTGGCCGTCGAGGGACCATGGCAGGTGAGCTTTGACGCCGCGTGGGTCAAGCCGCTGCCGGCGGGTGTGGTGGCCAACGCGCCAAAAGTCACCGTGCCATTCGACCAACTCACCGATTGGACGAAAAGTCCTGAGGCGGGAATCAAAAACTACAGCGGCGTGGCAACGTATCGGAAGACTTTTGATCTTCCGGGGGATGTCGCGCTTGCGAGGCCGTTGTTCCTTGCCGTGGGCGAGGTCAAGGAGATGGCGCGGGTTACGATCAACGGGAAGGACTTGGGGGTGACCTGGTGCCCGCCGTGGCGGGTGACGATTCCGGCCGGACTGCTCAAGACGCAAGGCAACGAGTTGGTGATAGAGGTGGCCAACACGTGGAACAACCGTCTTTTGACCGACGCCTCCCTGGCGGAACAAGATCGGGTCACGCGCATCGGCAAACAGTATTATAAGTGGATGTTGAGTTATTCCCGTCCGTATCCCGCGGGTTTGCTCGGCCCGGTGCGGGTAATGGGGGAAGAGTGAAGCGCACATACGAAAAGGAGGCACCAACATGAAAATGAACAGACTGTCGCTGGTAAAATGGGCGGCCGTGGCATTGGCCTTTGGGGCCATGGCGCGGGCCGCGGACCTCCTGCCTCCCCCCGCTCCCATTCCTGAGATCCCTCCCCCGAAGCCTTCCGGGTCCGTCGAAATGGGTGATCCCGGCAAATTCCCGGAAGTAAAAATGGATTTCCCGATCGAAGAGGGGCCCTACAAACCCACGTGGGATTCCATTGCGCAAAGCTACCCGCAGAAGGATGTCAGCTGGCTGCGCGAGGCGAAGTTTGGAATATGGGTCCACTTCGGCCCCCAAGCCGCCGGGCTCAGTGGCGACTGGTATGCCCGGTGCATTTATCTTCAGGGACATCCAGCTTACGCCAACCACCTCCGCGACTTCGGCCACCCTTCCGAGCAGGGCTATAAGGACTTGCTGAAAACTTGGAATCCACAAAAACTGGATCCGGCGGCCCTGGTCCAGATCTACCACGATGCGGGCGCGCGGTTTTTGCTGATTCAAGGCGTCCACCACGACAACTTCGATAACTGGAATTCCAAGTATCAACCGTGGAACTCGGTCAACATGGGGCCGAAACGCGATCTGCTCGGGGAATGGTCCGCAGCCGCGCGCAAAGCCGGAATGCGTTTCGGTGTCGCCTTCCACCATGAATATACGTGGTGGTGGTGGCAGAAAGCATTCGGCGCCGACGGGTCAGGCAACAAGGCCGGGATTCCGTATGACGGTAATCTGGCCAAGGCGGACGCGAAAGGGAAATGGTGGGAAAAATACGATCTCCGCAGGCTTTATGGCATTGATCTCCGGGAATACCGTGGCTGGGATCCAAGGGGATGTCCTGACAAGGGCATTCTCGTCAACCATCTCGACTACTGCCATTGGTACGCCACGAATTGGGCGTTGCGCATCCTGGACGTCGTTTACCATTACGATCCGGATTTCATTTATACCGACGGCAATGCCAACCAACCGTTCGAGGGGCGGCTGGCGGCGACAGGCTATAAATGCGACGCCATGCAGCGTGTGATGGCTGGTTATTACAACCACACTCTGAAAACTCGCGGAAAGGTCGATACCTTCAGCGTTGTGAAGTTTCACCCTCCGTCTCAGGGAGTGGTGAACACGTGTGAAGACCACTGGCCGGGGGGGATCAAGACCGATCAACCCTGGATCGGCGAGACGGCCAATGGCGACTGGTATTATGCCCCCGGGTTTACCTATAGCGCCTCCGCGCTCATCCATTGGATGCTGGAGTGCGTAGCGCGGGACGGAAGCTTTTGCGTCAACATGGCCATGCTTCCCGACGGGTCGCTCGACGAAGGATGCCGCAAAATGCTGGAAGAAGTCGGCGACTGGATGAAGGTCAATGGAGAGGGAATTTATGGGAGCCACGCCTGGGTGAAACTGGGGGAAGGCGCCGATTCTCCATTGAACGTGCTCCCCGGCGGCAAAATCGGCGCGAAGCATGCCAATCACTCATTCTCTCCCAACGACTTCCGATTTACCGTCGGGAAGGACGGTTCGATCTACGCGTTTTGCCTGGCCGTGCCCCCTGCCGGATCCACGCTGAAGATCGGCTCTCTTGGAACCGGCGCTCATTTGCTCAATTTCCCGATCAAGTCCGTGTCCCTTCTCGGCGACAAAGAACCGCTGCGCTGGGAACAAAAGCCTGAAGCGCTCGAGATCTTCTTTCCGGAAAACGCATCGGCAAAAATGGCGGCCGTTTTCAAAGTAACCTGCGCGTCGCCCGCTCAAACAGCAGAAGATTTGAAACGCAAATGATCGGGCTCAAACTTATGAAGAAAAACTTAATGGCAAATAGACTCCGCTTTCATTGCTCAAATGCCATTCTTTTGTTCATCACGCTGCTGCTTGCGCCACTGCCCAGGCCTTGTGCCGGGGCGCCTCTGAATGTTTTCAAAACGATCCAAGCCGATGCGGTCGGGCGGCAGCTACAGTCCACCTTTGTCTGGACCGGTCTGCCGAACACAAACCCGGTCGTCGCCGTGGGTTTTCGCGGCATCAACTCCTGGGCCCGGGGCAGTTGTAAATCCTGTTCCGAGCGCCTGAAAACCGGCAAACCAGCCGAGTTGCTCCCCTCCGGCCTGCTCGGCCCGGTGCGGGTGATGGGAGAGGAATAAGAAAATATCAGCACAAAAGAAATAGCATTATGAATACTGGGAAAAGAGCCGTAGCAATGATCATGGCCGTGTGGGTGATCGGAAGTGCC
>JBAWXX010000088.1:0-4055 GCA_037143855.1 Verrucomicrobiota bacterium | reverse complement strand
CGCACCCCCCGGGCCATGACCGGCGGCGTCTGGGCTGAAAACAAAAGGCTCTTGGTGCTTTTCGGGTTGCCGATGCCGTCATTCAAAAGATCCCAATTAACGGCGTCCATGCGCCCATCTGGGTGGCAGGTGGAGCAGCTCTGCCATTGCTGAAAACACATGCTGGAGGCGTCGTTGAAGAGCATTTCGCCTTGACGAATCGGTGTCATCGCGGGTTCTTCGCCGAGCGGAAGCGATTGGACTTCCGGCTCGGACGAACCGACGGTCACCACGCCGAGCGATCCGCTGAAATACTCCGCCGCGTAAAGTTTTCCGCCTGCCACGACCACCCCGCGAGGCCCGTTGCCCTTGAGCTTTATGCGCTGGCGCAAACCGTTGAGGAAGCTCAAATCATTGACAGGATTTTCCGCCAAGGCTTCGTAGGCGTTCGCGTCCAGGCTGGACTCGTCCTTCCGGGGAACTTTGCTGAGCTTCGCCAGCAAAGCCGCCTGGTCGATGAAGCTGATCTCATGGGTGGCCGAATGCGCGACGCAGATATACTTGCCGTCCGGGGTGCAAGTGACACCCCAAGGGTTGGCGGCCCCCAAATCGACGTCGTCGAGCAAAACGGAGTGGCGCAAGGTTCGCTTTTCGGCGTCGATCAAATTCAACGCATGGGTATTCATCCAGCCCCGCTCAATCTGTGTGGTGGGCGTCGTGAACCGGGCAAAGATGGAAGGAACATAGACAATTTTGCCATCGGGCGAGAGACACATCCCCCGGAGATCGATCGCACCGTTGGGCAATGTGATGGAGGTGGCCACCTTGCGGCTGGCGGTGTCGATGACGTCGATGGCCGAAGTCATCCGGTCCACATTCGCCGCGCCGGTTGGCAGATGGTTCGCCACAAAAAGGCTTTTGCCGTCTTGTGTGATGACCGCCGCCACCGGTTCGCGGGTGACGGGGATCCGCGCCGCTGTCTTGCCGGTGGTGAGGTCGATGATCTGCACGTCGTTATTGAATCGGTTGCAGACGTAGAGGCTTTTGCCGTCTGGAGCAAAGACGGGGGCCATGGGCGTGTGGCCAGTGGGGTAGGAACCTTCCAATTTGTTTTTTGCGAGGTCCACCACATAAATTTTCCCCTCCGCGCCGCCCGCTGTCACAAAGAGCGAGCCGCCATTGGGGGCGAGCGCCAATCCCGAGGGTTCCGCAGGGAGGGAGAGAGTGGCGACCACGTTGCCGCTTGCCGTATCCACCGTGGCCACCTGCTTTGCTGTGACTTCGGCAACATAGAGCCGCTTCCCATCGTGTGACGCCGCCAAGGCAACAGGCGACAGGTAGTCCGCAGCCCTCGCGCCCACTAGCGTGAATAGCAGAAGGGTCGCCACGGTCGTCTGCGTTGTTTTCTGAAGGATATGTGTCAGGGGGATCATTGTGTTCTTATCGGCTCACTGCTTAAGGAGAGGGGATGATTTTTCAGGGTTGCCCATCTTGGATCAAACTTTCGCTATTTTCGCCATGCAATCTAAAAATCAGAACGGGTCCAGGGATTCTTAAAAGCTCACTCCATCATTCATGGTTTCTCCAGCCGCTCTCGCACCCAGCAGGACCGGCACTGGCAGCCATTCTTGGAACCCCGCCCGCACGTGCCCTTGATATCCTGAAAAGGGAGAGGCTTGATGCAGGCCTCGACCAGTTGGCGCATCCGCACGAAGCCCGGGTCCTGTTGGGATTGCCAGCGGACCGGCTCCTGCCCCCACCCCCCCGCCGAAACGGCCAGGGGCGCGAGCAGCACGCGGCTTTGCAGGGGATCGGCGACGTTAATCAACGTCTCAGCCGGCTCGGCCTGCCAGGGCCGGCCGGTGAGTTCGGCCACGGCGGCGTGCAACTCAGCCAACCGGGCCGGATCGATCTCGCGGTCTTCCAGCCGGTTGAAGGAATAGTCGCCGGCATAAGGCACGTTCAGATCCATCCAGGTCGTGAGGCGTTCCCAGGACTCCGGGTCAAGCTCCACGCCATGGTGCCCAGCTTTCAACAAGGGTGCCAACCGGCTGGAGTGGGCGACATAGGTGAACGGCTTGCTAGTGATGGATTCACCGGCATAGTCCATCTTGCCGATCAGTTGTGGCCGATCCAACAGATTCTGGTAGGCCGCCGTCGCTTTGAGCCGCGCGCCTCCGGGCCAACAAACCGTCACATCATTTTCCGGTGTGTTTTTGTACCAAGTCCCGTACGAAAGCGGCTGCGAGGTCAAAGCGAAAAGGGCTTTTTCCGACCGGCTCTTGTCCGGGCCATGGCAGGAGATGCAATAGCGATCCAGCACCGGTTGAACCGTGCGGGCGAAACTGAAGCCTCCGGGATAATTGGCCCAGAGCGGCGGGCGAAGCTGTTGGAGAGGGGGCAGGCGAAAACCGCCCCGATTCGCGGGGGCCGCACTCCGATTCTCGTGGCAGCCCACGCAACTGGCGGTCTCTCCCGGCTGGAGATAGACCATGCTGCGCATACTCATCACGGCCATATTGTTGGCGTCGAGGAGTTGGAAGAGCAGCGGGGCCCCGGCGGGGGCCTCGAAGAAAGCCGAGCCGTCCGCCTCGACAGGGACTGTCCCCAGCACCCGCTTGGGAGTTTCAAAGGCGTAATAACTGTTGGGGTTGTGGTTCTGGGCGGCCTGATCGAGAATCTCGACCACCCGCAGGCTTTTGACCGAGCCGCGGACGATCCGCCCGGCCCGATCGAAGCGATTCTGATAGACGTCTTGAATATAGAACCGGCCGTTTTTCTCCTGGTTGGGGGACGCCACCGGGCGCGCCATCGGGCGGGGGCGTGGCTGAATCGGAATCGGGGAACAAGCGTCGAATTGCGCATCCCGATAGACCAGTTCCCGCCCCCCTAGCGTGTCGGCGAGATAAATCCCCCAACGGCCGCCTTGGTTGCCGGACACCAGGAACAGATCCTCGGTGATCGGATAGGGCATCAAGTAGGAACCGCAGCGCGCGTCCACGGAGGGCGTCGCCTGCTCCGGTTTGTCCGTCAAAGCATAGGGAAACCCGAAGGGATAAATGCCGTTTTCATCCGGTTTCATCTCCCGGTTTTTAGCCAGAAACTGAGGGGTGTAGTATTCCGGGAACGGCACCTCAGGGGTCAGCATCACCAGCGGCTTCAGCCCATCCACGCCGAGTTCGGGGCGAATCCGAATGATCGTGCCCGCCATAACGTTATGGTGGGCGCTGGCGGTTGCAATCAGATCCTTCGTGCCCGGAATGGGACGCGCATACATGACCAGGTTGGGATCCAGGGTGTTGTTGCCATAGACGTACGCCGTGCCGGTGCCGTCGGTATTCATCGCCCAAAGTTTATGCAGGAACATGATATTGCGATTGATGTATTCCCATCGCGTGTAGAGCAGCCGCCCGTCCGGCAGCAGAGTCGGGTTGTATTCGTTGAGCTCGCCATAGGACAGGGCATGCAGGTTGGCCCCGTCCCCGTCGCAGCGGTGCAGCACAAACGCTGGGTTGTAGCGCTGACCGGCGACACAGCGCACCGTGGTCATGACCCGGGTCGAGGTGAAGGCAAACCCGCCGTCGGGCAAATAGCAGGGATCCAAATCCTCGATGAAATGCGTCGCCCGTCCCAGGCGGGGCTCCATGGGATCGCGACCGGCGCCGGTGATTTGCCGAAGTCCTTGGCCGTCGAGGCCGATTTCGTAGAGGTGGTAGGTCTTCTTCGCCAGATCCTCCGTTTCGGGGGCATAGGCAAAGGCTACCTTGTCGGCATCGAAGGAAAGATCGGGCCGGAACGAGGTGACGCCGGGCGGCAGCTTGTCTTGGGCAAGATAGCGCACCGCCGGCTGTGTCTTCCAATTCCGCAGCACCGCGATGCCGGGGACGGGTCCCTGGTGATTGCCGGCCAGATACGCGTCCACCATATGGCTACGGTAGGCTTGGGGAAAACCCTGTTTGGCCGGCACCAAGTTGGCGTTGAAGAGAATGTCGTTAAACTGAAGTGCGGGATGCGAGAAAAGGATTTCGCGCCGCAACGCCCGGATCTCTTCGATGGCCACCGGCTGCTTATTGCGG
>JBAWXX010000087.1:0-5638 GCA_037143855.1 Verrucomicrobiota bacterium | reverse complement strand
GTAGCCCGGCGTTTTAACGCCGGGTAGGGAGTGCGAAGCCTTTCGTCCCGGCAGGGACGGTTGAAAATGAGCGTCATTTTCCCCCATCAAACGTCCCTCCGGGACGAAGCGTTGTTTCCCGCGAACCCGGCGTTAAAACGCCGGGCTACTTTCGGGTTGTCCCTTTGGGACAATAAGGCCAATCCAACTGTGTCATTGGTATAAACAATGAAAGCAAAACCGTTCTAGAGCGTTTTTGGGTTATTTTGTCGCAATGATCTGAGAGCGCCGAGGGTTGATGCGGGGCTTTTTGAGCGCAGCGGCTGTATTTGTAAATACAGCCCAAGCGCAAAAAGACGCACAGCGACTCTCGCCGCCGAAGAGCATACGACAAAATAAACCGAAACCGCTCTAGCGCCAACGGCGCGACCGCATACCAGCCTTGGCCAACGGCCAAGGTTTAGGTCGAAGCAACCCGTCAGGGCTGTAAGCCCGGCGCATCGGAATCACCTTATCCAGCAAGGAGGCGTCGGGCTTACAGCCCTGGGCCGTCTTTGGACTGGAAACCCAGCCCGTTGGGCTGGGCTGGTATGCCCCGCGCCTTTGGCGCTGCAAAGGCTCACCCAGCTTGCACCACTTTTAATCGCGCCCGAATTTGCTTTTCGCCCCCGCGCTCCCGCGTGGTCACAGAGCCCGGGGTGGTGGGGGGCTTGGTGGAGGTAGGGGTTTCATAGGTTCAGATCGGCGTCACTCTGTGATTTTGTGAGCCGCGACTTGTCCGGTCAAGTGGGGCAAAGCGCAGGGCAAACGCATCAGCCCACGCGGTTTCGCGAGTGCCGGCAGTGAAATGTTCGAAAGAATTGCTGATAGAAATTTACAATAAAAAGAAAGATTCTCTGTAGCAAGCTTTCGTGACTATGCGAAAGAATTTCGTCATACTGCATGGAGATTGCAATATTTCCTGAATAGGAGAAACCAAATGAACATGAGAACAGTAATAGGGATAACGATCTTGGCCGGGTTGCTGGCGGGGATATCCGCCATGGCATCGGATGACTTGGAACAGGGGTTCCGCAAGCCGCCCGGGAGAACCAAGCCGCAGATGGGTGGACTGCTGGTCGGCAGCACCGCTCGGGCGCCGGGCGCGGACGGGGATGCAAACCCTTCGCCGGCGGCGGCCTCTTTGGAGGCAGGAATTCTGCGCGCGCAGATCCCCGGCAAGGTTCCAACCCCGGCGGAGGATAAGCTGGCGCTAACCATTTCACGGCAATACGGCGCCGATCGCAGGGATTTCTCCCTCGGCAAAAACCGGGCGTTTGTCATTCTGCCGACCAAACCCAGCGCTGATGGGAACAACCCGTGGGTATGGTATGCGCCCACTTTCCCGGGTAGTTATCCGGGGGAGGACCACGCCTGGATGTTCACGCAACTGCTGGAGAGGGGATTCGCCATTGCAGGGATCAATGTGGGCGAGTCCTATGGGAGCCCCGACGGCCGGGTGGCCTACTCGCAATTGTACGATCATCTCGTTCAGAAATACGGCCTTGCGCGGAAAGCGTGTTTGCTGCCGCAAAGCCGCGGCGGGTTGATGCTTTACAACTGGGCGGCCGAAAATCCCGAAAAGGTGCAGTGCATTGGCGGCATCTATACGGTGGGAGACCTGAGAAGCTATCCGGGGCTGCATGCCGCCTGCGCGGCATACCATATGAGCGAGGCCGAGCTCCAAGCACGCTTGGCCGATCACAATCCGATCGAGCGATTGGCGCCGCTGGCCAAAGCGCAGGTGCCGATCCTGCATCTGCATGGAGATCACGACACCCTTGTGCCGCTGGAGAAAAACTCCGGGGAACTGGTGAAGCGCTATCAAGCCCTGGGCGGCCCCGGGGAACTCATCGTCATCCCCGGGAAAGGGCACCAAGTCTGTGACGAGTTTTTCAAGTGTCAACGGCTGGTGGATTTCTTCCTGAGCCAGGGGCACCCCGTAATCCGTGCCAACAATTAAACAAGAGTCAAAATAAATACTGGAAGCCGTATGAATCATCGAAAAATGGCAGGGATATTGATCTTGGCCGGGTTGCTGGCAGGAGCAGCAGCTTTGGCGGAGGAGGATCTGGCGCGTGATTTCGCGGCTCCGCCGCAGGAGGCCAAACCGTGGGTGTACTGGTGGTTCGAGGGCGGGTGGGGCAATCCCCCGGCGATGGCCCGCGACATCGCGGAGATGAAGGCGAAGGGCATCGGCGGCGTGCTGCACATGCAGACGGTTAACCAGGGCGGTCTGCCGCTGCCCAAAGAGATCAAGATGCTTTCCCCCGAGTGGGAGACGTGGTTTGCGGAGATGGTGCGCCTGCCGAGCGAAGCTGGTATGGGCGTGGCGGCCAGCATCGTGGATGGTTGGGCGCATGGCGGTTCGTGGATCGGCCCGGCGGAGGCCGCCAAGCAATTGGTCTATTCGGAAACGCAGGTGGATGGGCCGGGTAAGCTCGCCGCTCCGTTGCCGCAACCGCGTACGGTGGCGAAGCTCTACCGCGACGTCGCCGTGGTGGCTTTCAAGGAGCGGACCCTGCGTCCCGCGCCGCCTCGGGAGGTCACGGCCAACAATGTGGATATCACCTTTCCCGCCGAGATGCCGGGGCCGGCGGCCGATGCCGTGGATGGCGACCCCGAGACCTATTGGTGCACGAGGAAGCCGGGCGCGAAAGCCCCCAAATCCACGCCTGCACGGCTGGACTTGGACTACGGGTCGGCGCTCAGGGCGGTGGGTGCCTTCCTCGTCATCCCTCCGACCGGCGGGGTGACGGTGGCGGACATCGAAGCCTCGGACGACGGTACGACGTGGCGTGCCGTGACCCACCTGACGCTAAAGCCCGGGGAGAGCCGGCGGGTGGAGTTCGCGCCGGTCGAGGCGCGCCGGTTCCGGTTGTCGCTGCCCGAGGCCACCGAGCGCAGCCTGCAGGTGGCGGAGTTTCAAATCCTGCGCCAGGGCGACGAGCCGTGGCTGCGCCGGGGGATCAAGTGGTGGGGGTTCAAGTCCGCCAACCGGGGTTGGTGGGGACAGCCGCCGAATCCTTACGAGGCGCTCGAGGAACAATATCCCGAGGACGGGACGAGTGACGTAACGGCGGCCGGGGTGCTCGATCTGAGTGATAAGCTACAGGCCGACGGACGGCTCGACTGGGAGGCGCCAGCCGGGCGATGGACGATCCTGCGTTTTGGCTGGACCCCGGTTGGCGAGTTGTCGCGGCTGGGGAGCGGCGGTTACGAGGCGGATGTGCTGAACACGAAATACGCGGACTTGGTGATGGATAAGGTGGCACAGCCGATGCGCGACTTGAGCGTCAAGCATGCCGGCGGCGCCCCGATCCTTTTCCACACCGACAGTTGGGAAATCGGCGTCGGGGTGCAAGGGCAGCAGCCGACTTGGACGGACGATTTCCGCGAGCAGTTCCGCAAACGGCGCGGCTACGATCTGTTGGCGTATCTGCCGGCTCTGGCGCACCGGCTGGTGGACAGCCGCGAGACCACGGAGCGGTTTTTGCGCGACGACCGCGACACCGTGTCCGATCTGATAGCCGCCTACTACGGACGTTTGCAGGAACGGGCCCACCAGATGAACGGCGGGATTGATTCCGAATCCGGCTACGGCAGCTATCCCGACCCGCAGATGGATGGGCTTCAGGTGTTCGGTCGCTCGGACCGGCCGATGGCCGAGCAGTGGCATACCGCCGCTCAACCGCAATATTTGACCTACGTGGACATCATGCGTACGGCGGCGTCATCGGCCCGGATTTATGGCCACCGGTTCGTGCAGGCGGAGACGTTGACAGCTTTTGGCATGGTGGGTCTGGTCACGGCGCCGGTCGCCTACCGGCGGGCGTTGCACGACGGCTGGGCGCGCGGGCTCAACCAGGCCGTGATCCACAAATACACGCACCAGCCGTTCGAGGATAAACCCGGTTTGATCGATTATGATGTCTTGAACCGGCACATGTCCTGGTGGCCGCTGGCCGATGGGTTTATCAGCTACCTCAGCCGCGCTCAGGCTCTGCTGCAGCGGGGTGACTTTGTCGCCGACGCGGCCTTTTTCGTGGGCGAGGGGGCTACAAGGTTCGTGCCAGGCAGGAAGTTCCTCAAGCCGGAGCTTCCCGACGGCTACGATTATGACGGGATTAATGCCGAGGCGCTCTTGACCCGCGCCGACGTGAAGGACGGGCGGCTGGTTCTGCCCAATGGCCCCAGTTATCGCTACCTGGTGTTTTGCGAGCCGCAATGTGTCACGATGCGGCCGGAAACGCTGGGCAAAATCCGGCGGTTGGTTGAGCATGGGCTCACACTGGTCGGCAAGCGGCCGACGCGCACACCGGGGCTGACAGACTTGGCGGCCTCCGAATCGGGGCTGAAAGCCGATGCCGACGCGCTTTGGGGGGCTGAGCAAGCAGAACAGGGCGACCGCAAGGTGGGCAAGGGACGGGTAGTTTGGGGCCGGCCATTGGGAGAGCTGTTGGCTGCCGACGGCAATCCGCCCGATTGCGAGGCAACCCGGTCGGGCAAACCCTTCGAGATTTCCTGGCTGCACCGGCGGTCGGGGGACGAGGAGATCTATTTCCTGGCCAATCCGCTCAATCAGCAGGTGGACATTTTGGTGAACCTGCGAGCCAAGGGGCGCTCAGTCCGCCTGTTCGATCCCCTGGATGGCAGCACGCGCGACCTGCCGGAGACCAGCGTGGCGGCCGACGGGCGCACCACGGTCCCGCTGCGTTTCGAACCCGAGCAGGCGTATTTCGTAGTGGTGGGGAATTCGAACTCACAAGCCATCGTTCGGAATGGGGAAAAGAACTTCCCGGAACTCAAGCCGGTCCAGGAACTCACCGGGCCTTGGCAGGTGAGCTTCGATACCGCGTGGGTTGCCCCGCTGCCCACCGGGGTAGCGGCGAACGCGCCGCAGGTCACTGTGACATTCGACCCATTGGTTGATTGGACCAAGAGGCCGGAGGAGGGGATCAAGGCCTACAGCGGGGTGGCCGTGTATCGCAAAGTCTTCGACTGCCAACTGCCTGCTGTTGGCGACCCACTGTATCTCTCCCTTGGCGAGATCAATAACCTCGGCCGGGTCCGGCTCAACGGGCGCGAGCTGGGGGTGGCGTGGTGCCCCCCATGGCGGGTGACGATTCCAAAGGGGCTGCTCAAGGCGCAGGGCAACGAGTTGGTCATCGAAGTCGCGAACCTTTGGAACAACCGCTTGGTTGCCGACGCCGCTTTGCCTGCGGAGCGCCAGCTCACGAAGATGGGAAAAGGTTGTCAGGGGTGGATGCTGACGTATGGCCGGCCACATCCCTCCGGCTTGCTGGGGCCGGTGCGTCTGGTGTCGGCACCAGTAACAACGCTCCCTACAAAATGAGTCTCAAAATATGAAAAAGCAGACACAAAAGAACGAATTGATGAAAAAAATATGGAATCTGCTGGTGTGCATTCTGCTGTGCGCGGGATACGCGGGGGCGGCAGAGAATAATCCGTGGGCCGTCTACCGGTATGCGCCCGACGCGCTGCGGGAGATGGACCTGGCCTCGGACAAGGACTGGACGTTGTCGGTCGATGGCGGCTCGGCGCGGCCGATCAAGGTGACGGCGGGCGGCTGGAACTCCGACCAGCAGGAGCCGCAAAT
>JBAWXX010000086.1:0-6013 GCA_037143855.1 Verrucomicrobiota bacterium | reverse complement strand
GCCGCCAGCGTTCGTTCTGAGCCAGAATCAAACTCTCCGTAGAAAATTTGTGCCCAAGTTGCTAAGACTTGGAGCAAAATTCTGACCTTATATTAGCTCGCCGCCCTTCTTGTGAGATCAGGCGGTCCGCTTCGGTCAATTAATATTTGAATCAAATAATTTGACGTTCAACGCACAATTCAATTTTTGCTATCCTCAACCGTTCCAAGTTTTCGACCATTCGAAAAACTTCGGAACCAAACTCTCAAAGATCTCGCTTTTCTCCAGACCCGGATGGCAGCCCGGTTTCCCGGACGCTTTCCAGCCCTTTTGAAGAGCCGCTTGCCTTGTCGCAAGCCGCGACTTTCGCCGCTTTCCACCGCTCGGCTTTTGGCCGTGGCGGGATGAACAACTTAGCGGATTTTTTGAGGCCGTCAATCAAATCTTTCGATTTTTTCAGCGGCCTCGTTTCCGTCCGTCGTTCTTCCTTTGCGGGGCGAGCAGGTTAGCGGCTTCGTTTCGGGCGTCAATTAAATCTTTCGATTTTTTTGCCGCCGTCCTTTTCACCGTCTCCCATTCTCCTCGCGGGCCGAACAACTTACCGATCTTTTTTCAAACGTCAACTAATCTTTCGATTTTTTAACGTCCTCATTTCGACCGGCTTGCCGTTCTCCGTTGCGGGGCGAGCACCTTAGCGCATCGCCCCGTTCCGTCAACCGTTTTTCGAAGATTTTTTGAGGACCTTCGATCTACCGGCTGGCCAGGCAATCCCTGCCTTTCGTGTGGGAGGCGAACGCTATCAAAGACGGCTGGGGGGTCAACGGTATTTTGAAATTTCCCGGCTTTTACTCTGGAACTTTTTTCCGATCCGAGGCTCATCCCTCCTTGGTTTGCGGCCAAACGGGGGTGTTTTTCAGCCAATTCCGGCGACGCGGAACCCCTCCGCAGTGAGGCATTGGCGCACGCGGGCGGTGTGGTCGCCCTGAAGCTCGATGGTGCGCGCCTTGAGCGTGCCGCCACATCCGCAGGCGGCGCGGAGCCGCTTGGCCAAGGCTTCCAGGAAAGGCTGATCCAGCGCGTCGTCGAAGCCGTCCACGATGAGCACGCACTTGCCTCCCCGGTGGGCGGTTTCGCGCCGGAGGACGACACGGCCGCGTTTGGTGCCGCCCCCGGAAGCTTTGGATTCCTCGCTTTGCGGGCCGGGAGGAAGCCCGCCGATCTTGAGCCCCGCAAAGGCCTGGTAAAGGCCGCCGCCCGGCTGGGCTTCGCTGGAGAGCTTCGTTTTGTTGGAGCGCGACATGGAATTTAGCGGGGTGCGGTGCGCAGGACCGTCCGGGTGACGTGGCGCGCGCCGGGGGCGATTTCCAGGGCGTTGTCGGCGACGTTACCGGTTTCGACGCAGACCATGCGGAGCCATTCGTCGTCACCGAAATCCGGCATGGCCTGGGCTTTGGCGATCCAGGGGTTCCAGACGATGGTGGAGCGGGAGTGCTCTTTTTCCACGAGGATGCGGCGGTTCAAGCCGGGGTCGTCGATCGCGCAGGCGGCGGGGGTGTGGACATGGGTGCGGACGGTTTCGGCGGTGAAACGGATCGGCTCGCCAGCCTGCCGCTTGCGGCCCATGCCATCGGCATTGTCATAATATTCGGCGGCTTCGAGACCGTGCACGGCGATTTGGCGCACGTCGCTAACGTGGAAATAGGTGTGAAGCGCTTCTTCGCAGCGGAAGGGGGCGGAGCCGCGATTTTCAATCTCCAGCTCCATGGTCAGCGCGGTGGCGATGGTGATCCGGTGGCGGAGCACCCAGTCGTGCGGCTCGCCCCAGAGGGCGCGGGTGGCGGCGTCCGGCTCCAACCGGAGGGTGACAACGACGGCGCCGCCGGGCTCTTGCACCACGGATTCCAGAGTCCAGCTACGGGTGCGTGCAAAGCCGTGCGCGGGGGCGTCGGGGTCTCCCCGGCGGGGCCCGAACCAGGGGAAGATGACGGGGACGCCGCCGCGAATCGGTTTGCCCGGCTCAAAACAGCTCTTGGTGCTCACCCAAAGCAGCGGAAGCTGCCCGGCGGGGACGAACCGGGCAACGTGCGCGCCGTGGAGGTAGATGTGCGCTTGCGCCAGCGGGGTGGTGATTTCATAGCGGGGCAAGCCGCTGGAGCCCGTGACGAGCCGCGCCAAGCCGGGGATTTCGAGTGAGGTATCCATAAAAGTTGAGAGAGGCAGAAGTGGAGTGTTGAGAGAAAAGGCACTCGCGGTGCCCCTTGTAACTTCGGCTCTCTCAACTCTCAACTCTCAACTTCCCAGCTACTGCCGCTGGACGATGATGGCGTTGGCGATCCGCGTGGCCACCTGCTCGCGCCAGGCCGCGTTGCCGCAGCGCGCGGCTTCGGCCGGGTTGCTCAAGAACCCGCATTCCACCAGCAGCGCCGGGCCGTCGGATTTGCGCAGCACCCGGTAGCGGGCGGTCTTCACCCCCCGGTCTTCGCCGCCCGGCATGGAGGCCAGGGAATGCTCGATGCGCTCGGCCAACTGCCAGGTGCCGCGCCGGTTGTGGTAGGTTTCGGCCCCGTGCACGCTGCGGCGGCAGGCGTCGTTGAAGTGGATGGAGATAAAGACGGATTTGCGATAGGCGTTGGAGCAGTCCACGCGGTCGTCCAGCGTGATGAAGCGGTCGTCCACGCGGGTCATGATGGTGCGGAAGCCGGCGGCGCGGAGTTTGCCGTTGATGCGCCGGGCCACGTCGAGCGTCAGGTCTTTCTCCAGCAACCGCGTGCGCCTTCCCCGGGTGGACGCCCCGGAATCGTGGCCGCCGTGGCCGGGATCGACCACCACGGTATCGAAATCGGTGACATTGTAATAGCCGGTCGCGCAGCCCCCGAGCCAAAGCATGCCCCCCAGGGCCAGCAGAAGAAGCAGCGACGGCCGCCGGGCCGGGAGCCGCCGGAAAAACGGCCCGGCGCCCGAGCGCACTCCCTGGGGAAAGAACGAATGCATCATCATGTCGCGCAAAGCGCCGTCTTTGATGGGCGCGGTGCCGCGATTTGTCAAGAAACCGTGGCCGGGAAAAGCCGGGCGTATTCGTCGAGCAAATACCGATCCGTCATCCCGGAGAGGTAATCGCACACCGCGCGGTGCAGGCCGTCGGTGGCGATGCGCTCGGCGGTATGGGCTCCCAACAGGTTCGGGTTGCGCAGATAGGCGTCGAAAACCCGCCCCAGCATCTGGCAGGCGCGCCGGTTCACCTGGGCGACGTCGGGATGGTAATACAAGTTGGCGTAGAGGAACGCCCGGAGCGCCTGGTTGGCCGCGCACAACGTGGCGCTGTAGCCAATGAGAGGCTCCGGCCGCCGCCGCACCTCCTCGACCGACCGCACCCCGGCGGCGGTGATCTGCGCGTTGCTGGTGGCGATCACATCCTCCACCTCCCGGTCGATAATGCACCGGATGACGTAGGCATGGAGTTCCTCCCCCTCGATCCGGGGGAAGCGGCGCTTCACGTCCTCGTGCGACTCCCGCCAAACGGCCAGCTCGGCAAGCTGCGCGGGATGAATCAAGTGGCAATCCAGCCCGTCGTCCAGGTCGTGGCTGTAATAGGCGATCTCGTCGGCGAGGTTGGCCACTTGGGCCTCCAGCGACGGGTTCAGGTAACAGAGCGCGCCGCTGCCGGGCGGGGGAAGGTAAATTTCGCGGTGCTTCTGCAACCCCTCCAGCAGCTCAAAGGTCAAATTCAACCCGTCGATGTCCGGGTATTTCTTTTCGATCCGCTCGACGATGCGCAGGCTCTGCTCGTTGTGATCAAAGCCGCCGTGGCCTTGCATCTGTTCGTTGAGCGCCTCCTCGCCGGAGTGGCCGAATGGGGCGTGCCCGAGGTCGTGGGCGAGCGCGATCGCTTCCGCGAGATCCTCGTTGAGCCCCAGCGCCCGGGCGATGCAGCGGGTGATGGAGACGACCTCCATCGTGTGCGTGAGCCGGGTGCGCAGGTGGTCGCCGGTGCCGTTCAGGAAAACCTGCGTTTTGTATTCCAGGCGGCGGAAAGCCCTGGAATGGATGATCCGGGCGTAGTCCCGCTGGTAATCGGTGCGGAAGGGATGGGGCGGCTCGGGATGGCGGCGTCCGGCGGTCTCGGCGGATTTCTGCGCATAGGGAGCCAGCAGCGTCCGCTCCTGCTCCATCATGATCTGGCGCGTGCGGATCATGGCTGGGGCGGCTCCTTTTTCCGTTTCTCCTCTCGGCCAAAGATTTCCGCGGAGAGCCTGCGGCGCTCGCGCGTGACTTCGGCGCGCAAGGCAAGCATGTCATAGAGGGCCAGCAGCCCGGAAGTAAGCGTCAGCCAAAGGCAGCCCCCCCAGTAGAGCAGGAAGAGGAAGGGGTGGGCCATCAGCCAGTCGTCCAGCAAAAACACCCCGATCCCCACCAGGGCCAACACCGCCAGGACCATCCAGGAAAGCGCCTGGCGGCGCATCGTCCGGTCACGGAGAATCCCTTTGGTGACCAGCAGGATGAAACTCTCGGGTTTTGGGCTCATGGAATCCGTTCGCCGCTCGCTGCATCAAAAAGATGCACCTTTTCCAGCGCGATGTCGAACGCCATGCGCCGCCCCACGCCGCGCGGTTCCTCCCCGGCCGCCCCCCGGATAACCACGGCGTGGCCCCCGGTCTGCACGGTATAAAAAACGTCCGCGCCCGTCGCCTCGGCGTGCTCCACCAACCCCTGGCAGCGGCCCCCGCGCGCCTTGGGCGAGGCCGTCTCCTCCGCCGGGCGCACGTCCTCCGGGCGGAAACCGAGCGCCACCTCGCGGCCCGCCAGCTCTGCGGAACGCTCCGCGAACGTCACCTCCACCGTCCCTTGCGTTTCCTTGAAAAGCAGGCCGGACTTCCCCGCGTGGAGCCGCCCGGCAAGGAAATTCATCTTCGGGCGGCCCAGGAACCCGGCCACGAACCGGTCCGCCGGGCGCTCATACAACGCCAGGGGCGCATCGACCTGCCGGAGCCGCCCCGCCTCGAAGAGGGCGATCCGGTGGCCCAGCGTCATCGCCTCCAGCGGATCGGCGGTCGCGTATAGAAAGGTCGTCTGGAGCCGCTCCTGGAGCTTCGCCAGTTCCGCGCGCATCGCGGCGCGTTCGTCGGCGTCCAGCACCGCAAGGGGATCATCCAAAAGCATCGCTTTCGGCTGGCCGACAATCGCCCGGGCCAGCGCCACGCGGAGCCGCTGCACCACCGTCATCGCCGCCGGGCGCAACGCCAGCGCCTCGCCCGCCCCGGCCACTTCGGCGGCGGCAAGCGCCCGCTTTGCCACCTCGGCCTTGGCAAAATGCCGCCCCTTGAGGCCCCATGCGATGTTCGCGGCCCCGGTAGCCTGCGGGAAAAGCCCCCCCCTGGGGAGCACCAGGGCCACCCCGCGCTCCTGCGGAGGGAGGCCGTTCACCGAGCGGTTGCCCACGAAAAGCTCGCCACTCACGGGAGCCTCCAACCCGGCCAAGAGCCGGAGCGCCGTGGAGTTACCGCAGCCGGACGGCCCGGCCAGGACCAGAAACTCCCGGTCCCGCGCCTCCAGGTTCACATCCTGCAACACGCCGCCGCCCGCAAGGGGGGCCTGAATATTCTGAAAGGAAACTTGGGCCATGGAACGTGCGCGCCAGAATAGAATTGGCTCCGCCAAGGGCAAGCGCAAACAAGCGTGCCGCTTGACCTGCTTCGCGCTGCCGCGCGTTGCGGCGGCTTACGCCCGCCGCTTCGGTAGGCTGCCCCGCCCGAAAAATCCCGACGCTCTCTGATATCATCTCTACGGTTTATTTGGGAGAATTGGCAGAGGGCTTCGCTTTCGCGTCCCATAGGGACGCTCTGAGAGTAGCCCGGCGTTTTAACGCCGGGTAGGGAGCGCGAAGCCTTTCGTCCCGGCAGGGACGGTTGAAAATGAGCGTCATTTTTCCCCCATCAAACGTCCCTCCGGGACGAAGCGTTGTTTCCCGCGAACCCGGCGTTAAAACGCCGGGCTACTTTCGGGTTGTCCCTTTGGGACAATAAGGCCAATCCATCAG
>JBAWXX010000085.1:0-6068 GCA_037143855.1 Verrucomicrobiota bacterium | reverse complement strand
AACCCTCGGCGCTCTCAGATCATTGCGACAAAATAACCCAAAAACGCTCTATTTCAAAGGCCGTGGAGATAAACCTTCCCCGCCGCACGTTACAACGGCACTTGGCGCTTTTGGTCAGCCAGCATCAACTCCTTGTCGAAGGGGAAACAAGAAACCGGCGCTATCGCCTGGCTGGTCCCGGAGATGCGGAACTTTCCGCAAAGAAAGCACCGGAGACGAAAGAGGGAGCGCAAATCCCCGTTTCCTGCGAGGCGCAGGCCGTCAGGCGTGCCGTTCAAAAGCCGATCCAAAGCCGTAAGCCAGTCGGATACAACCGGGCATTTCTCGATACTTACCGCCCCAACGAGTCTTTATACCTTACTCCCAACATCCGGGAACATCTCGCCGCTATCGGACGCTCAACGGAAGCGGAACGCCCGGCAGGCACCTATGTGCGGCAAATCTTGAGCCGCCTTCTGATTGATCTCTCGTGGAACTCCAGCCGCTTGGAGGGGAACACCTATTCGCTGTTTGAAACGGAACGTCTCCTTGAAATGGGAGAGGCCGCGGAAGGCAAGGACGCACGGGAAGGGCAAATGATCCTCAATCACAAGGCTGCCATTGAGTGGTTGGTGGATCAGGCCGCGGAAGGGCGCAAGCCATGCCTTCAAGTTCGGTTGGATCGTCACCAAGCGACGCGTGGCCGTTTTGCTCTTGCTCGCTCCGTTGGCTTTCCGGTTTGCTATCAGCTCGGTCATGGCCTGCTGGATGGAAACGGAGCGCGCATGGTTGCCTCAAGGTGCTTCAAATATAAGTCCACGGCATCCGTGAGGGTCTAAAACGCGATTTTACCGGTTTTTATGCGTGCGAATGGGCTGGCCGATTTAAGGAGCGGAATCGCTCGCAGAGCCTTTATTTAAGCCACTTTCAGAGAGATTTGAGAGTGGTAGCGCGTACGGGAGTCGAACCCGTGCACCAGCCTTGAGAGGGCTGTGTCCTAACCACTAGACGAACGCGCCGTTTGGGGAGAGAGACAGTATCGGCGAAATTTCCTTCTGGCAACGGGAAAGTGGCCAGTGCCTTGTAACAGGGTGCTAGAGCGGTTTCGGTTTATTTTGTCGTATGCTCTTCGGCGGCGAGAGTCGCTGTGCGTCTTTTTGCGCTTGGGCTGTATTTACAAATACAGCCGCTGCGCTCAAAAAGCCCCGCATCAACCCTCGGCGCTCTCAGATCATTGCGACAAAATAACCCAAAAACGCTCTAGTCCGGTTCAATGTGTACCAGCACGTCACGGACGGTGGGGTGTTTTTCCCGCAAGTAGTCTTTCACGTCGTGGGCGATCTGGTGCCCTTCGCGCACGCTTAGCTCTCCATGCACCAGCACATGGATATCAATGTAGTATTCCAGCCCCATCTTGCGCACGAAGCATTTGTCGATGGCCAGAACCCCCGGCACCGCCTGCGCCGTGGCCCGGAATTGCCCCCGAACTTCCTCGGCGGGCGCCGTGTCCATGATTTCCATGAACGCCGGGATGAGCAAGAGGATGCCGTTGGCGGCGATGACCGCGCAAGCCGCAAGGGCGGCCCATTTGTCGGCGGCCTCATAGCCGCGCCCTCCGATGAGCGCGATGGAAATGCCGATGAACCCGGCTGCGGATGTGATGGCGTCGCTGCGCTGGTGCCAGGCTTCCGTCTTGAGCGCCGTGCTGTCGGCCTCTTTCCCGAGCTTGGCCACGCGGCGGAACAGGAATTCCTTGATGATCACCACCCCCACCAGCACCGCCAGCGTGAACGGTTTGGGCATCACCAGTTGCGCCGCCTTGAGCCCCTGCACGCTTTCGTAGGCCAGCCCGACGGCCGCGCCCATTACGCAGAGGGAAACCACGATTCCGGCGATGGGCTCCGCCTTGCCGTGGCCGTAGGGGTGCTCGTCATCCGGCGGTTTCTCGGCGACTTTGAGCCCGCTCCAGATAATCAGGGAACTCCCCACGTCCAGCATCGATTCCACACCGTCCGCGATCAAGGCATACGCATGCCCGATCAATCCGGCGCTGATCTTGACAATCGCGAGCACCACATTGATGGCCACCCCTTGCAGGGCCATGCGTTGACCTTGGCGATGAAGAGACATCCAGGGAAACTTGCGGGTTCCCTGCCTTGGTGCAAGCCTTTTCGAGCGTCAGGAATCGGATTGACCCGGCCCCGGTTCTGAGGCGACTCTGGCGGCTCGTCGAAACCCTTTTTATGATGTCCAAAGCCGTTGTTTACCGCCAATATGGCGTTCCCGCCGAAACCGTCGAAGTCGTCGATCTCCCAGCGTCCGCGCCCGGGCCGGGCCAGGTGCGCGTGGAGAACGTTCTCGCGCCGATCAACCCGGCCGACCTGAACACCATCGAAGGCAAATACCCCGTCCGCTACCCCCTTCCCGCCACCCCGGGCGTCGAGGGAGCCGCCACGGTCGCCGAGGTGGGGCCGGGTGTGACCGGGTTCCAGCCGGGCCAGGCCGTCCTGCTCCCGCATGCCTACGGCACCTGGCGCGAGGGGGGGATTGTGGAGGCGGACAAGCTCACCCTCGTTCCCGAGGGCGTTCCGTACGCCGAGGCCGCGATGATCAAGATCAACCCCTGCACCGCCTGGCGGATGCTGCATGATTTTGTCGCCCCCCAGCCGGGCGCGTGGGTGGTGCAAAACGCGGGCAACTCCGGCGTCGGCCGCGCGGTCATCGCCATCGCGCAAAAAATCGGCCTGCGCACGGTGAGCCTTGTGCGCCGCCCGGAATTGATTGAGGAACTGACCGCCGCCGGGGGCGACGTCGTGCTCCTGGACGACGACAACGCCAGGGAGCAAATCAAGGCCCGCACCGGCGGCGCGAAAATCCTCCTCGGCCTCAACTCCGTGGGGGGCGAGAGCGCCACGCGCGTGGCCAACGCCCTGGCCCACGGCGGCAAGGTGATTACTTTTGGCGCGATGAGCCGCCAGCCGATGAAAATCCCCACCGGCCTCCTCATTTTCAAAGATATCCAGTTCCTCGGTTTCTGGATGACGCGGTGGTATGAAAAAGCGCCGGAAACCGACCGCCGCGCGATGTTCGCCGAACTCTTCGAACTGGCCAAGAAGGGAGCTTTCCAGACTCCCATCGACCGCGTTTACCCGGTTGCGGAAATCCGCGAAGCCGTCACCCGCGCCCTGCAAGGGAGCCGCGGAGGGAAAGTCCTGCTCGGCAAGGCGTAGCTGAAGAAAGACGCGGAGAGAGCCCCCTCGTTCCCAAGTTGTCATTGGGAACGAGGAAGCCCATAGTGCCTTGTAACGCATAAAAATCCGGCGCTCTATGCGCCATTTTCCTTGTTACGAGGCACTAGGCTGGGCCTTAGAGCGGTTTCGGTTTATTTTGTCGTATGCTCTTCGGCGGCGAGAGTCGCTGTGCGTCTTTTTGCGCTTGGGCTGTATTTACAAATACAGCCGCTGCGCTCAAAAAGCCCCGCATCAACCCTCGGCGCTCTCAGATCATTGCGACAAAATAACTCAAAAACGCTCTAGCGGCTGTTAGTCGGCGACCTGGATTTTGCGCGGCTTGATGCTTTCCGCCTTGGGCAGCGTGAGCTTCAGGACGCCCTGTTCCATTTTCGCCTGGATTTTCGCGGCGTTGATGGACGGGTCGAGCTCGAAGCTGCGCCGGAAGTCGGCTCGCCGGGATTCCCGGTAGACCGCTTCCCCTTGCGGTTCGGCGTCGCTGCGATGGCCCACGATGGTCAGTTCGTTCTGTTCCACCGTGACTTCTATGCCCGTCTTGCAGACGCCGGGCATTTCGAGTTCCAGCACGTAAGCGTCGCGTTCTTCCCGGATATTGGCGGAGGGCTGTTCCCAGGCGGGGAGCCTGGAAGCTTGTTCCGCCGGTCTTTCGAGGGTTGCGCTGTGGGCTGTATGTGTGGTCATAGGTTTTTTGCAGGGTTAAGAAACGGAGACTTCGATTTGTTTTGCCTTGGCTTCTGCGGCCTTGGGCAGTTCCACGCTCAGGATGCCGTCTTTATAGGAGGCCTTGATTTTTTCGGCTTCGACCTTGGTCGGCATCGAGACGGTCCGATGGAACTTCCCGAAGAAGCGCTCGCTGCGATACACTTCCCCTTCCTGCACCTCGGACTCCTGTTTGCGCTCGCCGGAGATCGTCAGCATTCCCTCCTGGAAGGTGATCTCAATTTCCTCCTTCTTCATCCCCGGCAGCTCGGCCTTGACGATCACGTTGTCTTTGTCTTGGAAGACATCCACGGTAGGGTTCCAGCCGCCGAAAAGACCGGCGCTGCTCGTAAAGCCAGCCAGGGAGCCGTCTAAAAGCCGATTCATTTCCTCGCGGAGCGAAGCGAGCCGGTTCAGCGGCGACCAGGTGGCCAGTTCGGGTTCTTGATAACGGATTAAGTTCATAGATTTTTCTCCTTTCGATTGCTTAGAGTATTCGAAGGACGCTTTTTGAAAGAGCTTATCCAATGCCTGAAAACGCGGGAGGGGATACCATGATTCTAAGTTGTTGCTGTTCTGATATTTCTGTAAAATCCCCCCTTTGTCCCTCAGGGAAAAAGTGAGAAAAAATGGCTCATGCAACGGGGAATTTCGGCACCCCGGAGTGTGGCAAAATGGCACACCTGGCCAGGCTCGGATTTTTGCGCGGATTGCAGGCTTCCCCGGGGCCTGTTTTTACGGTTTGATGGGCGCGTGAGCGATCCCGCGTTTCCCCCCGAGTCCCTTGACGAACGCTTCCTGCAAGCCGCCTTGGCCGAAGGCCGGCGGGGCGTGGGCAAGACCAGCCCCAACCCGGCCGTCGGCGCGGTGATCGTGCGGGGGGAGGGGGAGCCCCGGATCGTTGGCAGCGGCTGGCATCGGCGGGCCGGGCTGCCGCACGCCGAGATTGAGGCGCTTCGCTCGCTGCCCGAGCCATCGCTGGCGCGGGGAGCCACCCTTTACGTCACCCTGGAGCCGTGCTCCACCCACGGGCGCACGCCGCCGTGCACGCAGGCGATCCTCGATGCGGGCATCCGCCGCGTTGTCATCGGGTGTCTCGACCCGAACCCCGCCCACGCCGGGCGCGGCGTGGAGATTTTGCGCGCCGCTGGCGTGGAAGTGCGCGTGGGGGTGCTGGAGGAGGACTGCCGCCGGTTGAACCTTGGCTTCAATCAATGGATCGTGACGCGGATGCCGTGGGTCATCGCCAAGGCGGGGATGTCGCTGGACGGCCGCATTGCCCGCCCGCCGGAGAGCCCCCGCTGGATCACCAACGAGGCTTCGCGCGCCGACACCCACCGCTTGCGCGCCCAGGTGGACGCCATCCTCGTCGGCGGGGGGACACTCCGTGCCGACAACCCACAGCTCACCGTGCGCGGGCTTCCGCCGGAAGCAGCGGCGGACAGCCCACAGCCGTGGCGCGTCATCGTCAGCCGCAGCGGCAACCTGCCGCCGGAGTCGGCCGTTTTCACCGACGAACACCGCGACCGGACGCTCGTCTTCACCGGCCGCCCCCTGCGCGAAGTGCTCGCGGAACTGGGCCGGCAGGGCGTGACCAGCGTGCTTATCGAAGGGGGGATGCGGGTGCTGGGCGAAGCGTTCGATGAGCGGCTCGTCAACCAGGTCTGCTTTTACGTCGCCCCGCTGCTTTTGGGTGGGCCCGTGCTCGTTACCGGCGGGCTGGGCGTGGGATCGAGCGCCAAAGCCCCCCGGATCGTGAACCCCCAATATGAGCGCTTTGGCGACGACGTGCGGATGACGGGCGAGGTGGAATACCCGGCGCGTTGAAGCAGACGCGGAGGCGGGCTCTCATACCAATGACACAGTTGGATTGGTCTGATGGATTGGCGTTATGGATTGGCCTTATTGTCCCAAAGGGACAACCCGAAAGTAGCCCGGCGTTTGAACGCCGGGTCCGCGGGAAACAACGCTTCGTCCCGGAGGGACGTTTGAAGGGGGAAAAATGACGCTCATTTTCAACCGTCCCTGCCGGGACGAAAGGCTTCGCGCTCCCTACCCGGCGTTAAAACGCCGGGCTACTCTCAGAGCGTCCCCATGGGACGCGAAAGCGAAGCCCTCTGCCATAAAGCCCTCTGCCAA
>JBAWXX010000084.1:0-6656 GCA_037143855.1 Verrucomicrobiota bacterium | reverse complement strand
AATATTGGCGTGCACAGAAGGCTGCCTGATTACTCACCACCTTTAACTGCACCCGTGCTGCCCCCATTGCGCAGGAGCACTGGAAAAACTCACCCCGCTGGAGCAATGGATCGAGGAACTGCGGCCGGTGAGACCGCACGTCACGCGGCTGACCACCCACCAAGGCTACTGCGCGCATTGCGACAAGCTTGTCATGAGCAGCCATCCCCGGCAGATGAGCACGGCGAGCGGCTGCGCGGGCGTGCAACTCGGAGCGCGGGCCGTTGCCGTTGCCGCCGAACTCAAGCACGGCCTGGGGCTCACGCTCCGCAAAACCTGCCGTGCACTCAACGTCATGGGCGGGCTGCGCGTCAGCCCCGGAGGACTCGCCCAGGCGTTCCAACGCGCCGCCGAAAAACTTGCCGCTGAGGAAGAAAAACTGCGCACGCAAGTCCTTGCAGCCCCAGTGGTTCATACCGACGAAACCAGTTGGTGGCAAAACGGGCCCTGTAGCTTGTGGGTGTTCACCACGCCCGAGAGCCAGAACCAAAAGGCGGTGACGCTCTACCGGGTGGTAGCCCACCGCGACCGGGCCACCTTGCAGAGCATCATCCCGTCCGATTGGCCCGGCTTGCTGGTGAGCGACTGCCTGGCAGTTTATGACACCGCCACCGCGCGCGGTTCGGCCGCCTGGCAGATTCTTGCCTCCCTCGCTGCAACCTGCACTCAACGCGCCTCCGATTTTACCACCTCCCTCGCCCCCTTCCTTCCTCTCTTGCCTGCGCGCTAAACAGGAACGATCGGTATTACCGGTGGTATCTGGCAACGCCCCAAGCGCCTGAAGCGCGCCTGGAAAAATTGGGCGAACTTTGAAAAGCGCTTGCGTTTCGCGGGTTTTCTGACACTTTAGCAACTCGCTTTTGGGGCTGGGTAGCTCAGTTGGTAGAGCAGAGGACTGAAAATCCTCGTGTCCCCGGTTCGATTCCGGGCCCAGCCACTTCTCCCTCTTGCTGAGGGACTGACGCAAGATTCACCGCTCAAAATTAGGCGAGTGAGAAAGGAAAGTGAGAAAATGTCTACCGCTTTCCACGGTTGTTTGAGGGTGTCCTGCGACGTTTCTCTTGTTTCACACGCGCGCGACCTGTCCTCCTCTCTGGTCCCTCGGCACGCGTATTGCTCTGGATAACCCCTATCATTTTTCATCAAACACGGCATCTTCTCGCCGTAATGGGTTACGCTTCCGTTACCTGCGTTTGCCAACGAAGGCGCTTACATCGAGTGAACCTGAACGCTTAGCTTTTCGGTCATATGGCCACCTCCAGCCAATCGGCCTCTGACTGCGGCCCCCAAAGCCAAACGCTTGGGTAATAAAGGAGAAGTTTCGCGCCAAAACTAACCCAAAGGGTTGCTGTTACAATGCTGCTACAAATTCAGGGCAAACGCATCTAAAATTTCAGAAGGGAGAGGAGGTAGGAGTGATCCCAACCAGCGTTTTTCTGCTTGCCTTTGATGCCGCGCTTTTTGGTGGTGTCTGCTTTGAGGATGTTCAGGCTCATGTGGCGAAGGATGGCGAGGTTTTCCGAAGCGTAACCGGCTCGGATACGGCATTGGTCTTCGCCGAAGTTGACATCAAGCGACCAGTGGAGTTGGTTCTCGATGCCGCAATGACCACGTGCGGCGCGCGCAAACGCCTTGGGATCGAGCGCGGCGAACACCCGCCCAAAGGTGTCGTGGCTGGGGATGCCGTGGGGCAGTGTGAGAAACGTGCGTAGCCAATCCTCCTTGGCGCGACCAAAATCGGCAAAATCGACAAAGGACTCCGCACCGCAAAGCATGGCGCACAGGGCAATCATGAGGATGTCCTCAAGGCGGTGTCCTTGGTGCGATCAACGCGCGGATCGATGATACTTACAAAGTGTTCGCTCAAGCTGGTGGGATGCCGGGTAGGTTGCATCCCGAGTTTCTCTCAGAAGTGTATAAAAAAGTACACTTTTATCGAAAACAATTCGCGTGCCATTTTCTGCGGTTTCTTGCGCTATTTAGATGCGTTTGCCCTGGGATGAATACGACGTGATATTTGCACTGCCATCTGGTATGGCTCAAACTGTTGTGGTCTTCCCTTGTTCGTTGGTTCTGTAGCTTTGAACGGCTCACAGACCACCGAACAGGAAGACCGCACTATAAGTCAAACTCTGGGAGCCTCCCCGGCAGAGCCGGGGGATCTCCTATTGGACTTTAGAGCAATTGCCAAATTCCTCTCCGGCAAGCCGCGGCGGCACGGACTGCCGCGCGGCGTTGCTCGTTCGGGCACTGCCTTGCGCGCCAGTCCGTGGGGCTCGCGTCTTTATCCGGGAATTTCTTTTGGCAGAGGCTCTGCGCCTCCAACTCGGCGATTCCGTCGGTCGGGCTGAGCCGCGCTTCGCTGCCTGGCCACATCCGCAATGCACCCGATGGCGAGAGCGGTCCAGCCGGTTTGGTGACTCGCTCCAAGCCCGCGCCCGGTATCCCCGTGGAAATATTCGTGGAAGAGGACAAGATTACGCCACGCGGGGTCCTTGGCAAACCGCGGGTCGCCGCCGTGGCAAGGGCGGTGGCCGGCGGTGTCGGGGAGGAAAATGCTCGCCAGGCGGGATTGGA
Source organism: Verrucomicrobiota bacterium (assembly GCA_037143855.1). Lineage (GTDB taxonomy): Bacteria > Verrucomicrobiota > Verrucomicrobiia > Chthoniobacterales > Chthoniobacteraceae > UBA695. Next base: position 4,040 of record JBAWXX010000084.1, on the reverse strand, counting down.
GTTCGCGGGCGACATCGCGGAGGTTCATCATCCGGCCGGAGCCGGTGGGACACTCCACTTGCAGCGTCTCCCCATAGTAATAATGGTAGCGTTCGAGCGCCTCGACGATGAGGTGGTTGATCGGGAACCAAACCGGGCCGCGCCAGTTCGAGTTGCCGCCGAAAAGCTCCGAGGTCGATTCCCCCGGTTCATAATCGACGGAATGGCTCATGCCGCAGTCGGCCAAAACGTAAGGATGCTTTTCGTGAACCTTCGAGACGGAGCGCAGGCCGTGCGGGGAGAGAAATTCGTTCTCATCGAGCATGGTTTTCAACACCCGCACCAGGCGGTCCCGTGACGGCATGGCCAGCAGGCGGTGGCCGCCTCCCACCGGGCAGTAGGTGATGTGCTCCGCGAGGTTGGCGCGATGCTTCATGAACCACTGGAAGCGTTTTTGGAAGCCCGGCGCTTTCTGGAGGGTTTCATCGTCCAATACCTCGACCGCGATGAGCGGCAGGAGGCCGACCAGGGAACGGACCTTGAGGGGGAAGGCCCTCCCGTCCATTTGAGCCTGGTCATAGTAGAAGCCATCCTCCTCGTTCCATAGGCCCATGCCGCCGAAATGGTTCATGGCATCGGCTATTTGCACGAAGTGCTCGAAGAACTTCGAGGCCATGTCCCCGTAAGCCGTGGCGGGCCCGGCGCCCTGGTCCCTGGCCAGTTCCAGGGCAATGCTGAGCATCGTGCCGCAATAGAAAGCCATCCAGGCCGTGGCATCCGCCTGGCGCAGCGTCCCGACGTTGGGCAGCGGCCGCGAACGGTCGAAAACGCCGATGTTATCCAGGCCGAGGAACCCTCCGGAAAAGAGATTCTCGCCGTCGAGATCCTTGCGATTGACCCACCAGGTGAAATTGAGAAGCAGCTTTTGAAAGACGCGCTCGAGAAACATGCGGTCGCGCTGCCCGGCTTTGCCGGAGGCCTTGTACACGCGCCACGCGGCCCAGGCGTGCACCGGCGGGTTCACATCGCTGAATGAATATTCATACGCGGGCAACTGGCCGTTGGGATGCATGTACCATTCGCGGAGAAAGAGCAGAAGCTGTTCCTTCGCGTAGTGCGGGTCGATGTAGGCAAAGGGGATCATGTGGAAGGCGAGATCCCATGACGCGAACCAGGGGTATTCCCAATTATCCGGCATCGAAATCACGTCCCGGCTGTGCAGGTGCGTCCAGTGCCGGTCGCGGATGCTTGAACGGCAGGCGGGCGGGGGAGGGAAAGCCGGGTCGCCCTGCAGCCACTCCTCGACGACGAAATGATAGAACTGTTTCGTCCAAAGCATCCCGGCGACGCCCTGCCGCAGCACATTCCACTCCTCCTCGTCGAGGCTTGCTGCGCAGAGCGTCCGGTAGAATTCCCCGGACTCGGCAATGCGCGCCGCGAAGGTGCTCTCAAACGAAGGCCCGAGCGGCTCGGCGGGCATTTCCATTGCGGCGGACAAGCGCAGTTTGATGATCCGCGATGCCCCGGCCGGAAGGGAAAGCTCGTAATGGAGCGCGGCCTTCGTGCCGGTGTTCGCGGGATTGATCGCGCCGGAATTGCCGTGGATGACATAGGCGTGGAAGGCATCTTTCACGAAAGCCCCCTCGGCCCCCGTGCCCCACAGGCTGCGGGTGTTGGTCTCATTTTCCGTAAACAGTGCCCGCGGGAGCCGCCCGGAGGGATCGGGCCCAAATTCCAGGTGGAAGCGGCCCAATGTTTGGTGGTCGAGCGAAAGGCGATTCTCCTTTTCCACGAAAATCGCGGGCTTGCTTGCGAGGCCTTCGCTCGTCTCCCCCCACGCCCAGGTGTTGCGGAACCAGACCGTCGGCAGCAGGTGGATCGTCGCCGCTTGGGGCCCGCGATTGGCCACCGTCAGGCGAATGAGAATGTCGTCGGGGGCGTTCTTGGCATATTCGGCGAAGACATCGAAGTAACGGTTGTCATCAAAGACCCCCGTGTCGGTCAGCTCAAATTCGGGATCCTTTCTACTGCGGCGGCGGTTCTCTTCCAGCAGCGCCGCATAGGGGAACTCCGCCTGGGGATATTTGTAAAGAGCCTTTGCATAGGAGTAGGTGGGCGTCGCTTCGAGGTAAAAGTATTGCTCTTTCACATCCTCTCCATGGTTGCCCTCGTGATTTGTCAACCCGAACAGCCGCTCTTTGAGAATCGGATCCCTGCCATTCCAGAGCGCCAGCGCAAAGCAAAGCCGGCATTCCCGATCCGCGAAGCCAAGGAGGCCGTCTTCGCCCCAGCGGTAGGCGCGGCTGCGGGCGTGATCGTGCGGAAAGTAGGCCCACGAATCGCCATCCGGCGAATAATCCTCGCGGACCGTCGCCCACTGCCGCTCGGAGAGATAGGTTCCCCACCGTTTCCAGTTGGTCGTTCGGGTGGCATCGGTTGCCAGCCGTTGATTTTCCAGCACATCGGTGGATTCCATGGCAGGCCGTTATTGCTCGGAGTAATTCCAGCGCAACCCCCCGTCCACGGCGAGCGTCGCCCCCGTGACGTAATCGGCGTCGGATGATGCGAGGAACGCGGCCAGCCCGGCAACATCTTCCGGTTTGCCAAGGCGCTTCAACGGGATCTTGGCGAGCAATGCATTGAGTAACTCGGGGTTGTTGAGCAGCCTGGTGTTGATCGGCGTTTCGATGGCTCCCGGCGCGATATTGTTCACCGTGATTCCAAATGGCGCCAGTTCTACCGCAAGATCACGCATCAGCATCCGCATCCCCCCCTTGCTGACACAATAGGAAACGTAATGGGGGAACGGCAAATCTTCGTGGACCGAGCTGATGTTGATGATTTTGCCGCCGCGGCGCGTCTCGATGAGATGCCGGACAAACGTCTGCGTCGCAAAAAAGGTCCCCGTCAAATTGATATCGATCACAAAATGGTAGTCCTGCTCGGTGACCTCCCAGAAGGGCGCGGCCTTTTCCACCCCGGCGTTGTTGACGAGGATGTCTATTTTGCCCATCGCCGCAATCCCTTCGGCGACCATCCGCCGGTCATCCTCGATTTTGCCCAGATCGCCTTCGATCACGCAGCAGCGGCGCCCGGCGGCTTCCACCAAGCTGCGGGTTTCCTGGGCATTGCCCACCTTTCGGTCATCCAGCACGATGTCCGCGCCTTCTTCCGCCAGGCGAATGGCGATGGCCCGGCCGATGCCCTGGCCGCCGCCGGTAACAAGCGCGATTTTTCCTTCGAGTTTCATAAGTGGTCCTGCGGCCGCGCCCCCGAAGCCCCTCTCTCCAGGCCCCAGGCTGAAGCGAATCCAGAGAGGCGAAGAGGGGCGGAACACGGCGGATCCGCCCCTCCACGGCACATCCCTGGAGGCTATTCCGGCTTGGCCGCCGGGGTTTCCCCCTTTTTGCCTTTTGCGGTTTCGGCCTTTGCCTTCATGGTCTCCATCATTTTTTTAATATGGGCTTCCATTTCAGAATGCCACGCCTTGCGCTGTTCCATCATCTTGTTGATGACGGCGGCAACGGCATCCGCCTTTTTCTCGCTGGAAGCCGCGTTCATTTCGGCCACCAGCTTGTCTAGTTCGGCATCGTTCGCCTTGATTTTCTCCACCATTTTTTGATGCCACTCCATTATTTCCGCTTTTCGGGCGCCCATCCCGGGCATCATGCCGCAAGGGCACATGGGCATTCCACCGGGGGCTTCTTGTGCGCGGAGCGTTCCCGATGAAAGGAGCCCCGCCATTACGACGCTGCATAATATCATTTTTTTCATAGTGAAGCGATATAGCAGAAGGGAATCGCATCCCGGCATGGATTGGGATTGGTATGCGGGATTGCAGGGCGGACTGAATCGCCGCGGGATGTCTTTATCCAGACACTTGCGGACGGTTTCCAGAATTTGGTTCGGCGAGAACGGCTTCTGGAGGAAGATTTCGCCGGCTGAAAGGTGGTATTAAGAAGCAATGCCTGGCCGCGCTCCCAGGCCGTTCCGCAATCCCTGCTAAGCTCAATGCCTTTCGGTAATTAAGCAGAAACAGGTATGATTTGGTATTCAGCACC
>JBAWXX010000083.1:0-7323 GCA_037143855.1 Verrucomicrobiota bacterium | reverse complement strand
CGCCGGGCTACTTTCGGGTTGTCCCTTTGGGACAATAAGGCCAATCCATCAGACCGATCCAACTGTGTCATTGGTATTACGCGTCATACCATCTCTACGGTTTATTTGGTAGAATTGGCAGAGGGCTTCGCTTTCGCGTCCCATGGGGACGCCCTGAGAGTAGCCCGGCGTTTTAACGCCGGGTGGGGAGAGCGAAGCCTTTCGTCCCGGCAGGGACGGTTGAAAATGAGCGTCATTTTCCCCCTTCAAACGTCCCTCCGGGACGAAGCGTTGTTTCCCGCGGACCCGGCGTTAAAACGCCGGGCTACTTTCGGGTTGTCCCTTTGGGACAATAAGGCCAATCCAACGGTGTCATTGGTATTAAGGAGAGACGAGGCGTATCCAAATGGATACGGCGATCGCCCCGATCTATTGCCGTTTTAGGATGATTGCAGGCTATTTGGAGTTGGAGGGATCCCTCGCAAGCTCGGGATGACACGTTCGCAAACCCCATTTTCCCTTTGCCCCTTCTTCCCTGATCTTTTCCTCGGAGATTCCCGCAGGAAAAATTTTCCTACATTTTCCTTGCAATGGTGTAATACACCGTAGAGAAAAGAAATAGGCGCACGGATGGCGAAACGAAGTAATCTCCGCGCGTCTTTCACAACCATTATCACGGAAGAATCTATGCCACATGATGTTACGTTAAGGGGGCCCGTTTACACGTTCGCGTGCTACGGGGTGCACGAGGCCAAGCAACTCGGGTTGATCGACTCGTGGGAAAAGGAGGGCTCGCACGCGCCGGTTTCCACGGTGTTCGAGCATGGGGAAGGGAAGCTCCTCGCGGATTGGGTCGCCGGGGTGCCGGATGCGCTGCTGGTGGCCACGGGCCGCTACCAGATCACAGTCTACCGGCCCAAGAGCCGGCTTTGCTTCCTGCCGGAGGACGAAGCGCCGCTGCTGGAGGACGAGCCGGAGGCATCGGAGGCGGAGGAAGAGGCGTCCGCTGAAACGGAAACCCAACGGGCGCTCGCATGAAAACACTGGATCAACTCATTCGGGAGAGCCGGGAGTTTGTGTGCGAATCCTGGGGTGTCGGGGATGCCAACGTGCTGTTTTACGCGCCGGTGACGCGCTTTGACGGGCGGACGTGGATCCACCCGGCCTGGGCGCGGGAGGCGGCGTGGTCGGAAATCACGGTGCGGGCGGACCGGATATGGCGCGTGTCGGGGTCGCTCTGGAATCCGCTCGCGTTCCGGCTGATTTGGCGAGGGGACGCCGTGCTGCCCGTCCCGGCGGCAGGGGAAGGGGGTCGGCGATGACGCAGCGGCGCGCGCAGCGGGCGAAGCAACGGAAACCGGCCCCGGAGGAGCGCCAGCAGGGGGAGGGGCGCGACCGGCAGCGGGTGGTCTGTTATCAACTCCTGGAACGCTGGGTGCCGGTGGCGGCGTCGGCGGCGCTGGCGTTGCGTTCCGAGGGGAGGACGGGGCCGGTGATCGACGAGGAGCCGCTGGAGGCGGGGCTGAAGGCCGGGGCGTTCGTGCTGAAGGTGCTGGAGCGGCTGGCACGGCTGGACGGCCTGGATGCGGCGGAGAAGCGGGAGGTGACGCTGACGGAGGTGGCCGACCCGGTGGAGCTGGCCCGGCGGGTGCGGGCGGTCAGCCCGGTGCTGATGGCCCGGCTCCGGCTGGGCGGGCCCGCGCTTCCCCAGGGGGAAGCGTAGGAAGAAGGGGAGATTTACAGCGCCCAGGCGGTTTTGCCGCCGACGATGGTCCGCACGGCGCGGCCTTTGAGTTCCCACCCGTGGAAGGGGGTGTTGCGGGAGCGGGAGCGGGAGGCGGCTTTGTCGAAGGTCCACTCCGCGCCGGGGGCGATGAGGGTAACATCGGCAGGCGCGCCGGGGGAGAGGGTCCCCCGGTCGAGCTGGAGGAGCCGTGCCGGGTTGACGGTGTACATGGCGATCAGGCCCGGCAAATCCACGGCTTTCTTTTTGTGGACGAGGAGGTCGAGGAAAAGGGCGAGTTCGGTTTCCAGGCCGGTGATGCCGAAGGGAGCGAGGTCGAACTCAACTTCCTTCTCGTAGTCGCAATGCGGGGCGTGGTCGCTGGCCAGGATGGTGATGGTGCCATCGGCGATCCCTTCCAGCAGGGCGTCCACGTCGGCTTCGGCCCGCAGGGGCGGGTTCATTTTGTAGTGGGTGTCGTAGCCGCGCACGGCGGCGTCGGTGAGGGCGATGTGGTGGGGGCAGACTTCGCCGGTGAGGGGGATGCCCCTTCCGCGCGCCCGGCGCAGGATGCGAACGCTGCCGGCGGCGGAGAGGTGCTGGCAGTGGATGCGGGTGCCGGTGAGTTCGGCAAGCTGGGCGTTGCGTTGGACGATCATTTCCTCGGCGATGGAGGGCCAGCCTTGCAGACCGAGGAGGGTGCTCCAGTAGCCTTCGTGCATGACGCCGCCGCTGGAAAGGTGGGCATCCTGGCAGTGGTCCATGACGGCGAGGTCAAACATCCCGGCGTATTCGAGGGCGCGGCGCATGAGTTGGTGGTTTTGGACGCAGCGGCCGTCGTCGGTGAGGGCGACGATGCCGGCTTTTTTCATGGAGCCGATGGGGGCGAGCTCCTCGCCCGCGATGCCTTTGGTGATGGCTCCGGCGGGGAAGACGTTGACGCACGCTTCTTCCCGGGCCTTGTCCTTCACCCACGTGACGACGCTGGCATGGTCGATGGCCGGGGTGGTATTGGGCATGCAGACGACGCTGGTGAAGCCGCCCGCCGCCGCCGCTTGCGCGCCGGTGGCGATGGTTTCCTTGGCGGCCTGGCCCGGTTCGCGCAGGTGGACGTGGAGGTCGATCAGCCCGGGGGCGACGACGAGGCCCTTGCAGTCGATCTCCTCAACGTCTTCGCCAAAGGCGATGGCAGCGGGATCGGCGATGCGGCCGTCCACCAGGAGGAGGTCGGCGATTTCATCGCGCTTGTTGGCGGGGTCGATGATGCGGCCGTTGCGAAGGAGAGTGGTGCTCATGGCGGAAAATGGATTAGGGTTCGACGATGGTATGTTCTTTGAGGTTGTAGGCCAGTTTGCGCTCGATGCGTCCACCGCTGATTTTGGCACCATGGAGGGTGAAGCGGAGCAGGCCCTTTTTGGTATCCCAGGCATCGAACTCAATGCCCGTGTGATAAAGGTCGCTTTTTGAAAACTTGGTAACGTGCTCTAAAAATTCGCACGCGAGGGGACAAAGGGTCTCGCTCATACTCCAAACGCGGTGATTGGGTTCTATCAGGTAAAGAAAGCCGTTGTTGTCGCCGGAGCCTGTCTTCTGAATCTGAAGAACCCATTTCTCGTCCGGGGAGATATAAAAATCACCGGGCCAACAAATTCCATAGCTGAGTGTGACGCATTCCTGCTTACCCTTGGCAAAGCGGAGTTTGGTGGTCCAAAAGCGGGAGTCCCCGTCTTTGATTGCTTCTTGGAAAATCTGATACGTCGCTTTTGGCGAGACGAAAAGACGGTCGTCTGTCTGTGCACTCCCGCTGATGGTCAATACAACCATCACAGGGAGGAGCAAATGCTTCACGCACAGTCGAAAAGGCGCGTCGCTATTTTTAACACGAAGGCACGAAGGCACGAAGGCACGAAGGGAAGACAGGAAAAAGGAATGTCTGGAAAAAGGCTCTTTAAATGAGGCAGGCCGGCGCGGTTGGGAAAAAGAAGAAGCATTCCAAGGCTTCCTCTTCAAATCTTCGTGCCTTCGTGCCTTCGTGCCTTCGTGTGAAATCATAGAGACACTCCTTTCCCTAGAGACTTCCGATTTACACGAAGCGGGGAAGCACCCAAAGCCAAGGGACCATTAAGGATTCTTTTAACGCCTTCCTTAAAAGTTTCCCCTCCAAAGTTGATGAGGAACCCCACTGGCAGGTTCAGAAGGCGCAAATAGGTCAGCAGTTGCTTGGAATGAACCGGCAAAAGGATCTCCACCGACTTCAATTCGATGAGGAGCAATTCGTTGACCAGAAGATCGGCCCGAAATCCTTCGTTGAATTTGATGCCGTCGATCACAATGGGAATTGGTCTCTGGCGTTCGACTTTCAACCCCGCTTTTTCAAGGCGTTTTGCCAGCACCACTTCATAAACCGATTCCAGCAGTCCTGGCCCCAATTCCTTGTGCAGATGGAAGGCGCAATCGACGACAACTTGGGATACTTCTTCGGTATCCCTTTGTGTCTTTATGCCTTCGTGCGAGGTCATAAATCCATCGTTACTTTCCCCTTGCTCCGGCGCAGAGGTAGAGGACGGCCATGCGGACGGCGAGGCCGTTGGTGACTTGGTCGAGGATGACGCTGCGGCCGCTGTCGGCGATGGCGCTATCGATTTCGACGCCCCGGTTGATGGGGCCGGGGTGCATGATGAGGGCCTCCGGTTTGAGCCGCGCGGCCCGCTCCTTGGTGAGGCCGAAGAGGGCGGTGTATTCGCCCAGGCTGGGGAAGTATTCCTTGCGCTGCCGCTCGTGCTGGATGCGCAGGAGGTTGATGACATCGACGTCTTCCAGGATGTCGTCCAGGCGGTGGGTGACGGCGACGCCCATGCGCTCGAAGGCTTTGGGGACGAGGGTGCTGGGGCCGACGAGGGTGACTCTAGCGCCGAGCTTGAGGAGCGCGTGGATGTCGCTGCGGGCGACGCGGGAGAAGAGGATGTCGCCCAGGATGGCGATGTGGAGCCCTGCGATGCGCCCGAGTTTCTCGCGGATGGTGAAGGTGTCGAGGAGGGCCTGGGTGGGGTGTTCGTGCGCGCCGTCCCCGGCGTTGATGACACTGGCCGTAAGCCGCTCGGCCAGGAACTGGGCGGCTCCGGCGCAGGAGTGCCGCAGGACGATGATGTCGGAGTGGAGCGCCTGGAGGTTGAGCGCGGTGTCCTTGAGGGTTTCGCCCTTGGTGAGGCTGGAGGTGCTGGCGGTGATGTTGACGACGTCGGCGCTCAGGCGGACGGCGGCCAGCTCGAAGGAGGTGCGGGTGCGGGTGCTCGGCTCGACGAAGAAGTTGACGAGGGTCTTGCCCCGCAGGGAGGGGACTTTCTTGATGTCCCGGGTGCCGACCTGCTTGAAGGCGGCGGCGGTGTCCAGGATATGCGTGATCTCGGCGGCGGTGAGGTCCTCGATGGTGACGAGGTCTTTGCGAGTCCAGGCTGTCATGGCTTTTTGTCTCCTTTCTCCGCGTCTTCTGCCGCCCGGCTGATCCAGACGGCGTCCGGCTGGCCGTCGGTGGCCTGGAGGCGCACGAAGACGCGCTCGCCGGGGGCGGTGGGGAGATTTTTGCCGACGTAATCGGCCCGGATGGGAAGTTCGCGGTGGCCCCGGTCAATCAAGACGGCGTATTGGATGCAGGCGGGGCGGCCAAAGGAGGAGAGGGCGTCCATGGCGGCGCGGCAGGTGCGCCCGGAGTAGAGGACGTCGTCCACGAGCACGAGGGTACGCGTTTCGAGGCCCTCAGGCAGGCGGCTCGGTTCGACGAGGGCCATCCGGGGGCGGATGCCCAGGTCGTCGCGGTGCATGGAGACGTCGATGACGCCGGTCTCGACGGGGCGGCCCGCGAATTCGGCGACGTAGGCGGCGATGCGCCGGGCCATTTCGACGCCGCGGGAGGGAATGCCGACGAGGGCCAGGCGGGCGAGGTCGGGGTTGCCCTCGATCAGTTCGTGGGCGATGCGCCGCAGGATGCGCTCAATGGCGGCGGCGTTGAGGACAAGGGCGGCTCCGGGGACCGGAGGCGCGGGATTTTCTTGGGCTGGCATTTGGGGCTCCTTGGCGACCTCACGGGATCGCGGTTAAAGGAAGGGGGTTTGGGGGCAGAGGTGAAAAAGAAGGGTTATTTTTTCGGTTCGTGGGGCTCCTGCCGCCGTTTTTCGCGCCAGGCGGAGCGGTGTTTGACAATCCAGTCGAGCAGCGCGCGTTCAAAGCCGATGTCGTGACCGGCTTTTTCGCTTTCGAGCCATTTGTGGACGAGGATTTCTTCCCGCTCGGCAAGGAACTCACGATAAAGCACGGAGTTTTTGACGAGATCCGAGTTGTTGGCATTCGGATGATCCATGTTGGCGTCACTTTTCATAAGAATTCCCGCTCCGTCAATTCTGGACCTGGAAAATTTATGGAAAGCGCGATGAAGAGGTGAGGTGGGGAGAGCGTTCATCGGGAGGAAAGGAGGGAACGAATCGTGTTGGCTGTGGTTAGAAAGGCTTGGGTAACAGGGCTTTGCGCATCGGCCGCCACGATGGGCCGGCCGCGGTCCCCGGCTTCACGCGTGGGAATGTCCAGCGGGATCTCTCCCAGGAGGGGGACGCCGAGGCGCGCGGCTTCGCGGCTTCCGCCCCCCGTGCCGAAGATGTCGTAGCGTTTGCCGTTATCGGGACAGAGGAAGTAACTCATGTTTTCGAGCACACCCAGGATGGGGACGTTGACCTTGGCAAACATGGAGGCGGCTTTGCGGACGTCCAGGAGAGCCACTTCCTGCGGGGTGGTGACGAGCACGGCTCCGGCCAGGAGGACGGTCTGGACGATGGTCAACTGGATGTCGCCGGTGCCGGGAGGGAGGTCGAGAATCAGGCAGTCGAGCGCGCCCCATTCCACCTGCCTCAGGAGCTGCTGGGTGGTGCGCGTAACCATCGGCCCGCGCATGACGGCGGGGGCGGTGTCGTCGAGCAGGAACCCCATCGACATCAGTTTCAGCCCGGCGGTTTCGATGGGCAGGATCCGATCGTCGGCGGTGGCCATGGGCCGTTCGCGGCTGCCGAACAGGTGGGCGACGCTGGGGCCGTACACGTCGCAGTCGCACAGGCCAACGGTGGCCCCGGTTTGGGCCAGGGCGAGGGCGAGGTTGACGGCGACGGTCGATTTGCCGACGCCTCCCTTGCCGCTGGCGACGGCAAGGACGTGCCGGACGCCTTCAATGGGCGTGGGAGCGGGGACGCTCTGGCTGCCGGCCGGGGCGTGGGCCTCCACCCGCACGGTCACGGCTCCGATGCCGGGCACGGCGCGCAAGGCGGCTTCGGTATCTTTCTGGAGCGCCTGCGGGATGGAGGGGTCTTTGGCGGTAAGTTGCAGGGTCACGGTGACGTCGGCCCCGGAGATTTGCAGTTCCTTGAGCAGCCCGAAGGAGAGGATGTCCCGGCTGAATCCGGGGTAACGAACTTGGGCGAGAGCGGAACGGATCAGGTCTTCGGAGAGGGCGGGCATGGTGGAAGCCCTCATAGATACGCCGGAAAAGGCCGGAGAGCAACCCTGAATGCGCGGGGAAAGTTCAACTGGGCGTGATGAAAAGTGGTGCAGATTGGGAAGTTCCTTCTTTAGAGCGGTTTCGG
>JBAWXX010000082.1:0-7463 GCA_037143855.1 Verrucomicrobiota bacterium | reverse complement strand
CGTCCATATCCGGTGCATTCTCCTTTGGCTTGCCGTCTCGTGACGACACTGTCTAAGAATTTTTTGAAAATTGGTTTTTCCGGTGTTTTGCTACCTCCCCACTATAATGGAGAGCAAAAAACGGGGAACCTGCAAAAAGACAAGGCTTCAAAAAAACCGATCCGCCATCATTCAAGGCGGTATTATGCCAGAGCCTTCGCGAATGGCAAAGAAAACTGGAAGTCATTGAAGACTCCAGCTTGAATGAGACCCGCCTCGCTGAGTTTCCCAAGGAACACCGGGAGTGAGAGGTGGCCTCAAACCCTCTGAAATACAGCGACTTAAGCAGCCGCTCATCCCTTCCCATCACCGTTTTTAGGTTGAACTGCCGTCCCTCTTTGCGATTTTTTGCGGTAAAAATCCCTACCGCATCAGCACGAAGGTGAAGCGTTCCCTGGTCCGGGGAAATTCGATGCGGATGCGCTGAGGCTGCCCCGGGGCCTGCGTCAACTGGGCCGTCCACGGGTGGGCGGTTCCCTGCGCGGAGTGGAGGGTGGCCGAGGGGGCGTCGATCCTGGTTTCCAGCGCGGCAAAGACCTCTCTTAACGCGGCCCAGCTCGCCAGGCGGCCGTGGGCGCGCGCCGGGTCGCCCTGCCAGCTTCCCCCGGCAAAAACGCCCTCCATCCGGGCGACAGGCCCCGCTTCCCGCAGCCGCATCAGCGGCACGCCGGGCCCGGCCAGGTAATCGAGCTGGAAATCTTGCGTTCCGTTGCCGCTCAAGACCGTTTCGCCGATGACCGAACGCTTGGGCGTCGTGTATTGGAGCTGCCCCTGCGCGTTTTTCCAGTGGGAGCCGGGGGCGGGAAACTCGCGGGCCGTCTGGCAGGCGGCGAGCGCTGAAAGCAGGCATACCGCCAGGGTGGAGCGGAACGTGGGGATCGCAATCATGCCCGGCAGGGTAGCAAAATTTCGCTTCCGGCGAAAGAAGAGTCTTCCGATTCCTTCGCCTCCAGGTATGCTCCTTGGGCATATGCAAACACCCCCCCGCATAGAAGAGGATTCGATGGGGAAAATGGAAGTTCCCTCAGACGCCCTTTACGGTGCCTCCACGCAGCGCGCCGTATTGAATTTTCCCATCTCCGGCTACCGGTTCAGCCGCGAGTTCATCCGGGCGCTCGGCCTCCTCAAATGGGCCTCCGCCGAAGCCAACCTGGAACTCGGCCTGCTGGATGAAGAGCGCGCCACCCTCATCTCGCGGGCATCCGAGGAGATGATCAAAGGGAGCCTGGATGCCCACTTCCCCGTGGACATCTTCCAGACCGGCTCCGGCACCAGCACCAACATGAACGCCAACGAGGTGCTCTCCAACCGCTCCTGTCAACTCGCGGGCAAACCGATCGGCTCCAAGGACCCGGTGCACCCCAACGACCACGTCAACATGGGCCAGTCGAGCAACGACATCATCCCCACCGCCCTGCACGTCGCCGTCGGCGAATCGCTGCGCAACGGCCTGTTTCCCGCCCTGGAGCGTCTCCATGACGCCCTGGAGCGCAAATCCCTCGAATTCTGGGAAGTCATCAAAATCGGCCGCACCCATTTGATGGACGCCACCCCCATCCGGCTCGGGCAGGAATTCAGCGGCTACGCCCGGCAGGTCGAGTTTGGCCTCCTGCGGGTCGGCAACGCCCTGGCGGCGATCGAGGAAGTCCCCCTCGGCGGCACCGCCGTCGGCACCGGGCTCAACTGCCACGCCGAATTTCCCTCCAAAGTCATGCACCACCTTTGGAACCGGACCGGCATCGACTTCCGCGAAGCTCGCAACCACTTTGAAGCCCAGGCCAGCAAAGACGGCCTCGTCCAGGCCAGCGGCCAAATCAAGACCATCGCCGTCTCCCTCTTCAAAATCGCCAACGATATCCGCTGGCTTGGCAGCGGCCCGCGCTGCGGCATCGGCGAGATCACGCTTCCCGCCACCCAGCCCGGCAGCTCCATCATGCCCGGCAAAATCAACCCCGTCATGTGCGAGATGCTCATGCAAGTCTGCGCCCAAGTCATCGGGGCCGACGCCACCATCACCTGGGCCGGAGCCAACGGCAACTTTGAGCTCAACACCATGATGCCCGTGCTCGGCTACAACATCTTGGAAGCGATCCGGCTCCTCACTAACGCCGTCGAAACCTTCCGCACCCGGTGCGTGGAAGGGCTCATCGCCGACAAAGAGCGCTGCGAAGCCCTCATCGAAATCTCCATGGCCATGGTCACCGCGTTGACCCCTCTGATCGGCTACGACCGGGCGGCGGAAATCGCCCAGGAAAGCTCGGACACCGGCCGGACGATCCGGGAAATCTGCCTCGACAAAAAAGTGCTCCCCGAAGACGAACTGGAGCGCGTCCTCGACCCCGCCGCCATGACGCATACGTCATAAGGGGAGACAAGGAACGAGAGACCTCTGAACCGCCCCCTCTCTTCGCGCGCGCGGGGAAGCGTGCAAAATTTTCCGGTTGCATCTTCCCAGCCTCCCGTGGAGGATAGCGGACCTTTATGTCCACAGATCGCAAAGTCGTCATCACCGGGATCGGGGTCGTTACCCCGATTGGCAAAGATCTCGCGTCCTTTTGGGACTCCCTGAAAAACGGACGCAGCGGCATCGACCGCATCTGCTCCTTCGACACCACCGACTACGACTGCAAGATCGCGGGCGAGGTCAAAGAGTTCAACGCCGCGCCGTTCTTCAAGAACCCGAAGGACGTCCGCCGCACGGACCGTTTCGTCCAACTCGCCATGGCTGCCGCGAAGATGGCCATGGCCGATTCCGGCGTGGACCTCGAGAAAGTGGACCGCACCCGCTTCGGCACCATCGTCGGCAGCGGCATCGGCGGCCTGCATACCTTGTGTGAACAGCACACCGTCCTCATGAACAAGGGGCCCAACCGGATCTCCCCGTTCATGATCCCGATGATGATCAGCAACATGGCCAGCGGCCTCGTCTCCATGGAGTTTGGCCTCGCGGGCCCGAATTTTTCCACCACCTCCGCCTGCGCGACCGCGTGCCACGCCGTCGGCGAAGCGTGGCGCATGATCCAGCACGGGGAAGCGGATATTTTCCTGTGCGGCGGCACCGAAGCGACGGTGGTGCCCATCGGCGTGGCCGGGTTCGCGGCCATGAAAGCCCTCAGCACCCGCAACGACGAGCCCCAGCGCGCCTCCCGTCCCTTCGACAAGGACCGCGACGGCTTCGTGATGGGCGAAGGCTCGGGCATCCTCGTCATTGAGGAACTCGAACACGCCAAGCGCCGCGGCGCGCGGATTTATTGCGAGCTGGCCGGCTACGGCCTGAGCGCCGACGCTTACCACATGACCTCGCCCTTGCCGGAAGGCGAGGGGGCTGCCCGGTGCATGAAGATGGCGCTGGAAAAGAGCGGCATCGCCCCGGAGGAAGTCGATTACGTCAACGCCCACGGCACCTCCACGGGTCTTGGCGACATCTGCGAAACCAAGGCCATCAAGGCCGTCTTCGGCGCGCACGCCAAGAACGGGCTCATGGTTTCCTCCACCAAGTCGATGACGGGCCACTTGCTCGGAGCCGCCGGTTCGGTGGAAATGGCCGCGTGCATCCTGGCGCTGTGCGAAGGGATCGTCCCCCCGACCATCAACCTGGACGAGCCAGACCCGGAGTGCGACCTCGACTACGTGCCGAAAGTCGCGCGCGAACGCAAAGTGCGCGTGGCGCTCAACAACTCCTTCGGCTTCGGCGGGCACAACGCCACGCTCGTCGCCAAGGCGTTTGAGGGTTAACGGAAGGGGCCTTATGGCAACGCGCCTCTTTTCCCGGCGCAATGCTTGGTTGCTGGGAGCAGTCGGCTTTTGCTGGCTGCTCGCCGTGGCGCTGTATCCCGTCAGCAACGAGCTGACCCGCGCCGCCGGGGCCGGGCTCGCAGGCGCGATGACGCTGGCCTTGCTCGGGCTGGCGTGGCCGCGCCGTTGGGCTCGATGGACCCTGTTGGGGCTTTATTCCGCCGCCGCCTGCTTCGTCGCGCTGCCCGGACGCACCACCTATGACCGGCCCGCGCTCCGGCGCGAAATCGCCCGCGCGGCCACGCGCTACGAAGGGGTGCGTTATGTCCGGGGCGGCGAAAATTTTCTCGGCATCGACTGCTCCGGCCTCGTTCGCCGCGCAACCGTCGATGGGATGTTCTCCTACGGAGTGCGCACGCTCAACCCGTGGCTGGTGCGCCGGGCCGCCGCCTTCTGGTGGAATGGCCGCTCCGCCCGCGAAATGGGGGCTGGCGCGGGAGGGACCGCCCACAAGGTGGCCGAGACGAAATCGCTCCGCCTCTGGAACGACAAAAACCTGCATCCGGGCGACTTCGCCATCACCGCGGGCGGCGTCCACGCGCTTCTCTACCTGGGCGAACATATCTGGCTGGAAGCCGACCCCGCTGCCATGAAAGTCGTGCGCCTGCGGACGGAACGGGACCGCAACCCCTGGTTGGAAACGCCTGTCTCTGTCCTGCGCTGGCGTTTTTTGGAACTGCCCGCCCGGTGAAGAAAGACGCGGAGACGCGGGTGTAAAACAAGCCTGAGATAAGCTTGGGATCCCAAAACCGAGCAGCTTGTAAACAACAAAATCGGCTCAGTATCTTGTGCCAGCTCATCCCCTCCCATCACCGTTTTTAAGATAAAAAAAACTTAGAAAATTCCCTTGACGTTGATCGACTACCAATTTAGTAGGTATACGCATGAAAGCCACCCCGTCCCTCGCTGCGGATCGCCCGGCGCCTTCCTGGTTGAAACTCATCCAGGAAGCGGTCGAAGCCTCCGATTTCGGCACCGTCCAGATCAAAGTCCATGGCGGCGAGGTGGTGCAGATCGAAGCCACCCGCAAAATCCGCGTCCCCACCAGCGCCTCCCGCATTCCTTTTCATCCGACCGCACCCGCGGAGGAGAACCCACCCAAATAAAACCAACTCTATGCACGGCAACCTACCGGGCCTCCGGCGGTTCCGAGAAAAAAACAACCTATTCTCCATGAAAACAACCTCCTTCCTCTGGTCCGCGCTTGCGGCCGTCCAACTCCTCGCGCTCGTTCCCGGCGTTTACGCTGGCGACGCATCCAAAGAAACGCCAACGGACACCGCCTCCACCGAAAAAGCGCCGCCGCTTCCACTGCACACCATTGAGGGCGTGGGCGGCGTCGTCATCACGCCAATCGCCTACCTGGTCAACCCGGGGCCCGCCGGAACCATTTTCGGCCTGCCCGCCGCGTCGGCCACCTACGTCAAGGCCAACACCAAGAACGTCGAGTCCGCCGTCCTCACGGAAACCCTCTTCGGGCGCTTGGAACTCGGTTATGCCGCGAGCCGCTTCGGCGTGGGCAACCTGGTGGACAACGTAAAAAACGCCACGACGGTTGATATTCCCGACCACGTGCTGGTCCACAACTTCAACGCCCGCTTCCTGGCGCTGCCGGAGAACAGCTTTGACCTGCCCGTTCCGGCCGTGACGCTCGGCGCTTCCTACAAATACAACGATGGCATCGGCGACATCAACCAGCGCCTCGGCGGCGCGCTCACCAACATCGGTTACAAGAGCAACGACGGCGTGGACTTCACGCTGACGGCCACCAAAGCCTTCCCAAAAGTCTTCGGGCGTCCGTTGATCCTGACCGCGGGCTTGCGCTTCAGCGAGGCCGAGCAACTCGGCTACCTCGGGTTCGGCGACAAATACCGCGCGACCTTTGAAGGCAACGTGGTCTACCTCGTCACCGACTGGCTGGCGCTCGCCGGGGAATTCCGCGGCAAAGCCAACGCCTACCAGCCAATCGCCAACCCGCTCAAGGGGGGCGGCTACCTGGTCGGCCGCGAGGACAACTGGTGGACCGTTGGCGCGGCCTTCATCGTCAACCCGCACACCACCGTCACCGTCGGCTGGGGCCACTTCGGCGAACTGCTGAACACGACCGAGGACAAAGGCCTGGCGATCTCGGCAAAATACGAATTTTAGGCGACCGAGGGTAACGGAACGCCCCCGGGGGGGGATTTCCCCCTGGGGGCAGCCGCCTTCGAAGCCAAAAAAACAGAAACAACATCCCAAACCACCCTATGTCGCAACACCGTTTTGAAACCGCCGCCCTCCATGCGGGGCAAGTCGTCGATCCCACCACCGGCTCCCGGGCCGTTCCGATTTATCAGACCACCTCCTACGTCTTCAAGGACACCGAGCAGGCGGCCAACCGCTTTGCCCTCAAGGAATTTGGCAACATCTACTCGCGCCTGACCAACCCCACCAACGATGTCTTTGAACAGCGCGTGGCCGCCCTCGAAGGAGGCACCGCCGGGCTGGCCGTCGCGTCGGGCATGGCGGCCATCAGCCTCTCGCTCCTGGCCATCACCCGCTTTGGCGACGAGATCGTCGCCGCCGACAACCTCTACGGCGGCACCTACTCCCTCTTCCACCACACCTTCCCGAAACTCGGGCGCATTGTGAAATTCGTGGACTCGCGGGACCCCGAGGCCTTCCGCAAGGCGATCACACCCAAGACCCGCGCCATCTATGCCGAAACCGTAGGCAACCCGAAGCTCGACGTGCCGGACTTTGAGGCGCTGGCCGCCATCGCCCACGAAGCGGGCCTCCCGCTCGTTGTCGATA
Source organism: Verrucomicrobiota bacterium (assembly GCA_037143855.1). GTDB lineage: Bacteria > Verrucomicrobiota > Verrucomicrobiia > Chthoniobacterales > Chthoniobacteraceae > UBA695. Next base: position 836 of record JBAWXX010000082.1, on the reverse strand, counting down.
ACACCATCGGCGTCGGCCTCGTGCGGCCCATCGACCACGGCGCGGACATCGTGGTTCTCTCCGCCACCAAATACATCGGCGGCCACGGCACCTCCATCGGCGGCGTGATTGTCGACAGCGGCAAGTTCGCGTGGAACAACGGGAAATTCCCCGAGTTCACCGAACCCGACGCCAGCTACCACGGCCTCGTCTACTGGGATGCCTTGAGCGCCGTGCCCGGCCTGGGCAACATCGCGTTCGTCACCAAAGTGCGGGCGGAGCTCCTCCGGGATCTCGGCCCCGCCTTGAGCCCGTTCCACGCGTTCCTCTTCCTGCAAGGGCTGGAATCCCTCCCGGTGCGCATCACGCGGCATTCGGAGAACGCCCTGGCGATTGCCAAATACCTCCAGGCGCACCCGCTGGTCGCCTGGGTCAACTACCCCGGCCTGGAGGAGAGCCCCAGCCACGCCCTCGCGGCCAAGTACCTGAAAAGAGGCTTTGGCGGCATCGTCGGCTTTGGCATCAAGGGCGGGCTCGAGGCGGGCAAGCGCTTCATCGACTCGGTGAAGCTTCTCTCGCACCTGGCCAACATCGGCGATGCCAAGAGCCTCGTCATCCACCCGGCCTCCACCACGCACTCGCAGTTGACCGCTGCGGAGCAGGCCGCCACCGGCGTCACCCCGGATTACATCCGGCTCGCCATCGGCCTGGAAAACGTGGAAGACCTCAAGGAAGACATCGACCAAGCCCTGCGCGCCGCCACGGCGTAGAGCAACTGCCAAAAGAAATTTTGGCAGTTACCCTAGTGTCCCGTTAGGTAAGTTCTTTCAAATATCCAAAGGGCTGCTATTAAGGAT
>JBAWXX010000081.1:0-7476 GCA_037143855.1 Verrucomicrobiota bacterium | reverse complement strand
GTTAAGCCCTTCACTGTTCCGATAGGCAGCCTCCGCAGCAGCTAAGATCCCCTCAAAGCCCAGCGCAAAACCGGGCCCCAAAGCCTCGACGCTCCCCGCCGCAGCCAGGGGAAAACCGGCCCCCAAAGCATCGCCGCGCCGCCGCGCAGCCAAGGGAAAACCGGCCCCCAAAGCCGCCCCACAGCCCGCCGCAGCCAAGGCGAAACCGGCCCCCAAAGCCGCGCCACAGCCCGCCGCAGCCAAGGCGAAACCGACCCCCAAAGCCGCGCCACAGCCCGCCGCAGCCAAAGCCAAGCCCGCATCGAAGCCCGCGGAAGGCCATTCCAAGCAAGCCGCCAACAAAGCCCCGGCCTCAAAGCCCCATGCTCCGGCGGTTGCCGCTCCGGTGGCCTTCAACGTCGATACCCCGGAGATGGCCGAGAAACTCCGGGAACTGATCAAACTCGCCAAAGAACAGGGCTACCTGACTTTTGACGACCTCAACGAAGCCCTCCCGGAGAGCGTCAACGAGCCCGACGAGATGGAAGCGATCTTGAACCGCCTGCGCGGCATGGAGATCGACATCATCGACGCCTCCCAGGTCGATAGCTACAAGGACGGCAAAAAGGATTCCGAAGAGGACGAAGAGGAAGACAAGACCGACACCAAGCTCGATATCCTGGACGATCCCGTCCGCATGTATTTGAAGCAGATGGGGCAGGTCCCCCTCCTGACCCGCGAACAGGAAGTCGAAATTTCCAAGCGCATCGAGGAAGCCGAACTCAACGTCCAGCGCTACGTCAACCGCTTCGGCTTCATCGCCCGCGCCTACCTCGACCTCGCCGGCAAGCTCAACGAAGGCCGCGAACGGTTCGACCGCGTCATCCTCGACAAAAAAATCGAGAGCCGCGAGCGCTACATGAAGGCGCTGCCCAAACTTTGCGAGCAAGTGGAGAAAGCCACCGGAGAGGCCGTCCGCACCTACAAAGCCGTCATGAGCCAGACCTCCAAGAGCGCCCAGGCCAAGGCGGGTGTGGAGTTCACCAAAGCCCACGCCGCGCTCCAGAAGCTCTACCCGAAGTTCTACTTCAAACAGAAAGTCACCGAGGAATTCGTCAACATCGCCGACGAGCAGTTCCGCACCGTTTCCTTCCTGCGCGACGAAATCGCCAAGCGCGTCCACGCCGGCAAGCCCGAAGCCGCCGCCGCCTACCAGGCCAAGCAGAAGGAAATCCAGGCCCGCACCTGGCAGACCTCCGACGAATTCGTCACCGAATACCAGACCCTCAAATCGTGGCTGCGCAAGGCCCTCAAGGCCAAGACCGAGATGGTCGAAGCCAACCTGCGCCTGGTGATCTCCATCGCCAAGAAATACACGAATCGCGGCCTCTCCTTCCTCGACCTGATCCAGGAAGGCAACATGGGCCTCATGAAAGCGGTGGAAAAATTCGAATACCGCCGCGGCTACAAATTCTCCACCTACGCCACGTGGTGGATCCGGCAGGCCATCACCCGCTCCATCGCCGACCAGGCCCGCACCATCCGCATCCCGGTTCACATGATCGAGACGATCAACAAGCTGATGCGCGTGCAGAAACAGCTCGTCCAGGAATATGGGCGGGAACCCAACCCGGAGGAAGTCGCCGAGGAAATCCAGCTCCCCGTCGAGCGCGTGCGCGCCGTCCTCAAGATGGCGCAGCAGCCGATCTCCCTCCAATCGCCCGTCGGCGACAGCGACGACACCAGCTTTGGCGACTTCATCGAAGACAAAGGGGCCGAGAACCCGTCCGACATGACCGCCATCGTGCTCCTCAAGGAGAAAATCAAAGACGTCCTGGATACGCTTACCGAACGCGAGCGCCAGGTGCTCGAACAGCGCTTCGGCCTGGTGGACGGCTACAGCCGCACGCTGGAGGAAGTGGGCAGGCAGTTCAAAGTCACCCGCGAACGCATCCGGCAGATCGAAGCCAAAGCGCTGCGCAAGATGCGCCACCCCACCCGCATCCGGCAGTTGGAAGGCTTCCTCGAGGCCGACGCCTACTAGTGTGGTGAGTGATAAATTCGCGTCATAATTCCGGCCCCTTTTTCAATTTTTCGGCGTTGCTCAATCGGTCGGTATCTTCAGATAGCGCCAACGCCTTCCGCCTTGTCCCACACCAAAAGCCCGGCGTCATTCTTACGCGAATTTCTTCAAGTAGATACTAGGGGAAAGAGGGGGGAGACTGGGGGGCGCGGAGAAGCAAACTCTTCGTCCCCAGCCATGCCGTAGAAGCTGCTTTCTTTTTATGCCGGAGGCGCATACGGTCGCGGGAGAATGAAAATCAGGCTCCCCGTCTTCCTATGGGTCCTTTCGTTGTCGCTTTTCATTGCTTCGGTGCTCCTTTTGGGCCCGACGTTACCTGCTCGCGTGGCGACCCACTTTGGCTCCTCCGGGCACCCCAATGGATGGATGTCGCGTTCCAGCCATCTTCTCTTTTTCACCCTTTTCGGGATCGGCTTCTCCTCTTTCGTGATCGGACTTTGCTACTTTGTGCGCTTCTTCCCGGCCTCCCTGCTCAATGTGCCGCGCGCGGAATATTGGCGTTCTTCCGAGCACTACTCGGAGGCTTGTGATTACCTCTTTCACCATTCCTTTTGGTTTGGAACGCTCGCCACGCTTTGGCTGGCGGCATTCCATGCGTTGATCGTGCAGGCCAACCACGCGGTTCCCGTCGCATTGGATTCTACAAAAATCGCCGAATTGACGGCGGCCTTTTTAGCCGGAATCGTCCTTTGGATCGTGGTCCTCTACTGGCACTTCGCGCACCCGGCAAACCGCTGACGCCCCCTACTCCAGCAATCCGCGGATTTCCTCCATCGTGAGCCCTTCCATCAGCGGTTCCTCGTTTTCGATGGCCGCGTCGATCATGGCGCGTTTTTTGCGCTGCAAATGGAGGATTTTCTCTTCCACGGTTCCCCGCGCGATCAATTTGTAAGCCGTCACGACATTCTTTTGGCCGATCCGGTGGGCGCGGTCGGTCGCCTGCGCCTCCACCGCCGGATTCCACCATGGGTCAAAGTGGATCACCGTGTCCGCCGCCGTCAGGTTGAGACCGGTGCCGCCCGCCTTAAGGCTGATCAAGAAAACGGGCGCGTCGCCGTTCTGGAAGCGGTCCACCTCGGCCGCCCGGTCGCGCGTCTGGCCATCCAGATAGCAGACCGCCATCCCCTCCCCTTCGAGTTCCCGGCGCAGGAGGGTCAACATGGAGACGAACTGGCTGAAGACGAGCACCCGGTGGCCGCCATCCACGGCTTCTTCGAGCAATTCGTGAAAAAGCTCCACTTTCCCCGACGGATGCTTGATTTCCTCTCCGAGCAGCCGCAAATCGCACGACGCCTGGCGCAACCGGAGCAAGGCGGTAAGCATCAACATCCGCGCTTTGCCCTGGTTCTTTTCGCCTGCCGCCGTGTCGATCTGGGCTCGGGCTCCCTGCAAGAGCGCGGTGTACACCTCTTTCTGCGCCTGGGTCAGCTCACAGTAGGCCACATTTTCGAGTTTTTGAGGGAGATCCCCCGCCACCTCCCTCTTGCGGCGGCGCAACAGGAAGGGCCGCAGGCGCTTGGCCAGCCGCCCCAATGTCTCGGGATCGTTGCCCCGGGAGAGCGGGATTTCATAACGCTCGCGGAAGTCGTCCCGGTCGCCCAGGTACCCCGGCATTACGAAGTGCATCAAAGACCAGATGTCGCGCACGGAGTTTTCCACCGGCGTGCCGGTGAGGATGAACCGGTGCTGCGCGCGCAACATCCCCGCCGCTTGGGCGTTCTGCGTGTCCGGGTTTTTGATGTGCTGGGCCTCGTCCAGAAAGATGCTGGAAAACGCGAATCCCCGGTAGTGAACCGCGTCGCGCCGCAAGAGCGGGTAACTCGTCACCACCAAGTCCGCCTTCGGGATTTCCGCAAACCGGCGCGCCCGTTGTGGGCCTTCAAGGAGAAGCACCTTCCGCTCCGGGGTGAATTTTTCCGCCTCCCGCTGCCAGTTGAAAATCAGCGACGAGGGGCAGACGACCAAAGAAGGCCCCGGCTGGGTGCGCAGGAAGGCGAGGGCCTGGAGCGTCTTCCCGAGGCCCATATCGTCGGCCAAGATTCCGCCTAACCCATTGGAACTCAAGAAGCTTAGCCACGATACTCCGTGTTTTTGGTAATTTCTTAAAACCGGCTCCAAATCGCCCAGGGCTACCGGCTCCAGCGCCGCTTTCCCCTGTTGGGATTGCGCCCACTGTCGCCAGGAGGCCCCGGCCTGGAGGGCGAACCCGGCTTCGGCCGCCGCCGCTTCCAGGTACCCGGCATGCGCCTTGGCGATCCGGTAACTCCCCGGGGTCTGCTGCTGCGGGTTGCAGTCGCGCAGGACGCTTTGAAAATCATCCAATAACGCTGCGTTAAATACCGCCACTTTCCCACTCTTGAGCCGGAGGTGGTTTTGCCCGAGTTGCAGGAGCCGTTGCACCTCGGCGGCAGAGAAGCGTTCGCCGCTTCCGGTGGAGAGGTCGAATTGCAAATCGAACCATTCCTCGCCTGAGCGGAGGATCTCCACCCGGGGCGTGATCCGTTCGATCCCCTCGGTCACGTGGGTGAAGCGCGGCCCAAGGGAGACCTCCCATTGCGCGGCGAGCGCCGGGTAGCCTTCGCCAAAAAACGTCAAAATCGCCCGTTCCCCCCGCAACACGTAGTGCCCGGTGGCATCCGGCCCGGCGAAGCCGAAGCGGGTCAATTCCGCCAGCGCCATCCGCTCCGCCTCCAGGTTGCGGCAGAAAATGCGCGCCGGGTCGGCTGGGTCCGGGAGCGCCCAGTTTTCCGCCGGACTGGTGACGCCCAGGGTGACAACCCGCTTGGAGTAAACCCGCTGGAGCCGGGCCGTGAGGTGATTGAGAGACCCCTCCAGCGAGAGCGAAAAGGTTCCCGCTTCCGGGACCAGTTGGGACGCGGCGGCTCCGGCGAAGGCCCTTTCCCCGCTCACTTCAAAGAACGGGCGCAACGCCGGGAGTTCCGTGGCCAAAAATGCCCCGGCCTGTTCCTGCGGCAGCATGATGTCGCGGCGCAGGAGATCAAGGTAAGCCGTGGGGAGCCCCGGCGAGACGGGAGCAAAAACGGTGCCTTTCAGCGACCAGACGCCCCGCTCTCCTGCCAGAAATAAGTGGGTGCCTGCCGCCCATTCCACGTGCAGCAAGACCCGGCCTTGCGGGTCCGGCGTCACGTCCAGCCGGGGAAGCAGCGGCTTCGCGGAAATATGAACGGCCGTCGTTTTGCCAAACGTCACCCGGGGATGCCCTTGCAAGGCCGCCAGGAAAGGGAGCATTTTTTCGCGCGGCAGCACGAGCATTCCAGCCAAGGCGCCACTATTCAGGGCGCGCACGGCCTCCACCAGCCGCAGGTCGGCGCACGAACACCGGAAAGCCCCGCTGGTTCCCAGGGTATTCAGCAGGGCGCGCCGCCCCCCGCGCTCCACTTCAATGCCGACGGTCAGGTTTCCTCGTTCCCATGCCGCCACAAACTGCGGCGGTAGGACGACGTTCAGCGCCACCCGCTCCAAGCCCGGCTCCATCTTCTCATCCACAAGCCGCGGCCCGCGCTCGGCGGGGGGCGCGGCGGGGGCTGGCGGAGGCGGCGGCCCGGCCATCGCGGACCCGGGCCCCGTTTTGTGCAGCAGCAGGGCGTAGCCGACCGCCAGCGAGTGGGCGCAAATCGTCCCCCACTGGCGCGAGGCGCGGCAGGTGCAAAGGTTTTCGATGTCGCTTTTGGAAACGATTTTGAGCCCGGCCTTGTATTCCTGATCCCCCTCCCGGACGATCCCCTTGAGCACCGGAGGATGGTAGGCGGCGCTGACCACCCGGCCGGAATCGACCAAAGCACGGGCCATCTTGGCGGCCTGCCAGCCGCCGGCCTCCATCAAGAGGCGTTCGGTGAGTTCGACAAGGGGGCTGTTCACACAAAAAAGAGAGGGCTGCGCGCGCTGGCAAAGATAAGCGCGGCAGCCCGAATTTGCGCCGGATTTTTTTAGGCTTCCTTGATCGCGGCTACGGCGGTCAGGAGGCTCGGGACATCGGCTACGGAAAGCACCGGGGTGCCCTTGCGGATGCGGCCAAAGAGACCGGCCAGCACGCCGCCGGGACCAAACTCGATGAAGAGGTCGATTTTCTCGACATCCAGGAGATATTCCATCGACTCCGCCCAGCGAACGCTGCTCGTCACCTGCTCGCGCAGGGCGTCGCGGATCGCGCCGGGTTCGGAAACCGGCTTGGCGTCCACGTTGCAGATCACTTTGTATTTCGGCTGCTGGAAGGTGGTCGCTTCGAGCACCTTGCCCAGGCGGACATAGGCGGAGTTCATGAGCCGCGAGTGGTAAGCGCCCGCGACGTTCAGCAGCGTGGCCCGCCGGATGCCATGGTCTTTGGCCAGGGAAACGGCCAGTTCGACCTTGGCCCGCTCTCCCGAGATCACGATCTGCCCGGGGGCGTTCAGGTTGGCGATGTCCACGTCGGTTTCGGCGGCCAGGTCCCGGACGGTGTTCTCTTCCGCCCCGATCATCGCGGCCATGGTCCCCTGTGTGTTTTCACAGGCGTCTTGCATGAACTTGGCGCGCTGGCCCACCAGCGACAGGCCGGTTTCAAAATCGAACGTCCCGGCGGCGGCGTGGGCGGTGAATTCCCCCAGCGAAAGGCCGGCAGTGGCGATCACCCCGGGAAGGTCCCCCCCCAGTTCCTGGAGGAACGCCGCCAGGCAGGCGGAACCGTGGACGTACAGCGCCGGTTGGCAATGGACCGTCTTCGTCAATTCCTCGTTCGGCCCCTCGAACATGAGCTGGCTCAGCGGCCGTTGGAGGACCGAGTCGGCCCGGCGGAACAAATCCGCGGCGACGGGGTACTGTTCAACCAGGTCTTTGCCCATCCCGACGGTTTGTGCGCCTTGGCCGGAAAAGAGGAATGCGATACGTTTACTCATAGGATATTTGTTTTTTGAATTCACCCATCCCCGGCGTTGCCGCCCTGAATGGGGGGTCAGTGTTATCAGGAAATGGCGCGGATGCAAATTTGAATCTTCGGTGCGCAGGGAGAAGAGATAACGAGGCAGTTGGCGAGAATGTGCGGCCAAGCGCCCGGCGGACACGGCCTTGGCTGGGCGTCTTTCAAGAGTTATTCACACCGTGAGGCATGGATTCAGCGCGCGCTCCCGGATGCCCTCACAAGAGACTTATTCACCGCCGCTCCTGCGGAAAGCCCCGCCGAAACCTATAATTACTTATTAAAAATAAAAAACAGTCTAATTCTCTGACATTCAATAGATTGCATTGTTATTTACGGAGAATTTGCGCACTCGGAGTGTTTTTAGTTATTTCCAGTAAAAACAATGGCTTATGACTCATCATAAGAATCTTATACCATCTATACGGTTTATTTGGTAGAATTGGCAGAATTGGCAGAGGGCTTTACGGCGGAGGGCTTCGCTTTCGCGTCCCATGGGGAC
>JBAWXX010000080.1:0-7670 GCA_037143855.1 Verrucomicrobiota bacterium | reverse complement strand
GGCTGCAAAAATCGGGGCCGTTTTCAAAGTAACCTGCGTTGCTCCCGCTCAAACACCCGAAGATTTGAAGCGAGCACGCTAAAAGTAAGACCCCCGCCGACCTGGGCCCGGTGACCCGCCGGGGGCGAAAATCAAATTTCTAACATTTAGCATTTCGCGGGAAATGCCAGCAAAAAATAGCAATATGCATACTGGTAAAAAAATCGTAGCAATCATCACGGCCGTGTGGGTAATCGGAAGTGCCGCTTGGGCGGCGGCGATCCATGGGCCCCTGTCCATACGGGCAGAATGCCTGCGGTGTGAATATCTCAAAGATCCCCTGGGGATTGATGTGGTGAAGCCGAGGCTTTCTTGGAAGATAGAGGTTAGAGACCAGAAGGAAGAGGATCATCAGCAATCGGAAATTCCCCGCGGAATTCGGCAGATGGCATACCAGGTGCTGGTGGCGAGTTCGGAAGAGTTGCTGAAGAAGGATCAGGGTGATTTGTGGAACAGCGGGAAGGTGGAGAGCGATCAGACGATGCAGGTGAAATATGCCGGAAAACCGTTGGCGAGTCGTCAGACCTGTTTCTGGAAAGTAAAAATATGGGCGCTAACCTCAGGCCTCCGATCCCCAGCCTCTTCTTCCTGGAGCGGGCCGGCGACTTTCGAGATGGGATTGCTTGATCCCGCCGACTGGACTGCGAAGTGGATTGCCTATCCGGCACCAAATCCGAAAAAACTTTCTCATCCATGGTTGCGCCGAACCTTCGAGCTTTCGACCGCGCCCAAGCGGGCGGTCATCCATATGGATACACCATCCTGGTATGAGCTTTATATCAATGGGCAGAAGGTGACGCCGTATGTGCTGACGCCTGGAATGTCTCAGAACAACAAGCGTTTCCTTGTCAACTCCTGGGATGTTACCTCGTTCCTGAAACAGGGCACGAATTGCATCGCCGTCTGGATGGGGCCGGGCTGGTATCAGCCGAAGATGGGAAACCCATACAACGCCCCCATTCTGCGCGCCCAACTCAATATTGATTTGCCGGCCGGGCAGCAGGTGATCGGGACCGATTCCAGTTGGCGGATCAAGGAAAGCTGTATTTCACAGATTGGTTCATGGTCCTGGAATAACTTTGGTGGTGAACGTTTTGATGCACGTGAGTTTGTCGCCGGGTGGGAGCAGGTCGGATTCAATGACGCGGAGTGGCTGACCGTGCGCGAGATACCGGCTCCCAATGTCGTTCATTCCTGGCAGGCCTGTGAGAGCGCACGGGCCGGTGCGCCGATCAAGGCCGATAAAATATACCAGCTCAACAATGGCAAATGGGTCGTTGATTTTGGCCGTCCCCTCACGGGATGGATGAAGTTGCGCATGCATGACCTTGCTCCCGGCGGGGAAGTTTCCATTATTTACGCCGATGTGAACGACAACGGAAGAACAAGGCCATTAGCCTCCGCCAAGGATCCCGATGGTTTTCAGTCTTTCAGCCAGCGGGATATCTATATAGGGGCAGGAAGGAAGGAGGAGAGTTTCTGTTCCAGGTTCAATTATCACAGTTTCCGTTACGCCGTGATCAGCGGACTTGCCAGTGCCCCTGAGCACGGGGATGTCGAGGCCATGATGATTGAGCCCGACCTGGATTCCGCGGGGGAGTTTTCCTGTTCCAATGACCTGTTTAATCAAATTCACGAGATCACTCGCTACACCTTACGTACCCAGAACCCGACGTTGAGCCTCGGGGCCGGGGAAGCGCGTGAGAAATCGGCTTACGGGGATGGCGGAGCCCATCTTTCCGGGTACCTGTACAACTTCGGCTGTGCTGCGAACTTCCGCAAGTGGCTGACTGATTGGTGTGATACCCAGCGTGAAGACGGATGGATTGCGCATACCGCTCCTGCTTTCGAGGACCACGGCGGCGGCCCGGCATGGGGAGGAGAGACCTCGGAACTGGTGCGTCGCATGCTGCTCTATTACGGGGACAAGGACGTCGTGGAGAGCACGTATGACAGGCTTCGCAGGTATGTCGACCACTTGGAGAGCAAAACGCTCGACGGCATTCTGCGTTCGTACACGGCTACAAACAATATCGAACTCTGGATGTTTATCGGGGACTGGGCGCGTCCGACCAAAGTTCCAAGCGTTGGGTTCAACATGGACACTAAGCCGGAACGCGAATTCTTCAATAACTGCTATCGGGCGCTGCTCTGGCAGGAGCTTCAGGATTTTGCTGAAGCCATTGGCCGAAGCGATGAATCCAAACGCTGCAGGGATCATCTTGCCATTATTCGTCCGCTGATCCATAAGACCTTCTACCAGGCAGAGAGGGGCGAATATATTTTCACCAACCAGTCCTCCCTGGCGATGGCTCTTTATGCGGATATCCCACCCCGGGAACTGCGCCCGAAAATACTGGCAAGGCTGGAGCAGGAGATTGTGGTCAACAAACAAGGCCATCTCGACACAGGGATGCTGGGCACCTTCGTGATGCTCGATTTGCTCATTAAGGAGAATCGCAATGATCTCATCGCGCTGATGATGGGGCAGACGACCTATCCGGGCTGGGGGTATCTAATTAAAGACGCGGGGCTGAACACCTGGCCCGAAACCTGGTCCGGTTGGGGTAGCCACGTTATCCTCGTTACGGCTACGCCGGGATCATGGTTCTTCGAGGGGCTGGGTGGCATTTTGCCAGATCCAAGGCAACCCGGCTTCAAACATTTCACGCTTCGACCTGGTATCGTGGAGAGTGTTGACTGGGTCAAATGTCACTACGACTCGATTCACGGCAGGATCGTAAGCAAATGGAAGATGGATGCAGGCCAAGTTCAGATGGATGTCACTATTCCCCCAAACACCACCGCAACGGTCTATGTGCCTGCAAAAGATTCCAAAAGCGTGACGGAAAGCGGGAAACAAGCGGCCAAGGCGGAGGGTGTGAAGTTTCTGCGCATGGAGAAAGATCGCGCGGTATATGAAGTTAGTTCGGGTTGTTACAGGTTTTGCAGCAACACACGAAACAACACCAGCCACCCGGGGGTACAACAATAAAAAGAGTGAAAAGAGCCACCAACATGAAAATGAACAAACTAACGCTGGTAAAATGGGCGGCCGTAGCATTGGCCTTTGGGGGCGTGGCGCGGGCTGCGGAATCCGGAGGTGCAACGGCGGCCTTGGCGGCGCCGGATCGATTGATCCCGGCGGCACCAGGCACGGTGACCTTCACCGGGTACCTCGGTTCCAAACTGGATGCGTGTATCGTCAACCGGCTTGTCGCCCAGGACATCGCTGCGGTGGTCAGGCCCTACCAGGCCAAGACCGAGACGGGCAATGCGGATTGGCGCTGCGAATACTGGGGAAAGTGGTACACCTCGCTGGCCCTGGCCGATGCGTACCGCTCGAGCGAGGCCACCCGCGCCGTCCGCGACGAGGCCGCCAAGGCCCTGCTGGCCACGGCCGCGCCAGATGGGTATTTGGGAACCCGCCAGCCCGCGCACCGCCTCGAGGGTTGGGATGTGTGGGGCTGCAAATATGCGCTGCTCGGCGTCCTGGCCTATTATGACCGGACCCATGATCCCATGGCTCTCGCCGCGGCCCGGCACCATGCGGATGTGCTCATTGCCCTGCTGGGCCCGGGCAAGGCCAACATCGCCGATGTCGGCATGTGGAATGGCCTGCCGGCCTCGTCGGTACTGGAGCCGGTGGTGCTGCTGTATCAGCGTACTGGCGATTCGAAATACCTGGAGTTTGCCAAGCATATCGTGGCGGCGTGGAGTCAGCCGTCGAAGGGCTGCAAGGGTGGGATGCGCTTGGTCGAGGACGCCCTGGCAGGCAAGACGCCGGCCCACATGTGTTCGCCCAAGGCCTACGAGATGATGTCCTGTTTTGAGGGGCTCTGCGAACTCTACCGCGTGACCGGCCAGCGCGACTATCTGGAGGCGTCGCTCAAGCTTGCCGAAGGGGTGATGCGCCAGGAGGCTACCCTCATTGGTTGTGGCACCAGCAACGAACTGTGGTGTGACGGGGCGCGTAAGCAGACCGGCACCGTCAGTAAACCGATGGAGACCTGCGTCACCGCGACCTGGATGAAGTTGGAGTACCAGCTGCTGCGCCTCACCGGCGAGGTGCGCCATGCCGACGAGTTGGAGCGGAACCTCTATAACGGCCTGATCTCCGCGATGATGCCTGACGGCCGCTGGTGGGCGTATTTTGGCCATCTCATGGGCGTGCGTGTTCCGAGCTACGTGCAGCACACCGACGTCAACCTGAGCTGCTGTGTGGTCAACGGGCCACGAGCGCTGATGCTGACGCCCTGCTGGGCCTTCATGGGTTCGGTCGAGGGGCCGGTGGTGAACCTCTATGCGCCGGGCGAGGCGCGCCTGGCGACGCCCGCGAAGAGGACGGTGCGGCTGGCCATCGGCGGCGATTATCCGCGTGGCGAACGGGTCGATATCACGGTAACCCCTGAGCAATCCGAGGAATTCACCCTCGCCCTGCGCATCCCGGGGTGGAGCGAGCAGACCACGTTGACGGTCAATGGCGCGGCGGTGGCGGTGCAGCCGGGGACTTATGCCCATCTTCGCCGCACCTGGCAGGCGGGCGATCGCATTGTTATCACATTCGATATGCGCGGTCGCTTGGTGGAAGCACCCGACGGCAATGGCCAAATCGCCATCCGCCGCGGTCCCGTCGTTTTGGCGCTCGACAATCGTTTGACGCCCCCGGCGCAGGGCATGACCGAACTCGATCGTAGCGGCAAGCCCTTCATCGCCCTGACAGAAGATCCCGTCGCGGCCCGTTCCATTGGCGCGCTCATGGCCTTCACCGCGCCTTGCGTCTCAGGGGGTGCCGCCGGAAAGCTGACGTTCTGCAACTATGCGGACGCCGGCAATGCCTTTAGCCAGCAGAATCAGTTTCGCACTTGGCTCCCGATGCCCCTGGATTGCGCACACCTCTACGAAACTGGGCAGAATTGGAATACCCTGTCCCACGCACCTATATGGACGGATCCACCCCATTCAACTCCCGGCAAGGCGGCGAAGATCAGCGAGTAGAATGTTATCAAGAAAACAACGTCTCTTCCCCTTGATCAATAGGCTTAACGGCAAAGAAAGAACCAAATCATGAACACAACAAAAAAGATACTGGAACTGTTTACAACCACATTGATGATCGGAGCGTTTGCGCTATCGGGCTCCATGAAGGCGGCCGAAAAACCGGTCGCGCCGGACGCAATCCCGAATGCGGAAAAACAGGCGGCGCAGCCGCTTATGCGTGAGGTCAAGACCGGTTACCTCCTGAACTGCTCCTTTCTGTCGCCACGGCCCTATTGCTGGCCCAGGAAAGAGACGGTCATGCTCTCCGGCTGGGATGTGGACAAGAGCGGCGGATCCTTCGACTACAAGCCCAGCGGCGAGTTCGGCAAGGATTTCCAATTCCACAGCGAATGGTTCAAACTGGTCGATACCAGTCCCAGTGCGGCGGTGACGCTCAAACACCAGATCGCCCGGCAAACGGAGGGCCAAATCACCCTCGAATTCCGGTTCAGGCTCCCGGCCGCGATGGAGGGGGCTTCCTGGCAGTTGCGCGACCTTGAGAAGGCAGCCGTCGGCCTGGTCGTCAAGGGCGGAAATCTCTGTGCTGAGTCCGGGCAAGTCATCATGCCGCTCGAACTGAACCGCGACTATGGGGTCAAGGTCATCGCCGACCTCACGGCTAAAAAGGCGGACGTGTATGTCGATGGCGAGTTGAAGGCCAAGGACTGCGCGTTTTCGAACCCGGTGAAAAGCATCGACTATTTCCTCGTCAAGACCGGGGACGCCGCCACCGGCGAGATGTTCCTCAATCCGGTCAACATCCATAAAGGCTATCTGCTGAACGAGACCTTCGTCACCTGCGCGACGGATAAGGTTCCCGCCGACTGGATCTTGCGCGGGGCCAAGGTGGAGAAGTTCGAATGTGGCAGCAAGCCGGACATTTTCAGCCTCAAGATTGACGGCGAGGCGAGCCGGAAAATCGGCGCCTGGACGGGCAAGACCGTCTTCGAGTGCAAGTTCCTTTTCCCCGCCACGGCCGACGCCGCGACAATCGACCTTGGCGGTGTGCGCCTGGAAAAGCTCACCCCCTACCGTTCGAATCTCTGGTACACGGCCAAGGTTGTGGCCGATCCGAAAAAGCACACGGCGGAGATCTATTTGAACGGTAAACTGCTCCCGCAAAAATTGAGTTTTACCAAGGCAATAGCGGCGCTCAGCTTCGCCGGCAAACTCTGGGTGGACGACCTGTTGGTCTATCCGTGGCGCGACTATCCGTCCGACTATGTGCCCGAGCCGAAGCCGGTCAAGGCCTCACACATCCTGGGCCTGCAAAGCTGCAACCTCTGGCGGGAAGGCGCCGCCTACGCCGGTTGGGATTACGTCTATCCCTATCGTGACAAACGCAAGCCGCTCCTGGGCTGGTACGACGAGGGCAATCCCGAGGAAACGGACTGGGAAATCAAATGGCAGGTTGAGCACGGGATCGGTTTCGAGCAGCACTGCTGGTACCGCCCGAACAATGCCATCAACAACCCGATCAAGGACGGCGTCCTCGACCAGGGGATCATCAAGGGGCTGTTCAACGCCCGTTACTCGCATCTGGCCAAGTTCTCGATTATGTACACCGACGAGGGGGCCTGCGACACCAACCCCACGGACTGGCAGCAGAACGTCATCCCTTATCTAATCGAGTATTTCTTCAAGGATCCGCGGTACATGAAGATCGATGGCAAACCGATCTTCTCCATCTACTCCCCGGACCGCTGGGGCGGCATGTTCGGGGGCAAGGAGGGGGGGCGCAAGGCGATCGAGCTTTTGCGTGAGGAAGTCCGCAAAGCGGGATTCCCCGGCCTCTATGTCATGATGGAGGAACGCAACAGTAGGCCCGATGAAATCGCCAGAATTAAATCGTTCGGGGCGGACGCCTGCTATGCTTACACCTGGGGCGGCTCCAATGCCCAGGCCCAACGCAACGCCAACAGCCGCCAGCGGACGGCCGCCCAAGCGGGCGGACTGGATATGTTGCCGTCCATCTCGATGGGCTGGGGCAGAGAGGCGTGGGGAGTGAAAGACGGGCTATGGGTGCCGCCTGCCGACTACAAAGACCTCGCCAGATGGGTGCGGGACGAATTCACGCCGGGGTTCGCGGCGGACGCGCCCGGACGGCGAATCGTGATGCTTCCCAACTGGAATGAGTTTGGCGAGGGCCACTTCCTCATGCCCTCATCGCTGGCTGGCTTTGGCTATCTCGACGCCCTGCGCGAGGTCTTCACCGAAGGCGGACCGCATGAGGACCCCGTGCCCACGGAGCAGCAAAAACGCCGGTTTACCGTGCTCTACCCGAGAGACTGAAGATGCAGAACAGCGGAGACAACGAACCTTTCCCCGGCACGGGGCAAGCGGGCGCATCTCCGATCCTGCGAACGGCTTCGCGTCCGTGCGCTGCTGGCACCCGTGTCAAGCAAGGCCCATGTATCGGCCTGCTTGGCCCGGTGGAGGAAGAGTGAAGCGTACATGCGAAAAGGGCACACCAACATGAAAATGAACAAACTAACATTGGTAAAATGGGCGGCCGTAGCATTGGCCTTTGGGGGCGTGGCGCGGGCCGCGGACCTCCTGCCTCCCCCCGCTCCCATTCCTGAGATCCCTCC
>JBAWXX010000079.1:0-7678 GCA_037143855.1 Verrucomicrobiota bacterium | reverse complement strand
GAGCGTCATTTTCCCCCCATCAAACGTCCCTCCGGGACGAAGCGTTGTTTCCCGCAGACCCGGCGTTAAAACGCCGGGCTACTTTCGGGTTGTCCCTTTGGGACAATAAGGCCAATCCATCAGACCGATCCAACTGTGTAGAACTAATACCGTTGCACGGGGGAGGTGCGCACGCCGTATTGGAACGGATCGGGGGTCAGCGTCAGGCCGATCAACTCGGCCGTGTTGCGGAAGTCGAAGGGCAGGGGGTAGCCCGTGCCCGGTTTGTCGTCGCGGCCAAAGACTTCCCCCGGCGAGTCCGCCTCCACGTCGAAGGCGTAGAGCACCCGGCCCGCCCGCGCGTCCTTCACCCGGACATGGAGACACAGCAGCGAAGGACGCGAAACGGAAGGTCCCAGGGGGCTCCACCAGCCGGGGAAATACCCGCTCTCAATCCGCTCAAACTCCCCCTCCACCAGCCAGCCCAAGGGAGCGCTCTCCCCACGCTCCAGGACGCGGGCGGGGGCGATCTTCGCCAGTTCCACCTGGAGATCGTCGGCAAACTCGCGCGGGGCGAGCGCCGCGCGCAGCGGCGCGTTGCCGCTGGGCGTGCAGCGGTCGAAAGCGGCGATGCAGAAGGGCCGGATGTAAATCGCTTTCGGGGGTGGCACGCAGGGGGTGGCCACCTGTGTTTGCGTGACCCGCACGCCGGTTCCCGAACACGCGGCCAACAGGAACGACGCGCACAAAACCAAGAGGGAGATTTTCATGGCTGCCGGGGATTCTGCCTCCACCCATCGCGGGAAGCGAGACGGCTTTGGCCTCGCGCCCATCAAACGGCAAGGCCCCGGGATCATTTCTGGGAGTTCCCCCGAGGCGCTCCCCCGGGGAGCGGGACGAATCCGGGGGACGGCGGCGTTTTTTCATGGTATCCCTAGGAAAGTCCCCGCTATCTTCCTTTTCGTATTGGCATGGAGTTTTTGATCCTCGCGGCGCTCTTGGGCGCGCTCATCCTCGGTTCCGCTTTCTTCTCGGCAATGGAGACGGCTTTCTTCTCGTTGCGGCCGGGAGAGCTCCGGCGTTTGGAGAACCGCCCCCTGGCGGAGGCCCTGGAACGCCTGCTCGCCAACCCGCGCCGTCTGCTCAGCGCGCTGTTGCTGGCGGACGCCTTTGTCAACCTGCCGCTGATCCTCCTCTCGCTCTTCGCGCTGCGCGAGGCGGCTCCCGCCCGGCTCCCCTTCTGGGCCTGCACGCTGGTCATCTTCGCCGTGGTGGTGCTTCTGTGCGACCTCTTGCCCAAGGCGGCGGCGCTGCGAGCGCCCCTGGGGGTGGCGGCGCTGGGGGTGCGGCCGCTGGAATGGCTGCTCCCGGCGCTCGACCCGGTGTGCCGGCGCTTGCAGCGGGCCAGCGAACGGGTGGCCAACAAGCTGACCCCGAAGTCGCTCGACATCCACCAGCCGCTGGACGAGGAGGAACTCGAAACGCTCATCGAACTGAGCGCCGAGGAGGGAGCCCTGCAACCGGAGGAAAGCGAGATCATCCAGGAAATCCTCAAGCTGGGGGAGAAAACCGCCAGCGACTGCATGACGCCCCGCATGGACATGGCCGCCATCCCGGACGACCTGACCAACGAGCAGGCGCGGGAACGCCTGCGCGCGCGCCCCTTCCGGCGCGTCCCGGTCTTCGCCGACACGCCCGACAACATCCTGGGCCTGCTGGACGTGCAGCGCTTCCTGCTCACGCCGGAGCTCCACTTCACCGAGCAGCTCACGCCCCCCAGCTATGTCTCGGAAACGATGAAGGCGCTGGACCTCCTGCACAGCTTCCTGACCCACCCGCAGCGGCTGGCCGTGGTGGTGGACGAATTTGGCGGCACCGAGGGGATCGTCTCCCTGCCCGACGTGGTGGAGCAGATCGTCTCCGATGCGATCCCCTCCGCCGACGAAGGGCTTTACATCGAAAGCGTGGGCGAGCATCAACTCCTCGTCGCGGGCAACGCCCGGCTGGACGACTTGAGCGAACGCGTGGGCATCGACCTGGAAGCCGAGGGGCTCGACACCATCGGCGGCCTGATCTTCAACCAGCTCGGCGCGCTCCCGCGCCTGGGCGAGACGGTGGAAATCAAGGGCCTGCGGTTCACCATCCGGCGCGCCACCAGCAAGCGGATTCAGGAAATGCAGGTGGAAGTCCCGCCGCTTCCGGCGCCGCTCCAGGAAGAAGAGGAGGGTGAGGCGTGATTCTCTGGCTTGCCATTGCGGGGTTGCTGCTCCTCGCGTTCCTTTTCTCCGGCATGGAAGCGGGGCTCTTGAGCCTCAACCGCGTCCGGCTGCGCAACCGCGTCAAACACCGGGACCGGAACGCCCTGCGGCTCCAGAAGCTGCTGCGCGAGCCGGAGCGCCTGCTGCTCACCGTCGTGATCGTCACCAACCTCGCGGGCATCTGCGCCATCACGCTCGGCACGGCGGCGCTGGTCCGCGTCTTGGGGCCCGCGGGCTTCGGTGCGGCTTTCGTGCTCTTTTTGCCGTTGTATCTCTTCGGCCTGGAACTTTTCCCCAAGGCGCTCTTCCGCCGTTTCCCCACCCACGCCCTCGCCTTCCTCTCCACGCCGCTGCGCTTCGCCTACCTGGCGCTGGCGCCGGTCTTCCGGCTGGGAAGCAGCCTGGGGCGGCGGTTCTTCCGGGCGCGCGGCTCCGCCGAAACCAAACTCTTCGCCGCCCGCGACGACTTCAAATACGTGACCCTGGAGAGCGAACGCAGCGGCGCGATCACCCCCGCCCAGCGGCGTTTGATCCACGGCGTCATCGACTTCCGCACCGTCACCGCGCGCGACCTGATGCGGCCGCTTTCCGATTTTCCCTTGATCGCCCACGGAGCGGACGTGGCCGCCCTCGTCACCGCCAGTTGCGACGGCAGCCGGGAGCACTTTCTGGCCGTGTCGGAAAGCGGGGAGATCCTCGGATTTGTCCCGCTCTTTGACCTCACGCTCTCCGCCACCGCCCCGGCGGCCAAAATCAGCCCGTACATCCGGCGCATCCCCCCGGTGAAAGCCTCCGATTCGGCCTTCCACATCCTGCGCCGGATGCGCACCTCGCGCGCAGACGCCGTGCTGGTCATGGAAGGGGGCCAGCCCCGGGGGCTTGTCCTCGCCGACGCCGTGACCCGCCGCCTGGTCGCCGGGGGATAACTTGTTTACTCCTCCAGCGTGTCGATCTTTTCAGCCACCTGGAAGTCGAGTTCCGTCAGCCCCCCTTCGCTGTGCGTGGAGAGGGCCAGCCGGACTTTGTTCCAGCGGATATCCATATCCGGGTGGTGCCCTTCTTCGTCGGCGATCTCCGCCACCGCGTTGACAAAATCAATCGCCTGGTTGAAGTCGTCGAACTCGAACGTCCGTTCGATGACGGTCCGGTTGGCCTCCCACTCCGGGATCCGTTTCATCATTTCCTTGAGATTGGATTGCGCGATAAGAGCAGCCATAAGCCTGAATGATTGGTTTGTTTTGCACTTCGGCGGCGCGCGGGATTTCCGCCGCCTCCGCAACGGTGACATCGCCCTTGAATGGCGCGCCGCGTGGGTGTAAAAAAGCCGAACACCTCATGGGAAGCCTTCAAAGCAGTATTGTTGAAACCACCGGCCGCACCCCGCTCGTCCGGCTCAACCGCCTCAGCGCGGGCCTCGCGGCGACCATCGCCGTCAAATGCGAATATTTCAATCCGCTCGGCAGCGTCAAAGACCGGGTCGGCCGGGCGATGATCGAAGCGGCGGAAAGCGAAGGCAAAATCGGCCCCGGCACCCTCATCGTGGAGCCGACCAGCGGCAACATGGGGATCGCCCTGGCATTCGTCGCCGCCGCCCGCGGCTACCGGCTTGCCATCACCATGCCCGACACCATGTCCATCGAGCGCCGCACCCTGCTGGCCATGCTGGGGGCGAAGCTGGTGCTCACCCCCGGCGCGGAGGGGATGCGCGGGGCCATCGACCGCGCGCAGGAGATCGTAAAACAAACCCCCGGCGCGTGGATGCCCAGCCAATTTGACAACCCGGCCAACCCGGAAGCCCACCGCCGGACCACCGGGGAGGAAATCTGGGAGCAGACCGGGGGCCAGGTGGACCTCTTCACCGCGGCCGTTGGCACCGGCGGCACGCTCACCGGCGTGGCCCAGGCGCTCAAAGCCCACAACCCGGCGGTCCGCTCCATCGCCGTGGAGCCGAAAGATTCCCCCGTCATCACCCAGACCCTGCGCGGCGAGCCGATCAAGCCCGGCCCCCACAAAATCCAGGGTGCGGGCGCGGGCTTCCTCCCCGCCAATCTCCATATGGACATGGTGGACGAGGTCCTCTGCGTCACCAACGAAGACGCTTTTGCCATCGCCCGCCGCCTGGCCAAGGAAGAAGGCATCCTGGCGGGGATCACCTCCGGCGCGAACGTCTGGGCGGCCATGGAACTGGCCCGCAGGCCCGAGAACAAAGGCAAACTGATCGTCACCGTGGCCGCCTCCACGGGCGAACGCTACCTTTCCACCCCCCTGGCGGCCGAAGCCCTCGCCGAAGCGGGCGGCCGATAGAACCGCCCCCACCTCCTTGACATGACGGGAATGGGGCGGCCGATTCTCCGCCTCCCTCTTTTCGTCCCTCATTTACCTCCCCTTTTTTTACCCATGCGCTTTGCAGCAGGACAACGTTGGATCAGCGAACCGGAACCGGAACTTGGCTTGGGCATCGTGCTTGGTGTGGAGCCGGGGCGGGTCAACCTCTTCTTCCCGGCAAGCAACGCCATGCGCTTGTATGCCGAAGCCGCCGCGCCGTTGCGGCGGGTCCGCTTCAAAGTGGGCGACACCGTCCACTCCCACGACGGGGCGAGCTTCGTCGTCGCCGTCGTCAACGAGCGCTCCGACGGCGTCGTGACCTACGGCAGCCCCAAGGGGGACCGGCTCGTGGAAACCCAGTTGAGCGACATCCTCACCTGGGACAAGCCGGGCGACCGCATCGCCGGGGCGCAAGTGGACGAAAGCGCCGCCTTCGACCTCCGCCTGGAAGCGCTGCAACACCAGCACCGCATCCTCCAATCGCCCGCCTACGGCTTCACCGGCGCGCGCATCGACCTGATCCCCCACCAGCTCGCCATCGCCCGCGAAGTGGCCGCGCGGACGCGCCCGCGCGTCCTGCTGGCCGACGAAGTGGGCCTCGGCAAAACCATCGAAGCCTGCCTCATTCTCCACCGGCTCCACCTCACCGGGAGAGCCGCGCGCATCCTGATCCTCGTCCCCGAGGCGCTCGTGCACCAGTGGTTTGTGGAACTTTTCCGCCGGTTCAACCTCCGCTTCGCCATTTTCGACGAGGCCCGCTGCGCCGCGATCGAGGAAAACAACCCGGGTGCCAACCCGTTCCTGGACGACCAGCTCCTCCTCGCCCCGCTCGACTGGCTGGCGCACAACCCGGCGCGCCGTCAGCAAGCCGTGGAGGCGGGCTGGAACCTGCTCGTCGTGGACGAAGCCCACCACCTCGCCTGGCATCCCGACGCTCCCAGCCCGGAATACACGCTGGTGGAAACGCTTGGAACGGCCACACCGGGGCTCCTCCTCCTCACCGCCACGCCTCAGCAGCTCGGCCCCGAAGGGCACTTCGCCCGCCTGCGCCTGCTCGACCCGGACCGCTACTCCAGCCTGGAAGCGTTCCAAGCCGAGGCCAAGCAATACGCACCCATCGCCAAGCTCGCCGGGAAACTGGCCGACGGGAAAAAACTGACCGCCAGCGAGCTGAAAAAACTGGCCGCCATGCCGGGCCGCATCGGCCAGCACGCGCAGGCCCTGGCCTCCGGCGACGAGACCTCCCGCGGCTGCCTGCTCGAAGAACTCGTGGACCAGCACGGCACCGGCCGCGTCCTCTTCCGCAACACGCGGGCCGCCCTCTCGGGCTTCCCCAAACGGACCGTGAAATTGATCCCGCTGGAGGGCAACGCCGAGGCCGCCCGCGCCGAGTTTCAGGGCGAAGAGGTGGACCTTGCGCAAGACCCGCGCATCGCCTGGCTCACCGCTTTCCTCAAAAAACAGAAGCACGGAAAGACGCTCCTCATCTGCCGCACCCGGCAGAAAGCCGAGGCGGTGGAAGCGGCCCTGCGCGAGCAAACCAACCTCCCCGCCGCCGTCTTCCACGAAGGGCTCACGCTCCTGCAACGCGACCGCAACGCCGCCTCCTTCGCCGACGAAGAGGGGGTGCGCTGCCTGGTCTGTTCTGAAATCGGGAGCGAAGGCCGCAACTTCCAGTTTGCCCACCACCTGGTCCTCTTCGACCTGCCGGAAAACCCGGAACTGCTCGAACAGCGCATCGGGCGGCTGGACCGGATCGGCCAGAGCGCCACGATTCAAATCCACGTCCCGTACATCGAGGGCGGCCCCTACGCCGTGCTCGCCCGCTGGTTCCACGAGGGGCTCAACGCCTTTGAGGAAAACCTCCACGGCGGCGCCGAACTCTACGAGCGCTTTGCCGCGCCGCTCCAGGCCCTCGCCTTGGGAACCGCCGAAGCGCCCGCGCCAAAGAAGCGCGCGAAGACCGCCAAGAAAGCCGCCACGGTTGTTTCCACCGAGGCGCTTGACGCCCTCGTGGCCGAGACCCAGGCCGTCCACGCGGAAATCCGCGACCGGCTCGCCGCAGGGGAAGACCGGCTCCTGGAGCTCCAAAACCGCCATGCCTCCGGTGCCGCCCCGCTGGCCGACGCCATCCGGGCCGCCGACGCCGACACGACGCTGGACGACTTCCTGCTCATGGCGTTCGACCACTTCGGCGCGAATGTGGAAGACATCGCCCCGCGCACCTGGATCGTCACGCCCGGCCCCGAACTGGGCGACGGCCTGCCGGGAATCCCGAAGGAAGGGATCACGCTCACCGCCGACCGCCAGCGCGCACTCAGCCGCGAAGACGTGGCGTTCCTTACCTGGGACCACCCGGTCGTGCGCGGCATGTTCGAGATGTTCCTGGGGACCATCAAAGGCAACGCCGCCGTCGCGCAAACCGAATCCTCCGGGCAAGACGGCGTCCTGGTGGAAGCTGTCCATGTCCTGGAAGTCGTCGCCCCCGCCGAGCTGCATGTGGACCGCTTCCTCTCCGCCACGCCCGTCCGCGTGGTGGTGGACAACCGGCTCACCGAACCGGCCGCCCCGCTGGGGCCGCTCGCCAACGCGCCTTTGAGCAAGATCCTCGGCAAAACCGAGCTTTGCTATAAACTGCTGCCCCGGATGCTGGAATGCGCCGCCTCCCTCGCCGAACAGCGGGCCATGCAGATCGTGGCCGCGAGCCTCGCCGCCATGGAGGAATCCGTGGGCGGGGAAGTCGAGCGGCTGCGCGACCTGGCGGCCGTCAACCCGGCCGTGACCGCCCAGGAGATCGAAGCCGCGCAAAATCGCTATTACGACCTGCGCGACCACCTGGCCGACGCCCGGCTGCGGCTCGATTCCGTCCGGCTTATCTTCCGCTCATAGAGAGGTGTTCACGGATAAGAGCGCGGCTGGAAATAAACCTTACAAGATGACGCAGGAGTTTTGAGCGCTGACAAGGCGCGAGGAAAGAACCTGTCGGATGGAAAGGTTATTTCCAGACACGCTCCAAGCTCTGATACCAATGACACCGTTGGATGGGCCTTATGGATTGGCGTTATTGTCCCAAAGGGACAACCCGAAAGTAGCCCGGCGTTTTAACGCCGGGTCCG
>JBAWXX010000078.1:0-8068 GCA_037143855.1 Verrucomicrobiota bacterium | reverse complement strand
TCTCCTTGTTGGGCGCCACGCCCGCCGTGTCGAGCGTGCCAGGCAGCGGCAGCGTGCCACTCACACCGGCCTTATCGCCTGGCAGCGTCTGGGCAGACCAGCCCTCTTTGAGTCCCACTTTCTCCAAATCCAGCCGATAACGCCACTCCCCCGCCACCGACAGCGTCTCCGCGCGGGCGACTCCCGCACCCAAAATGCAACTGCCAAATAGCACACCCGTCACCAGACTCGCCAGCATCATCACTGCCATTTTTTGTCTGAAAATATACATAGGACTAATCAGACACTGTTTTTCAAAGACTGTCTTGTCGTCTTTTTGTTAACAAGGACAGAGAGACGGGGCCGGGTTCCGAAGAATTTTTCAACCGGCCCCAAGGCTCACTTTTTTGCGTCGCGCTTGGAGTAGTACCGCAGAACGGCTTCAGTGCGGTTGGTCACATGCAATTTCTCGTAAACCCGGTGCAGGTAGGTGCGAACCGAGGCCATGCTGACGCCCAATCGCTCCGCGATCTCCTTGTACATCAATCCTTCGGCGAGCAATTTCAGCGTCGCCTCCTCACGCGAAGACAGAGTCTCCGCGGCGGGCGCTACGGGATGAATGACACGAAAATAATCCACCATCTTGCGAGCCACGCTGCTGGTAATGGGCGAGCCGCCCGCATAAACCTCACGAATGGCGGTCAACACCCTGTCCGGATCGGTGCTCTTGAGCAGATAGCCGGAGGCCCCGGTGGCAATCGCTTGGAAGAGCTGGTCGCCCTCCTCAAACACCGTCAGCATCAGGATCTTGACAGAAGGCAGAATGCGTTTCAACGCCCCCACACATTCGATCCCGGAGATCCCCGGCAAATGAATATCCATAATCACCACATCCGGACAATCTGCCGGCAGTTTCTCAAGCGCCGCCTCGGCCGTCCCATAATCGCTCACAAAACAGAGGCCCTCCGAGGACATCACAAAGTCCTTGAGCGTCCCGCGCAATTCGGCGTCGTCCTCGACCAACGAAACTCTGATTGTATTCATTGCACCTCCATTTCCAAAATCACCTGTGTCCCCTGCCCGGGCGCGCTCTCGATTGTGCAGAGCCCGCCGACTGCCACCAGGCGGTCGCGCATGTTCCGCAGCCCGTTTCCATGCGCATCACCCGAAGCCGGCGCTTTTAATCCGCAAACATCGAACCCACAGCCGTTGTCCGCGACTTTCATTTCGAGGCGACGGCCACGCACCGCAATGACAATCTCCACTCCCGTCGCCTGGGAATGCTTGAGGGTGTTGTTCAACGCCTCCTTCACTGTCAAGAAGAGCTCATTTCTGACCTTGGGTTCAATCGGCCAATCCGGCAGCAGCTCATCGACCTTGAAGCGACAGCTCACCGGCGAGCCCGCGAAATATTCCTCCGCATACTGGCAAATATGATTGGCAAGCGACTTCAGGGAATCATGGCGCGGGCTCACCGCCCACACCACATTTTCGAAGGCGCGCAGCGTGGCGCGCGCTGTTGACACCATATCCGCAGCACGACTCCGCACCGTCCCGTCATCGCCCCCGTGGGTGCGTTGAATGAGCGCGCCCAGAAACGAGAGTCGCGAAAGCTTGGAGCCGATTTCGTCATGAAGATCACGCGCAATCCGGGCACGTTCCTCATACAAGTCCTTCTGGTGCTCCAGATCAGCCATTCGGCGCAGATAGCGGCGCTGTTGCAGCCAACGCATCGTCAACGCGGCACCAACCGCCGAAATTATCACCACCGATACGGCAAACCAGCCCGTTTGCCAAAACCAAGGCTCAACCATCAGTTCCAGGGTGGCGCCCTTCTTATTCCAAGCGCCGTCAGCCCCGAAGCCAAAAACTTGGAAGCTATGCCGCCCCGGCGACAGCCATTCGAATACAGCCGTACGCTGCGAGGTGAGTGCGCTCCACCGGCCGCCGTCCATCTTGTAGCGGAACCGCACACGTTCCGGCATGGCACAATCGATCGCAGAAAATGTGATGGCAATGCGCCTGGAATCTGGCGGCAACCGAACGGGCGAAGGAACTCCCCGCCGTTCCAAATAGCCTGTTAGACAATTATCAAGAATGTCCCGCCCATCCACTTTGAGTGCTTCGATGACAACCCGTAGCGCAGTACCGGCAGGCGGAATCTGCCTCGGTTCTATCGCGACCGGCCCGCCAGCGGTACCGAACCAGAGCCTCTTCCGGCTGGGCTGCCAACCTTTGAGCAAAAGTCCTCCCGTACATTCCTCGTCCGGCAAGCCATCGTCATGGCCAAGAATCCGGACGGTCAGCGTCACATCGTTTCCTTCGGCCAACGCAGCCAATTCTTTGCGGTCAAGCTTCACAATGCCGGCCAAAGTCCCCACCCACAAGGCACCCGCTTCGTCGGCCACAATCTGAACCACTGGCCCCTCCGGCAGGCCATGCCCCCGTCCAAGAATCCACCGTCGGGAATCCGGCCTCATCTTCGCAGGATCCGCCTTTTTCTTCTCGCCCGTCTCCATCCACCTCGCCAGGCCGTCGCGCCCCCCCAGCCACAGCACGCCTTCGGGATCACGGCAAATCGCCCTTACCCCAGGACCAGGCAACCCGTCGGGCTGGCGGTACAAGGTCGTCGTCCCATCGGTGCTTCGTCTCAGAAGCCCCTCGTCCTCGTAGCCGCACCAGAGCGAACCATCCCGGTCCTCGTAAAGCGTATTCACGGCAGACGCTGGCCCCTCCGGCACCATGCGCATGAAGCCCCGAGTATTCTGGCATTCCATCAGGCCTTCGCTTGTGCCCACCCAGAGACGTCCGTCTGTGGTTTCCAGCAACGCGTTTATGAAAAAGCCTCTATCATCAGCTTTGGTCGCCCCCCAACAGGCCGTGACCTCCCATTTTCCATTCATCAGCCGCATCAACCCAAGCCCCCGGGTTCCGAGCCACAAAACCCCTTCACGATCCTTAAAGGCGACCGTGGCGAACTGTCGGGCTTGATCAAATGGGTAATCCGCTTGCGGGATCCAATCCCGTGCGCCCCCCCAAGTGAACACGCCGCTAAGAGGAGCAACCAACCAGATATCATTGTCATCCAGGATAAAGACCGACCCCACCCGCTTGGAGGGCGCCAGAACAGGCAACTGTTGCTCCATCGTCAGATCGGGACTAAATCGTGTCAGACCGCCATCGGTGCCGACCCAGACATTGCCGTGACAATCCGCCACCAGCACATTACAGATCGTCGGTAAGGAACCGAATGGGAATAAGGAGCGGCCCCACTGCCCTTGATAGGATCGGGAAAGCCCTGTTTTACGCCCGATCCACAGCTCGTCTTTCATCGGTTCAAGAAATTCCACGGGGGCTATTAAATCGAGATCCGACGTCGCCAGAGGCCATTTACCCCAGACGCCGTTCTCACGGCAGAAAATATACCGTCCGTTGGTCGTCCAAACTCGCCCGGAAACCTTGCTGAATTTAATCCTGTAGATTCTTGGCAAAAAATCCAGCGGCAGGTTAGGTAACTCTACGGGCTCAAAACGTCCGCCCTGGAGTTGAAGCACGCGATCCGCCCCGGCCAACCAGACGGCGCCTGCATTGTCCACGGCAACATCGTAGAGTTTGACCGTGGGGGGCAACGTGGAAGGCAACCGAAATGCCTCCACCGCGCCGTCATCCCAGCAGCGCAGGATCTTTTCATCCAGCAACCATATCCGGCCATTCGGCCCCTCCACCAGACGTCTAACCGCGCCACCGTCCGACGCTGCGGATTCAGGCAGCGCTGAGGTCCATATTCCCTTGGCAAAAAACCAAGCGCCTTGTTGGCCAAAGACCCATAACCGTCCCCGCCGGTCGAAATGGAGCCCTTCGAACGGTCCTGTCGGCGAGGAGTTCGTTGCCACCGGTTGCAGTAGGCTCTGGAACCGGACCCCGTCAAACCGGCAGAGATGATGGGGCGTTACCAGCCATAGATAGCCATCAGGCCCAAATTCAACCCCGCGAACCGAGGACTCCGGCAACCCATCCGCCACGGACCAACTGTGCGCCACCGACCAACTGTGGGTAGTCCACTTTTCGGGAGCCTGTGGCAGCGCATCCGCCGTCGCGGCACACCCAACAAACAGCAACGCACCCAGACAGGAAACCAGGCAGGTACGGATATGGTCGGGCCAACTCACCAACATGGTATCACATTATGGTGACGCTCAGAGCATGTAAATAAATCTCGACATGGCCGAGCGCTTGGTCTGGAACCAATATTTGGCCAACCAGTATCCTACCGGCGGATTCGGCTCCCGCAAGATGCCCTGCGACTCGACCGACGCGTGTGCAGTCGGCGGTTTCAACGGGGAAGCCCCGTGGTACTGCAATTCCCCGTAGACTTCTCGGCGCCGGTCATGGTCGCGAGATTGTGCATTGCCGGATCAAAATTGAAAAAGACAAAGAGAATCCAGTTGCCACCTAGCCGCTGGAATGGGCGGATGAGGTCAGCCCTGGCGGTTGAAAAATCCTGGTTTTAAAAGGGCTCCAAGGAAGGCCGCCAAAACGGCGCAAAACCCCGGCCTCTGGCAAGCGAAAAATTCGTTCGAATAGAACTTTTTCCGCTTGCACAAAACCACAAGATGTTGTGCCATGTCCGCCGTTCGCCCCAACAAGCTGTGGTGGAGAGCCGAAAAGTTCTTCACAGGTTCTTCACCGTTTTTTGAGCCGGGCACCCCCATTTTTTACCGCCAATCCCTGGCAAAATCTCGAAACAGCCGCACATTTAACAGGAAGGGAAATCCCGCCATGCAAAAGTTCAAGTCTGGAGTCCGCACCAGCCGTCCCAAAATCACAGAAACCGACCGCCTGCGGCCAAAAAAAACTTCGTCCGCCAAGGCCGAAGGCACCCCCCCGCGCCTAATCTTTGAACACACGTTCAGCGATCCCGCCGTCTCCCCCTTCGACCAGATGGAGTGGGACCGCCGCAACACGGCAATCACCGACGACAGCGGGAAGGCCATCTTTAAACAGGACAACGTGGAAGTGCCCACATCCTGGTCGGCGCTGGCCACGAAAATCGCGGTATCAAAATATTTCTACGGCGACATCGCCCACGGCTCCGACCCCTTCCAGGGAGGACGCGAAAATTCCGTGCGCCAGTTAATCCACCGCGTCACGCGGACGATCGCCGACTGGGGCATCAAGGACGGCTATTTCGCCGACGACGCCTCGGCGCAAGCGTTTTACGACGACCTGACGTGGCTTTGCCTCCACCAGCACGGCGCATTCAACAGCCCGGTTTGGTTCAACGTCGGCCTCTACCACCAATACGGGATCGGCCAGGGGGGGCAAAAGGGGAATTACTTCTACAACCCGGCCACGGGCGAGGCGGAGCGCGCTCCCAGCCAGTATGAATACCCGCAGGGGAGCGCCTGCTTCATCCAGTCCGTCAAGGACACGATGGAAGACATCATGCGCCTAGCCAAGTCCGAAGCGCTGCTCTTCAAATACGGCTCCGGCACTGGGAGCGACCTCTCCAGCCTGCGCAGCACGCGCGAGAAGCTCAGCGGCGGCGGCAAACCGAGCGGCCCGCTCTCTTTCCTGAAAGTCTACGACCAAGTGGCCAACGTGGTGAAAAGCGGCGGCAAAACCCGCCGCGCCGCCAAGATGAACACCCTCAAGGACTGGCACCCGGACATCGAGGAGTTCATCGAAGCCAAGACCAAGGAGGAGCGCAAAGCCTGGGCGCTCATCGAGCAGGGCTACGCCGCCGACTACAACGGCGAGGCCTACGGCTCCATCATGTATCAGAACGAGAACCTCTCCATCCGCGTGAGCGACGAGTTCATGCAGGCCGCCATCGAGGGCCGGGAGTGGTGGACCAAGCGCGTGACCGACGGCAAGCCGTGCGAAAAGAAAGACGCCCGCACGCTGCTGCGCAAGATCGCCGAAGGGACCCATATCTGCGGCGATCCCGGCATGCAGTTCGACTCCACCATCCACACCTGGCACACCTGCAAGGGCACCGCACGGCAGAACTCCACCAACCCGTGCTCCGAGTACCTCTTCCTGGACGACACGGCCTGCAACCTCGCCTCGCTCAACCTGCTGAAATTCAAGCGCGAGGACGGCACCTTCGACATCGCGCGCTTCAAGGCCGCCGTGCGCCTCTTCGTCACCGCACAGGAAATCCTCGTCGATAACGCCAGCTACCCGATCAAGGAAATCGCGGAGAACTCCCATATCTTCCGCACGCTGGGCCTCGGGTACGCCAACCTGGGCGCGCTCATCATGAGCATGGGCCTCGGCTATGACAGCGACGAAGGCCGCGCGCTCGCCGGCGCCATCACCGCCATCATGACCGGCCACGCCTATGAACAAAGCGCCGTCCTGGCGGCCGCCATGGGGCCGTTCGAAGGCTATCAAGACGCCCGCACCCGCGCCATCCAAGAGCCGCTCGCCAAGGATAACATCGCCTCCATGCTCGAAGTCATCGAGCGCCACCGCAGCCACGTGGCCAAAATCCAGACCAGCGAGCGCTTCGGCTACCTCAAGGAAGAAGCGCAGCATTGCTGGGACAACGCGCTGGCCCTCGGCAAGCGCCACGGCTTCCGCAACGCACAGGTCAGCGTGCTGGCCCCCACCGGCACCATCGGGTTCCTGATGGATTGCGACACCACCGGCATCGAGCCCGACATCGCGCTCGTCAAATACAAACTGCTCGCCGGCGGCGGCATGCTCAAGATCGTCAACCAGACCGTCGGTTCCGCCCTCCACGTCCTCGGCTATTCCGAAGCGGAGATTGCGAAGATGATCGCCCACATCGACCGATTTGACACCATCGAAGACGTGACCGACGAAAAAACCGGCGAAGTCACCGCCTCCGGCCTCAAACCGGAGCATCTCCCCGTGTTCGACTGCGCCTTCAAGCCGCACCTCGGCAAGCGCAGCCTCGGCTACAAGGGCCACATCCGCATGATGGCCGCCGCGCAGCCCTTCCTCTCCGGCGCCATTTCCAAAACCGTGAACATGCCCGAAAACGCCACGGTGGAGGACATCATGCAGACCTACATCGAAGGCTGGCAGCTCGGCCTCAAAGCCATCGCCATCTACCGCGACGGCTCCAAGCGGTCGCAACCGGTCCAGAGCAAAAAAACCGGGGAAGCCCCCGACGCGGACGCCGTGCTCGCCGACAAAGAGGCTCTGGAAGCCCGCATCGTCGAGATGGAAAAAGAAATCGAGCAACTCCGGCAAAAGAGCAACAAGCCGGTGCGCCTGCGGATGCAAGACACGCGCGTCGCGCTCACCCACAAATTCGACATCGCCGGGCACGAAGGCTACATCACCGTGGGCCTGTATGAGAACGGGATGCCGGGCGAACTCTTCATCCAGATGGCCAAGGAAGGGTCCACCATCGGCGGCCTCATGGACACCGTGGCCACTTTAACGAGCCTCTCCCTCCAATACGGCGTGCCGCTGGAGAGCCTGGTCAAGAAATTCGCCTACCAGCGTTTCGAGCCCAGCGGGTTCACCAAAAACCCTGACATCCGCAACGCCTCCTCCATCACCGACTACGTCTTCCGGTGGCTGGGCTGCCAGTTCATCAAAGGCTACAAAGAAGCCACCTCGCCCAAAAAGACCCAGCCCGAACTGCCGATGAAGGAACTGCCCGAGATCGACAAAAAAACGATCAACCGGCCCGTATCCGACCTCTCGCGGACAGGCGAAAAGGAAGTGATGGACATCCTCTCCAGCCGGATCAACAGCGACGGAACCGTGACCCCGAACGGCAAAGGCGACCCGAGTGATGGCTCCCACGCCGACCAGGTGAAAGTGGCCCTGGGCAACATGTATATGGACATCACCTGCTCCAACTGCGGCAGCAACAAAGTGATCCGCGCCGGAGCCTGCGGCTGCTGCACCGAATGCGGCACCAGCCAAGGCTGCTCGTAACCCAAGAGCGGGAAGCCGCACGCAATAAAACATCCCCGCCGCAAACGGCGGGGAATTGGGATGCAAATAAAGCTTGGAATGAGGAAAAAAGACTCCCCATTTACTAATCTAGTGTAGTGATCATTAAATAAGGGGGCATAACGTCTCGGCGTTTTCCGCTTCC
>JBAWXX010000077.1:0-8106 GCA_037143855.1 Verrucomicrobiota bacterium | reverse complement strand
AGCGACTCTCGCCGCCGAAGAGCATACGACAAAATAAACCGAAACCGCTCTAGTCCCTACTGCGAACGGAGCGCCCTGAAAAACTTTCTCACGCCCGTTTGACACGCGCCCAATTCTATGTATCGGTAATTGCCCGCACGAGTGGGTGATTTTTTCCCAATGCGTCGTTACCTCGTTTTCACTTATTATGTTGGCCATCCCCTGCGCAGGTATCACGACTTCTTGGACTCGTTCACGAGCCTTCGTCCTTGACCGGAGTGGAGTGTTCAGGAACCTCCTCCAGCGGAAAGTTACCCACTGGAAACAGCGAAGAACCGGTGCGCCCGAACGGTAGTGCTGTCGATAATCGGGTTGTTTATATTTTGATTGTCCCAGATCACATCGATTGAGGCTTCGCCTTAAAACCGAGCGTCTCGACGTCGGTTCGGCCTGTCACACGCAACCGACCGTCCAACTGCCACTGGCGAAGGGCTGCACGCGATTGGCCGATAGACCCTCGCTTTTCAGCCAAGGCGTTTCATCAAGCCAAGGTGCGCGGCACAGGGCGAC
This sequence comes from Verrucomicrobiota bacterium, assembly GCA_037143855.1. GTDB lineage: Bacteria > Verrucomicrobiota > Verrucomicrobiia > Chthoniobacterales > Chthoniobacteraceae > UBA695. The sequence goes on along the minus strand of JBAWXX010000077.1, from coordinate 7,557 downwards.
GGGACGGCAAAGACCGCTTCACCGGCAAATTCGCGCCAAGTTTCTGGAGCCTGTTTGAGGACTCTCACGATCTATCGGCTCCGGCTGCTGCTTTTGGACAAGATCAAACGACTTGACGCAGCCATCTTATACCGGGTATCTTATACCCATGCCAAACGTAATCTCACCCGAGAAACGCTCTGTAACTTTCCTGGAGAGCCGCGAGGTTTTTGAATGGATGGAAGAGATGGCCCATGCCCGACAGACCGATCTTTCGGTCATCCTTCGGGAAGCGACATCAGCCTATTATCTTCAATACCAGACCGCTTCGACTGATCCGGGACTGTTCGCTCGTCGATCCGCAACCAAGGCCGCACAGCGGACCAAGACGGCGAAGCAGATGGCATCGGGCAAGTTGACGCCCGGAGCAGCCCAGGCGCGCAATGCCCCCATCCACAAACCCGTCCGAGTGGTCGATCTTTGGTCGTCGATTCAGCGTCACGTTCGCGCCACCGCCAAGTAATTAACGTCCATGCCTGACCCGCACCGTCGCCCCGTTGAGGATTTTGAAGCGATCCTCCGCGCCATCAGCAAGCAAAAGGAGCCGGTTATTCTGGTGGGAGGTCACGCCGTCAATGTGTGGGCGCTGAGTTACCTGGATCGCCTCGGAAAACGCCTCGCCCCCCTTCAACCCTTCACGAGCGGCGATATGGACGTGTTTGCCACCCGCAATGCGCTGATGGGGTTATATCGTGAACTCGGGGGTAAACTCCTCCTGAGCGGCCCCCGCGAGATCATCGACGGCACGCTGATTTTCGGAGTCGATCCAGATACCCGTGAATTGGACGTGCTCCGCAGGGTCAACGGCATTCCGAAGATCGAAGCTCAAAGCGCCATCGCGATGGATGTTTGCGGTTATGTCCACGGGGGCTTTTCGAAGACAGCGAGTAGCGCGCTTTGCGTTTTATTGCCGGGCAGTGTGCGGATAGAAATTGCTGATGTCGCCCAGGCGGAGCTGGCCGCCGTGTTGCTGAGAGCGCTGAGAGGCAATGGGAATCAGGCATGCTGAGTTTTGCCGGGAGCTTGAAGGTGTGGGTGGCGCTGGAGCCGTGCGACATGCGCAAGGGCTTCAACGGTCTGCACGCCTTGGTGAGCGAGCGCCTGGGCGAGGATCTGCGAGCCGGGGCGCTCTTCGTGTTCAGCAACCGCCGCCACACCCGGCTCAAAATCCTTTACTGGGACGGCACGGGGATTTGGGTGATGACGAAAAGGCTGGAGCGCGGGACGTTTGCTTGGCCGCGCAACGTGGAGCCGGGCCGAGCGAAGCTCAAGTTGAGCGGCGAGGCGCTGGCGATGCTGACCGACGGGATCGACCTGCACGGCGCGAAAATGCGGCCTTGGTATGAGCGGGAATAAGGGGTTTTCACAAAGCAGGAAAAGCATTGGATAATATCGGTGTGGCGGGGATGAAAAAGTGCTGCGAATCTCCCGCGCATCCCGCCCCAATGACCTCCGAACGCGAACAAGAATTGCTGCAAGAGAACGCACAGTTGCGGCAGGAGAACGCGCTCCTCAAACAAAAGGTGGACCTGCTCATCAAACGGATCTTCGGCGCGGGCAGCGAGAAGATGGATCCCAGGCAACTTGAGCTGCTGCTGGGCGGAGGGGCCAAGCCGGGAAAATCCCCCGAGCCCGTGTCGGCGGCGGAGGCCCCACGGCGCTCGAAGGCCCCATCCTCCCGTCGAAAACGCCCTCCGCCCCACCGCGCTGGGCAAAAAGAACTGGCTCTTCGTCGGCAACGTCGACGCGGCCAGCGCGGAGCCATCCTCTACACGATCATCGAAAACTGCCGACGCCAGAGCATCGACCCCTACGCCTACCTGCGCGAGGTCCTCACCAAACTGCCCACGCTCACCAACCGGCAGATCAAAGACTGGACCCCGGCAGCCTACGCCCGCCGACTCCACGAGCAACAGCACGCCGCCCTCCGCCGCGCATCATAAACGTCGTAGCGATACCGCTACGACGTTTATGAACCTCTCTTCTAACAGGTTATACCTGCGGCTTCGCTAATTTTTTGTCGGTAGGATGAAATTCCCGGGTTAGGAAAGGTGATGCCAAACGGTGTTTTGATGCGCGATGTCGGTGATCCTCACATAAGTTTACTGATGTTCATACCCTGTTCCTTTCGCTCTTGCTGATATTGTCGCCCTATTTGTCCGCGATTGTCGTCCGTGCGATCTCACTGCCGTCACTCCCTGATCACCTTTACGCCATCGGGCGCAGTGATGTCACTTTTGATGCTTCCGTCCGCTTGCTTTTCATGGCGCACCTTGATCACGCCCAACGGCGTGGGGAAACTGCCCTCCGCCCATTGCAGATCTCCGAGAAAAGGCTTCACGCGGACCGTCTTGCAACCCGGTTCGACCACCTGGATACCCAACACATGCGCGCTCAGCCAGGCCGCCGGCCCGGAGGCCCAACCGTGGCAAAGGCTTTTCCGAAACCCCTTGTAGCAGAAGCCACCAAAGTCGCCGTGGACGTCCTTTTTCCCCGGCACGGGCAACTCATCGATGCGGAAGGCGTTTTGGGTCCAATCCACATCGAACTCTTCCCAGAAGGTAGTCGCCCCCATGTCGAGCATGCCGCCCCAAAAATCGCGCACCGTGTCGATCCCGCGCTGCACATCGCCGGCCTTGGCCATCGCCTCCAGCATGTAATAACCAAAGAAAGCCGATACCCCATGCACTCCGTTCCGTGCCAACACCTGCTCGTAGATCGTCCTGGCATCGCCGAGGTTCGCCAGCACCAGCAGCGCCGCCGCCTGTTTGCTGCCCTCCGGCGAAGGCACATCGCGGCGCAACCGTTCCGAGGCATCCCTGCATTGCGCCTCCAACTCCGCGTCACCCATCGCCGAAGCCATCCGCGCCGCATCCTCAAAGGCCATGAGCATCAGCGCCTGCATCCCCGCTTTTACGGCCTTGCCGTTTGTCGAGGTCTGCCAGTCAAGAAAACCCGTTAATGCGCAGCGGTTATCAGGGCCGATCTCTTTCACCAGCTTTGCAACGACAGCCTTGAGATAGTCATGTTGCTTTTTCAGGTAAGCAATATCCCCGGTATAGCGATACCAGTCGTGCTGGGCACGGATCCACCAAAGCGTGTACGCCGGCATGTAGTTCATCCAATGCTTGTCGGCAGGCGTCCACACCTGCAACCAGTCCATCGATGCGGGGAACACCTCCTGCTGGCCGAATGCGGCCATCAGTGTCATCATCCCGGGGTGGATATCCCCCATCCAAACGATCCGGTCACGCTTGACGCCATCCAAGATGTAATCCTGGCAGCAAAGATGCATCGTATAGGCTGCCGTCTCCCAGATTTGATTCAACCGCCGGTCGCTACAGGCAAACGATCCCTGTTGCGTCATCGGCCGCATGAGCGAGATCGCGCGAATGGACTCCAGATTCAACTCGCCTTGGGAAAGCAGATCCAGGCGCGCAAATCGGAACCCGGACAGGCCGACTTCGCACGTTCCGGCCGACGGCAACTCAACGATGCCGTCGCGAATGGCGTGATCGTTGCACGCGCCGCGCTCGCCCAATTCCGCCATGGCCTCGGCAACCGACTCGCCAAAACGCACCCGGATCTTCGCAAGCGTCCCGCTCGGACCGCCCGCGGCCAGTTGCAACCCGCCGGTCAGTTCCCGGCCGAAATCCACCAGCACCGACGCGGGCGCACCCTTATTTTCCATCCGGCAGCCGGCACCTTCCGCCCTCTGCCCCTGCGGCGCTTGCAATAATCGTTCAGCCTGCGTGACGGACGACTGGTCGCTCTTTTCAGAGACCCAAACGATACGGCTTGGCAGCACATACGTCCGCACGCGAGGGTCCGACGGCTTGAGGGCTGCCTGAGCCGGCATCACTTGAGTCCGCGTCTTGGAATCCGGCGGCTCGGTCGCCAACCCGGCGGCAGTCCCGGCCAGTACCATAGCCGCCACGACCATTCCTCTATACTTTTGGGCGTTCATCTGTGTTCTGTTCCTATTATTGAATTCCCTGTTTTTTACTGCGGGGAAGATCCCGTCGGCGCGGGTGCGGCGAAGTTGTACCTCCCGCTGCCAACTTCCAGAAAGAGCGCTCCCGGTTCACGACGCAGCACTTTTACGCCAACGGACTTCTCAACTGGCTGGCCGCCTTCTTTCACTGACTCCGGCTTCGAAGTCGGAATGCGCACAGTCGCCACGGTATTCACCGGCACCGTCATCTCCAGGTCGAACGTGTCGTCTGCAATCTTCCATTTCGAAACGATCCGCCCGTAGAGGCTGTCGTACCAGCCCTCGGCCGAGGTCAGGCCCGTGGCCGGGTCTGGCTGTGGCGCCAGGATGAACCGCTTGAACCCGGGCCCGGCGGGATCGGGCCGGATGCCGAGCACTGCTTCGTAGAACCAGCGGCCCACCGCCCCGCCGCAAGCGGGCATCTGGGCCGCACCACCCTTCCAGGTTTCGAAGAGCACTCCGTCGTGCATGAGAGTACTCCAACTTGGATAATCTTTCTGATTGATGATCCGGTTGAGCACCGCCGAGTCGTAGTTTTGCGTCAGCAGTTGAATCAGGTACGTCAGCGAAACGAATCCGCAGGCATGATGATCCTTGTGCGCCTGGATCGCCTCCAGCAGCCGTTGATGGGTTAGCGGCTTCAGCGCTTCCGGGACCATTCCCACCGCCAACGGCAGGATCTGCGAGGATTGACTCTTCGCCGATTCACCATAAAGCCCCGTCTCTGTATTGAGAAACTTCGAGTTAGTCCGCTTTTGAATATCCTCGGCCAGCTCCGCGTAATGTTTAGAATCCTCTTTTTTCCCAAGCATCTCCGCGGTTTGGCTGACAATCCGCGAATAATAGTAAAAAGCCGCCATGTTCATAAGCTGGTGGGGAGGTGCGTCTGAAGGACGCATCCAGTCCCCTGCCCCTGTCCAAACCAGCATGCGTTCCTTGGCCGCCTGCGCATCCAGGGAGCGTTGCAGGTCGGGATAATCTTGAGAACTTTTGCCGCCCCCAACCGCCGCGAGCCGGTCGAGGAAATCGACGTATTTGCGCATCGGCTCGTAGGCTTGCTCCAGCATCCGGCGGTCGCCGTAATAGAGATAATGTTCCCAGGGCAACCAGACCAGCACCCCGCTCCACCAGGGACAATTCCAGCCATTGAGCAATCTCCCGATCATGGGAATCACAGGCCCTGTCAATCCATTGGGAACCTGGTTGTCGGCCATGTCCCACCACCATTTGCGGTAGAAATTATCGACATCCGTCAGGTAAACGGCCGAGTTAAAGAACCCTTCCGCATCCTGGGTCCAGCCCACCTTCTCCCGCATCGGATCCATCGGCTGATCAACGTTGTAATTGAGATGGGTGCGCAGTACCGCCTCGTGCAACTGATTCAGGAAGGGGTTCGAGCAATGGAAGAAGCTTGTCAGCCGCAGGTCGGCGCCGACCCGCTGGATGCAGACTTGCTCCGCCTTCAAGGGCTCAGTCAGCCCCTTGACCTGCAACTTGAGCGGCCCGGAGCCCCAGATGAAATGCGGCTCCAGCACCGCCGGGCCATCTTGGGCGAGGATAAACCGGCAAGTCAGTATCTTATACTGGCACCTCGGCGGCCCACAATCACCGTCGAAAGAAATCTCCTGCCCGGCCTTGCCATGTTCGATCGTCAAGCGCGGCCAACCGGCCGACAACACATCGAAAAACGCGGTGTCACCCTCGACCCGAGTCGGCTTGAGCTGCCCCAGGATACGGGCGGGCGGCCCCATGGGCGCGCAAAGTTTTCCACCCAGCGATTCCCCCGGTCCCACGGCACGCCACTTGGCATCGTCGAAGCCAGGCTTGTCCCAGCCGGGCTGGGCCAATCGCCGATCCTCGGCGTAGCTCCCCCAGATATTGTTCTCGATGATTTCACCCGGTGCCCATTTCCAGTTTTGATCCGAGACGACCTGTTGCCGTGTGCCATCCATGAAGTCCAAGTCGAGTTGGGCCAGCAACCGCGGCTGCCCGGGGCCGCCGTTTGCCCCTCGCATGGAACCGAGAAACCCGTTGCCCAGCACGGTGCTGAGAACATTGGGGCCGCCAACAATCAGGCGGGTGACGTCCACCGTGCGATAGACGATCCGCTTGGTATAATCGGTAAACGGCGGTCCAAGCAGAGTGTCATCGACCCGGGTTCCGTTGAGCGACAGCTCCGCCATCCCGGGCGCGGCATAATAGAGCACCGCCCGTTTCACCGGCCGCTCCAGCGTGAAGGCCTTCCGCAACAGGGGCGCCTGCGATCTTGGGCAGGCGTCTGCCGGACAGGTTTTCCCCATGTCGTCCGAAGGCATGCCATCCACCAAAGAAAACGCCCTCCCGTTGCCACCCGAACAAGACGTCGGGTGATAAAGTGCCACGTTGCGCCCGCCGGACCAGACCTCCATCTGCCGGAGCCTGGTTTGGAAACTCTCTTTTGGCTCAGATTCTGTTGGCTCTGAGTTGGCCTTGGAGGCTGGCTTTTTCCGGGACTTGACCTTTGTTGATGCGCTCTTTGTGGAGATGGGAGATTTGAGCACCAAAATACGGACGAAACGCGCCCTCAGCCCCGTGGCGGGGAACTCAGCCTTCCCGTCGGATCCCGGCGCATAATCGGCGTCGCTGTAATCGGCAATCGCATGGGACGTCGTGAAGTCAAAATCATCGCTGCCCTCAATCCGAAAGCGCAGGGGGAACGACTTGGCATTGAGCGCAACCAATTTGACTTTGTCAATTGGGAACGCCTGCCCCAGATCCACCCGAGCCCATGCAGGAGAATCATCTTTGCCCGAATTGTCAGTTTCCCACCCATACCCGAAAGGCGCGAACCACTTGGAAGCAGTGATCCACTCTCCCTTCCAATCCTCCGGCGCAAGCAAACCCATGGTCCACCGTGCGGGCTCGCTCCATGCGGTGGGCTTGTTCTGCGCAGCCCCTTCGGCTCCGCTCAGGGCAAGCCAGACTCGCACTTTCCAAAAGCACTCGCCTCGCGAGCCCAAGGCTTTCCCCGCATAAGGCACGCGGACGGATTGATCGGTCTCGACTCGGCCGCTATCCCAAAGATCGCCCTCATCGCGGGCCAGCTTCTCCGCCGAGGAAGCGACAAGGATCTGACACGCCGCCTGCTTTTGGCCCCGCTCGTCGGACTCGATCCTCCACGAAAGCTGGGGCTTCGCAGCGTCGATGCCTTGCGGGTTTTCCATCCCCTCACACCGGAGGGTTTCAACGGCAGTCTTCGCCTGCGCCCCACCGGCCACTAGCAAGGCGACCGCAGCCAATGTGCTTAAACCTGTTCTCATATTCATTAAGGATCCCGTCTTTTCATTTAGCTTCGATCAAGATTACCTGCTTGGCCGAGAACAAGCGCACCGGGCCAAACAGACCCGAGGGCAGCAGCTCGTCCTCCTTGCCCCAATGGTGATAGGTCGCGAATGTGAACCTGCCCGTCGGGCTCGGATTCCCCTCAACCACCCATTGGGGCACTTTCGTCAGGCCCCCATTCCACGGGCTTTTTTTGCCCCATT
>JBAWXX010000076.1:0-9012 GCA_037143855.1 Verrucomicrobiota bacterium | reverse complement strand
CCAATTTCAACAAATCTCACCCGCCTTGGCAAGAAATATTTATAACAAAGTAGAATTAGGGCCATTCTCAAAAATCCTTTCCGAAAGTGGTGGGGCGGCACAAGCCGTCTGGCGGCGTTGCGGCGCTTGGGCAGTGGCGTAAGCCACAGCCACGGCGTTTGCGCCTTGCCAGCCAGCTCGTGGCGCTCCCATCTCTTGATTCGGAAATTCTTTTCGGCTCAGAGCACAGAGGCCACAGAGAGCGGAAAGAAAGCGCAAAAACTTTTGTCTTTCTTCGTGCTCTATTGTGTCCTCTGTGGTGCATTCTTTTCCCGCATCCATGCAACAACCTCCTCCTCTCCAACTCGGCGTCCTCGGTTCCGGCAAGGGCTCCAATTTCCGGGCCATCGCCGAAGCCATCGACGCGGGCCGCCTCAACGCGCAAGTGCGGATCGTCCTCTCGGATGTCGAAGACGCCGGGATTCTCGACTTCGCCCGCGCGCGCGGCATCCGGGCGGAGTACCTGGCTCCGGGCCGCTTCCGCACCAAGTTGGAGCCGGAGGCCGAGGCCCGCCTGGTGGCGCTGCTGCGGGAGGCCGGGGTGGACCTCGTGGTGCTGGCCGGGTACATGCGGATCGTCAAGACCCCGCTGCTGGAGGCGTTCCCGAATCGGATCATCAACATCCACCCCGCGCTCCTGCCGCAATTCCCCGGCCTGGAGGCGTGGAAGCAGGCGCTGGAAGCCGGAGCGTCCGTCACCGGCTGCACGGTGCACTATGTGGATAGCGGCGTGGATTCCGGCCCCATTCTCGGGCGAAGCGAAGTCCCCGTCCTCCCCGGCGACACGGCGGAGACGCTCCACGCCCGCATCCAGGTGGCCGAGCACGCCCTTTACCCGGCAGTGCTGGCGCGGCTGGCGGCGGAGCGGGCCTCTTAGAGCGTTTTTGGGTTATTTTGTCGCAATGATCTGAGAGCGCCGAGGGTTGATGCGGGGCTTTTTGAGCGCAGCGGCTGTATTTGTAAATACAGCCCAAGCGCAAAAAGACGCACAGCGACTCTCGCCGCCGAAGAGCATACGACAAAATAAACCGAAACAGCTCTAGAGCGGCTCCTCGTCCACGCCACCAGTTTCACTCACTGGTGGTACCTGACAAAAAACGAACTTTAGCCCCCGAGCGAGCGACGCCGCGCGAGGGCTCGTGGCGCCGCACCCTTTTCGGAAAGAGATTTTGGCAGATGCTTTAAACCCACAAATTCCGGTCGAGCGTCCGGTATTGAATGGCCTCGCTCAAGTGCGAGGCGGTAATGGCCGGAGCCGCTTCCAGGTCGGCAATGGTGCGCGCGACTTTCAGGATGCGGTCGTGGGCGCGGGCGCTCAAGTTCAGCTCGCTCATCGCCATGCGCAGCAGTTCGCGGGAGTCGTCATCCAGGGCGCAATGTGTCTTGAGCGCCTTGCTCGTCATCCGCGCGTTGCAGCGGGTGGCCGGAGAACCGGCAAAACGCTTTTGTTGAATGGCGCGCGCTGCGAGCACCCGTTCCCGGATGGCGGCGGAGGGTTCGGCGGATTGCGTGCCAGTGAGGTCCTTAAACGGGACGGCGGGGACTTCCACATGGATGTCGATGCGGTCGAGTAACGGTCCCGAGATGCGCTGCCGGTAGCGCTGGACCTGCACGGCGGAGCATCGGCACTCCCGCCGCAGGTCTCCGAAGTAGCCGCAGGGACAGGGATTGAGCGCCCCCACCAATATGAACTCCGCCGGGTAGGTGACGGAGCCTGCGGCTCTGGAAATTGTAACCCTGGCATCTTCCAGGGGTTGCCTCATCACCTCCAACGTCGAGCGTTTAAACTCAGACAGCTCATCCAGGAAGAGGACGCCGTGGTGGGCCAGGGTTACTTCGCCGGGAGCCGGGTTGGAGCCGCCGCCCAGAAGCCCCGCGTCGGAAATGGTGTGGTGGGGGGCGCGGAACGGGCGCAGGGAGAGGAAGGCGCGCTGGTTGGTGAGGAAGCCGCAGATGCTGTGGATTTTCGTCGTCTCAATCGCCTCGTCAAAGGTCATCGGCGGCATGATGGTGGGAATGCGCTTGGCGAGCATGGATTTCCCGGACCCAGGAGGGCCGACCATAAGGAGGTTGTGCCCGCCCGCGACGGCCACTTCCACGGCCCGCTTGGCGGCGTGCTGGCCGCGCACGTCGGAAAAATCGACCTCATATTCCTGGTGCGGCTCAAAGAGCGGCTCGGCAATGGTGGGGGTGAGCGGTTCGCTGCCGCGCAGAAACTCGAACGCCTGCCGCAGGTTGCGGACGCCATAGGTGGTGATCCCCTCGACGAGGGCGGCCTCCCGGGCGTTGGACTCCGGCACCACGATGGCGCGTTTGCCCCGGCGTTTGGCTTCCATGGCGACGGGCAGCACGCCGTTGACGGGGCGCACGCCGCCGTCCAGGGCCAGCTCGCCGACAAAGGCGTACTGGTCAAAGTCGGGCAGCTCGATTTGCTCCGAGGCGGCGATCATGGCCAGCGCGATGGGCAGATCGAAGCTCGGGCCCTCCTTTTTTACGTCGGCGGGGGCCAGGTTGATGGTGGTGCGTCCCTTGGGCCAGCGGTAGCCGCTGTTGGCGACGGCGGTGGTGACGCGATCCTTGCTTTCCTTCACGGCGGCGTCCGGGAGCCCCACCACGACGATGACCGGGTTGCCCGAACTCGCGTTGACTTCGATTTCGACCTCGTAGGCGTCCACGCCGTAAACCGCCGCTGAATAGACCTTTGCCAGCATCGGCTCAGAGTGCCAAAGCCGGGCGAGGAAGGAAAGCAGGAAGCGCTACTTTACCAGCCGCAGGATGTAGGGGTAGCGGTAGGGGCGGCCGTCGTTGGCGGCCATGGCGGCGGTGATGATGAGGATGACGTCGCCGATCAGCACCAGCAGCAGGAGCGGCAGGCCGATGACGACGACCAGGAGGAGGAGGGCGATGGCGGCGTAGATGGTGACGCTGATCTGGGCGTTGAGCGCTTCCTTGGCCTGGTCGGCCACGAAGGCGGAGCTGTCGCGCTTGACCAGCCAGACGATGAGCGGCCCCCAGATGTGGCCGAAGGGAAAAGAATACCCGGCAAAGGCGCTCAGATGGGCGGCCAGAGCCCAGGTGCGCTCCTCTTGCGTGGGAGGAGCCGGGAGAAGTGGCGGTTGCGGCGTGGTGGCAGACGGTTCAGTGGACGGTTCCATAACCCTTCCTTTCGTAAGCCGGGAGGGGATCGGCCTCAAGGACCGATTTTTCCCATGCACCGGAAAAAACCGTTCGCCAGGGGGGCGCGGCCGGGTAGAAACGGAGGATGCGCATTTTCTTTTTGGCGGCAACCTGGTTCGCGGCAGGAATTTTTCGTGCGGCAGCGGCGGCCCCTCACCCCCCCGTGACCTATCAGACGTTTTCTTCTCCCGGCGCTCCCCAGGTGGCGCTGCACGTGGTGCGGTTTGACCGGAGCCGCACGGCCCTGCGGGTGATCGACCTCTCCCCGGGCGAGACGGTGGCCGAAGGGGTGCGGGAACGTGGCGCCCTGGCGGGGGTCAACGGCGGATATTTTCAGCCGGACCGCACCCCGCTGGGGCTCGTCGTCAGCGAAGGGAAGACGCGCCACCCCCTGGAGCAATCGAAGATCCTGACCGGCGTGCTGGCCGTCACGCCGCGCGGAGCGAGCCTCTTGCGCAATGCGGAGTTCCGCCCGGAGCGGTCGCTGCGCGCGGCGTTGCAAGCCGGGCCGTTCCTGGTGGACCATGGCCGGGTGGTGGCCGGGCTGAACGGGGGCCGGTGGGCGGAACGGACGGTGCTGCTGGCCGACCGCCGGGGGGTGGCGGCGCTTCTGACGACCGGCCCGGTCACTCTGGCGGAGTTGGCGCGTCTTCTGGCCGAGCCCGGGCTGGTGGAAGGGTTGGAGATCGATCGGGCGCTGAATCTGGACGGGGGAAGCTCCACGGCGCTTTGGGTGAAGGAGCCGCCCCTTTCGCGGCCGGAATGGAAGCCCGTGCGCAATGCCGTGGCCGTCGTTCCGTTGGCGCCGTAGGCGCCATCTCCGCATCTTTGCTCCTACGCTTGCGGAGGTTGCTGCTGCTGTGCGGCTTCGGCCATTGCCTGAAGCTCCTGTAACTCCTGCTCGCTGGCTTCGCGGATTTCCAGGACTTCCACGTCGAAAACAAGATCTTCCCCCGCGAGCGGATGGTTGCCGTCCAGGACGACGTGCGTTTCCGTCACTTCCTTGACTGTGAAGGGGAGGGGGCTCTGGTTGGACTGGAACATGTCCCCTTCCTTGATGTCCTTTTTGGGGAGCGCCTCGCGCGGCACCTGCACGTATTTGGTGAAATCGATGAGGCCGTAGCCGTCCTCGGCCTTCACTTCCACGCGGCCTTTCTGCCCGGCGGCGTAGCCGACGATTTCGCGCTCCAGGCCGGGGACGATCATCCCCATCTCGGACATGAACGAAACCGGGGCGCGGTCTTTGGAAGATTCAATGACAACGCCGTCGCTGTCGGTGAGCGTGTAGTGGAAGGAGATGACTTTGTGCGGCATGGGAAAGGAAGGAAGATGCACCAAATCAGGCGAGGCCGGAAACGATTTTTCCTAAAATTTCCACGCCGCGTTCCAGATCCGGCTCGGCGGCGCGGGCGCAGTTCAATCGCACGTGGGGCGCGGGCCGGTCTCCTCCGGGGTGCGGGGCGAAGAAGGCGGAGCCGTCGGCGAAGGCCACGCCGGCGGCGCGGGTTTGCGCCTGGAAGGCGGCCGGGGCGATCCCCTCCGGCAGCCGCACCCAGAGCATGTAGCCGCCCCATGGGGAGGAGACTTCGCTTCCCGGCGGGAAGCTGCGCCCGATGGCGTCGAGGGCCAGCGTGCGGCGGCGCAGGTTGCGCTCCCGCAGCCAGGCGAGGTGGGGGTCGAGGCGGCCGCGGGCGAGGAAGGTGCGCAGGATGGCTTCGGAGACGACGGAGCTGTGCAGATCCTGCTGGCACTTGCGCGCGGCAAAGGCGTCTTCCAGCTCCGGCGTGCCCGGCACGCAATAGCCGACGCGCAGCCCGGGCGAGACGGTTTTGGAAAAACTGCTCACGAAGGAGACGACTGAGCCGTCGTCAAAGGCCCGGCACGGCTTGGGCGCGCCGCTGTCGAGCAGTTCGGCGTAAATGTCGTCTTCGACCAGCCGGACACCCGCCGCGCGGCAGAGGTCCACCAGCCGTTCGCGCTGCGCGAGGGGGAGGGTGGCGCCGGTCGGGTTGGAGAGGGAGGTGCAGACGACGAGGCAGCTTGGTTTCCAGCGGGAGAGCGCGCTTTCGGCGGCGTCCAGGTCGATGCCGGAGCCGTCGGGGCGCACGGGGAGGGGCAGGATGCGCGCCCCGGCCGCCGCGATCAATTCCAGCAAGCCGTAATAGCCGGGCGCTTCGCAGGCGACGATGTCTCCCGGCTTCACGAGAATGGAGAGCATGGCCTGCAAGGCTTGCGTGCACCCGGTGACGGTGACGATGTTCTCAGGCCCCGGCCCTGCCACCCCGCGGGCCTGGAGCCGCGCGGCCAGCAGCGCGCGCAGGGCGGGGTCGCCCTCCGGGTGGTGGTAGGCAAACAGTGCCGCGCCGTCCGAGGCAAGGGCTTCCTGGGCCGCTTCGCGCAATGCGCCAAAGGGGAGGGCGTCCAGCCCGGGGACGCCGGCGGCGAGGTTGATCCATTCGGGTTGATCCGCCTGGCGCATGAAGTCCACCAGCCGCGCGGGCGCTTGAAACAAAAACGGTTCGATCATTTGCTGGGGAGCGTTTACGCATTTTTAAGTCTCACGCAAAGGCGCAAAGGTGCAGAGGCGCAAAGAGGAAGTTTTTCCTTCGCGCGGGATTTTCTGGTGTAGGGGCTCCGGTGGTGGAGGGGCTGGCGTTACATCGGGGTGATTTGCACGTCGCTGATGTAGAAAACGCCGTCGTGGGGGGTGACGGAGGCCCGGATATCCAGGAGGCTGCGGTATTCGATTTTGCTGCCCGGCTTGCTCCACTTCTCCGTCTGGTTCAACTCGAGCTCCTTTTGGAACCGGAAGGAGATGGGTTTGCTGACGGTCGTCCACCCTGGGGTGACGTTGAAATTGACATCGGTGTACAGGGCTTCGGTGGCACGGTTGTCAGGGCTGGGAGTGCCGGTTTTGGCGGCGGCGAGGTCGCGTATCAGCCAACCGCCGAAGAGGATGGTCGCATGGCCTTCCCGCACGTTGCGGCCTTTGACTTTAAAGCTGAGCATGTAGCGGGCGTTGGGCTTCAGCGCCATTGGCGCAGGTGACTGACACAGGTCGGCGACGTTGGAATCCCGGATCAATGGTGCCCAGCCGACGCTTTCGCCCCAGTATCCGGGGGAGATTCCATCGGGCTGGAAGCCGGTCCGGGGGGTGAGATCCTTCAGAGGAATGCCTGGCAGTATCATGGGCTGCCGGCGGATGATTTTGTTCAGATTCGGTTCGTAGAAGAATTTCAGGACGTTTGTGCCGCCGCCCGCCGCTTCCGGGTCTTCCTCTGGGGTGACCACGGAGAAGTTGCTGTTGATATTTCCCTGCCGGTAGCCGAAGTCGACACCCCACTCCTTGGGCACTTTTAAGGACCCTTTTTTCCAGAGGTCTTCTCCCTTGATCTCGACGAGGGGGCCGAACTTCGGTTCCGTGGCCGTCCCTATGTTGTAGGAAACGGCGATATGTCCGTTGGGTTTGCCCACGATGATGTCGAATTTGCCGTCTCCGTTGAGGTCGGCGACGGCGGGGGCCACGCAGCGCATGCCTTCTTGGCCGGTCCCGATGCTGGTGACGCCGTCAAAGCTGATGGGTTGCGGTTGGCGCTTGAGTTCCGCCCCTTTTTTCCACGGCCCCTGGCTCAAGTAGACGTTGATGTTGCCGTTCCGGTCGCCCACCAACAGGTCGGGGTTCCCATCGCCATTGTAATCGACCACGGCGGGGATCAATTGTTCGCGGCCGTCGCCAAAGGCGAGGTATTCCTGGGCGTCCTCGTTGAAGGCGAGCGTTGATTTCACGCCAAAGCCGGAGGTGGCGGTGTTCAAGAGAAGGTGGACGGTGTTGGCGGAATAGCTTCCTTCGCCCAGCAGAAGGTCCGGTTTGCCGTCTTTGTTCCAATCGTAGACCGCCGGGGCGAGCAGGTTGGCCCAGAGATGGCCGTCGCGGGTCGTGGGGATTTTGATCTCGTCAAAGCCTTGCGGTTGCCGCCATTCCGGGGCGGAGGGCGTGCCGGTGTTTCGGATGCGCATCACGTCGCCATAGTAATTGCCCAGTACCAGGTCCTGCATTCCGCTCTTGTCGAAATCGCCGATTGCGATTTTGGCTCCGTCTCTAATGAACCGGTAGCCAATCGTGTGCGGCTCGAGGAAGCGGCCCAGAAAGAGGGGGATGGTTTCGCAATGGGTGAATTTCGGCTCCGTGGGCGTGCCGCTGTTGAAATAGATGCGGAAGTAGCCCCCCCCGTCCAGCGTCAGAATATCCAGCAGGCCGTCTTGGTTGAAGTCCGCCACCTGGACGGAAATCGGCATGGCCATCTGTCCTATGCCGCCGCCTTCCAGAATGGCGGCATACGAGGCAACCTCGCCGCAGAGAAAGCCGTCATTGTCCACGCCGTCCCACGTATTGTCTTGGGGGACAAACTGGTCGAAATTGCCATTTTTGAGGATGGGAGCGGCGGGAGCGGCGGGAGCGGCGGCTCCGGGAGGGTTTTGCGCAAAAGCGGCAAGAGGCAAAAGCAGGGCGGCCAGGAAACAAGGCTTCATAGGGAAGGGGGTTGGGGGAAAAGGATTGATCTTCTATTAAAGCCTCTTTGGCCTGCGGGGGCAATAGGAGAAAGAGGATGAAATTTTGCTTCATCCCGGGCGCGCAAGCTGTTTGACTGGGAGTTTCTCCGAAGCCAATCCCATTCCCACAAACCAGCCTATGAAGATTTTTGTCACCGGCGGAGCCGGTTATATCGGGAGCATTTGCGTGGAGCAGATGCTCAACCAGGGCCACGAAGTGGTCGTATTCGACAATCTGAGCGAGGGGCACCGCAAAGCCGTCGACCCCCGCACCCGCCTGATCGTGGGCGACCTGCAAAAGCCCCAGGAGATCGCCGACGCCCTGCGCCAGGAGAGCCCGGAGGCGGTGATGCACTTCGCCGCCAACGCGCTGGTCGGGGAGTCGATGACGAACCCTTCCAAATACTTCCGCAATAACGTCTACGGCGGCATCAATCTGCTCGACGGCATGGTTGCCGCGGGCGTCAAAAGATTTGTTTTCTCCTCCACCTGCGCCACCTTCGGCCCGCCCGAGCGCAACCCCATCGACGAAACGCTTCCCCAGCGGCCCATCAACCCGTACGGCGAGTCCAAGCTCCTCTTCGAGAAAATCCTCCGCTGGTACGACGAGATCCACGGCCTGAGATTTGTCGCCCTGCGTTACTTCAACGCGGCGGGAGCTTCGGCCGCGTATGGCGAAGACCACCGGGTGGAGACGCACCTGATCCCGAACGTCCTCAAAGTTGCCCTTGGCCAAAAAGACCATGTTAATATCTTTGGCAACGACTACGAGACGCCGGACGGCACCTGCATCCGCGATTACATCCACATTCTGGACCTCGCCCAGGCCCACATTCTGGCCCTCGGGGCTCCCGCCAGCGCCTACTACAACCTGGGCACCGGCGGCGGCACGAGCGTGCGCGAAATCATCGCCGCGTGCGAGAAAGTCACCGGCAAGAAGATCCCCGTGGTGGAAACCCCGCGCCGCCCCGGTGACCCGCCCCTTTTGATTGCCGCTTCGGAGAAAGTCCAGCGCGAGCTGGGCTGGAAACCGCAATACCAATCCATCGAGAAAATCATCGAAAGCGCCTGGGCATGGCATCTCAAGCATCCGGGCGGTTACGGAGACTAGTACCTTGTAACGCATGAAATAACGCATACGGCTGGTCTTTTTGGCCCAGGGCTGCGTTGTCAGCCCAAGGCGCTATCTTCGTTCCTGTTTAGCCCCGCCCAAAAAAAAGCGAAGAAAGAGCTGGTACGAAAGAG
>JBAWXX010000075.1:0-9324 GCA_037143855.1 Verrucomicrobiota bacterium | reverse complement strand
ACGCCGGGCTACTCTCAGAGCGTCCCCATGGGACGCGAAAGCGAAGCCCTCTGCCGTAAAGCCCTCTGCCAATTCTGCCAAATAAACCGTATAGATGGTATAAGTCATAGCGGCTCAGTATCTTGTGTCATCTCATCCCCTCCCATCACCGTTTTTAGGATCATTCCACGCCTGAACGAATCAACAGGCGTTCCGAGAGATTTTTTCGACAGCCACGGCTCTACGGAATGGCAAAATCTGGCATTGCGGAAAGGTCCCTCACTCCGTTCGAGATGACAAGGATGTTGGTGAGGTTTTGGCCCTCATGCCTCGGTTGTCCTGCGCGCCACCTCTCCGCGTCTCTCCTCTCTCCTTCTTCTTTCACAACACCGCGTTGCCATTTTTCCGCCACCTGCCTACACTCGGCACCCACTCCACATGAATACTCTCACCGATCGCATCCAGGCCGCCGTGGCGGCCGGCCATCTCCCCGAATCCAGCGCGCGCAACATCACCCAATTGCTCGCCCGGAGCAACTCTCCGGTGGACGCGCAGAGCATCGCCGAACTGGTGGACGCCGGGGCTTGGAGCGAACTCAACGACCGCTTTTTCCGCACCCTCGCCTTTGGCACGGGCGGCCTCCGGGGCCGCACCATCGGCAAAATCGTCACCGCCGCCGAAGCCGGGACGCCGCAAGCGCTGGACCGGCCGGAATACCCCTGCGTGGGGACCAACGCGATGAACTTCTTCAACATCTCGCGCGCCACCCAGGGCCTCGTCGCCTACCTGAAGGAATGGTTTGCCAAAGAAAAGCTCGCCGGGCGGCCCAAGATCGCCATCGCCCACGACACCCGGCATTTCTCACGCGAGTTCGCCGAACTCTCCGCCAAAGTCGCCAGTGAGCTGGGCGTGGATGTCTGCCTCTTCACGCTGCCCCGCTCCACGCCGGAGCTTTCCTTTGCCGTCCGGGCCACCCAGTCCTCGGCGGGCATCGTCATCACCGCCAGCCACAACCCGCCGCATGACAACGGCTACAAGGTCTATTTTTCCGACGGCGGCCAGGTGATCGAGCCCCACGCCACGGGGATCATCAACAAAGTCAACGCGATTGAGAGCGATGCCTACACCCCCCTCGCGCCCGAGGCGCGCGGAACCATCCAGGCCGTCTGCGAGGAGCTCGACAACGCTTACATGGCCCGGCTCGAAACCCTCATCCTCGACCGCTCGCTGATCGAAAAGGGGCGCGACCTGAAGATCGTCTTCACCCCGATCCACGGCACCGGCGGCGAAATCAGCTGCCCCATGCTCGCCCGGCTCGGCTTCCAGTTCACCGTCGTCCCGCAGCAGGCCGGGTTTGACGGCCGCTTTCCCACCGTCAAGAGTCCGAACCCCGAAAACGCCGAAGCCCTCACCCTGGCCATCGCGCTCGCCAACGAGCAGGGGGCGGACCTCGTCCTCGCCACGGACCCGGACTGCGACCGCATGGGCGTCGCCCTGCGCAACGCCAAGGGCGAACTGGAACTCATCACCGGCAACCAGATCGGCTCGCTTCTCGCCTGGTACCGCATCACCACCCTCCTGCGCCAGGGCGTGCTCAACGAAGGCAACCTGAACAACGCCGTCATCATCAAGACCTTCGTCACCACCGACCTCCAAAAAGCCATCGCCCAAAAATTCGGCATTCGCTGCGTGGAAACCCTCACCGGGTTCAAATACATCGGCGCCAAGCTCACCCAGTACGAGCGCGCGCTGCCCGCCGAAATCCAGGCCAACTACGCCAACCTGCCGGAAGTGGAAACGAGGGCTCTGCGGCTCGATCATTCCAGCTACTACGTCTTCGGCGGCGAAGAGAGCTACGGCTACAGCGGCTCCGACTTCGTCCGCGACAAGGACGCCAACAGCGCCACCGTCATGTTCTGCGAAGTCGCCGCGTATGCCAAATCCCGGGGCATCACCCTCGACACCCTGCTCGACGAAATTTATGCCGAATTCGGCTACTACCTGGAGCAGAGCGGCAACCTCGTCTTCGAGGGGGCGGAAGGGGCGGCTAAAATCAAGCGCCTTGCCGAGTCCTACGCCGCGACCCCGCCCAAGACCCTCGACGGCAGCGCCGTCACCGGCCTGACCAACTTCGGCGCGGAGGAAATCTGCGACGTGGAAGGGGACCTCATCCCGAAGGAAGCGATGCTCATCTTCACCCTCGCCGACGGGCGGCGCGTGGCCGTTCGGCCCTCCGGCACAGAGCCGAAGATCAAATTCTACCTCTTCGGCCGCCGCGAACCGCAGCCCGGCAAGCCCTTCACCCGCGAGGAACTCGCCGCCATCAAGCCGGAAGTCAAAGCCGCTCTGGGCCGCCTCTGGGAAGAGCTCAAAGCCGACGCCGAACGCCGCCTCGCGTAGCACGCCCCTCCGATCCAAACCCCACTTCCACCGCGCCCGCGCGGGTTCCCCGGCTACCCCCGGGCACGGCTTTTTTTCCTCCTTTTTCAGAAGCGAAACGCTGCAACAAAGGGTGCGCAGCCGCCAACTCCCGTGTGGAGAAACGCCCCGTCGCATTCTATGTATAACGGTCCGGGTTCCACACGACGTGCTGGCAAAACCGCCAGCGAATTCCGATTGACGCCCGCCAACTCCCGAGCATCCCAAACCCTGAACAGAACGGATTGAAATGTCCACGTCCAACCTCAGCGTCTACCGCAGCCAGCCTCGTGAATTTGTAGGCAACCGCTTCGTGTACGCCGTTGTCAGTTCCCGAGCCCGGGGGCTCACCATTGGCGTCAACATGAACCCGAACCAGGCGTGCAATTACAACTGCCCCTACTGCGAAGTCGTCCGCACGCCGGAGAAAGCCGACGCCAAGCTCGACCTGAAAGTCCTCACCCGGGAACTCATCCACGTCGTTGCGCTCGCCCAATGCGGGCGGCTCAACGAGTGGAAACAATTTGCCGCCGCCCCGCCCGAGCTCCTCACCCTCAAAAACGTCGCCTTGAGCGGCGACGGCGAACCGAGCCTCATCGCCAACTTTGACGAAATCGTCAAGGAAGTCCTCACCATCCGGCACCTCCTCTCCCACTTCAAAGTCGTCCTCATCACCAACGGCTCGGGACTCCACCGGCCGACCGTCCAGCGGGGCATCGACCGGCTCGCTCCCGAGGATGAAGTCTGGATCAAACTGGACGCGGGCACCCAGGAAGCCATGCGGCGCATCAACGGCCCGCAGGCCTCCCTGGAAACGACCCTCAAAAATATCCTCATCATCGCCCAGCGCCGCCCCGTCGTCATCCAGAGCCTCTTCTGTATCCAGGAAGAGGCGGAGCCCTCCGAAGAGGAAATCACCGCCTACATCGGGCGGCTCAACGACCTGAAGGCCGCCGGGGCGCAGATCTCCCTTGTCCAGGTCTATTCCGCCTGCCGCCCCTCCGCGCGCCCCGGCTGCAAACACCTCCCTCTCGCCCAAATCTCCCTCATCGCCCGGCGCGTGCGGGAAGAGACCGGTCTTAACGCCGAGGTGTTCTAGTACCTTGTTACAAGGCACTAGGGCGTGTCGTCACAAGACTCGCACGTCATCCGCGGCGGCTTGCGCACGCCGCTCCGCTAGGCTGGATTTTCCGCGTGCCCAAACACTTGGGCACGCCCTTGTCCCGGCAGTCGAACTGCCGTCTTTTTCGGGTAGCCCCTACTTCACCGCCGCGGCATAGAGCCCCTCGACCACCGGCCAATTAACGACGTTCCACCACGCCTTGAGGTAATCGGGACGGCGGTTCTGGTAGAGCAGATAATAGGCGTGCTCCCAGACATCCACGGTCAGGATCGGCGTGCCGGTGCATTCCACCACGCCTTTCATAATCGGGCTGTCCTGGTTGGGCGTGGAGCAGAGGCAGAGCGACTTGTCCGCCTTCACCGAAAGCCAGACCCAGCCGCTGCCGAAGCGGCCGACACCGGCCGCCTGGAACTTCTCCTGAAACGCCTCGAAGCTCCCAAACGCCGCGTCAATCGCCGCGGCCAGCGGGCCGGACGGCTTGCCCCCGGCGTTAGGCCCCATGATCTTCCAGAAAAAATTGTGGTTCCAGACCCCGCCGCCGTTGTTGCGGACCGCCGTGCGGGACGCCTCGGGGACGGAAGCCAGATCACTGAGCAACGCCTCGACCGATTTGCCCTCAAGCTCCGGTTTGTCTTTGACCGCATTGTTGAGGTTTGCGACATAAGCAGCGTGGTGCTTGTCGTGGTGAATCTCCATCGTGCGGGCGTCGATATACGGCTCGAGCGCATCGTTGGAGTAGGGAAGTGGAGATAATTCGTAGGCCATAGCTGGTTTTTGTTTACGTGAACAATGACAAAATAGGGGGAACTTTGTTCAAAATCGAGTCATATTTTAAGACGCCCCTCTTTTTCCTGTTCCCGGAAGGGAATTCCGAACCGCCCTTGCATTGGCAGGCAAGCTGGCATAAACTGATTCGTTGAATGGGGGCGTACTGGTTTCGACTTTAAGTCGGGGACGCACGTCGCATGCCGAGGATGGTTCGTTGGCCTCGTAAAAAACCGGACCAAAAAAATAAATGCTGAGACTGAAGAACTCGCTCTCGCGGCTTAATTGACCGCGACGTTTCCGGCAGGACGCCTGCTACAGCCGGAGACGACGTCAGCAGGCTGGCCTGAGGGCGGTGAAACCGCGTCCAAGGGTGAGATCATTTCGTGGATTCTCGAATGCCGGGCGCGCGTTGGTCCGCAGCTGGCGTTCTAAATAGTAGGCCAGATACGCATGTAGAAGCGGGCGGGCTTGATTTGAAGGACAGGGGTTCAACTCCCCTCGCCTCCACTTTGTTCATTATCAATCACTTGCGAAGATTTTACCGGTGTATAAGACCCAGACTAAGACCATGGTCGTCGAAGTTTAAGGGTGTTTCCTGACATCAATTAGGGTCACCCAAACATTTTTTCCTTTGTTTGCAACCACCCGAACGATGTCGGACTCGGTGTGCTTCGGCTACCGGAGTGTGCAACAGCGGATCAGAGTTAGCTGCACTGATCGGGTGCACCACCCAAGCAACCGGCGGCATCAGCTGCGGAGAAAATATTTGATTTCTTTGCCGATTTCCCGATAAGATCCCCACACTATCAACGATAGTGCGGGTCATGAGTGTGATTCGCGTAGGATGACCTTGCCCCGGTAGGCTCTTACGAAGTCGCTTTCGCGGCATGACGTGGACTCGGGCACCCCGCAAGGGGTTTGCCTTAATCCAATCCACGCCATGATCATAAAATCCAAACGCGAAAAAACCGTCCACTTAACTTGGGACGAGGAAGACGAACTCATAGAACACGCCATCGTTTCCCACTGGAAATATTTCCAGAGACAGGGCTATGAGACGTTGGGTTACCAACAACCAGCGCCAGTCCGTACTGAAATCGACGAACGTCAGCGCAAAGTGACCCTGAAAAATGTCAACGGCCCTGTTGGCGAGGCTCATTATAGCTACAAGAACGGGAAATTTCGCTGCCGTTGGCTCTATACTAACGGACCAGAAAGCTCCTGTCTATCTCGGGTGGATGACCCGAGTTTCAAACCGGAGCCATCGGGCGTAGCATCGATCTCCCAATGAGAAGTCGATCCCCTTGTAACGCCCTCTTCCCCGGGGAAGAGGGCGTTACTCGGAAAAACGGCTCCATATTCCAAGCTTTCCTTGGACAAGGGGGTATCTGATTGAGGGGGCCGATGGCATTATGCCTCCGCCCAAGGGTTTGACCTCTACAGCTCCCGGCCTTACGCTTTTTTCATGATCGTCGGCCAGCCCACCCCCCTTGAAGCTCGCACCAAGCTGCGCATTCCGCTGGCCTCCGCCAATGTCCAAGCCGGGTTCCCATCACCTGCTGAGGACCACATGGAGCACTCGCTCGACCTCAACGAGCACCTCGTCAGTAACCCGGCAGCCACGTTCTTTGTCCGTGTCCAAGGCAACTCAATGCGGGACGCCGGAATCCAGGGCGGCAACATCCTGGTGGTGGACCGCTCAATCACGCCGGGGAATGGCCAGATCGTCATTGCCATGCTGGATGGTGAGTTCACCGTCAAACGACTGCGGAAACGCGGCAACCGTATCTTTCTGGAAGCCGAGAACGTCGACTTCGCCCCCATTGAGATCACCGAGTCCCAGGAACTCACCGTCTGGGGCGTTGTCACCTTCGTCATCCATCCGGCCCGATGAACACCCGGTTTGCATTGGTTGATGCCAACAATTTCTACGCATCCTGCGAGCGCGTCTTTAACCCGCGGCTCATCAGCAGACCGGTGGTGGTGCTGAGCAACAACGATGGCTGCGTGATCGCCCGGAGCGAGGAGGCTAAGCTGCTGGGGATCGAAATGGGAGCCCCGGCATTCAAGAACGAAGAGAAGTTCCGGCGGCACGGGGTGCAGGTGCTCAGTTCCAATTACGCCCTCTACGGCGACATGTCCGCCCGCGTCATGGCCACCTTGAGGCCCTTGGCGACCAGCATGGAGGTCTATTCGATTGACGAAGCGTTCCTTGGGTTGGAACCGTGGCAGGTGCAAACCTATTGCCGAGAACTGCGGGCCAAGGTTCGGCAGTGGACGGGAATCCCGGTCTCCGTAGGGATCGCCTCGACCAAGACGCTGGCGAAACTCGCAAACCGGATCGCCAAGAAAACGCCCTCGCTCCAAGGCGTGTTCGATCTGACAGCAGATCCTGATCTCGATACGGTGCTGGCCCGGGTAGCGTGCGGGGATATTTGGGGGATTGGCCGACGGATCGCAGTACGACTATCCGCTGCGGGCATCCAGACTGCCCTTGACCTGAAGCAGGCCGACATGGCTTGGATTCGGCGTGAGTTGGGGGTAGTCGGCGAGCGGATCGCCCGGGAACTCAACGGGATCTCCTGTTTGGCGTTGGAGGAAGCGCCCGACCCGCATAAGGGCAGCGCCACCGCCCAGTCGTTCGGGCATCCGGTTGAGGCCATTGGAAAACTGGAACAAGCATACGCCACCTGCACGGCGCGTGCCTCCGAGAAACTCCGTGCCGGAGTTCAGTTGGCCGAACACAGTCAAGTCCACCTTGAAACGAGTTCGTTTCGGCTCGATTTGCTGCAGTATCCATATAGCGAGGGTGCGTTCCGTTACTTTGGAGGCAAATAGTGCCTTACGGTTGAGCATTGGTTGGGCGGGGGGATGCATTGGCCTATCTGCCGTAACCAGAGGGGCTTGTCTGTAGGGGTGATGATGATATGGCTGCCTTGTACTTTCACGGGGCGACCGAGGGGATATCGAAAGGTTAGCGTGATGGGTCTGAAGATGCGGCGCTGCATGGCTTGGAAGCAGACGCCGTTGCAGGTTTGCGTGACGTGGCCTTCGGCGATGTATTCGGAAATCCACGAGCCCTCGAAGTCTGTGATTACCACTTGCCAGTAGGGTGTTTCGCAAGGAATAGCGATCCACTGGTGGCAGGTGGTGGCGCATCCCGATCCCATTCCGGCCAGACCCGCCACTGCGACGAGAAGCGAGAAGATCCGTTTCATGCCCGACGATTCCAAGAAGGGGCTTCCCCTGCAATGGCAAAAAGCCCCGCCTGTGGCGTCAGGGGCTTCCCGATGGTAACGATGCGATGTCTGGCTTCTTTAATTCTTGGGGGCGGTATCGTTTTCCCAGTTGCCCTGGTCGTCGGGGGTGTTGGGGATGCGGTCGGGGCCGGAGGAGAAGATGTCGAAGCCTTTGGGGTTGTGTTTGCCGGGGCAGGCGTAGTTGTATTCGCTGTCCCACGGGTCGCGGGGAACTTTACCGTCGTCAAAGGCGCAGCGCCACTGGCGGGGCCGGGGTTCGGTGGTGGGCTGGACGACGAGGGCTTTGAGTCCTTGCTCGGTGGTGGGGTAGAAGCCGTTTTGCGCGTTATACATTCGAAGTGCGTTGGAGAGGCATTGGATGTCGCCTTTGACGCGCACTTCTTTGCCGAAGTCGAGTGCGCCGCCCATGCGGTTGATGGCAACTCCAAGTAGGATGGCGATGATGGAGACGACGAGGATCATTTCCAATAGCGTGAAACCGCTTTGGCGACGATGAACGCGGAGGGAGGATGAGGAGTGACAATAGGGATGTTTCATATTACGGAGCTAAGGTGTAATCGAGGGTCTTCCAGTTGTGTTTGATCTGTAATTCAACGGAGCGGATTGCGGCGGGACCGGCATTCGCAGGCAGTTGCAAGGTGATCCGATTCAGCCCTTCTCGCAGTGCGGAGCCAGGGACGATCAGTTGACCATGCAGCCAGCCTGCGTAGCGAAAGCGCATTGGTTCAAAGGATCGTGCCTCTCCATGGTAAGCGGGATCGGCAAGGTCGGGGAATTGCGGAACAAAGGGGCCGACGGCCTTGTCGTTCACCCAGGCTTGCAAGGGGGAAAGCGGGGCCGCGTTGAGGATATCCAAGGCGACGAAGGCGAGGAGTGGCGCGGATTCCAGGTCGAATTCGAAGGAGACGGACGTTTGTTGCTCGGCGGTTCCGCTCTGGGGCGCGGTGTTGGGCGGCGAAAGCTTGATGATGCCGGGCTCCAGCGTGGCGCGGATGCGGCCGAAAAGATAGGTGTCATTCTCCGTGACGGGTTGAGGTGCGGTGTTGCCGAATGGATCGATGACGGTGTTGGTGGAACTGACGGCGGGCGATGCGGAGAAGTCGATGGCCGTTTCCACGGTGCTTGTCTTGAGTGTCGTGAGGAGCACCTGGCGAAGATTGGTGCCATCGCCTGGAACGTCGATTTCGAGGTAGTTCGCGCTTTGGGTTGGGATGGATAGCGATTCCGAGGCGGGGAGGTCGAGCCCGGCTCCGAGGGGCTTGGATGTAAATTGGCATCCGTTGGTATCCGACCAGGCTGTGACCGTGGGATGGGCGTCGGCGTGGTCGTCAAAGAATAGCCGAAGGTAAACACGGTTGTTTAGCCCCGCGATGGACCGGAGGCGAATTCTCAACACGGTATGCGGCGGTTGCGGCGTTTCTGGCAAGCCGGAGATGGCGCTTTCCGTGGCGGGTTCGGTGGAGGGGTCGGCTGCGATGGGGGGGATAATCTGCACTGATTCAATCCAGGTGGGCAGCAATGGCCGGGGAATCGCGGGATTGCGCAATGCGGCGAAATCAAGCAGGACGGTAAAGTGGATCGGATGAGCTACCAAATCCTGAGCGCGAGCGGTGGGTGAGTCACAGAGAATCACTAGGCAAACCATCATCAACCCACAAACTTTGGAAAGCCGCCGCGCTGGATTTGCAAAAGGCATAAGGAAACGATGCAGGAAAAGGCGTGGTTAATGAATGCGGCCTTGCAAGCCGGAGGTGAGGCCGAAGACGGCGCTTAAGA
>JBAWXX010000074.1:0-9484 GCA_037143855.1 Verrucomicrobiota bacterium | reverse complement strand
AATCGTACCAGCACTTTCTCAAACTTTTTCGTACGCCAACTTTAATCGCACCCTGGTTAATAATACGTATACCATTAGGGTTGATTACGGTCAATTCTAGTGTTTTGCTAGGGCCGCGTATTGCTCGTGGCTGTCTGTCGTGGCTTCGAGTATCCTTTGAAATCCATGCCCACCCTCCGCGTTCTTCCAGCCGGAAACCCGATGGTGTACGAGGCCGTTCTGCAAATGAACTGCCCCGCCGTGGAGGCGCTTTCTTTTAGCCTTCTGCCGCCCGTCGGCATCGCCCAGGCCGCCGAAGCCGCCCAAGCCCTGTCGCCCGACCTCGTTCTCTTTGCCCTGGACCCCGCCCACCTTGCCGGGCGCGACGGGGTGAAGACCGTTCTCGCCGCCGCCCCCAACCTCCCCGCCGTCGTGGTCATCCCAACGGAGGACGCCGCCGTTGTCCTGGAGAGCCTGCGCGCCGGGGCCGAAGAAATCCTCCCTGTCGAGGGGCTCACCCCCGGCATCCTGGCGCGGGCGCTTGCGCGCGCCTGGCAGCGCCAGGCCGCCCGGCGTGAGGGCGAAGCCTCATGCGCCGATCTGGCCGCCCAGCTTGAGCGCACCTCCCGGACCGTGGAGCAACTTTCCTCACGGATGAAAGCGGAAGCCGCCGAGCGCATCCGGGCGGAAAAAGCCCTTGTCGAAACCGTCGCCCGCTACCGGTTTTTGCTCGACAGCCTGCCGCAGGTCGTCCTGACCGCAGACGCGAAAGGAAACCTCGTTTACATCAACCATTTTTGGACGGAATACTCCGGGCGAAGCGCTCAGGAAACCGTGGCCGAAGGGTGGGGGGACTCCCTGCATCCTGACGACCGTGCCATGACCCAGGAGTGCCTGCGCCACTCCCACTCTACCGGCGAGCCGGTGGACCTCCAACACCGCCTGCGCGCCCTGGATGGCACCTACCGCTGGCACGAACTGCGGGCCATCCCGCGGCGCGACTCGTCCGGGCGCATCCTGGAATGGATCGGCACCGAGTCCAACATCGACAACCAGAAGCGCGTCGAAGAACGCCTCACCGAGGCCCACGACCAACTCGGCATCCGCATCCTGGAGCGGACCTCCGAACTCGCCAACGCCAACGAACTGCTGCAAGCCGAAGTCGCCGAGCGCCGCCGCGCCGAAACCGAAGCCCTCCGCGCCCGCGAAATCGCCGAAGCCGCCAACCGCTCCAAAACCGAATTTCTCGCCAACATCAGCCACGAAATCCGCACCCCGATGAACGGCATCATCGGCATGACGGAACTGGCCCTCGAAACCGACCTCAACCACCAGCAGCGCGAGTATCTGCAACTCGTCTCCCAGTCCGCCGATTCCCTGCTCACCCTCATCAACGACATGCTCGACTTCGCCAAGATCGAAGCCGGCCGCATGGAGCTGGAGAACGAACCGTTTTCGCTGCGCCCATTGCTGGAAGACGCGGTCAAAGCCATGGGCGTGCGCGCCGGGCAGAAGGGGATCGGCCTTGGCATGGAAATCAGCCCCGGCGTCCCCGGCCGCATCGTGGGCGACTCCCTGCGCCTGCGGCAAATCCTCGTCAACCTCCTCGGCAACTCCGTCAAATTCACCGAAAAGGGAGGGATCACCCTCCGCGTGAGCGCGCTCGCCGCCCGCGAAGACCACGTCAACCTCCTTTTCGAAGTCCAGGACACCGGCATCGGCATCCCCGAAGACAAGCAAGCCTCCATCTTTGAAGCGTTCGCCCAAGTGGACGGTTCCATGACCCGGCGCTACGGGGGGACCGGCCTGGGCCTGGCCATCGTCTCCAGCCTCATCCAAAAAATGGGGGGCGATATCCGCGTCCGAAGCACCCTGGGAGAGGGGAGCACCTTCGCCTTCAACCTTCCCGCCGCCGTGGCCGAAGCCTCCGCCGAGGAACAGAACGACGTTGCCGCCCCCGCCGCCGAAGTCCGCCAGGAGCAGGCCCCCCCCCTGCGCGCCATGATCGCCGCCGAGGAAAGCTCCGAAACCGCCTTGAGCCTTGAGGAAATGCTTGAGGGGATGGGGCTGGAAGTCCGCGTCGCCGGGCTCGGCGAAGCCGCCTTGGGCGAAATCGAACGCTCGCGAGCCCAGAGGCGCTCCTACCGGCTCATCATGGTGGACGCCCGTCTGGGCGACATGAGCGGTGCGGAATTTGTCCAGACCCTCGTCAAAAACAGCACCCTCAAAGCCCCCGTCGTCCTCATGCTGCCAGGCTCCGCCTCCGCCGAGGAAGTCAAACAGGCCTGGGCCGCCGGGCCCGATTGGGTCCTCTACAAGCCCGTCATCCCGGCCGACCTGATGGAAACCGTAAAGCGCAGCCTCCTCATGGCCGAGCCCGACCCCGCCCCCGCGCCGCCCCAGCCGGAGGCCGCCGCCGCGCGCTCCCAGGGCAAGCCGCCCCTGCGCGTCCTGGTCGCCGAAGACAACCAGGTCAACCAGATCGTCGCCGAACGCATCCTCTCCAGCTTCGGCTGTTCCATCGTCACCGTAGCCAACGGGCGGGAAGCCGTCGCCGCCGTCGAGAGCGAGCCCTTCGACCTCATCCTGATGGACATCCAAATGCCCGAAATGGACGGCATGGAAGCCACCCGGCGCATCCGCTCCCTGCCCGACATCCGCGCGCAACTGCCCATCGTCGCCATGACGGCCCATGCCATGAAAGGCGACCGCGAGCGCTTCCTTGCCTCCGGGCTCGACCACTACATCTCCAAGCCGTTCCACAAAGACGAACTCCTCTTGCTCATCAAATCCATCGAGCCCCGGGTGCGGCAATCCGAGCGAGCCGCCGTGGCACAAGCTCTCCCGAGCTATGCCGCGGCCGGGGAGAGCTGCCCCGTATCCCTGAACGGCTTTCTCCAGGCCATGGGCGGCGACGCCACCCTCTTTCGGGGGGCGTGCGATCTTTTTGCCGAACTGATGCCCGCCTGTCTCGCCGAACTCGGCGCAGCCCTCCAGGCATGCCAGGCCGAGCCCGCCGAGCGGCTTGCCCACAACCTGAGAGCCTCCCTGGACTCCGTCGGCGCGAGGGAAACCTCCGATCGCGTCACCGTCATGGAAGCCAACCTGCGCTCCCGGGATTTTCCCGCGGCACACACCCTTTTTTCCGCCATCGAAGCGGAAATCCAGGCCATCCTGGCCGAAATTCAGGCCGCCGATGCCGCCCCCTCCGCCTGAGCCGGGAGGAAATGCTTTCCCATTTTTTCATGCCGCCTGGAGCTTTGCGTGCGAGAAAAGGCTACTTTTTCGTGCCGCCCCACTCTTGCGGATGTCTCGTGCGGAGCGAAAATGGAATTTCGGGGTTGAACTTTGGACCCCGCTTTTCCATCTTTGCCGGACCTATGAAAGCCAGAGTTACCGTCATGCCCAAAAAGAGCGTTCTCGACCCCCAGGGAGTGGCGGTAAGAAACGCCATCGCCACCCACGGCTTCCCCCAGGTTCAGTCCGTCCGCATCGGCAAAGTCATGGAGATCGAAATTGACGCCGCCGGTCCCCAGGCCGAAGCCCGTCTGCACGAAATTTGCGCCGACCTCCTCTCCAACCCGGTCATCGAAGACTACACCCTGGAGATTCAGGGGTAAAACCCCGCGACTCTTCGCCATCCGTGGTATTGTTGCTCTCTTTTCCGTAATCCATGAAAGCCGCCGTCATCCGTTTTCCCGGGTCCAATTGCGACCAGGACTGTCATTATGCCTTGCAGCGCGTCTTCGGCGTCCCCACCGACTACGTCTGGCACAAGGAATCCTCGCTGAAAGGCTACGACCTCGTCGTCCTGCCCGGAGGCTTCTCCTACGGCGACTACCTGCGCTGCGGAGCCATCGCCCGGTTCTCGCCCATTATGAAAGCCGTCGTCGATTACGCCAGCCACGGCGGCCTCCTGATCGGCATCTGCAACGGCTTCCAGGTGCTCACCGAGTCCCGCCTCCTCCCCGGCGCGCTCGTCCGCAACCGCTCCCTGCACTTCATTTGCGAACACCGCTTCCTCCGCGTGGGAGCCACCGACAACCCGTTCTTGAACCAGGCCAAACCGGGCCAGGTGCTCAACATCCCCATCGCCCACGGCGAAGGCAACTACACCGCCGACGAAGCCACGCTCGAAGAACTCAATGCCAACCGGCAAATCCTCCTGCGCTACAGCGACGCCCAGGGCGTCGTCTCCGACGCCGCAAACCCCAACGGCTCGCTCAACAACATCGCGGGCATCTGCAACGCCCAGCGCAACGTCTTTGGCTTGATGCCCCACCCCGAGCGGGCGTGCGAAGCCCGGCTTGGCAGCGAAGACGGCAACGTCATCTTCCAATCCATCCTCAACCATTTGGGCGTGCGCGCCGTTGCTTAAACTTTTTCCCGTGAACACCACCGCCGTCAGCCTTCCCAAAGACCCCGAAATCACCCCGGCCGTCATCACCAAACACGGCATCACCCCGGACGAATACGCGCAGATTCAGAAAATCCTCGGGCGCGACCCCAACTTCACCGAACTGGGCATCTTCTCCGTCATGTGGAGCGAGCACTGCTCGTATAAGAACTCCAAGCCGGAGCTGAAGAAATTCCCCACCACCGGGCCCACCGTGCTCGTCAAAGCGGGCGAGGAAAACGCGGGCGTCATCGACGTGGGCGACGGCTGGGGTGTGGCCTTCAAAATGGAGAGCCACAACCACCCCAGCGCCATTGAGCCCTTCCAGGGCGCGGCCACCGGCGTCGGCGGCATCATCCGCGACATCTTCACCATGGGCGCGCGGCCCGTCTTCAACCTCAACTCCCTGCGCTTCGGCTCCATCACCGGCGACAGCGCCAGCGCCAAAACCAACCGCCGCCTCTTCGCGGGCGTCGTCGCGGGCATCGCCCACTACGGCAACTGCATCGGCATCCCCACCATCGGCGGCGAAGTCTATTTTGACGACAGCTACGAAGGCAACCCCCTCGTCAACGTCTTCTGCCTTGGCATCCTCAAGCACGAGGAAATCGCCCGGGGCGCGGCCAAGGGCATCGGCAACCCCGTCTTCTACGTCGGCGCCGAAACCGGGCGCGACGGCCTCGCGGGCGCGGCCTTCGCCTCGCGCGAACTGACCGAGGAATCCAAGCAGGACCGCCCCGCCGTCCAGGTTGGCGACCCCTTCAAAGAGAAACTCCTCCTCGAAGCCTGCCTCGAACTGCTTACCACCGACGCCGTGGCCGGCATCCAGGACATGGGCGCGGCGGGGCTGACGTGCTCCACCTGTGAAACCGCCAGCCGCGGCAACACCGGCGTCGAAATCGACCTGGAGAAAGTGCCCAAGCGCGAACCCGGCATGACCCCCTACGAGATCATGCTCAGCGAATCGCAGGAGCGGATGCTCATCATCGTCGAAAAAGGCAAAGAGCACGTTGTCCGTGAGATCTTCGAGAAATGGGACCTCCCCTACGCGGAAGTCGGCGTTGTCAAAGACGACGGCATGATGCGCGTCAAGGTCGGCGAAATCACCGTCGCCGAAATCCCGGCCCGCCAGCTTGCCGACGAAGCCCCCATCTACCACCGCGAGACGCAAGCCAAACCGGCTCCCACCCCGCTCACCGAAATTCCGAAAGCCGACGTCGGCCTCGCCCTCGGCAAGCTGCTCGCCGACCCCTCCATCGCCTCCAAGGAATGGGTCTACCGGCAATACGACCACATGGTGCGCGACGGCACCATGGTCCTCCCTGGCTCCGACGCCGCCGTCTTCATCATCCGCGAAGCCAACAAAATTCTGGCCTCCACCAGCGATTGCAACGCCGTTTACTGCGCACTCGACCCGCGCGAAGGAGCGCGCGTCGCCGTCGCCGAAGCCGCCCGCAACCTTGCCTGCTCCGGCGCGATCCCGCTGGCCGTCACCGACAACCTCAACTTCGGCAACCCGCACAAGCCGGAGAACTTCTGGCAACTGCGCGAAGCCGTTGAAGGCCTCGCCGAAGGGTGCGTCGCCTTTGATACCCCCGTCACCGGCGGCAACGTCAGCCTCTACAACGAAAACCCGGCTGGAGCCATCGACCCGACCCCCACCGTCGGCATGGTCGGCATCATCCAGGACGAACGCCACGTCACCACCAGTTGCTTCAAAAACGCGGGCGATGCGGTGATTTTCCTCGGCGAACCGGGCGACGAAATGGGCGGATCGCACTACCTCAAAGTCCTCTTCGGACGCAAGGAAGGCGTGCCGCCGCGCGTCGATTTCGCCAAAGAACGCGCCCTGCACGACACCCTGCGCGCCTTGATCGCCGCAGGCCTCGTTGCGAGCGCCCACGACTGCGCCGAAGGCGGCCTCGCCGTCACGCTCGCGGAAAGTTGCATTTGCGGAAAGCAAGCCGTCGGCGCGGAAATTGACTTTGGTGCGACAGGCCTTGCGCCGGAAGTCCTCCTCTTCAACGAAACCCAGACGAGGGCTGTCCTCTCCGTGGCTCCCGCTCAGGTGGAAGCCGCCCTTGCGCTGGCAAAGGAGCGCGGCGTTCCCGCGCGCCGCATCGGCACCGTCGGCGGGGCGCAACTTTGCATCCAGGCCGACGGCGTGGAAACCCGGTGGAAGATCGCCGATTTGCAAACCGCCTGGCGCGGTTCCATCGCGGCCTGCATGGCATAACTTCCGGAACCCCTAAGCAAGCATGTCCCAACAACCTACCCGGCCCAAAGATGAATGCGGAGTTTTTGCGGTGTTCAACCACCCCAACGCCGCCGTCCTGACCTACTATGGGCTCTTCGCCCTACAGCATCGGGGGCAGGAGAGCGCGGGCATCGTCACCGCCAGCGGCCCCAACGCCCCCTTCGTCGTCCACAAAGGCATGGGGCTCGTTTCGCAGGTCTTCACCCCGCCGGATTTGGAAAAGCTCAAAGGCAACCGCTCCATCGGCCACGTCCGCTACTCCACCACCGGGTCGAGCAACATCAAAAACGCCCAGCCGCTGGTCGTCGATTGCGCCCGGGGGCAGCTTGCCATCGGCCACAACGGCAACCTCGTCAACGCGGGCATCCTGCGCGACGAACTGGAACAAGCCGGGTCCATCTTCCAGACCACCGTGGACAGCGAAATCATCGTCCACCTCCTGGCCCAGCCGAGCGCCCAAGGTGGCGTCCTCGCCGCTCTGCGCCGCGTCCAGGGAGCCTTCTCGCTCGTCATGATGGGCGAGCGCGAGATCATCGGCGTGCGCGACCCCCACGGCTTCCGGCCCCTCGTGCTGGGCAAGCTCGACGGCGCCTACATCCTCGCTTCCGAAACGTGCGCGTTTGACCTGATCCACGCGGAATTTATCCGCGAAATCGCACCGGGCGAAGTCGTCATCATCGACGAAAACGGCGTCCGCTCCGAATTTCCCTTCGAGTCCGCCAAGCGCGCCTTCTGCATGTTCGAGTATGTCTACTTCGCGCGGCCCGACAGCATCATCGACGACATCAACGTCGCCAAAGTCCGCACCGCCATGGGGCGCGAACTCGCCCGGCTGCACCCCGTCGAGGCCGACCTCGTCGTTCCCGTGCCCGACAGCGGCAACTACGCCGCCCTCGGGTTTGCCGAGGAACTGGGCATCCCCTACGAGCACGCCTTCGTCCGCAACCACTACATCGGGCGCACCTTCCTGCAGCCGACGCAGTTGATCCGCGACTTCAACGTGCGCGTGAAGTTGAACCTCATCAAGGAAGCCGTCAAAGGCAAGCGCGTCGTCGTCGTGGACGACTCCATCGTGCGCGGCACCACCGCCCGGGCTCGCGTCGTCAACCTGCGCGAAGCCGGGGCCGCCGAAGTCCACATGCGCATCTCGTGCCCGCCCCACCGGCATGCCTGCCACTACGGCATCGACTTCCCCGACCCCGCCAACCTGCTGGCCAACCAGTGCACCATCGACCAGATCCGCGAATACCTCGGAGCCGACTCGATCGGCTACCTCGACATCGAGGGCATGGTCCGGGCCACCGAGAAAACCGCGGATCGTTTCTGCCTCGCCTGCTTCAACGGCGACTACCCCGTGCCCGTCGATCCCAAGCTCGACAAATACATCATGGAACGGCGTCAGAACCGGAGAAACCAGCTCATCGAATCGCAGCCCCAACCGGAACTCTTCCCCCTGCAGTAAAACGCGAAGCAACCTTCTTTGGCTCTCGTTCCCAAGTTGGGAACGTTGTTTTCCTCCTTCTTAATCAGCGAAAACCTGCCTAATCTGCGGATAAACCCTCTTCTTCTTAATTTTATGGCAACCAAGCCCAACCCTTCCAAACAGCCCGCCACGCCTTCCAAGAAAGCCTACGCCCAGGCCGGAGTGGACGTGGACCTCGGCAACGCCGTGAAAAGCCGCATCCAAAGCATGGTCAAAGTCACCCATGGCCCGGAAGTTTTAAGCAAAATCGGCGCCTTCGGCGGCCTCTTCCGCGCCGACTTCAAAGGCATGAAAGACCCCGTCCTCGTCTCCAGCGTCGATGGCGTCGGCACCAAATTGAAGATCGCCTTCGCCACCGGGCGGCACGACACCGTTGGGGCGGACCTCGTCAACCATTGCATCGACGACATCGCCGTCCTCGGCGCGCGCCCCCTCTTCTTCCTCGACTACATCGGCGCGGAAAAACTGGAGCCGGACGTCTTTGAGGAAATCCTCTCCGGCTTTGCCAAAGCGTGCAAAGCGGGCGGCTGCGCCCTCGTCGGCGGCGAAACCGCGCAAATGCCCGGCATGTATCACCCCGGCGAATACGACCTTGCGGGCACCATCGTCGGCGTCGTCGACCGCAAAAAGATCATCGACGGCAGCAAGATCAAACCGGGCGACGTCGTCATCGGCCTCCCCTCCAACGGCCTTCACACCAACGGCTACTCGCTCGCCCGCAAAATCCTCTTCGAGACCATGGGCCTCGGCCTCGACGCCAAGCTGCCCGGCGTCACCAAGCCCATCGGCGAAGAACTCCTGCGCGTCCACCGCAACTACCAGCCCCTCCTGGCCACCCTGCCCGAGGGCCTCGTCAAGGGCATCGCCCACATCACCGGCGGCGGTTTGGTTGACAACTTCCCGCGCGTGCTTCCCGAGAACTGCGACGCCGTCATCGAAACCAAGCGCTGGAAAGTCCCCGCCCTCTTCCAGATCCTCCAGGAAAACGGCAAAGTTGATCCCGCCGAAATGTATCAAGTCTTCAACATGGGCATCGGCATGACCCTCGTTGTCGCGGAAGCCGACGCCCGTGAAACCGTCCTTCTCACCCGGGGCCGCCCCATTGGCCGCATCGAGAAGGGAAGCAAAAAAGTAAGGTTGGTTTAGAGCAATTCTCAAAAATCCTTTCCGAAAGAGATGGGGTGGCATAAGCCGTCTGGCAGCGCAGCGCCTGTATTTTTAAATACAGCCCGAGCTTGAAAAGCCACGCAACGGCCCGCGCCGCCTCGGAGCGTGTCATACCATCTCTACGGTTTATTTGGCAGAATTGGCAGCGGGCTTTACGGCAGAGGGCTTCGCTTTCGCGTCCCATGGGGACGCTCTGAGAGTA
>JBAWXX010000073.1:0-9640 GCA_037143855.1 Verrucomicrobiota bacterium | reverse complement strand
CTCTTTCGTACCAGCTCTTTCTTCGCTTTTTTTTGGGCGGGGCTAAACAGGAACGTATCTTCAGATACCGCCCTCATTCGCGCCTTGAAAAATCGAAAAATTGTCTCGGACTTATTTGGCGAATTTATCTTTCACCACACTAGGGATTTGCATTTTTGAGGCAAGACGGGCATCATCCCCCCCATGCCCCGCAAACTTCCCCAACTTGTTCTGGATCAACTTTCCGGCGCTCGCAATAAACTGGGCAAAGCGAAGGTGCTCGTCGGGTTCGACGGATTTGTCGATACGATCATCCACGTGGTCGCCCAGCGCGAGTCGGCCACCCAATACACCCGGATGGGGGCGATGGGCGAGTTTGGCAAGCGCATCCAGGCGGCAGCGGGGCTGAGCGCCAATTTCGAGTTTGTGAAGCAGATGGTGAAGCTGGGCGGCAATGGCCCGATCATGGCCAACGCCCTGGGGAGCTACGGCACGCCGGTCACCTACGTGGGCAATCTGGGCTCCCCGGCGATCCACCCCGTGTTTGCCGACTTCGCCAGCCGCGCCCGCGTTATCTCCATCGCCGAGCCCGGCTACACCGACGCCATTGAATTTGAAGACGGCAAGCTGATGTGTGGCAAGCACGAGAGCCTGCGCGAGGTTACCTGGGCGAACCTCCTCAAGCACATCCCGGAAGAAGACGTCATCGCTCTTTTCGAGGAATCCTCCCTCATCGCGCTGGTCAACTGGACCATGCTCCCCGCCATGAGCGCCATCTGGCAGAAGATCCAGAGCCGCGTGGCCCCGAAACTGACCGGCAAAGCGCGCTGGCTTTTCCTCGATCTCGCCGACCCGGCCAAGCGGACCCCCGAAGACATCGCCGGCGCGCTGGCCCTGATTTCCAAATTCCAAAAACACTTCCGCGTGATCCTGGGCTTGAACCTCCAGGAAAGCCGGCAGATCGGCAACGTGCTCGGCCTCCCCTCGCCGGACGATTCCCCCGACCAGGTAACGGCCCACGCCGCCGCCATCCTGGACAGGTTACAGATCGACACGGTGGTCGTCCACCCCACCGCCTTCGCCGCCGCGGCCGACGCCTCCGGGGCCACCCACGTGGCCGGGCCGTTCACCGCCAAGCCGAAGATCACCACGGGCGCCGGGGACCACTTCAACGCCGGGTTCTGCATCGGGCGGCTGCTCGGCTGCGACCTCGCGGGCAGCCTGCAAGTCGGCGTGGCCACCTCCGGGTATTACGTCCGGCAGGCCAAGAGCCCCCGATTGGAAGATTTGAAGAGGTTTCTTGAAACGCTCTAAAATATCGCTGGCGGCCAAAATCGGGATTGCTTTCCGCACCCCAAAAACGCTAGATTTTGTCTATTGCATATGAAGTCCCTCCCTTCGCTTCTCATTGCCGTTGCTTCTCTCGCTGCGTTTGGCGGTGCCGCCTATGCGGATATCCAAGCCCCTCCCACGGTTGATATGGGGCCCACCCGCAAGCTCGGGCGTGGCATCTCGAACGCCCTGTGGGGATTCACGGAACTGCCGTATACGATGGCCTCCATAAACACCACGGAGGGCAACAGCGCCGCCTTTGGCTATGGCCTTGTCAAAGGGATGGGGCGCTCCCTGTTCCGCTTCGGCGTGGGTTGGTATGAAATCTTCACCTTCCCGGCTCCCTGCTACAAGAGCTCCTATCGCCCGGTTTACGTCCCCGTCAACACCCCGTGGAAGCTGGGGGATTTTCAGGAATTCCCGCCGGAGCTTGGCTGGGAATCCCGCTACGACTATTAACCCAAAGGGCCAGTATTTTCCCCAAAGAGGCTTCCGTCCCACGACGGAAGCCTCTTTTTTCCATCCTTCCGCCCCTCTTTTTTATGCAACTGATCCTTCATGACATCGCCTTCGGCGGAAAAGGCGTGGGCCGCAGCGAGGGCCTCGTCGTCTTCGTCCCCTATACGATTCCCGGCGAAACCGTCACCGTGGCAATCACCCGGAAAAAGAAAAACTACGCCGAAGCGGCGCTCGTCTCCGTGGAGAACCCTTCGCACGACCGGGTGGAACCGGAATGCCCCTACTTTGGCCGCTGCGGCGGCTGCGCCTACCAGCACATCGCCTACCCTGCGCAACTCGCCCTCAAGACCAGCCAGGTGGAACAAACGCTGCGGCGCGTCGGCAAGCTGGCGGAAGTCCCCATGCGCCCGATCGTCCCCTCGCCCAAGCCGTACGGCTACCGCAACCGGATCCGCGTCCACGTGGCGGAGGGCGTCACCGGGTTCTACGCCACCGACGGCGTCTCGCTGCTCGACATCGTACGCTGCCCCATCGCGTCGGGCGAAGTGAACGAGCGCCTTGCGGGGCTCCGCGCCCGGCGGATGCCCGACGGCGACTACACGCTTTCCGAGGCCCGCAAAAAAGGCTTCTTCGAGCAGACCAACAACGCCGTCGCCCAGGCGCTCCTGGATCTTGTGGCCGGGCAGATCACCCCCGGCGGCTCGCTGGTGGACGCCTACTGCGGTGCCGGGTTTTTCGCCCAGCATTTGCGGGACCGCTTCGAGCAGGTGGTGGGCATCGAGGAAAACGAGTTTGCCATCGCCCACGCCCGCTCGCACGCGGGGCCCAGCGAGCGGTATCTGGTGGGAGATGTCGGCCAGCACCTGGGCGAAGTGCTGGCGGAGACGGGCGACAACACCTCACTCGTTCTGGACCCCCCCGCCGCCGGGATCACCCCCCGTGTCTGCGACGCCATTTTGGCGGGCAGCCCCCGGGAAATCCTCTACGTCTCGTGCAACCCCGGCACCCTCGCCCGCGATCTCTCCGCGCTCTGCCGCTCCTACCGGCTCGAAAGCGTGACCCCGCTCGACATGTTCCCGCAAACCGCGGAGATCGAAGTGGCCGTGCACCTGAAGAAAAAATAAAAAGGCGGGGGGAGCAAGATTTATGGAATACCGCCGTTTTGGACGTACCGAACTGCAAATGCCCGTCTTCACTTGCGGCGGGATGCGCTTCCAACACAAGTGGAGCGACGATCCGTTTGCCACCATTCCCGCCGACGCCCAGGAAAACCTGGAGCGCACCGTCCGGAGGGCGCTGGAACTGGGCATCAACCACATCGAAACCGCCCGCGGCTACGGCACCTCCGAAGTCCAGCTTGGCCAGCTCCTGCGCCGGCTGCCGCGAGAAAAAATCCTTCTCCAGACCAAGGTGGCCCCGGCGGAGACATCGGCG
Organism: Verrucomicrobiota bacterium; assembly: GCA_037143855.1. Lineage (GTDB taxonomy): Bacteria > Verrucomicrobiota > Verrucomicrobiia > Chthoniobacterales > Chthoniobacteraceae > UBA695. The sequence goes on along the minus strand of JBAWXX010000073.1, from coordinate 6,436 downwards.
CTTTTCCTGGAAGCCTTTGAAAAATCGATGCGCGCCCTGGGAGTCGAGACCGTCGATCTCTTCTCCCTGCACGGCATCAACAACGCGGAAACCCTGGATCAAACCCTGCGCAAGGGGGGCTGCCTGGAGGCCGCCCGCAAGCTCCAGCGTGAGGGGAGGGTCCGCCACATCGGCTTCTCCACGCACGACACCGGCGATATCGTCACCCAGGCCATCGAAACCGGCGAGTTCGACTACGTCAACCTCCACTGGTACTTCGTCAACGAGTTCAACACCCGCGCGCTGGAGGCGGCGGCCCGCCATGACATGGGCGTGCTCATCATCAGCCCCAACGACAAGGGGGGCAAACTTTACGAGCCGACGCCCCAATGGGTGGAAGCCTGCCGCCCGCTCACGCCAATGCAGTTCAACACGCTCTTTTGCCTGGCGCGGCCGGACATCCACACCTTGAGCATGGGCGCTGCCCGCCCCTCCGATTTTGACCAACACATCGCCGCGCTCGCCCACTACGACCGCGCCGCCGCAACCGCCGCCCCCATCGCCGCGCGGCTGCGGGCCGAACTGCGCCGCGTGCTCGGAGCCGACTGGGTGGATGGCTGGTGGCTGGGCATCCCGCACTGGGAAGCCATCCCCGGCCAAGTGAACGTCCACGAAATCCTGCGCCTCTGGACGTTCGCCAAGGGGCTCGGCATGGTCGAGTTTGGCAAAATGCGCTACAACCTTTTGGGCAACGCCGGGCACTGGTTCCCCGGCCGCAACGCCGCGGAATTTGACGAGGCCGCCCTGCGCCGGACGCTCGCCGCAAGCCCCTTCGCCGACCGCATCCCGGGCATCCTGCGCGACGCCCACGGGCTCCTGGCCGACGCTCCCCTCAAACGGTTGAGCCAGAGCGAATAGCGCGGCGCAAAATCCCCTGGGGAGCTTCCTCTCCGCGCTTGACCAACCGGCCCGTTTAGGGTTTGTTATGAGCTTGGAACTAGGCAACCCCCGACCCACTTAAAGCGCTATGATCGAACTCGAAGTCTACGCCGCCGGTGTTCGTGACATGAAAGTAATCCTGGAGCTGGACCATGTGCTGGAGGGGATTCCAGGGCTCCGCTACAAAATCGACCGCAACCACGACATCGTGTATTTCGAAGTCGATCAGCCGAAGTTCAACGTCCAGGAAATCCTCTCCGCCTTCGAGCGCCTGGGCCTCAAGCCCCGCGTGGTGGGCGAGGTACCGCAGGAATTGAACAAAAAGAAGACCCAGCTTTTGCACTAATGTGGTGAAAGATAAATTCGCTAAATAAGTCCGAGACAATTTTTCGATTTTTCAAGGCGCGAATGAGGGCGGTATCTGAAGATACCGACCGATTGAGCAACGCCGAAAAATTGAAAAAGGGGCCGGAATTATGACGCGAATTTATCACTCACCACACTAATACCTTGCAACAAGGAAAATGGCGTATAAAGCGCCGGGCTTCTTCTGGCTCGAAGGTTTCGTAGAGCGATGCGACGCTGTGTGTGTTGAGGGTTATCCAACCCTCATCACCCGCAAGGCATGGGCAGGGGGGCGCTGGCACGGGCGATGCTCCTTGGGAAGTGTGCCCAGCCTCCTCCAGGACCGTTGGATAATTCCGCGTCTGGCCCGCGGATTCACCCTTTTGGAAATTCTTATCGCGGTGGCTCTCATGGCGATGCTGGCCGCCCTTGCCGTTCCCGCCTATCAGCGGGCGCGGAAACGCACGCAGGCCGTGGCGGTGAAGGCGGACTTGAGGCTTCTGGACGACGCCATCGCGCAATATGCCATGGAAAACAACAAGCCGGACGGCTCAACCGTCGATTTTGAGGCGCTCAAGCCCTATATCAAAACGTCAAGCCCGCTCTACGCGACCGGCGCGGACCTCTTTGGCAATGCTTACGGGCCCACGTTTACCATCAGCGTTTCCCTCTATCCACCCCCGGCGACCTATCAGGCGCTCTCCGAGGTGGCCGACGCCGCCTTTTGGGCTCCCTTTACCACCCCGCCGTAATCCAGGAAGAGGCGGGCGGTTTCCTGTCGCCAAAATGGGGCAATCGGGATAAAGCAGGGGCATCATGCCATTGCTCACGATCTCCGAAGTCAAACGCGCCGCCCAGGAGGGCCAGGGGCGTGCCGAGGTCCGCTTTCACGCCCAGGCCGAAGCCGTCGTGCAAAAACAGACGCGGGATGGGAAACCGTTCTGGGAGCTGACCGCCGCCGACGCCGAGGCGAAGCTGACCCTGCGCGCCTGGAGCGATTCCCCCGCCTTCGCCGCATGCGCCGGACTCGTGCCGGGGGCGTTCCTGGAGATTGAAGGCGAATTCTCTTCCCACCCCGCCTTTGGCGTGGAGGCCCGGCGCTGGACGTGCCGCCCCCTGGAGGGGGAGGAGATCGAGCAATTGCTCGGCGGCCCCGAGGCCCTGCGGGAAAAGCAGGCGCGGGATTCCGATGCCATCGCCGAGGCCGTCGCGGCTCTTGCCGACCCCCGCTTGCGCGGCCTCTGCCGCCTCCTTTTGGAGGACTTTGGCGACCGCTTCCGGCGCACCGCCGCCGCCCGCACCTACCACCACGCCCGGCGGGGCGGCCTGGTGGAGCACGTCGCCCAGATGATCCGGGCGGCCCAAATTCTCGCGGAAGTCTATCCCGCGCTCAATGGCGACCTGCTCGTGGCCGGCGTCCTCTTCCACGACATCGGCAAGCTCTGGGAGAACTGCCCCGAGCCGCGCGGGTTCGCCATGCCCTTCGACGAACGGGGAGAGCTGATCGGCCACATCGCCATCGGCATCGAAGTCCTCAACGCCCTCTGGCGGAAATTGCTGGCTTTGCCGGAGGCCGAGGCATGGAGCGGGCTCACGCCCGGCAACGAAGCCGTGCGCAACCATTTGATCCATTTGATCGCCGCCCACCACGGCGAGATGGAGTTCGGCTCCCCTGTCTATCCCAAGACCCCCGAGGCTTTCGCGCTGCATTATCTGGACAACCTCGACGCCAAGCTGGAGATGATGGCCGCCGGATACCAGACCGGCACGCCGCTCGCGCCCCGCATCATCGAACGGGTGCGCCCGCTGCCCGCCAACCTCGTCGTGCCGCTGGAGAAGTTCGTTCCCCCCGCGTCGGCGTAAGGCCGCCATGGCATCTCGGCCCGCCTCCCCTTCCCTGCGTCTTCCCCTATCGGGGCACCTTCATTTCGAACCGGGGGATCCGTGTCGCCACCCGTTCGCCCGTCTCGTTGATGGCGAAGAACGCCCCTTCCGCCACGCTGTCGGAGGCGATGACGTGGTAGGAATGGTAGGAAAACCGCTCGCCGGGGTGGAGCCGGGGCGTTTTGCCCACGACCCCGTCGCCTTCCACCACCACCCGGTGCCCTTGCGCGTCCGTCACCACCCATTTGCGCCCCTGGATCGTCACCGTCTCGTCCGAAAGGTTCTCGATGGTCAGGTAATAGGCGAAGGGGTGCGGACGCTCGGCCGGGGTTTCGAGCTGCGGCGTGTAGACCAGTTTGTCCAATGTCACACGCAAAGCATCCATTTGGCGGAAGAGAGACATCAGGGCTTAATATGGACTTGGCTTACCCGGTTTTCCAGGGGTTGTTTTTCCCCGCCGCTTCCAGCGCCAGGAGTTCCCTTTTCCATTCCAGCCCGCGCGCGAAGCCGCCCAAGCCCCGGCGGCCCACCACCCGGTGGCACGGCACCGCCAGCAGGAGGCGGTTGGCCGCGCACGCCCCGCCCACGGCCCGGGCCGCCCCGGGGTGGCCGATCTGCGCCGCCAGCTCCTGGTAGGTCGCTGTCTGGCCAAAGGGAATCCGCCGGATCGCCTCCCAGACGCGCCGCCGGAATGCCGAGGCCGTGGGCGGGAATTGCAGGGGCCGCACCGCGAGGGCGGCGGCAAGGTGGCGGAGCGCGCCGGGCGTCAGGCCGGCCGGAGGACGGGGCGGGAGATCGACCCTTGTGAGGCGGTCCCCGTCGAAAGAGAGCTCCACCTTCACGCCGAACATCGGGTTACAGCACCAGCCGGCAGATCCAAAAGACCACGCTGGCCAGCACGGCGATCAGAAAGAGGAAGAGGTAAAGACCGTCTCGTTTCTCCGACCGCAGGCGGCGGCGGCCAAAGGCCGGGTTGGCCAGCGTGGAAACGTGGTAGGCGTGCTTGTCCATCAACGGCGTGCGCGAGAGGCGCGGGTCGTGGGCGAATTCCTCGCGGCGGCGGCGGGAGGTTTCCTCGCGCAGGCGAGGGGCCTCGTGGATCAGCCGTTCCAGCTCCGCCTTCTGTTTCCGCAGCTTGGATTCCATCTCCTGGAGGGCCTCCTGCTTGCGATCCAGCGGCGTGCCGAACCGGGCGCTCTTGCGGGATTTGGAAGAACCGAACATATCAGCGCAGCAGCAAAACGACCAGGCCCAGGATGCCGAGGGCCAGCAAGGGAAGGGTGAAAGCGAAACCGCTCTTGAGCCAGTAGACGAAATCATGCCCGTCGCCCGCGCCGTCGCCAAGTTCCTCCTCGCCGGGATACGGGGCCGCCGGGGATTCCGTCTGGATCTTGGGCAGCGACTTGCTGAACTCCGCGCGGGCGTCGTCCACCGCGCTGAGCGCCTTGCTCAACTCGCGGTTCAGATCGCCGCCTTCGCCCCAGGACTTCGGGTTGATCGACTCCAAAATGTTATAGTGCTGCGAGAACGCCTCCTGGATTTCCCGAAGCTGCTCGACGCGTTTTTGGGCGTCGTAAAGCTCGCGCTCCAGCACCACCGCGGCGCGCGTGAATTTCTCGATCATCTCCGTCTTGCCCTGGTGGAGCTGCTCCTGGCGGCGGCTAAGCTCCTCCAGCTCGCGCTTCTGCTTTTCGATCAAGTCCTGCTGGCGTTTGAGCGAGAGAAGCTGCTCCTGCGCGCGCTGCACTTGGGCATCGAGTTGTTCGGTGGAAAGCTCGTCGCCTTCGGGGAGATCAAGAAAGGGCTCGTTGGGTTTCACTAGGGCGGAAATGGGATGGCGATCATCGTAAAGTCAAACGCCAGAAGTTCCAGTTTTTTTAGGGAAAAACATGCCGCGACAGAGCAAATAAAATTTGCCGACACCCGCTGGATTTGCCCCCTCCTCACGGAGGCTCGCCTTGCCAGGCGGCGGGGAAGCCCGTATCCTTTTTTTTCACCGTTCATGCACATCCAGGACATCCTCGCCCGCAACCCGACGACCTTTTCGTTCGAGTTCTTTCCGCCCAAAACACCGGAAGGAGCGGAGAGCCTCTTTCAGACGATCCTGGAACTGGAGCCCTACCTGCCGCACTTCGTCAGCGTTACCTACGGCGCGGGCGGCTCCACGCGGGAGCTGACGCACGAGCTGGTATTGCGGCTCAAGACGCAGACCTCGCTCGACCCGATCCCGCACCTCACCTGCGTCTGCCACAAGGAAGGCGAGATTGGGGCCATCCTGGAGCGCTACGCCGCCGAGGGGATCGGCAACATCCTGGCGCTCGCGGGCGACCCGCCCCGCACGCCCGGCTACCGGCGCGAGGACGAAGATTTTCCGCACGCCGCCGACCTGGTCCGCTGCATCCGGCGCTTCAACGAGCGGGGAGGCCACCCGGACCGGCGCGGCTTCGGCATCGGCGTCGCCGGGTTCCCCGAGGGCCACCCCGCCACTCCTAACCGCCTGCTGGAGATGGACCACCTCAAGGCCAAGGTGGACGCCGGGGCCGACTACATCGTCACCCAGCTCTTTTTCGACAACGGGGATTTTTACGACTTCCGCGACCGGTGCGAACTGGCGGGCATCCGTGTGCCGATCATTGCCGGGATCATGCCCGTCACATCGCTGGGCGGCTTGAAGCGGATGGCGGAGCTTTCGGGCGGCACGCGCTTCCCCGCGAAACTTCTGCGTGCCTTGCAACGCTGCCAGGACGACCCCGAGATGGTGTCCCACGTCGGCATCCACTACGCCTCCGAGCAATGCCTCGACCTGCTGGAGAACGACGTGCGCGGCATCCACTTCTACACGCTCAACCGCTCCGACGCCACCCGCCGCATCTTCTCCAGCCTCGGCCTGCGCACCGCGCGCGGGCCGGAAAAGCCCGCTTCCTGATCCGGCGCGAGCCGCCTATCTGCCGTAGAGCCGCCGCCGTTCCGGCCGGCGCACCAGCAGGTAGATCAGCGCCCCGAGCAGATGGGTGAAAAGGATCACCAGAACCCAGACCAGCTTGTCCATCCCTTCCGAAGGCTCGTTCGCCGCGCAGTCGATCAGCATCCAGATCCAAAGCACCGTCGCGGCCACGCCAATCCCGGCGATCATCAGGAAGAAGAAAGGAATCAAAAGAAGATCAACGAGCGCGCACATGGGATGGGTGGGATTTCCTGCAACATAACCGGGAAACCCCCGGGGCTCAAGCGCGAAGAATTGGCAGAGGGCTTTACGGCGGAGGGCTTCGCTTTCGCGTCCCATGGGGAC
>JBAWXX010000072.1:0-10313 GCA_037143855.1 Verrucomicrobiota bacterium | reverse complement strand
CCAAGATCGTACAAGCACTATATGTTGTGTCCTTCAATTACCGAAAGGCATTGGGTTTAGGGTCACGCAGACCCTAGACATCTCCGCATCCTTCCGAACTATCGCCGCCCGGAATCAGGAAATCGTGGCCGAATACCGGCGGCGGTTGCTTAAACATCCCCACTTGCGCGCACGGTCAAGTCGGGTGATTTCAGCAAGTTGAAAGGTTTTCAAGGGATGCCGTGCTATTTCAGTCATACGAGCGTTTTCGGGGCAGGTGACCGAACTTGGTTGGCTACGTGATTGCTACGTAATTTTTTGTCCCCGAGAGTCCTGAGTTGTCCTCTTTTGACCGGAGCAACAAAAAACATTGAGATTCTTTAGTCTTTGAAAAAGAGTAAGTTACAATGGACAGGAGTGGACAATGCTGGACTCTGGTGGACTTTGGAGGGATACAGGGAATGACGTAATTCGTAATCAGCAGGTCACGGGTTCGAGTCCTGTCGTTGGCTCAGTATCTTGTGTCGGCTCATCCCCTCCCATCACCATTTTTAGGCTAATTCTTCGGCGTGCGGATGACGATTTCCACGCGGCGGTTCGGGGCCTGCTCTTCGCGGGTGCCGGTTGCGGGGGTGATGAGCCGGGTGCTGCCGAAGCCTTTGGTTTGGATCCTGGAGGGGTCCAGCTTCATGGTCTTCACCAGCCAGGCCTTGACGGCATCTGCGCGGGCCCGGCTAAGCTTCAGGTTGTAATCGGGGGAGCCGAAGGCGTCGGTGTAGCCTTCGATGCTGAAGGTGGAGTGCGGGTTGCGGTCGATGAGGAGCCCGAGTTTGCGCAGCGTTTCGATAGCTTCGGGGCGAAGGGCGGCGCTGTCGTATTCAAAGAGCGCGCCGCCGGGCCTGTCGGCGATGTGAACGGGGTTGACGGGGCCTGTGAGGGGACCGGATTGCGCGAGGAGTTGGTCGATTTCGGTGGAATCCGGGGCTCCGGCGGAGTCCGGGAGAGCGTTTCCGGTGCCTGCCACGATTTTGGGCGCGTTTTTGGGCCCGATTTGTTCCTTGAGGGAGTCGAGTTCCCGTTCCACTTGGACGTTGCTTGCCGGTTGGGGGATGGCCCCGGCCGCCACGCTGGGTTTCTCGGCGGTGAAGGCGCGTGTCAGGTCGCCGGGCGGCGGCGCGGACGGGGTGAACCGGACGTCGGAGGGTAGGTTTTCAGCAGAGGGCTTTTCGTTTTGCAGAACGGTTTTGGGCGGCTCGGGCTTCTTGGGCTCGGAGGGCTCCGCCGGTTTGAGGAGGTCCTCGTTGATGGTCACTTTCTTTACGGTGAAGGCGCGGGGAACCAGCCGTTCGGCCGCGGGGTTGGTGAAGGTGAAGTGCGCGAGCTGTTTGGAGCGGAAGAACTCGAAAAGCGCACCGTGAAGCGCCAGGGAAAAGATCAGCGCGACAAGAAACCATTTGCGTATTGCGCGGACTTCGGTTGCGTTGGAAGGTGAAGAGGATTCCATGACGAGATGCAAAGAATACACCAAACTTGGAGAGGCTCAATAGAAACGCCGTGAAGGATTCGCATTTGTCCGCAGTAAAAAAACGCTGGATCGCCGCGTTGCGCGAGCACGCGCGGCATCTGGTCCAATTGCATGATACGCCGCACTCCATCGCCGGGGGGACGGCGCTGGGGGTGTTTTTCGGCTTTACGCCTTTTTTCGGCTTCAAGACGCTGCTGGGGATTCTGGCGGCGTGGGGGTTCCGGTGCAGCCGGGTGGCGGCGGCCATCGGGGTGGCGCTGCATGACGTGGTGATTCCGTTGATGCCGATGCTGCTGCGGGCGGAATACGGGGTCGGCTACTGGCTTCTCCATGGCTATCATTGGCCGCATAAGTTCCGGGTGGAGGATCTCCATGCCCACGAATGGCTTCATTGGAAGATGCTTCACCAGGTGATCTGGCCGACGTTTGTTGGGTCGGTGGTGATTGGCGGGCCGCTGGCTTTTGCGGTTTTTTTGGTCACTTTGCGGATTGTCCGGCGCGCCCAGGCCCGGCGCCGTGCTGCGGACGCCGCGGCGCTGGATCTGAACATGGACGACCTTGGGTAGCCCTCGGTGAGGTTTTCCGGCAGTTCCGGGTTGCATCCCGGGCCGGTTCGCGTTTCGATAGACCCCTTTCCGCTCCCTCCGTTTTATGAAACGTAAAAAGATCGTTGTCATGGGCTTTACCGCCGGGTGCCCCATCGCCGGGGTGATCTGGCAGCATGTGCATTATATCGTGGGCCTGCAACGTCTCGGGCATGAGGTCTATTACATCGAAGACTCCGCCCGCCTCCCGTACAACCCCGTTACGTGGGGTGTGGGTGAGGATTATTCCTATGCCGCCGAGGTGCTTGGAAAGCTGGCGGCGCAGTTCGGATTCGAGGGCCGCTGGGGCTATTGCGCCCGGTTTTTGCCGGACCACCCCTGCGCCGGGTTGCAGAAAAAGGAGATCGTCCAGCTTTACCGTGACGCGGACGCCATCCTGAACGTCTGCGGCTCCCAGGAGTTCAACGAAGACCTCCTCGGCAACGACCGGATGCTTTATGTGGAGAGCGATCCCGGCGTGGAGCAGATCAAGGTGGACAAGGAGATCCCGGATACCAAGGAATACCTGGACCGTCACCGGGCCCTCTTCACTTTTGGGGAGAACATCGGGCAGCCCGATTTCCCCGTGCCCCTTCACGGCCGCCGCTGGCTGCCAACGCGCCAGCCGGTCGTCACCGGCCTGTGGAGCCCGGCGGGAGCGCCTCCCGGCGGGGCCGTTTTCACCAGCATCGCCAATTGGAATACCAGCGGGAAAAAGGACATCGAGTGGCGCAAGGAGAACTACCTTTGGAGCAAGTCGCTGGAGTTCCTCAAATTCGTCGATGCGCCCCGCTGCTCCCACGAATCCTTTGAACTGGCCACCGACATCAAGGACGCGGCCACCCAGGCGCTTTTCCTGCGCAACGGCTGGCACTTGACGAGCCCCCACGCGATGAGCGTCGATTGGAACGATTACCTCCGCTATATCCAAAGCTCCAAGGGGGAGTTCACCGTCGCCAAGGACCAGTATGTGCGCCTGCACACCGGGTGGTTCAGCGACCGCTCGGCCTGCTACCTGGCCGCCGGGCGTCCCGTCATCACGCAAGAAACCGAGTTCACCAAGTTTTACGGCGGCAAGGAAGGGCTGTTTGCGTTCCGCGCGATGGAGGAAGTGGTCGAGGCGGTGCGCGCCATCAATGCCGACTACGCGCGCCACAGCCGGGCCGCGCTGGAGGTCGCCAAAGAGGTCTTCGAGGCCGAAAAAGTGCTCGCCGATTTGCTGCGGCGCGCTGGAGTTTAGAGCTATGACTGTCGATTTTTCCAAAATTCTGATCGCGCCATCGGTGCTGGCCGCCGATTTCACACGGGTTGGCGAACAGGTGCGCGCGGTCGAGGCGGCCGGGGCTGACTGGATTCACCTCGACGTGATGGACGGCCATTTCGTGGACAACATTTCTTTCGGCCCGGCTTTTTGCGCCGCCGTCGCGCGGGCTGTCGCCCTGCCCGCAGACGTTCACCTCATGATCGAGAGGCCCGGGCACTACCTGGAGCGCTTTCTGCCGGGCGCGCGCAATGTGACGCTCCACGTGGAGGCGAGCGAGGGGGATCTCGCGGGAACGCTCCGGCGCATCCGCGAAGCGGGCCGCACCGCCGGGATTTCCTTGCGGCCCGGCACGCCTTTCGAAGCGGTGGAGCCGTATCTGGACCAGATCGACCTTCTTTTGGTGATGACCGTGGAGCCCGGTTTCGGCGGGCAGTCGTTCCAGCCGGAGATGCTTTCCAAGATCGAGACGGCCGCCGCCGAGCGCGCGCGCCGGGGCCTGGCGTTTCATATTGAAGTGGACGGCGGCATCAACGCGCCCCAGGCGAAGCTTTGCGTGGCCGCCGGGGCGAATGTCCTCGTCGCGGGCACGTCCGTTTTTGGCAAGCCGGACTACGCGGAGGCGATCCGGGCGCTGCGTTAGGATTTTTCTTTCTACTGCGCGCTCGCTTCCGCTGTGCCCCCTTGCAGCAGGGCCAGGATTTCGCCAACCAGGAAGAGGGAGCCGGTGGCGAGCACGCGGCAGCCCGATTGCCGGGCTTCCTCCCGGGCGCGCATGAGCCCTTGTTCCGCCGAACTGGCGATCAGGCACGGCGTGGCGGGGGCGGCCTCGCGCACGGTCTGGGCGAGGTCCTGGACGGCGCAGGTGCGGATGCTGTGAACCGGCGTGACGATGAACTTGGCGGCCAGCGGCGCGAGTTCCCGGCAGATGGCGGCCACGTCTTTGTCGCGCAAAACGCCCAGCAACAGGACGGGGCGTTCCTGGCCGTATGTTTCGCGCCACGTTTGCACGAGCCGGGTGGCCGCGGCCTGGTTGTGGGCTCCGTCAAGAATGAGTCGAATCCCCCCCGGCTCCGCGATGCGCTGGAAGCGGCCCGGCCAGACGACGGCTTTCAGGCCATCGGCAATCGCGCTTTGCGGGATGGGCAGGCGCGCGGCTTCCAGGGCGGCCAGGGCGAGCGCGGCGTTGAGGCGCTGGTGGCTGCCCGGGAGGGCGACTTCGAACGGCGCGGGCTCGGCGGCCCAGGAAAGAGGGGCTCCCACGCACGCGGCGGCTTCTTCCAGGACGCGCGCGGCCTGCGGCAACTGCGGGGTGCTGACGGCGGGGACGCCCGGTTTGAAAATGCCCGCTTTTTCGGCGGCGATGGCTTCCAGCGAATCGCCCAGGTATTGCCGGTGATCCATGCTCAGCGAGGTGATCGCGGTGACGGCGGGGGTGAGGGCGTTGGTGGCGTCGAGCCGTCCGCCGAGCCCCGTTTCCAGCACGATCACTTCCGCCTGCCGCTCTTGGAACCAGGCGAGCGCGAGCGCGGTGGTGATCTCGAAGAACGTGGGGAGGGCCTCCCAGCCGGAGACGATTTCACGGATGCGGGTCAGCCCGGCGGCGATGTCCGCTTCCGGGATCGGCGCGCCGTTGAGGCGGATGCGTTCGCTGAAGGCGACCAAGTGGGGCGAGGTGAAGAGCCCGGTGCGTTTTCCGGCGGCCCGGCAGACGGCGTCCAGCATGGCGCACACCGAGCCCTTGCCGTTGGTTCCCGCGACATGAAAGATCACCGGGCCGGAACGCGGCGACGGGTTCACTCCCAGCGCGCACAGGAGGCGGGTGATGGCTTCGAGGCCCAGCTTGATGCCCACGGGCTGCGTGGCATAGAGCCACGTGATGGATTCCGGGTATGTCATCGCCTTTACGCCCTCGCCACGGTGGCGACCCGCACGGAGGCTGCCCCGGCCTCCCTCAACACGCGGGCGCAGGCGTCAACCGTCGACCCGGTGGTCAGAATGTCGTCGATTAAAAGGAGATGAAGATTCCGCACGGGGGAATTTTGCCGCATTCGGAAGGCATCGCGCAAGTTTTCCATGCGTTCTTTGCGGTCCAGGTGCGTTTGGGTGGGGGTGAAGCGGACGCGCCGGAGGCAGTCGGCCAGCGGGATGTGGCTTTGCCGGGAGAGCCCTTCGGCCAGGAGGCGCGATTGGTTGAAGCCCCGTTCCCGCTGCCGCGCGGGGTGGAGCGGCACGGGCACGATCCGTTCGCACGGGGGACTTTGAAGACGCGGATCGGCGAGGGTCTCCGCCAGCCAGCCGATGAGGACGCCCCGCAGGTAGGTTGCCTGTTTGTATTTCAAGCGGTGCACCAGTTCGCGCACCGGGCCGTCGCTCCGGTAGCGGGAGACGGCGCAGGTGAATGCGAAGCGCCGTTCACGGCAGGCCGGGCAGACAAACGGGCCGCTGATCTGCCCGGAGAATGGCGCGGAGCAGACGGAACAGAGCGCGCCCTTCAGTGCGGGCGCCTGGGCCAGGCAGGCCGCGCAGAGGTGTTCGCCCGCGGGGGTGGGGGCGCGGCAAATCGCGCAATGGGGCGGGTAGAGCAGGTCCAGGAACGCGCCGCCCGCGCGGCGGAGAAAGGGCAGAATCGGCGGGACCATCCAAAAAGTCTCACGCAAAGACGCAAAGGCGCAAAGGAAAAAACTGCTTCTTTGCGCCGCTCTTTTCCGGCAGCTTGGAGGCATGCTCTTTCTTGTCCCGACTCCCATTGGCAACCTGGGCGACATTACTTTGCGCGCTTTGGAAGTCCTCAAAAGCGCCGACGTGATCGCCGCCGAGGACACCCGCCACTCCGGCTTGCTCCTGCACCACTTCGGCATATCGAAACCGCTCGTTTCCTACCACGAGCACAACGAGGCCCGGCGGACGCAGGAGTTGATGGAGCGGCTCCGGCGCGGCGAGACGGTGGCCGTGGTTTCCGACGCAGGGATGCCGGGCATCTCGGACCCCGGCGCGCGGCTGCTGGGGGCGTGCATCGCCGAGGGGTTGCCCCACAGCGTCCTGCCGGGGGCGAGCGCCGTTATCACGGGGCTGATCGGGTCGGGGTTCCCCGCCGAGGCGTTTTATTACGGCGGCTTCCTGCCTCCCAAGAGCGGCGGGCGCGAGCGGGAGCTGGAGGCGGCGGCCAATCGCCAGGAGACGACTATTTTTTACGAGAGCCCCCATCGCCTTTGCAAAACGCTGGAGGCCGCCGTGCGCTTGCTGGGGGAGCGCCCCCTGTGCGTCGCCCGGGAGCTGACGAAGACGTTTGAGGAATACCGGCGCGGAACGGCCCTGGAGCTTCTCGCCCACTACACCGCCCACCCTCCCAAGGGGGAAATCACGCTGCTGGTGCGGGGCTTGAGCGCGCGCGAATGGCGTGACAAGCGTTCCGCTTGATCTTCTTCGCGCTCCCGCGCGAGGGGGGGATGGCACGCGAAGGTCGTTTTTCACGACCCTTTGCGTTCTTGGCGTCCTCTTTACGTTCCCTTTTACGGCGAGACGGCCAGCCGCTGGGGCTTGGGCTCGCGGTGGAGGAAAACGCCGTTGTCTTTGTAGGCTTTGAGCCGGAAGTGCGTGGCGGTGGAGACGACCCCTTTAATGGTGCTCAGCCGCTCCGCGATGAAGCGGCCGATGGCCTGCAGGTTCTTCCCCTGCACGATGATGAGGAGGTCGTAGCCGCCGCTCATCAGGTAGCAGCTTTGGACTTCCTCAAACTTGGCGAGCCGGCTGGCGAGCCGGTCGAAGCCACCGCCCCGTTCTGGGGTGATTTTGACTTCGATGACGGCTTCCACGACGCTGCTGCCGGTTTTTTCCGGGTCAAACAACGCTTGGTAGCCGACGATGGTGCCATCGCGTTCCAACGCTTCGAGCCGGGCTGCGACTTCCGGCTCGCTGACGTTGAGAATCTTGGCCAAGTCGCCGGTGGAGGCGCGGCCGTTGGTTTTGAGCAGTTCGAGGAGCGGTTCCATAGCGCTAGAGCTTGTGAAAAAATGAGGGATTGACGGATTGCGGCGGATTTTCGTCCTGGGCAAGGAGCAAGCGAAGCGCCTGTAGCCGCAGTGCTACAGGCCGAGCGCCGTGACGCCACCCAGGGCGAAAAGACGCGCAATACGGCTGTTTCATCATTTTTTTCACAAGCTCTTAGTCTCCGAAGGAGATGCCGACGGCGCGGGCCATCTGCACCATCTGGCTGTCGGGTTTGACGAGCCGGAGCCGGTGGACGGCCTCGGAGATGGAGACGTCGGTGACGACGAAGTTCTGGTAGCTGACCATGTGGCCGAATTTCTCCTGCTGGATCAGCTCAACGGCTTTGACGCCGAATTGCGTGCCGAGGATGCGGTCTTTGACGGTCGGAGCGCCGCCGCGCTGGATGTGACCCAGCACGCATGTCCGGGTTTCCTTGCCGGTGCGTTTGGCGATTTCGCGGGCAACCTGCTCGCCCATGCCGCCGAGTTTGTATTCGCCCGAGCCGGTGACGTGGAGCATCTGGCGGCCGTCCTTGGGACGCGCGCCTTCGGCCACGACGACCTGGGTGCTCTTCAAGCCCGCCGCTTCCCGGCGCATGATGGCTTCGGCCACTTTGTCCAGATCAAAGGGGATCTCGGGGATGAGGATGATGCTCGCGCCCCCGGCGATGCCGCCGTGGAGGGCGATCCAGCCCGCGTGGCGCCCCATCACTTCGGAGACCATTACGCGCTTGTGGCTCTCGGCGGTGGTGTGGAGCCGGTCGAGACAGTCGGAGACGCAGGCGACGGCGGAGTCGAAGCCGAAGGTGGTGGCCGTGGCTTCCAGGTCGTTGTCGATGGATTTGGGAACGCCGATGGTCTTGAACCCGGCTTCAAAGAGTTGCAGGGAGGTGGTCAGCGAACCGTCGCCGCCCACGCAGATGAGCCCTTCCACGCCGAGTTTGGCCAGGGTTTCGCGGGATTCCTCGATGACGGCGGCCGGGACGGCCATTTTATCGCCCGCGCCGACTTTGGCGACAAAGTGGCCTTTGTTGGTGGTGCCCAGGATGGTGCCGCCCAGGGCCATGATGCCGGTGGTGATTTTCCGGTCGAGGATCATATAGTCGCCGCCGTTGAGGAGGCCTTCGTAGCCGTCCTTGAAGCCGACGACTTCCCAGCCCAGTGAGCTTGCGGCGCGAACTGCGCCTCGCAATACCGCGTTGAGTCCGGGACAGTCGCCGCCGCTAGTGAGAATGCCAATGCGTTTCATGGTTATTTTTCAAGGGGACGGCCTGCTGCCGCCCATTCATCGTAGAGATTCCAGCCGTTGTTGAGGAGTTGTTTTGCTTCGTTGAACCGTCCAGTGGAACCGAGGACCACCACGATCAGCCTGCGGGGCGTGATGGTGAAGGAGCCATCGGGGTTTTGGACGGATTCTGGCGCGCGCGCCGCCGAGATGACGACGCATTCGCCTGCACGAGCGCTGTTTCCGGTCTTGACGCCGTCGATGGCGTTGATGCCGAGAAGTTCGTTGGTATTTACCAGATTATAGGAGATGGCCGCGCCGGATGCCGTCCGGCGGGTAATCTGCCGCTCCCTCTGGGAGACATAAAAGCGGAAGGCGGAGCGCTGGAGGGCGGCGCTGGTGAGCACCACCAGGTCGCGCGCGGTGGAGTGGGGGTTCTCGCCGAGTTCGAGCCCGTGGGGGTTGAGGAAGACGGTCCGTTTCATGGCCAGCTTGCGGGCGAGCGCGTTCATCTGGGCGACGAAGAGATCGACGGGCCGGGAGTCGCTCTGGAAGCTGCGCTGGAGGTCGCGCCCGATATGGTCGGCCAGGGTATAGGCGGCGATGTTGTCGCTCTGGATGAGCATGGCGTAGAGCAGGTCGCGGATGGAAACCTGGTCGCCGGCCTGAAAGCCGGCGGGGTTGGACGGAGCGAGGGACAGGGCTGCGGAGGGGACCACGGCGAGGCTCCCCTGGTCCCGCTTGCTGACGTCGAGCCAGTCCAGCACGACCATGGCGGTGGCGATCTTGGTCAGGCTCGCGATGGGGAGTTTTTTGTTCGCGTTGCGGGCGTCGAGGATGTGGCAACTCGTCGCGTCGGCGATGGCATAGGCGGCCGCTTGCTGGGCGCGGGCAAGCGGAGCGGCGAACCCCCAGAAACAGGCGAGAAGGAGAAATGCGGCGAGTCGTTTTTTCATTCCGAAGTTGAAACCATGGAACATGGACAACACGGAGAGAATTGGCAATGCCGGAGTTGGCAAATCCACAGACGGAGTTGGCCTAATCCAGGATCGTGGGCGAGCGGGGCGGCGGTTGTGTCTCGCTAAAGAGTGTCGCAGCGCCTCAAGGATCTTACTGCAAAAAGGTGCAAAAACCACAAAGTGAGGATGCATGAATCCCTTGCGCTTTTTATGCTCAGTCGTTGTTGGGCCGCGAGAGCCACCGGATATCCAGGGAGAAGATGAGAAAGATGGCTGCCAGAATGTTGGTGAGGGAAAGCAGGAGGATGATGCGCAGCCCCTCGCCGCTCAGGTTGGGGTAATGGAGGAGGATGTCGGGGAAAAAAACCAGTTGGGCCGCGACAAAACCCAGCAGAAAAAAGGCCAGAACAAACCGCGCCCAGCCTTGTTGGTTCCAGATAGCGGCCAGCAGGACGCCGTTCCAGATGGTCGCGATAAAGAGGGCGCCCTGGTAGAAAGGGGCAAATTTGCCAATATAGGGAACGATGTACGAGGCGGCATAGTTCATGCCGGTTAACACCACGAAGATCACCACGAGCCAGATTTTCCCTACAAAGCGGTTCCCCCGTTCCCGATGTTTGGGGGCGGATGTTTTGAAAAGAGAAAAGGCCATGAAATGTTATACCGTTGTCAAACGGGTTTCACTATCAGGGAGAGCGCAAGATTGGCAAGTCTATGTTCACTCAAAGGAGGGGGGCGGGCGCGATTAAAAGTGGTGCAAGCTGGGTGAGCCTTTGCAGCGCCAAAGGCGC
>JBAWXX010000071.1:0-10519 GCA_037143855.1 Verrucomicrobiota bacterium | reverse complement strand
TGGTCCTTGGCTTGCTGGTCCTTGGCTTGCTGGTCCTTGGCTTGCTGGTCCTTGGATTGCTGGTCCTTGGATTGCTGGTCCTTGGATTGTTGATCCTTGGATTGCTGATCCTTGGATTGCTGGTCCTTGGATTGTTGATCCTTGGATTGCTGGTCCTGATCCCTATCGTTGTCTTTCTGGCGGTCCTGCTTGTCGTCCTGCTTTTGATCCTTCTGGGGCGGCGGCGGGGTGGGCTTCGGCTTGGCGAGTTCCTGTTTTGCGACCTGCAAATTCGTTTGGGCGGCACGGTTGGCCGGTTCCAGCTTCATTGCCTCCTCCAGATGTTGCGCCGCGTTTTTGAGATCCGCTTCGCGCTCCCTGCTTTGCTGGATTTCGTCGCGGCCCAGCGCCCGCTTCAACAGCGTGGTGCCGAGGTTCTGCTCCACCTTGGCGCGAATGCCAGGATCGGAAATGGCGAGCGCCTTGCCAAAGAATGCCGCCGCGGCTTCCAGATCGCCCAAGGCGTAATCGGTCGTCCCTTTGTTGAACTCCAGTTCGGGGAGGCCGGGACGGCGCTTGAGCCCTTCTTCGTATGCCTTCCGGGCCTCCTCATAGCGGCCCTGGCCGTAGAGTTCCTCGCCATTGGGGGAGGCGGCCCGCGCCGAATGCGCGCCCGCCAGGGAAACCGCCAGCGCCAACGCCAGCGCGCCGTTCCCGCGCCGCCGTTCGTTGAGGAGAAGCGAGGCGGCGAGCAGGGCGATCCCGAGGCCCAGCGGCCACTGGTAACGCTCGATGGGACGGCGGGAAAGCCGCGTATCGGACTCCCCCTCCTTCAATTTTCCGAGCCCTGCCTCCACCAGATGGCGCATGTCCGCCGGGCCGTTTTGCAGGCGGGTGTAAAAACCGCCGGTGGCTTCGGCCAGCGCGGTGAGCGTCTGCTCATCCAGGCGCGATTTCACAAACTGCCCGTCGGGCCCTTTCACAAATTCCATCCCCCCGTTTTCCCCCGGCACGGGAATGAGCGAGCCGCTGGTGGAACCGACGCCGACGGGGAAAATCCGGACCTTCCCGGCCGCTTTGCGCGCCGCTTCGAGGACGCCGGAGCCCAGGTCCTCGCCGTCGGTGAAGAAGACCAGCGCCCGCTGGTCGCTCTCCCCCTTGCCAAAGGCCTCCAGCGCCACGCGGATCGCTTCGGCAAGGTTGGTGCCGCCCAGCGGGATGATGCCGGGATCGAGTTCGTTGAGGGAAGCGAGGACGGCGCTCTCATCGACGGTCAGCGGCGCTTGCAGAAAGGCGGACCCGGCAAAGGCGATGACGCCCACGCGGTCGCCCTGCAAGGCGTTGAGGAGATCCTGCGCGGCGAATTTGGCCCGGTCCAGCCGGTTGGGCGAGACGTCGTTGGCGAGCATGGAACGGGAGACGTCCACGGCGAACAGGACATCGCGCCCCTTTCGCTTCGCCTCCTCGAACGTGAAGCCGTGGCGGGGCTGGGCCAGCGCGGCGGCAAAGCAGGCCAGGGCTCCGAGGATCAGCGCAAACCGCAGGCGGCGCTTGAAGAGGCTGACGCTGCCTGCCAGGGCCGGCTGAAGCCGGGCGGCGACGAGCGTCCCAAGCAATTGGCCCCGGCGGCGTTCCCCCCGCGCAAAAAGCGCGGCCACCAGCGGCAGGAGCGCCAGGGCCCAGAACCACTCCGGCGCGCCCCAAGTCAAGGTTTCAGCGTTCATGGCAGCCTCCTCCAGACGGTTTGCCCGAGCACGGTCTGCACGAGCAGCAGGAGCGCGCCCGCCCCCAGGAACCACGGGAAAAGGTCGTGGTACTGGCGGTATTGTTTCGCTTCAAAGGTCGATTTCTCCAGCTTGTCAATCTGCTCGTAAATTTCCTCCAGGGAGCGGGTGTCGGTGGCGCGGAAGAACTGGCCGTTGCCGATTTGGGCGATCTCCTTGAGCCCTTCGGCGTTGAGCGGCTCCACTTGCTGGTAGGTCATCCGGCCAAAAAGATCGCGCTGCCCCGTGGGCATCCGCGCGATGCCGTCGCTGCCCGCGCCGATGGTATAGATCCGCGCGCCGATGGCCCTGGCGGCCTCGGCCGCCGTGGCGGGGGAGATCCGGCCCGCGTTGTTGTCGCCGTCGGTCAGCAAAATCAGGACGCGGCTCTTGGCGGTCTTGTCGCCGCGCAGACGGTTGGCGGCCATGGCAATGGCGGAACCGATGGCCGTGCCGTCCTCCACCAGGCCGATCTTGACGCGGTCCATGTTTTGCAGGAGCCACTGGTGGTCGAGCGTCAGCGGGCTCACCAGGTAGGGACGCCCGGCGAAGGCGAGGATGCCGATGCGGTCGTTGGGGCGCTGTTCGATGAATTCCTCGGTGACTTTCTTGACCACGGAGATGCGGCTCGCGGGCCGGTTGCCGATGGTGAAGTCTTCCGCCTGCATGGAGCCGGAAACGTCGAGCGCCAGCAGAATATCGACGCCGCTGGCTTCCACGCGGCTCAAGGTCGTCCCCTTCTGCGGCCGCGCGAGGGCCACGATGAGCAGCGCCAGCGCGAGGAAAAGCAGCCCGGTGAGGAACTGGCCCGCGCGGCTTTGCACCCGCGCGCCCAGGGAACGCAACGGCTCCGTGCTCGAAAAAACAATGGTGGGAGCCCCGCCCCGGCGGCCTTTCAGAAAGGCGAGCACGGGGATCAAGAGGAGGAGCAAGAGCCACCACGGCTGGGCGAACGCAATCCCGAAATCGGCGAACGGATTCATGAAAGAGTCCCTCCTTCCACGAACCGGCGCGCCTCTTCCAGCAAGCGCTCGCTGTCGGCGGCGGAGGCCGCGACGCGGGCAAACTTAATGAGATCCGCCTTTTCCAAAAACGCGGCAAGGAGCGTTTTATCGGCCTCGGAAAACCGGGGGCTGGCCGCCGCGGCGGCGAGGAACTCGGGCGATGTCTGCTGCGTGGCCCGGACGTGGAACGCCTCGCTTACAAAGGAGCGCAATACGTCGGAAACCGCGATGCTGAACGGGTACGGCTCCGTGCCGGCCAATCCGCCGCGCAACCGCTCCAGGGCCGCCAGCGCCCGTTCGCGCGGGGTGGGAGGCGGCGGCTGGGGACGGTTTTTCACCCAGTGCACGATCCCCCAAACCAACGCGCCTAGCACCAGCAAAGCGGCAACCCCGGCCGTAACCACCATCCACATCGGATAGGGAAACACGTAGACCGGCGGCGCAAGCGGAGCCAGTTCCGGCGCAGGCGGCGCCGCGGCCCGCCCGGGCCGGGGCAGCGCGATCTGGGCATGAGATGCCACGCACGTAAGGAGCAAGGCTCCGAAGATCTCACACGCGGGCGCGCAGGCACGAAGGAGGGAGCAGCATCGCTTCCCTGCTCGCGCGGTAGCGCGAAGTGTGTCAAGCGTCACGCTTGTCACCGCCGCCTCCTTTCGCGGGTGCGGAAGAAGGTCCGCAGGGCGGGCAGGTAATCCACGTCGGTGGAAAGGGCGATGGCGTCGATCCGCTGCCGCCGAAAGGCGTGCGCCCATTCCTCCCGCCGCCGCGCGACAAAATGGGCGTAGGCGGCGCGCACGGAGGCGTCCCCGGTGTTCACTTCCACTTGCTCGCCGGTTTCGGCGTCCTCGAACACGACAATCCCGGCATTGGGCAGCTCGCTCTCGCACGGGTCGAGCACGGGGAGCGCGACGAGGTCGTGCCGCCGGGCCGTGGCCCCCAGTTCGCGGTCGGCAAGGCGGGTCTGGAAATCGGAAAGGAGGAAGACGACCGCTTTGCGCGTGAGGACACGGTTCAAGTAGTGGAGCGCCGGGGAGGGCGCGGTCCCCCGGCCGCGCGGTTCAAAAAAGAGAATTTCGCGGATAAGCCGCAGGGTGTGGATGCGCCCTTTCTTGGGCGGGATGTAGAGCTCGACGTGGTCGGAAAAGAGGAGGAGGCCGACTTTGTCGTTGTTGCGGATGGCGCTGAAGGCGAGCACGCAGGCAATCTCCGCCGCGAGTTCGCGCTTGGAAATCCGCACGCTGCCGAACGCGCCCGACGCGCTCACGTCCACGACGAGCATGACGGTCAGCTCCCGCTCCTCGGTGAATTTCTTGACGTAGGGGTGCCCCAGCCGCGCGGTGACGTTCCAGTCGATGGCGCGCACCTCGTCGCCGGGCTGGTATTCGCGGACTTCCTCGAAGTTCATCCCCCGGCCCTTGAAGACGCTCCGGTACTGGCCCGCGAAGGCCGTTTCGACCAGCCCCCGGGTCTTCAATTCAATCCGCCGGATCTTGGATAAAATGTGTTTCGCGTCCATTAGAGCAGACTATAGATGATGGAGTGGTGAGAGGATGGAGACTGCCATTGGCGCGCGGCTTTCTGCCTCTATCGTCTATCCTCTCCCCCTTCTATCGTCTTTCCTTACGGCACGGGCAGGCCGGCGAAAATCCGCTCGATGATCTTCTCGCTGGTGACCTCCTCGGCCTCCGCCTCGTAGCTGACGATGATGCGGTGGCGCAGCACGTCGAGGCCGACGTTTTTGACATCCTGCGGGGTCACGTAGCCGCGCCCTTGCAGGAAGGCGCGGGCCCTGGCGGCCAGGGTCAGCGCGATGGTGGCGCGAGGCGAGGCGCCGTAGCGGATCATCCCGTCCAGAGGCAGCTTGTATTCCCCGGGGGCGCGCGTGGCCCAGACGATGTCCACGATGTAGTCCTTCACCCGGTCGTCCACGTAAATCTCGTTGACGATCGCGCGGGCATGGATGATGTGCTGCGGATCGACAACGGGCGTGACCTCCAGCTTCGGCGCGGAGGTGGCCATCAGGTCGAGGATCTGCCGCTCTTCGGTTTTGCTGGGGTAGCCGACGTGCAGTTTGAGCAGGAAGCGGTCGAGCTGGGCTTCGGGAAGCTGATAGGTGCCCTCCTGCTCCAGCGGGTTTTGCGTGGCGAGGACGAGGAACGGATCAGCGAGCTTGTGGGTGGTTTCGCCAATGGTGACTTGCCGCTCCTGCATCGCTTCGAGCAGCGCGCTCTGGACCTTGGCCGGGGCGCGGTTGATCTCGTCGGCGAGGATCAGGTTGGAAAAGAGCGGCCCATGCTTGACGGTGAATTCGCCGGAGCGCGGGTTGTAAATGAGGGTGCCGATCAGGTCGGCGGGAAGAAGGTCGGGGGTGAACTGGATGCGCTGGAAGCCGGTCTGGACGGCGGAGGCGAGGGTCTTGACGGTGAGGGTCTTGGCCAGGCCGGGGACGCCTTCCAACAGCACGTGGCCGTTGGTCAAGAGCCCTGTAAGCAGGCCCTCCACCAGGTATTTCTGCCCCACCACCACCCGGGAGACTTCCTCCTGGAGGGGGGCGATCCACCGGCCCGCGTGCCGGACTTCCGCCGTGATTTCTTCAGTCGTTTTCGTCATGCAAGGGTTTCAGACACCAGCCAGCCCGAAATGTTCGATCAAAATCTCCCCATCCCCGCGTCTCTCCCCTGCTTCCTCACTCCCCCGCGCCTTGCTGCAAGAGGCGGCGGGCTTCCGCGACGGCGGCGGTGCGGCTTTCGACGTTGAGTTTGGCGAAGATGTGCTCGATGTGCTTGGCGACGGTGCGCGGGGAGCTGACCAGGATGGTGGCGATGTCGCTGTTGGATTTGCCTTGCGCGACCCACGCCATGACTTCCGCTTCGCGCGGGGTGAGCCCCAGGGTTTGCAAGCGCTCCTGCGTGAGGGAGCCGCCGTCCGCCTTGTCCTGGACGGCCTCCAACGCGCCGCTCAGTTCGTTGATTTTCTTGCGGGCCTCGGCCTGCATCCGGTGCTGGCTCATGGCGACGGCGATGGCCGATTTGAGCTGCACGGCGCTGAACGGCTTGATGAGGAAAGCCTGGATGTCCATCTCCCGGGTGCTCTCCAACGCCTCGGAGTCCGTCCGGCCGGTGCTGATGATGAGCGGGACGCTCTGTTTCTCTAAAATCTTGCGCGCGGCGGCGACGCCGTTCATGCCCGGCAGATCGATGTCCATAATGACAAGGCTGGGGCGCAATTCCTGGGCCAGTTTCACCGCCTGGATGCCGTCCGTGGCGACGGCCGCGACTTTGTGACCGAGGGATTTTAAAACGCTCGAAAGGTAACGCGCCACGTCGGCGTCGTCTTCTGTCAATAAAATGGAGAGGTCAGACATTGAGAAGTTCTCGCAGTTTGCGGGCCAAAGCGCCGAAGGCAAGCGGTTTCGGCAGAAAGAGGGGGGACCGGGCTGGGAAAACGGGGGCTCCCGGCGGCTCCAGGGTGTAGCCGGAAATGAGCAGAACGCCGACCCGGGGCCACCGCTCCCGGACGGTTTCGGCCAGTGCCCCCCCTCCCATCAAGGGCATGACGAGGTCGGCGATGAGGAGGCGGATTCCCGGCTCGCGCTCCAGCATCCGCAGCGCTTCTTCGCCGTGGGCGGCGCAGAGGGGCCGGAACCCAAGGCGGCGCACCATCGCCGCGACGGCTTTGCGCACCGGGGCGTCGTCGTCCACCACCAGCACTTTTTTCCCTTTGCCGAACGCGGCCGGGGCTTCCCGCCGGGCTGGGAGCTTCTCCCGGGGAGAGGGCTGGATGCGCGGGAGGAAGAGGCGGAAAACGCTCCCCTTGCCGGGGACGCTCTCGACGGTCAGTTTCCCGCCGCTCTCTTCCGCGATGGCGGCGCAAAGGGATAGGCCCATCCCGGGAGCCTCCCGCTCGGGATGCGTGGTGAAGCCGGGCTCGAAAATCCGCTTGAGCCCCCCTTTCGGGATGCCCGCGCCGGTGTCGCGCACGGAAACCCGCACGTACGGGCCGGGCTTCCAACCGGCCCGGACCCGGCGGTCCGAGGAAGAGAGCACGATCTCGTCCAATTCCAGGGAAAGGCAGCCGCCCCCCGGCATCGCTTCGCACGCGTTGGCTGCCAGGTTGAGCAGGAGCGACTCGACCAGGCCGGACGCGACCACCGTCCATCCGCTCCCCTCCTCGGCATGGACGGTCAATTCGATCTTCTCCCCCGCGATCCGCCGCAGCATCCTGCGGAAACTGAGCAGGAGGGTGCCGAGGGGAAGGGGGCTGGGCGGGGTCTCTTTTTTGCGGTTAAAATGGAGGATCTGCGTCGTGAGCGCCCGGGCGCGCTCCACGGCTCCCACCATTTCGCCGAGGTATTCCTGCCGGGGATCATCGGCGGCGATGCCGGCTTGCAGCATCTCGGTGTAGCCGTGGAAGATCGTCAGCAGGTTGTTGAAGTCGTGGGCAACGCCTCCTGCGAACTCTCCGAAAACCCGCAGCTTCTGGAATTGGCGAAGCTGTGCGGCGAGGTGGCGCTCCGCGGAAATATCCTCCAAAATGCCGGTCAGCAAGAGCCGCCCCGTTGCTTCGTCGCGCAGCCGGCAGCCGCTGTCGCGCAGAGGAACCACGGAGCCGTCCTGGCGGCAAAAACGGTAATCGAGCCGGTGCGGCTGGCCTTCGGCGGCGTCCACCTCCAGCGCGGCCAGGCGCGGGAGATCGTCGGGATGCACCCGCTGGAGCCACTCGCGGCGGGCCTGCTCCCGCTGCGCCGGGGAAGCGCCCAGGAGCCCTTCCCGGTCGCCATAAAACGTCATCACCCCGGCCGGGTCGCAGACATAGAGCACCCGCCCCGTTGCCCTCAACAACGGCTCCTGCATCGCCACCCCCCTCGCGTCCAGACGCGGACGGCCGCGTAGCTTGGCCCGTGAACGGGAACTGGGTTTGCCGGGAGGCTTCATCTGTTTTTCGAAATGCCGGGGGAACCCCGATGCGGTGACAAATTCTCTCACACCAGGGATTAGTGAAAAGTCTGATTTGCAAGATTTTTCACGCAATGCGTCCCGGAAACGGACGCTCCAAAGGGCTTGCGCCCCTCCTGTTTCCAAAGGCCGGTTGAAAAACTGATTCCAAAAACCGGCCGGCCAGCATACAAGGGACGAAGGCTGCGGTTCCCAAAGAACCGCCATGGTCCTTGGAGGGGTGGCAGAGTGGTCGATTGCGCCGGTCTTGAAAACCGGAGTGCCGCAAGGCACCGTGGGTTCGAATCCCACCCCCTCCGCCAAGGGCAGCCGTTGCGCCATCCCTTTTCCCACCCAAGCCCGTGAAGATCGCCGGTCCCTTTTCCCCCTCCTCCATTCGGTTCAAGGTGGTGCTCGGCTTCGGGCTCGCCCTGGTGGCGGTGGGCGTGATCGCGTGGCTCTCGCTCCGCAGCACCCGGGCCTTCCTGCGCACGGCCGAAGGAGTTTCGCACATCCACCGCGTCCTGGAGGCCCACGAGTCGATGCTGCGGCATTTGATGGAGGCGGAAAGCGCCGCACGCGGGTTTCTCCTCTCCGGCGACGATCTCCTGCTCAACTTCTTTGAGCAGGCGGCGGGGGAAGGAACGGCCGATGCGGAGGAACTCCGGCGGCTGCTCGACGACCAGCCCTCTCAGCAGGCCCGGCTCAAAACGATCCGCAGGCGAATGGACCGCAAGCTGCAAACCCTGCGCGCATTGACCACGCTCCGCCGCGAGCAGGGGGCGGACGCCGCGCTGGGCCGCTTCTCCGCCATGGGGCAGGAAGGCTCCATGCTGGAAATCCGCTCGCTGATGGCCGAGTTCGCCTTGGACGAGCGCCGGTTGCTCGACGAACGCTCGGCGCAGACCCGCCGCATCGGGCGCGAAGCGCAGGCCACCCTGCTGCTCGGCTCCGGGGTGAGCTTCGCGCTGCTGCTGGCCGCCCTGGGCCTCATCCTGCGCGACATCGCCGCCCGGGAGCGGGCCGAAACGCAACTGGCCCAGGAGCGCAACCTGCTGCGAAGCCTCATCGACGCCATCCCGGAGCACATCTACGTGAAGGACCTGGAAGGCCGCTACGTCCTCGACAACATTGCCCACCGCCGCTTCCTCAACGTGGCCGATCCCAGCGCGCTGGCCGGGCGGACCGTGTTTGACTTCTTCCCGAAGGAACTCGCCGCCATTTACCACGCCGACGACCAGAGCGTCATCGCCTCCGGGGTCCCGATCCTCAACCGGGAGGAACCGGCCGTGACGGCCCAGGGGGATCTGATCTGGCTTTTGACCACCAAGGCCCCGCTCCATGGCGTCACCGGGGCGCTCATCGGCCTGGTGTGCGTGAGCGCCGACATCAGCGAGCGCAAGACGGCGGAGGAGAAACTCCGCGTCTTCGCCGCCCAGCTGGAACGGAGCAACGCGGAGCTGCGCGACTTCGCCAGCGTCGCCTCGCACGATTTGCAGGAGCCGCTGCGCAAAATCCGGGCGTTCGCCGACCGGCTACGGCTCAAGTGCGCGACGGCGCTCGACACCCAGGGGCTCGATTACCTGGAGCGGATGCAGTCCGCCGCGGGCCGGATGCAGACGCTCATCCAGGACTTGCTGACCCTCTCCTATGTCACCAGCCGGGCGCAGCCGTTTAAGGAAGTCGATCTGACCCAGGTAATGCGGGGGGTTCTCTCCGACCTGGAAGTGCCCATCGAGCAAAGCGCCGCCAAGATCGAGATCGGCCCGCTGCCCCCCATCGACGCCGACCCGGTGCAGATGCGCCAGTTGTTCCAGAACCTCCTCAGCAACGCCCTCAAATTCCACAAGCCCGGCCAGCCCCCCGAGGTCAACGTCTCGGCCCGCATCCTGACGGCCCAGGAGCACCAAATCGCGGGCGCGGGCCCGGGGGAGGAAATTTGCCAGATCGTGGTGGCCGACAACGGCATCGGGTTCGAAGAGCAATTTGTCGAGCAGGTCTTCACCCTCTTCCAGCGCCTCCACACTCGCCAGGAATACGAGGGGACCGGCATCGGGCTGGCCGTCTGCCGAAAAATTGCATCTCGGCATGGCGGGAGTATTGTAGCAAAGAGCGGGGAGGGTCAGGGAGCGACGTTCATTATCAAGCTGCCCGTCAAACAGATCACAAAATCATGAGCAAACACGGCAAACCGATCACCATATTGATGGCCGACGACGATGATGACGACCGCCGCCTCACCAAGGAGGCCTTGCTGGAAGGGCGGCTCGCCAACGACCTGCGGTTTGTGGAAAACGGCGAGGAATTGATGGATTACCTGCGCCGCCAGGGCAAATATGCCGGAACGGACGTTCCCCGCCCCGGCCTGATCCTGCTGGACCTCAACATGCCGCGCAAAGACGGCCGCACCGTGCTGAAAGAGATCAAGAGCGACCCGGAACTTCGGCAGATCCCGGTGGTCGTTCTAACCACCTCCCACGCTGAAGAAGACATTTTCAAATCCTACGACCTGGGGGTGAACTCCTACATCGTCAAGCCCGTCACGTTCGAGGCGCTGGTGGACATCCTCCAAACCCTGGAAAAATACTGGTTCGAGATCGTCGAACTCCCGCCCGGCAGTAATTAGCCGCGCACTGAAAGGATCTCGTGCAAAGGCTGGACGAAGGAGGAGTGCCTCACGCAAAGACGCAAAGGAAAAAACCTCTTTTTTGCGCCTTTGCGTGAGACTAATACCATTTCTACGCTACGGTTTATTTGGTAGAATGGGCGGAGGGCTTTATGGCGGAGGGCTTCGCTTTCGCGTCCCATGGGGACGCTCTGAGAGTAGCCCGGCGTTTTA
>JBAWXX010000070.1:0-10904 GCA_037143855.1 Verrucomicrobiota bacterium | reverse complement strand
AAATCTTCGAAAAAATCGATAAATATTGCAATAAACTAGCCTAACGGGACACTAGCTGCGGGAAATACGCTTGTCCCAAAGAGCGCCCGCGTCTGCCGGGACGCGGGCGCTCGTGTTTTTACAGGGGCGACGCGGCAGGGAGGATGTTTCCTGTTGAATGCGCCGGGGGTGTCAGCGTATAAAACTGCCGCCCCAGCCATTCCCCCGATTGCGTTGGCAACGCCCTTGTGAAAATCCTCCACATCATCCACTCCGTAAACCCGGTTGGGGGAGGCCCCATTGAAGGGGTAAAACAACTGGCCAGCGCCAGTATCTGCCTGGGAGCCAAAATCGAGGTCGCCTGTTTGGACGCTCCCGACGCCCCGTGGCTGAAAGATTTCCCGCTGCCGGTTCACGCCCTGGGGCCCTCCTATTTCAGCTACGCCTACTCCCCGCGGTTCATCCCGTGGCTGCGGAAACACGCCCGGGATTACGCCTACGTCGTCATCAATGGCATTTGGCAGTATCACAGCTTTGCCACCCGGTGCGTGCTGCACAAAGAGGGCGTCCCTTACTTCGTGTTCACCCACGGGATGCTGGACCCGTGGTTCAAGCGGCATTATCCGCTCAAGCACCTCAAAAAATGGCTTTACTGGCCGTGGGGGGAATACCGGGTTTTGCGCGACGCCACCGCCGTCCTTTTCACCTGCCTGGAGGAAGCCATCCAGGCGCGGCGCTCCTTTTGGCTTTATCGCTGGAACGAGCGCGTCGTGAACTATGGCACCGGCGGGTGGAAGGGGGATGCCGAAGCGCAGAAGCGGGCCTTCTTCGCCCGATTCCCGGAACTCGAGGGCCGCCGCCTCTTCCTTTTCCTGGGCCGCGTGCACGAGAAAAAAGGGGGCGATCTTCTCCTCCGGGCGTTCCACGGGTTCCTTTCCACTGATCCCGGCTCCGCCTTCCATCTCGTGATGGCCGGGCCCGCGGACAACGCGTTCGGGCGAGAGTTGAAGCGTCTCGCCCAAAAGCTCGGCATTGAGGATCAGGTGACATGGACCGGCATGCTCGAAGGGGATCTCAAGTGGGGCGCGTTCCAGGCCGCCGAGGCGTTCGTGCTCCCCTCCCACCAGGAAAACTTCGGGATCTCCGTGGCCGAGGCCCTCTCCGCCTCGCTGCCGGTCTTGATTTCCGACAAAGTGAACATCTGGCGTGAAATCGACCGCGAACACGCCGGGCTTGTGGAGAATGACGACCTTCAGGGGACCATGGCCCTCCTGCGCCGCTGGGGGGCGCTTTCCCCCGAAGAACAGGCCGCCATGCGGCGGCAGGCGCGGCATTGTTTTACCCGGTATTTTGAAATCATGGCCGCCGCGCACAGTCTGCTGGACATTTACAGCGCCGTTCCGGCGGTCCCGAAAGCCGCAGCCTTAACCGCCCCGCAACCGCTCGTCAGCGTCCTTATCCCCGCCTGCAACGCGGGGCCGTTTCTTCGCCGGGCCTTGGAGAGCCTGCGTGCGCAGACCTATTCCGCGTGGGAACTCATCGTCGTCGAAGACGGGAGCCACGATGACACTGAGGCGCACGTGCGCGCCTTCGCCGGGAGCGTTTCCCAGAGCGTAAGGTATGAGAACCCCGGCGTGCGCCAGGGCGTCTCCGCCGCCCGCAACCGCGCCATGGCGCTGGCCCGCGGCGAAGTGTTCGCCTTCCTCGACGCCGACGACTGGTGGCTCCCCGATCATCTCGCCTCCGGCCTTGAAAGGCTACAGAAGAAGGCGGACCTCTGCTTCTCCGGCTTCCACGTTTACGACGAACCGTCCCAAAGGGAGCGCGAAACCCTCGTGCCGGAGGTTCCGCCGCATCCGCAGGAGCATCTCTTCCGCAGCAATTTCATCCAGACATCCAGCCTCGTCATGGTCCGGCGCGCCGCGGCCGAAAAAGCGGGCGGCTTCGATCCCGCGTTGAGCGTCGGCGAAGACTGCGATTACTGGATGCGCATCCTCGCCGCGGGAGGGCGGCTCGCCTGCACCGGCGCACCCACCTGCTTCTACGTCAAGCACGGCGGCAGCGCCATGACCAGGACGCTCCTTGTCGCGGAACACGCCGTCCAGTTTTACCGCAAACACCTGGGCAGCCCCTTTTTCCCGGCGTCCCTGCGCAAAACCTTGTATGCGGCGAGCCTGGCGAACCTTGGCCGCCTCGTGCGGGGCGGGGACCCGGCCAGGGCGCGGTCGCTTTTCCTGGAAGCCTGGCGCGCCCGCCCGCTGGACTTGCGTTACCCCGCGTACGCCGTGGGGACGGAGGTCTTGGCGCGGCTGCGGCGCTGAACGAACCGCTTCCCCCACTCCACACTCTTCAACTCCACCCCCCGGCAAAACAGCCAGGCGGCCGGGAAAATAAGGCAGCAAGAAGCCAGCCCGCAGAAGAACAGGAGCATCGGGTGAAGCACATGGCCGGGGAACATCCCTTTCAGCCATGGCGAGAGGGCTTTCAGGAAGGGCTGGTGGATCAGGTAGAGGCTGTAGCTGAAGCCGCCCACCCAGCCGACCCACTTCGCCAGCCAGGAGGGTTGGGCCGGAACGTCCGGCCGGGCCAGGCACCCGGCGATGGCGCGCACCGTCGTGAGCGCTGTCAATAGGAAGGAGAACTCCGCCAGCGGCCGGATAAAAAAGGAGCCCGCCGTGAGCGCCACGAAAGGCGCCAGCGGCCAGCGGGCCAGGAGGAGCGGCCGCCCTTGCAGATAATCATCGGCCAGCTTCGCCCCGACCGCCCAACTCAACCAGTAGTTGAAAGGGGACGCGCCCAGCCAGCAGGGGACGCCGAACCAAAAATCCCCCAGCCGCAGCCCCACTTCCATCCCTCCCGCCAGCAGCAGCGCCCGGGTCCAGCCCAGCCTCCTCGCGGCCAAGTATAACAAGGGATACAGCAAGTAGAGCTGCACCTCCACCGCGATGCTCCAGAAAGAGCCGTTGACGCCGACGACCCAACGGTTATCCACGTTGTGCACCAGGAGGAAATGGCTCCCGAACTGGACCAGGTGATCCAGCGTCCACCCGCCCAGCCGCGTGGGAGGGAACGCGAAGGCGAAAAAACACAGAGCCAGCAGATACGGCGGATAGATGCGGAAGAAACGCCGCAGGAAGAACGCCTTCCACTCCCTGCCCGGCGAGCGCTCATAGCTCAAGTGAATGCAAAAACCGCTCACCGCGAAGAAAATGGCGACCCCGATCCAGCCAAAGGAAACCGGCAGCAGGAGCACAAACGTCCAGGGCGCATGGGCAAAGTCCAGCCACCACCCGTTCCATTGCAGATGGTCAATGCCGAGCCCGGCGTCCAGCGTATGGAATCCCACGACCAGGAGAATCGCCACGCCCCGGACAACGTCCAGGAAAGCCAGGTGCCGCGCACCGCCGCCGGGCGGTTGGCTGGTGGAAGGCGAGGGGGCCATGCCTGCGGACGATGGCAGGAGGCTTTCGCGCAAGCAATGAAATTGTGCATCCGCAGCATGGGAGGGGCACTCCCGGGCGGCGTTTGGATTTCCCCCTTTTTCGCCTTGGCGCGCGCGCGCATTTGGCGAGAATACGCTCTATGCCTCATCGCCTTGCGATCTGCACGCTCTTGGAAGGCGGCTACCACCTTGGCCTCGGCCCCCTGGTCAATTCGCTCTACGGAAGCGGCTTCCGCGGGGTCGTCTGGGCCGGCATCCGTGGGGAACTCCCCCCGTGGGCCCGGTCCCTGCAAGAAACCGGCGCGTATGCGGAGTTCACGGCCGCGCCCGATTGCGTGATCCGCTTTGTCCGGCTCGACACGAGCGCCCATCTCACCAACCACAAGCCCGACTTCATGCTCCGCGTGCTGGAGCGCGAAGCGCCCGATTGCGCGGGCCTCTTTTACATCGACCCGGACGTGCTCGTTTGCCGGGCGTGGCGTTTTTTTGAAAACTGGATTACCTGCGGCGTCGCCGTCTGCGAGGATGTCAATTCCCCCTTCGCCGCCCATCACCCCCGGCGGGTCGGCTGGCGGCGGTTTTTCGCCGGGCGCGGCCTGGTCTTGCGTCCCGGGGAGCCGTATTACGCCAACGGCGGCTTCGTCGGCGTCCGGCGCGAGGAGATCGCCTTTTTACGCCTCTGGAAACAGATGCAGGACCAGTTGTGGGAAGCGCTCGGAGGAGCCGAATACGTCGGCATCGGCGGGGGGAGCCCCATCGCGGGGCGGACCGGCTTTGCCGATTGCTTTGACAAAACCGACCAGGACGTTCTCAACGCCGCCCTCGAAGCCGCCGAAGGCGTCTCCGCCAGCTTCGTCAAGCAGCAGGCGATGGGGTTCGTTGCGGGCGAGGCCTGGCTGCCCCACGCCCTCGGGCCGTCCAAACCGTGGCATAAAGCGTACCTGCGCGACGCCCTGCGCGGCCTCCCGCCCCGGGCCGCGGACAAAGCCTACTGGCATTGGGCGCAGGCGGGCCCGGTGCGGGTCTTTTCCCCGGCGCGCCTGCGGCTCCGGCGCCTCCATCTGGCCCTTGCCGCCGCGCTGGGACGGGTCATCCGGCGCAACTAGCTTTTTATGCGCATCGCCTTTCTCTGCGGCAGTTTGGAATCGGGACGCGACGGGGTGGGGGACTACACCCGGCGGCTCGCGGCCGAGTGCGTGCGCCAGGGGCACGCCTGCCGACTCATCGCCCTGAACGACGCTTTTATTTCCGGCACCGTTTCCGAAAAACAGGAAAGCGAGGAGGTCTCCCTCCCCAGCCTGCGGTGCGGAGAGGATCTTCCCGTGGGAGAACGCAACGCCGCCGCGCGCGTTTTTTTGGATGGCTTTGATCCCGAT
Source organism: Verrucomicrobiota bacterium (assembly GCA_037143855.1). GTDB lineage: Bacteria > Verrucomicrobiota > Verrucomicrobiia > Chthoniobacterales > Chthoniobacteraceae > UBA695. The sequence continues at coordinate 6,107 of JBAWXX010000070.1, read as the reverse complement.
TGGATCAGCCTGCAATTTGTCCCCTACGCCTTTCACCCGAAGGGAATCCCGTGGCGGTTTGCGCGCGAACTGCGGGAGATCATTGCCGGGCGGCCCCTCCACCTCATGTTCCATGAGCTTTGGATCGGTGAGGGGGGCGGGTATGCGTGGAAGCACCGGCTCGTCGGCGCGGTCCAGCGGGGATGCATTTTCCGGCTCATCGCCGCGTTGCGTCCGCGCGTGGTCCACACTTCCAACGCCACCTACATCGCGCGGCTCCAAGCCGGGGGCGTCGCCGCAGGGGAACTCCCGATCTTTGGCAACATCCCCATCGCCCCCCCGGATGCCGCGCTGCCCCCCGGACTCCTCACCGCCGGGCTTCCTCTTATCGCCCCGGAGCGCGGCGCCTGGTGGTTTGCCCTTTTCTTCGGCATCCTGCACCCGGAGTGGCAGCCCGAACCGTTCACCGGCACCCTCCTCAGCGCGGCCAGGCAGGCCGGGAAACGGGTCTGCTGGATTTCCGCCGGGCGGATGGGAGCCGCCGGGGAGGCCCTTTGGGAGCGGCTGCGCCAGACCTATGGCGGGGAGATCCGCTTTATCCGGTGCGGAGAGCAGCCCGCCACGCGGATCTCCGCCCTCTTGCGATGGGCCGATTTCGGCGTCGCCGCCTCGCCGTGGAGCCTGCTTGGCAAAAGCAGCGCCGCCGCCACGATGATCGACCACGGGCTCTCCGTCATCGTCCCCCGGGACGCCGGAGCGCCGCCCGGCGATACGGCCCCGTATTTTCGGTGTGACGCAATGCTCCCGGCGCGGCTCGCCGAGGGGTTGCCCAAACGCGCCCCCGCGTCCCGGCTCGGCGAAATCTGCGCTAGATTTCTCCAGGCCTTGCAGATAGCGTCGAAGCCCCATTCCCCCGGCAGCGCCTTGTGAAGATCCTCCTCTCTTCCCACGCTTTTTCCCCCGCCATCGGCGGCATCGAGTCCGTCTCCGAGCTGCTTGCCGCCGAGTTCGTGCGCCAGGGGCATGAAGTCCGGGTCGTGACGCAAACCCCGGGACCGGACAAGCCGGAGTGGCCCTACCCGGTGCTGCGGCGGCCCGGCGCGCGCGCGCTGCTCGCTGCAGTGCGCTGGTGCGACCTCTTTTTGCACAACAACATCAGCCTCCAGGTGCTCTGGCCGCTGCTCTGCGTGCGCAGGCCGTGGGTGGTCGCCCACCAGACCTGGATCACCCGGCTCGACGGGCGGCTCGACTGGCGCGACCGGCTCAAGCGCTTCCTGCTCCGCTTCGCCGCCGCCAACATTTCCATCAGCCGAGCCGTCGCGCGGAGCCTGCCGGTCCCCTCCATCCTGATCCCGAACCCGTACCGCGACGATCTGTTTTATCGGATGCCCGAGGTGGAGCGGACCGGCGACCTCGCTTTTCTCGGGCGGCTCGTCTCCGACAAGGGGGCCGATTTGCTCTTGCAGGCCCTCCGGCTCTTGAAAGAGGAGGGGATCTCCCCGCGCCTTACCCTCATTGGCGGCGGCCCCGAGGCCGAGCCGTTGCAGGCACTCGCGCGGGAATTGGGCGTCGCCGCGCAGGTCGATTTTGTGGGGCCGCGCGCCGGGATGGAACTGGCGCGGCTGCTCAACGGCCACCGCGTGCTGGCCGTTCCCTCCCGCTGGGCCGAGCCGTTTGGCATCGTCGCCCTGGAGGGGATCGCCTGCGGATGCGCCGTCATCGGCTCGCGGGAAGGGGGGCTTGCCGACGCCATCGGCCCGTGCGGCGTTACTTTTCCCAACGGCGACGTTCCGTCGCTGGCCGCCGCGTTGCGGGAAGCCCTGACGCGCCCGGACCTCGCCGCACAATGGGCCGCCGCCGCCCCCGCGCATCTCGCCGCCCACACGGCGCGCGCCGTGGCGGCCGCGTATATTGCGGTTTTCCAAAACTCCCCGCGATGATCCTTTTCTCTCATCCCACCGGCAACGCCAATTCCCGGCACGCCGCCCTGGCGCTGGCCGAGGCGGACTTGCTCGCGGAATACTGGACATGCGTGAGTTGGAACCCGGATTCCGCCTGGAATCGCTTCCTGCCCGGGGCGCTCCGCCGCCAGTTGGCCCGCCGGGCGTTGCCGGAAGCCCTGCGGGAGCGCGCCCGCCATTTCCCCTGGCGCGAGGCCGTCCGCATGGCCGCGAGCCGGTGGCCGCTCCCGTGGCTCACCACGCACGAAACCGGCCCCTTTTGCATCGACGCCGTGTACCGGACCCTTGACCGCCGCGTTGCCCGGCGCGTCGCCCGGGCCGGGGAGGCCCTTTCCGCCGTCTATGCGTATGAAGACGGCGCGGCCGCGACGTTCGCCGCCGCCCGGGAGCGCGGGCTGCGGCGGATCTATGATTTGCCCATCGGCTACTGGCGGGCCGCCCACGTGATCTACCAGGAAGAGCAGGCGCGCGAGCCGCAATGGGCCTGCACGCTGACCGGCACGCTCGACAGCCCCGCCAAGCTCGCGCGCAAAGACGAGGAATTGGACCTCGCCGACGTCGTCCTGGTGGCAAGCTCCTTCACCAAGCGGACGCTGGAGCACACAACCCACCCTTTTGACAAGCCCGTCCACGTCATCCCCTACGGCGCGCCGCCTTCCCTGGCCGCCGCGCCGGAGCCCGCCGCGTCCAGCGCGCGTGGCGGTCCCTTGCGCGTCCTCTTCGTGGGCGGCCTCGGGCAGCGCAAGGGGCTCTCTTACCTTCTGGAAGCCGTGCGGATGCTCGGGCGCGGCGTGGAACTGACGCTCGTGGGGATGAAGCCCACCGAGGCGTGCGCCCCGCTCAACGCCGCGCTGCGGCGGCATCGGTGGATCCCCACGCTTCCGCACGAGGGCATCTTGCGCGAGATGAGCCGGCACGACGTTTTCGTATTCCCGTCGCTCTTCGAGGGCTTCGGCCTCGTCCTGCTGGAAGCCCTGGCCCAGGGGCTCCCCGTCATCGCCACGGAGCACACCGCCGGGCCCGATCTGGTGGAAGAAGGGGTCAGCGGCTTCATCGTCCCGATCCGCTCCGCCCAGGCCATTGCGGAAAAGCTGGATTTACTTGCGCGCGATCCCGGGCTACGCTGCGCCATGAAAGCCGCCGCCAGGCAGACCGCCCTCCGTTACACCTGGGAGCAATACCGGGCGCGGCTTGCCCAGACCGTCGTGGCTGCCCTGCCTGGGGGGCAAAAGACGCCATGAATTTCGCCAACCCCCAACGCGCGAGCGAGCCCGCCGCCGATCCCTTGCTCTGGATCCGGCGGCTGATCTGGCTCTATTTCCTGCTGCTCATCTACGAGGGGGCGCTGCGCAAATGGATCGTGCCCGGCTTGGCGAACCCGCTCCTCATCGTCCGCGACCCCGTGGTCATCCTGATCTACGCCCTTGCCTTGAGCAAAGGCGTCTTTCCGTCCGACAGCTTTGTCGGGTGGATCACCGGCCTCGGCATCCTGACCTTCCTGGTCTCCCTGGTGTCCGGCGTCGGGAACCTCTTTGTGAGCCTCTATGGATGGCGCACCGACTTTCTCCACCTGCCGCTCATTTTTCTGATGCCCAAGGTGCTGACGCCCCGTGACGTGCGAGCCCTCTGCATCGGGCTGCTGATCACCGCCGTCCCCATGGCCTTCCTCGTCATGGTCCAGTTCAAGGCCGGGCCCACCGCCTGGGTGAACGTCGGCGTCGGCGGGGGCGAGGGGGGACAACTGGACGTCGGGTTCGGCAAGATCCGGCCGCCGGGCACGTTCTCCTTCACCAACGGGCTGGCCGACTACATCACCATCGTGGCGGGGTGCCTCCTCTACGCCATTCTTGACAGGAAGTATTACCCCCGCTGGCTGCTCTTCAGCGCCGCCCCGGCCACCATCCTCATGGTCGTCATCTCCGGCAGCCGCGCCACCGTCTCCGCGGTGATCATATCGGTGGCCATGCTCGTGCTGATCTGCCTGCGGCGGCCCAGCTACATCGGCGGCTCCTTCAAATTCGTCTTGCTGGCCCTCCCCGGCCTGTGGGTCATCACCTCGCTGCCCGTTTTTCAGGAAGGGATGGAGGTCCACGCCGCCCGCTTTGGCGAATCCGGCGGCGGCGTCCAGCACGGGATCATCGAACGGGCGCTGGGCGACTACCTGGACGGCATCTACGCGGCGGCGGACGCCCCCCTCTTCGGCTACGGGCTGGGCATCGGCACCAACGCCGCGGCCGGGATGATTGGCGGCGAGCGCGGTTTCCTGCTGGCGGAGGGGGAATGGGCGCGGGTCGTCAAGGAGGGGGGGCCCATTCTGGGCATGGGTTTCCTGCTCCTGCGCGTCGCCATTGCCGCCTACATGGGATTGATGGCCGCCTCCGTGTTTGAGCGGCGGCAGAACCCGCTTCCCTTGCTTGTCTTCAGCGCCAGCTTCCTGCTCGTCATGCAGGGGCAGTTTGGCCAGCCCACCGCGCTCGGCTTCGCCACGTTTGGCGCGGGGCTGTGCCTGGCCGCCACGAACGCGGAGGTGGAGGTCGATTCCAAGATGGCCGCCGCCGCAACGCCCGCGTTTCGGGGGCGGCGCGGCCGTTCCGTTTTCGCCGAAATGCTTCACCGGGGGCCCCTTCCATGAACCCAATCCGCCGCATCCTTGCCCGCAAACGTTCTCTCGCCCGCGACGCCCGCGCGGCCGACTATCGTGCCGCCGGTTGCGGCGATGCCGCCGCCGCTTTGAGCGAACAGCTTGCCCGGTTCAACCGCTGTTGGGAGCGGATGCAACGGACGGTCCCTTATTATGCGAAGCTGGTGAAGCGCCAGACGGCCCCCCGGCGGTTCGCGAACTGGGAGGAAATCTGCGCTGTGCTGCCCGTTGCCGACCGTCCGTTTGTCTACGCGCATCTGCCGGAGCTTGCCGATGCCGCGCAGCCCGCCGACGGGTTTCGCATCACCGGCGGCTCCACTGCCGAGCCCGTCTCGCTCCCGGCGTGGAGTGCTGAAACCGCCGAAACCGAGCGCAACGAGTGGCTCGGGCGCGACTGGTATGGCATCGCCCCCGGGGACGCCTCCTTTCGCATCTGGGGCCACAGCCACCTGCTTGGCAAGGGCGTGCGCGGGTGGATCAATGCCCGCAGGCGGGAGGCAAAGGACGCCTTGCTGGGGATTGAGCGCCTTTCCGCCTACGACCTCTCCGACGCCGCCTTGATGCGGGCCTTCGAGCGCCTGCAGTCCTCCCCCGCAGCCTACGCGCTTGGCTACAGCGCCGCGCTTGACCGCTTCGCCCGCGTCGCGCAGGCCGCCGGGCGGGTCAATCGGACGCCGCTGAAAGCCATCGTCGCCACCTCCGAATCTTTCCCAAGCCCCGATTCCCGCGAGCTGATTGCCAGCGTCTTCCAGGCTCCCGTGGCCATGGAGTATGGGAGCGTCGAAACCGGCGCGCTCGCCCACACCCATCCCGGCGGGGGCTATCGCGTCTTTTGGTTGAGCTACTTTGTCGAAGCCACGGAACCCGCGCCGCAGGGGGGCTACCGGGTCCGCGTCACCAGCCTCTATCCGCGCGCCTTCCCGCTCGTCCGCTACGATCTGGGCGACGCCCTGGCCCTCAATGCGCCGTGCCTGGGCGTCCGCGCCTTTGCGGGAGTCATGGGCCGCACCAACGCCTTTTTGGAACTCCCTTCCGGCGAGCGCATCCACTCCGAAGCCCTTTCCCACGCCGTCAAAAGCGTCCGCGGGATCAGCGGCTACCAGATGCTCCAAAAAGGAGGCGCGCTCACCCTGCATCTCACCACGCTGGCCCCGCTGGCCGAGGCGGAGATCGGCGGCATCCGCGCCCGGTTGGAGAAAATCAACCCCCATCTGGCCGCCGTCGAAATCCGCGTTGTCGAGCGCCTCGAACAAACCCGCGCTGGCAAAACCCCGCTCATTTTGCGGCGATAGCCATGCTTACGAATTTAAAAGTTTCACGCAAAGGCGGAATGAAAAGCGCGGAAAAAGTGATTAAGTGTAGTTTGGCGAGGAGGCGGGGGCGTATAAGAGCAAACGCATACCAAAGGCCATGGAAAACACGCCCGATAGAAAAACAAGCACCAAGGAAAGCTTCTGGGCAACAGAGGCCACGCAGTTCGGCTACGCCTACAACGCCGTGGGCGACATCACCGCGTGGACCCAGCA
>JBAWXX010000069.1:0-11021 GCA_037143855.1 Verrucomicrobiota bacterium | reverse complement strand
AGCGACTCTCGCCGCCGAAGAGCATACGACAAAATAAACCGAAACCGCTCTAGGGGCGGCCCTACACCAGCGAAACGTAATCGGGCCGGTACATCATCGCCCGGATCGCCCCCTCCATATCCTCCGGCAGCGTCTCCGTCGCCAGGCCGCTCTCCTGCGCAACGCGCGCCACGGCCACCGCGATGGCGAGCGAAACGTCGCGGATCTGGGCCAGCGGCGGATAAATGCGCCCTTGCTCCAGATCGGTCTCCGTCACCAGATCGGCCAGCGTGCGCGCGGCGCACAGGAACATCCCGGCTGTCACCAGCCGGCTGCCGCTGGCGATCACGCCCAGGCCGACGCCCGGGAAAATATAGGCGTTGTTCCCCTGCCCCGGCACATACCGCTTGCCGTTGAACTCCAGGGGAGCGAACGGGCTGCCGCTGGCGAAAACGGCTTTTCCGCCGCTCCACTCATACGCCTGCGCGGCCGTGCATTCCGCCTTGGAAGTCGGGTTGGAGAGCGCGAAAATAATGGGGCGCTCGTTGATCCGCGTGACGGCTTCCACCACCGGCTGCGTAAACGTCCCCGGCTGCCCCGAAGCGCCGATCAGCACCGTCGGCTGGAGCGCTTCGATAATGGCGAGTGTCTCCTTCAGCGGCGCGTGGTCCTGCGCAAAAAGGAGCTTGTGATCGGTCAGATCATTGCGGCTCTTGACCACCAGCCCCTTGGAATCGATGAACCAGCACCGCTGGCGCGCCTCGGCTTCGCACAGGCCCTCGGCGATCAGCGCCATCACCACGAGCTCTCCGACGCCCGTCCCCGCCTCGCCCGCGCCGAAAAAGAGGAACCGTTGGTCGCGGAGCGGCTTGCCCGTCACACGGAGCGCGGAATAGATGCCCGCGAGCGCCACGCTAGCCGTCCCCTGGATGTCGTCGTTGAACGTGCAAACGTGGTCCCGGTATTTGTACAGGTAGCGGAACGCATTGTGGTTGGCAAAATCTTCAAACTGGATCAACGCCTTGGGGAAAGCCTCCGTCGCGGCGGTGATGAACTCGTCCACCAGCGCGTCATACGCCGCGCCCGTCGTGCGGCGCTGGCGCATCCCGAGGTAGAGCGGGTCGTCCAGGAGCGACTGGTTGTTCGTGCCGACGTCGATGAGCACGGGCAAACACTGGGTGGGATGGATTCCCGCGCAGGCCGTGTAGAGCGCGAGCTTGCCAATCGGGATGCCCATGCCGTTGGCGCCAAGATCCCCCAGCCCCAGGATGCGCTCCCCGTCCGTCACCACGATAACGCGGATGTCCTTGCGCGGCCAGTTGCCCAGCACCTCGGCAATGCGGCCCCGTTCATGCTCCGAAATATACATTCCGTGGGAACGCCGGAAAATCTGCCCAAACTGCTGGCAGGCAAGGCCGACGGTGGGCGTGTAAATGATCGGCATCATCCGCTCGATGAATTGCATCACGATCCGGTAGTAGAGCGTCTCGTTCCGATCCTGCAACGAGGCAAGGTCGATGTAGTGTTCCAGATCCGTCGAACGCTTCTGGTAAGTGATCAAAAAGCGTTGCACCTGGTCGTCCTGGCTTTGGACGTGAGGGGGCACGAGCCCGCGCAGCCCAAGAGCGTCTCGTTCAGCTTCGCTAAAAGCGGTCCCCTTGTTCAGGGTCGGGTCCTGCATCAATCGCAGCCCTTTCGGCAAATTCTTAACGTCGTGTTTCATGGGAAAAAGGTCGGCTGGTGGCAGGCCCCCAAGAATCATTCCGCTCGAAAGGCGCCACCGCAATGTGAACGGCCTGAATTTAGGGGATAAAAAAAATCCGCCACGCCCCCCATTGCGCAATGGTGGTCAGATTTTGGCACAAAATGGGGTTGGAGGGCCGTTTCCCAAGCGGGAGATCTCGCGCGCTTCAAAATCTGCGGATGCCTCCTGATTTCTCTCTTGCCAAGCGGCAGGCGGGATGGTGGGTTTATGGGCTCTATGAGTCAGCCCGCCCCGCAGCCCGCAAAACCCACCGAACGGATGGAAAAGATCGTGTCGTTGTGCAAACGTCGCGGTTTCATTTTTCAATCGAGCGAAATCTATGGCGGCATCAACGGTTTTTGGGACTACGGTCCCCTCGGCGCGGAGCTCAAGCGCAACGTCAAGGACCTATGGTGGAAGAGCATGACCAAGCTGCGCGACGACGTGGTGGGCCTGGATGCCAGCATCATCATGCACCCGTCCATCTGGAAAGCCTCGGGCCATTGCGACACGTTTGCCGACCCGATGGTGGACTGTCTCTTGACCAAGAAACGCTTTCGGGCGGACCAGATCGAGCCCCAGAGCGGCATCGCCTATTTCTACACCGGGGCGAAGGACGAGGCGACCGGCAAGGAAAACAATGAACCGTTCTCGGCCCTGCTCGCCCCCGGCAAACCGGCGGAGAGCGCCCGCAAGGTGGCCACGCAATTTTACACCCAGCGCGGGCTGGAGAATCCGACGCTCCTCGGCGAACGGACGGAGAAGGTGGAGAACTCCACCCAGTACAACCCGGAGAACGGCGCGCTGCTGACCGAACCGCGCATGTTCAACCTGATGTTCAAGAGCCACGCGGGTCCGGTGGAGAGCGAGGAAAACGCGGTTTACCTCCGGCCCGAGACGGCGCAGGCCATTTTCGTGCAGTTCAAGAACGTGCTGGAGACTTCGCGCCAGAAGGTCCCCTTCGGCATCGCACAGATCGGCAAGGCGTTCCGCAACGAGATCAACCCGCGCAATTACACGTTCCGCTCCCGCGAATTCGAGCAAATGGAACTCGAATTTTTCATCAAGCCCGACGAAGTGGTGGAAAAACAATGCGGCACGGTCGCCACGCTGCCGGAGAACGGCGCGCCCGCCGATCCGCCCCAGGCCAACTGGGGCTGGGAAGTCTGGCACGGCTACTGGGTGGAACAGCGGATGCGCTGGTATGAGAGCATCGGCCTGGGCCGCGAGACGCTGGAGCAATACTGGCAGAAAAAGGACGAACTGGCCCACTACGCCCGCGCGACCGTCGATATTCTCTACAAATTCCCCTTCGGCACGCAGGAACTGGAAGGGATCGCCGCGCGCGGCAATTTCGACCTGACCCAGCACCAGACGCATTCCGGCAAGTCGATGGAGTATTTCGACCAGGAGGCGAGCGCCAAGTACATCCCGCATGTCATCGAGCCCTCCGCCGGGGTGGACCGCCTCTTGCTGGCGCTGCTTTGCAACGCCTACGCCGAGGAAGAGGTCACGGACGAGAAGGGCAAGACAGAGATGCGCACAGTGATGCGGTTCCACCCGCGCGTGGCTCCGATCAAAGTGGGCGTTTTTCCGCTCCTGCGCAACAAGCCGGCGCTGGTGGAGAAGGCGTTGCAGGTGCGAGATCTCCTGCGCCCGCACATGAATGTCTTTTACGACGACGGCGGGGCCATCGGCCGCCGCTACCGCCGCCAGGACGAGGCGGGCACGCCTTTTGGCGTCACCATTGACTTCGACACCATCGGCGAGAACGGCCCCGAGTTGCAGGAAACGGTCACGCTGCGCCACCGCGACTCGATGCAGCAGGAGCGCGTCAAAATTGCCGATTTGCTCTCGATCCTTCTGCCGCAGGTGCAGTAGCGGCTTTTCGCCTACAGCGCGAAAAACGGGTTGTGGAGGCGCTCCTCGGCGACAGTGGTCAGCGGGCCATGGCCGGGGCAGATGACCGTTTCCGGCGGCAACGTCAAAATTTCCGCGCGGTTGGTGCGCAGAGCGTCGGCGTAGGAAACCAGCCCGCCTCCCATCGACCCGGCAAAAAGCGCATCACCGACCACTGCCACGGGGCGCTCCAGGCCGCGGACCACGTAGGTCGTCCCCCCCCGGCTATGGCCCCAGGTCAGCCGGGTGGCGATCCGCAGTCGCCCGCAGGCAAATTCCCGCCCGGCTTCAAAGAGGGCGGCCCCGTGCAGCGGTTCCCGGCTGGAGACGAACACCCGGGCTCCCGTTTCCTTCCGGAGCCGGTCGAGCGCCTCGATGTGGTCGCCATGAGTGTGCGTGACGAAGATACCGCACAGGGTAAGGGCCTTGGAACGCAGGGTTTCCAGGATCGCCGTGCAATCCGTCCCGGTGTCAAACACGGCAGCGTGGCCGCCCGGAGCGTCCCATGCCAGGTAGGCGTTCACGCGCATCCCGCCATAGGCGGTGCTGAACGTGGCAAGGCGCGCCAGCGTGATGGGCGCGGGCTGGTAATCCGGCAGCGCCGCCAATGCCTGCGGGGCAAGCCCGAGCACGGGGGCGAGCTTGCGGAGCGCCGCCGCGTTGTAATGCCCCTCTTTAACGCGCGCAAGCTCCTCCTCCGGGATTCCGGCACGCGAGGCAAGCGTGTGGCTGGAGAGGCCCAGGCCCCGCTGCGCCTTGCGCACGACATCCGCAAAATTGTCTTCCAAAGAGATCGAATGCATCCCGCCCTCCTTTCTAGCCACGGTCAACTTTCCCTAGAGAATCGCTGATTCAATCAACATGGGACAGATGCAAGGCAAGTTTTGTTGGCTGGAGACACCGAAAACAGCGGCAATATCAGAAGATATGGACGCTGCGAACGGTGGCGGCCGACGACAAAAATCGCCCGCAGATGGCCCTTGGGCATTTATTCAGCGGTTCCCTAATGTCCGCAGCCGCAGCCCCCTCCGCAGCCGCAGCCGCCCCTCCTACCGCGGCCCGCGGGCCGCGTAGGCGGCACGCTCTTTTGGAGAATCCCATAGCCGCCCGAAATAACCCGGCGCACAGGAACGCCCGTTTGCGGATGGCTCACAAGCGGTTCGTCGCGCATACTTTGGTTCACCTCAAACCGGACGGGAGAGGATTCCACGGTTTCATAAATATAAATCGGCATAAACTGTAATAATCCTAAAAACGGTGATGGGAGGGGATGAGCTGAAACAAGATACTGAGCCTCGACGAAAGTCACTCGCGGCTCAATAGATTGTGTCAGATCGCCCCGATCCATTGCCGTTTTTGGGATAACTATTGCATTAACAACAGCGCTTCTGCAAGCTTCGCGGTGCGTCTTCTTCCCACCAAAGGTGAAAAAAGAAGAGTGCGACAGAAAGGTGCATGCAACATAGCCGCCCGGAACGATTGCATAGCCAGGCATCCCGTCACACCAAAAATGTCGTTCCCATTGGATGGTTTGCATAGGACCGGCCATAACTAATCAACATCCACACGCAAGATATTTGCGCACGAATAGTCGCATCACAATAAAAATAGCTTGATGATTACCTATATGCTTGAAAGAATAGCTCCCTCATGAAGCACCCTAATATCCGCATTGCCCGCCTCAAAGAAATGATTGCTCTTGAGGAAAAGCGCGCCGCTTTGCAAAGTCACGTAACCGCTATTAACGAACGGCTTTCCGCCATTCAAAATGAACTTTACGGTTCCTCCGCCAGCCGCGCTTTTCTGGCCCAGGACCGGCGCGCCGTGGCTCCCAAGAAGCAGTTGAAGCAGCGCCGCAAGAGGCGTGGCGAGCTGAAGGGCCAGATTTTGGAGGTTCTACAGGCTGTCGGTGCCTCAGGCGCAAGCGTGAAGGAACTGGCCGCCCGCATTGGGGTGAAAACTGCCAATGTACATTCATGGTTTAGCGCTAATATGAAGAAGATTGCCGGGTTGAAAAAGATTGGGGAAGCCCGTTATGCAATCAATGGCGCCGCGGGGATTTTAAAGAAAGCCGCCAAGAAAGGCAAAGCCGCGAAAAAAGTTAAAGGAGCAAAGGTCCGTGCCGGACGCGGTGCGCTAAAAGAACAAATCCTTGGTGCATTGAAGAAAGCTGGAGACAAAGGGATCACCATTAAGGACCTTTCGGCTGAGTTGAAAGCCAACTATAAAAACGTCTATATTTGGTTTGTAACGACTGGCAAGCGGATCGCCGGCATCAAGAAGATCGGCCCCGCCCAATACAAACTGGAAGCGGCGGCTTAATCTCTTCCGCTCCAAGCCGTTTCAACCCAAGCCTTGCGGATTTTCCGCAAGGCTTTTTTGTTTTCCTGGGCGTGTTCAGGAATGAAAACAAAGACTCTGTTTTTCAGGGCTCAATAGCCGCACAACACCGGCTTTGCATCGCCTCGGTGTATCAGTCGACAAGGGGAAAGTTGGGTGACCGGAAGAAATGCGGGTTGACCTCGGAGTGTTCAGGCACGAGAGTTGGAGCGTTTCGTCCAGGACTTCTTGCCACTCGTCGGCAATCCAAGGGTCACAGCCATCGTGAGGCGCTCGAAATCACTCGATCTCGACGCCCATGGAAAAGACCCTGAATACCAAACACATCGCCTTTCTGGGCGACTATGTGCCCCGACGGTGCGGCATCGCCACCTTTACGGCAGACATTTGCGAGGCTATCGCGGCGGAGTTTCCCCTGGCGGAGTGCATCGTGGGATCGGTAAATGACCGCCCGCAGGGCTACGATTATCCGGCGCGGGTGCGTTTTGAGATCGACGAAAAGGAGGTCGATTCCTATCGGCGCGCGGCGGAATTTTTGAACCTCAATAATGTGGAGGTTGTCTCCTTGCAGCATGAGTTTGGCATTTACGGCGGCGCGGCGGGCCGCCACATCCTGGAATTCCTGCGCGAGGTGCGCATGCCCGTGGTGACGACGCTGCATACCGTGCTGCGCGATCCGACCGATGACCAGCGCGCGGTGATGAAGCAACTCGATGTCCTCTCCCAACGATTCGTCGTCATGGCCGAGCGCGGGCGAGACATGCTTGAGACGGTTTACGGCGTTGCACCGGGGAAGATTGACCTGATCCCGCACGGGGTGATCGACATGCCGTTTATCGACTCGAATTTCTTCAAGGATCTCTTTCACGTTGAGGGGAAGACGGTGCTGCTGACCTTTGGCCTGCTCTCGCCGAACAAAGGCATCGAGCATGTCATCAACGCGATGCCGACGATTCTCCAACAACATCCAGATGTCGTCTATATCGTGCTTGGGGCCACCCACCCAAATCTTCTCGCAGCGGAGGGCGAAGCTTACCGGGAGAAACTGGGGCGGCTGGCTGTGGAACGCGGCGTGGCTGGCAACGTGATCTTTCACAATCGCTTCGTGACGTTGGAGGAATTGAAGGAGTTCATCGGCGCGGCGGACATCTACATCACGCCTTATCTCAACGAAGCACAGATCACTTCGGGAACGCTGGCTTACACGTTTGGAGCGGGCAAGGCGCTGATTTCGACGCCGTATTGGCACGCCCAGGAGTTGCTCGCGGGGGAGCGCGGCATTCTGGTGCCCTTCGCAAACTCCGAAGCCATTGCGAACGGCGTGAACCATTTTCTCTCCAATCCGACCCTCATGACGGCGATGCGCAAGCGCGCTTGGAAGGCGGGCAGGGAAATGATCTGGCCGGTGGTGGCGCGGCGCTACATGGAGAGCTTTGAGAGCGCACGGGCGGGCCTGAGCGTGCCTTCCATCGAGACGGCTGCCGCGCGGAAGATTGAGAACGCGAACTATCCAATCCCAGTGTTGAAGCTCGATCACCTTTTCAAGATGAGCGATCACACGGGCATCTTTCAGCACGCCATCTACAACGTGCCGAACTATCATGAAGCCTATTGCACGGACGATAACGCCCGCTCCTTCATTTTCACGGTGCTGATGCAGGAGATGGATTGCGGTCCGCAACCGGAGTTGGGCCGGCTGGCCAGTAGTTACCTCGCGTTTTTGTGGTATGCCTTCGACGCGAATACCTGCCGGTTTCGCAATTTCATGAGTCATCAGCGGCAATGGCTGGAACTCCACGGCTCGGAGGACAGCCATGCGCGGGCTCTGTGGGCAACGGGAACGGCGTTGGGACGTTCGCAAAACGAAGGGCACCGCAATCTTTGCGGGCTGCTGTTCCAGCGAGGGCTGCCGCAGGTCGTGCGCTTCAGCTCGCCCCGCGCCTGGGCCTTCGCCCTCATCGCCATTCACGAATATTTGCGCGCGTTTTCCGGGGATCGCGTGGTCAACCAAATGCGCGAGGTCCTGACCAACCGACTCGCGGATTTATTCCATGCCAACTCGTCGCCGCAATGGCAGTGGTTCGAGCGGACCGTCACCTACGACAATGCAAAGCTCTCCCACGCCATGATCCTGAGCGGCCACTGGACCGCGCAAACCGAAATTCTCGACATCGGCCTCACTTCGCTGCGCTGGCTGCTGGAAGCGCAAACGGCGGAAGGCGGCCACTTCGCTCCGATTGGCTGTAATGGCTTTTGGGTGCGCGGCGGCGAGAAGGCGCGCTTTGATCAGCAGCCCCTGGAAGCCCACGCTATGGTTTCCGCGTGCCTTGAAGCCTTCGCGGTGACGCGGGACGCGTTTTGGCGCACGGCGGCGCGCCGTTGTTTCGAGTGGTTCCTCGGGCGCAACGATCTCGGCCTGCCGCTTTACGATCCCACTACCGGCGGCTGCCGTGACGCCCTTCTGCAAGATCACCTCAATCAAAACCAGGGCGCGGAATCGAGCCTCGCCTTTTACCTCTCCTTCGCGGAACTCACTCGCTCCGAAGAGGCATCCTGATCCCCGCCGCGCCATGCGCCACCTAAACATTCAGCCGACCGGCGTTCTCTTTCGGCCCGACAGCTCCCGCGTGCTAGTCCGGCCTTTCATTCCAAACGACCCGGCGCGCATCGTGAATATCATCGGTCGCGCGTTGGCCTTGAGCGAAGCCGAAACCGAGAAAGCGCTCGCCGCCGTCACCGAGGACTTTGCCAAGCGGCATTTGGATATCCGAACCCTTTGGCGGCAGCACTTCGAGCGGGTGAAGACCCATGTCTTTAGCAGCCGACCGCTTTCCGAGGCCCGTCAACTCTACATCGGGGCTCTTTTTTCCGGCGAATATTCCCTGGAATCCGCGGCGCTCTTCAACCCCTCCCTCGTGGCGCACCCGGACCAGACCGGCCTCGGTGCCGGCGCATTGCGCTTCATCCTCAGCCTGCGCGCAACCGGCGAGGGCCATATCTCATCCATCGAGTTTCGAACAGGCGTTATTCACGCCGACTATTCGATCTCGATGGAAGCCCCCTCGGGTTTTGTCACCGCGCCCACGGTCAATCCGAATCCGACCTATCTCAAAACGGTCTTTCTCGACAAGCTCATGGAGATGGGTTTCGAGAACGATTGGTCCAGCCTCGTCATGGAATCGTTGGGGGATACCTTCACGCTCGGCGACTTGGAAAGATCCATGCAACGCGCCAACCAGGGAAAGGGGGCGTTGCCGAGGGATGTGCAGCGGACGATGGAGTGCGTTCGCTGGCTGGCGCAGTCCAACTACGAAATCGACTTCAGCCCGTCGGTTGCCGTCTCCGAGCGCATCATTTTCCCTGTCTCCTCCAATGAAAGCAATGGCATGGAAGACGCTCGCTTCGTTCGCTTTGTTGAAGACGATGGCCGTGTCATTTACTACGCCACTTATACCGCCTACAACGGTCGTGCCATTCTGCCGCAGCTTCTTGAGACCACCGATTTCCTGCACTTCCACGCCCTTACACTCAACGGACGCGCGGTGCAAAACAAAGGCATGGCGTTCTTTCCCCGCCGCATCGACGGGCGCTACGCCATGATCTCCCGCCAGGACGACGAGAACCTGTTCCTCATGTTTTCCGACAACCCCCACTTTTGGAGCGATCCAAAGTTGCTGCGCCAGCCCGGGGAATCGTGGGAATCCGTGAAAATCGGCAACTGCGGCTCACCCATCGAAACGGACGCCGGTTGGCTGGTCATCACGCACGGCGTCGGTCCCATGCGCAAATACTGCATCGGCGCGATGCTTCTGGACCTAAACGATCCGTCGAAGGTTCTTGGCCACCTCAGCGAACCGCTCTTGAGCCCGAAAGAAAAGGAGCGGGAGGGCTATGTGCCCAATGTGGTCTATACCTGTGGCGGGCTTGTCCACGGCGGGCGGCTCATTCTGCCCTACGGTCTCAGCGACACGTCTTCGACAATGGTCACGGTAGAACTCGCCCCCTTGTTATACCAAATCTTTGAAATGGCTGGATTTTAGGACGCCGGGATTTTTGTGCGGAGCAAGGCGGAAGGCAGTGGCGCTATCTTTAGATATCGCCTCTGCCTGACAACGTCGCTCCGCGCAAAAAGATCAAGTCATAAGGTCCAGAAATTGAGAAGATTTGGTATTAGATGCGCTGCCGTTTGCGCGTTGACGGAGATACATTTTGGAGTTCAAGACGCCGAGTTATGTCAAATTCCTGCAAAAAGCGGCTTTCGGATTTAGCAAAGCGCTGCTTTCGAGCACTCAGCCACCTCTTCTTTTAGTGCTGCACCCGGGTCGGCCTCGCCACGGGCTTGCTTCCGATAATCTTGTTCTGAAAATCTGGATAGGAAAAAGTGCCAGGGGGGAGAGTTGAACTCCCGACCAAGGGCTTATGAGTCCCCTGCTCTACCCCTGAGCTACCCTGGCGCAGGGCGGATAAATTAGGGGAGCCGCGCTTCCGGTTCAAGCGTTATTTCTCACCCCCGCTTCCCGGGGGGCGTAATTGGAAGTGGATGAGGAGGGAATCTAAAGGGAATTAACATATTCAACCAAATCCTTCCTCTCCTGCTCGCTCAAGGCCGAGGTCACGCCATGCATGTCGTCCTTGTTAAACTTCGTGATCACCTCCATGATTGTCGCCGCCCGGCCATCGTAGAGATAGGGGGCGGTGCGCCAGACTTCGCGCAGCGTGGGAACGTCAAACAATGCGCCTTTTTCCATGCCATCAGCGACACCTACATTGTACATCTTCATGTTGGTGAAATAGGGGCCCGAGTGGCATCCGGTGCATGAGGCTTTTTCAAAGACGGTTTTGCCGCGCATGGCGGATTTCGAGAGTTGCCCGTTGACGAGATAGGGGCTGGGCACGGGGGTGAGCGATTGGATGTATGCAGACACCGCCGAAGCCCGCTTTTCATCGGGGTTCATGAACTGAATGAATTTCATGCCGGTGCGCACCGCCACTGCGGCGCTGGGCCGCACCCCCCGGGCCATGACCGGCGGCGTCTGGGCTGAAAACAAAAGGCTCTTGG
>JBAWXX010000068.1:0-11949 GCA_037143855.1 Verrucomicrobiota bacterium | reverse complement strand
GGTGCTGAATACCAAATCATACCTGTTTCTGCTTAATTACCGAAAGGCATTGAGCCTAGACGGGAGCCATTGCTTACAAGCGCTGTGCCTTGGCCGGTGTCAAAGAGCACGCGGTGAGTGCCGGTATCGAGCCAATAGGAAAGGCCGTGCTCACCGAGAATGCCGGTGCCACGCGCCGTGTTTTTCAACCAGAACCGTAAGCGAGATCATTTTGTGATTGCGATAAAGAGCATAAGCCCATTACAAAGACAAGCTTTATGACTCCTTCATCCGACCGCGTGCCCATCACCGTCCTGTCTGGATTTCTTGGTTCCGGCAAAACCACGTTGCTCAACCATATCCTCACCAGCGTGGACCGGCGCAGGATTGCGGTGATTGAGAACGATCTCGGAGAAACCTCCATTGAGCACGATCTGGTGTTTCGGGTCGATCTGGGCCAACTCGATACCGTGCAGGGCCGCACCTGCTGTTCGGCGCGTGAGGAGTTCATCCGTTTGATGCACGTCCTTGCGGCCACGAAGTCCAGTTTTGACCGGGTGATCATTGAGACCACGGGCGTCGCGCATCCCGGCATGGTTGCCCATGCGGTTTTGAGCGACCCTGTTCTGAAAGAAAATTTCGTGCTCGATGGCATCGTGACGGTGGTGGACGCGCGCCACATTTGCCACCACCTCGATGACGAGGGGCACGCCAACGAACAGATCGCCTATGCCGATGCCCTGGTTATCAACAAGACCGATCTGGTCACTCCCGACGACCTGACTTCCCTTGCCTGCCAACTCAGAACAATGAACTCCGAGGCTCGGCAATACACTGCCGTGGATGCGAAGGTTCCCATCGCGGAGATTCTTGCGCTGGGCGGATTCGACCTCCGGCGCGTGGAGCAAGGGGTCTCGGGATGCGCCAACCAGGCGGCGTCTTGCGGTCAAAAGCCGAAACATCATGAGCATCAAATCAGTTCCATCTCTGTGGAAATGGAGGGAGAAATGGATCCCGAACTTTTCCAAGCCTGGATTGAGGGCTTCATTCAGCTCCACGCCGAGAATCTGTTTCGATCCAAGGGCATTCTGGCGATTGCGAGGTGTCCTGAACGCCTCATATTCCAAGGTGTCCATGGCATGTTCCGCATCAGCTTGGGAGAGCTTTGGAATGGGGAGAAACGCCAGTCGCGAGCGGTTTTCATTGGACGCGGACTCAAACGTGAAGAAATCATTAAGGGTATGGAATCATGCAAAGCACATCCATGAACCCGAATATCCAGCGTTTTGATGAGCGAGCGGGCGTATGGGATGAAAATCCCGTCCGAGCCGAGTTGGCCCGCAGCATTGTAGCAATGGCGAAGATGAAAATCGCACGCATTGCTGCCCCGCGCATGATGGACTATGGATGCGGCACCGGGATGTGCAGCATTCCCCTGGCTCATCTCGTATCAAGCCTTCTTGCCGTGGATGTCTCGCCCGGCATGTTGGCGAAATATAAGGAGAAGGCGGATGTGCTAGGCTTTCAACAGGTCGAGACGCTGCAACACGACCTTGCAGTGCAGCCGTTAGAAGGCCGGGAGTTCGACGTCATTATCTCCGCAATGGCGCTACACCATATATGCGATGTTGCCCTTGTATTGAAGAGATTTCACCCGCTGCTAGCCGATAACGGTGTTTTGCTCCTTGCCGATCTCGACCGGGAGGACGGCTCCTTCCACGATGATCCGACCGGCGTGGAACATCACGGATTCAAGCGCGATTGGATTCTCAACGTCCTGTGGGATGCTGGGCTCAAAATGGCCGAGATTTGCACGGCCCATACGATTGTGAAGCCTGCGGCATCAGGTGGCGAACCCCGCAGCTACCCCGTTTTTTTTATTGCCGCACGGGTCTGCCCCGAACGGTAGCCAATAACGGGGCGACTTTGGCACTTCAATTTATACATCGGTGAAATAGAATCTCCGCATGACTCGCTTTTTCCAACGCGGCGGTGCCTGGGTGCTGTGTCAAAGCGTGCTGCTCGGGGCAGTCGTTTTGCTGGCGGTATTTGTGCGAGGGGGGAGATTTTACCCCGCGATCATCATTTTGGGAGCGGTTTTGATGGTCGTTGGCGCGGGCGTCGTGCTTGCGGGAGCATTAGCCCTCGGCAGAAACCTCACCCCGTTTCCAAAACCAACGGAGCAGGCCCAACTGGTGAGGCACGGCATCTACGCGATAATCCGCCACCCGCTCTACACCAGCGTCATTTCGGTGTCGATTGGCTGGGCGTTGGTCTGGCAAAGCTGGCCAGCACTGCTGGTTGCTGTGACGCTGATCCCTTTTTTTCACGCAAAGACGCGCTACGAGGAATGCTGGCTACGGCAGAAATTCCCTGAATATGCGGATTACGAAAGGCGGGTTCGCCGCTTCATCCCGTGGCTATATTAACGTGACCTGTTTCCTCCCATGATCTTCGCTCTCTTGCCCGCATCGCTTATCGGGTTGTCACTCGGTCTACTCGGCAGCGGCGGTTCCATCATCACGCTTCCGGTGATGGTTTACATCGCAGGGATTCCCGTGAGCCAGGCGGTCGGGATGTCGTTGGTGGTCGTGGGCGGCACCAGTGCGGTGGGAAGCTTTTTGCGCTTCCGACAGGGCGAGTTCGCAGGCCGGGCGGCGATTCTTTTCACCGTCAGCGAAATGATCGGGGCTTTTTACGGCGCAAAGCTGACACACCTCGTTGAGTCAAAAACGCTGATGCTTCTCTTCGGCGGTCTGATGCTGATAGTCGGCGCAGCCTTGCTTCGGAAACGCGCAGTAACGGCTGAGCCAAAGTCATGCCATCTGGTGCAGTGCCTGGCAGTGGGTGCCCTGGTGGGCGTTATGACGGGTTTTCTCGGCGTCGGAGGCGGTTTCCTAATCCTGCCCGCACTGGTTTTGTTCGCCGGGTTGGAGATGAAAACGGCGATTGACACCTCGCTGGCCATCATCTCGCTCAACAGCGCAGCAGGAGTCGTGGGACAGCTACGCTATGTGTCACTCAATTGGATGGAAACACTCATCTTCCTGGCAGTGGCGGTTCTTGGGATGTTCGGCGGACAATTGCTGGCCAAGCGACTTTCTTCTCAATCGCTCCAACGCGGCTTTGCCTGGGCCATCATCGTGCTGGGGCTATTTTTGTTGGCGAAGAACCGATGATTTTTTAAGGATATTTTTTACTCTTCACGTTTTCTTAAGGTTCTTTTGCGTAATCTGGCACCGTGAACCGCAAAAACGCCTTCGGCAACCACGACCGACCTGACTTCGGACGTGTGCGCGCCGATCCCCTCGGAAAGAAACAACGTATGAAGAAAACACCCATTGCCATCGCGCTGGCGCTCGCCGTGTCAACGCTTAACACATTCGCACAACAACCCGGAGGCGGCGAACGCCCTCCCCGTGATGGAGAAAAAGTGGAGACACTCACCAATGAGCAGACCAAGCAGGTCAAGGTGATCCTTTCCAAATACAACCCAAGCACGCTCACGGCTGAAGAGGCGAAAGCCATTCACGCGGCTTTTCAACAAGCCGGTCTCCCGGGCGGTCCATCGATGAACGAGGTGGTCGCAGACGCTGGTTTTAGCGCAGACAAGCTGCGTGACCTCGACCCGCCCCCAACTCAGCCTGCTGGCAACGGAGACCAACCTGCGCCAAAAAGCGAGATGAGCAACCGCCCGCAGGGTGGCGACAACCAGAGCCATTCCACAGACAGGAAAGCGGGCGGAGCGCAGCAATACTCCATCGAGCAAGCAGCCTCCGACAATGCGCAACTCCACACCATCGCTTTCAATGGACTTGCCTTTGTGACCGGCGATTTCGGCGCGGACACCTTTCTGCCTCCGGGAAAAGTGTGCGACTTTTCCGGCTTCCAGTATATGCGGGATATTGATGCCGCGCACAAGGGGCACAACCCGATGTTTCTCGACCGGGTTGCGGGCAATGTGTTGCATGTCCTCACGGACGAGCAGCGCGCCCTGTTTGAAAAAACGGCGCGGCAGGAGGCGGTGCAGTTGCGTGCGCTGGCAGAGAAACGCCTTCCGCTCATCAAGGCGTTCTGCCGGGAACTTGACGGGAGCATCCCTGTGGGAAGCCAGGGATTGAACAAGACCGCAGTCATACAATATGTGGGCGAGATTTTCGCTGCGGATGCCGAAATAAGCTACCAGCGCGCCCAAGTCTTTGGCCAAGTGGCTGCCTCCTTGAACCCGCAGCAGAAGGAATACCTCGCCAAGATGAAGTTCGGCGATTTCAACACCTGGCCTGCCGTGGAAATGGATCAATACAAACTCCCCCGAGGCACGGAAAAAATGGTCAACGTGGCTTACATGACCTATGCCAGCGAGTTCTTCAGTTGGTATGCGGGGTCGGTCAAGGCGGATACCTACTTCTGCCCAGAGCGCCATGGTACCTACTTTGGCGGGTTCTACATGAAGGACATGCCCGCCATGGGCAAGCGCGACTTTGACATCAGCACGTCCGTAACGGGCGACAGCGGCAAGGAGTTTCTCAATATCCTGATCGAGAGCCAGCGCAAGAACATCACCGCCATCCCCGCTTTGCAACACAAGGCGCTCCAGGAAGTCATCAAGGTGCGTGAGGCCATCTCCATGGAACTGCGCAAGTTCCTTGGCGGGAAACAAGCCGACAAGAAAACGGTGCTTGCGCTGGGTCGTCGCTATGGCGAGCTGGACGGCGAGATGTCCTACTATTATGCGACGGCGTTTGCGAAGGCGAACCGGACTTTGACGGCGGAACAGCGCAAGGCACTGCTAAAGCTGCGCAACCTCGATGGATACACCAGCGCCCCTGCCTACATCTATTCCGACCCTGTCCGTGAAGAGTTCAAACTGCCGGATACGGATCGCTTCTTCTTTGCTCCGAAAGCAGCGGCTGGGAATGTCCAATGAGAACCGATTCCCTCCAGGGAACAACGCCGCAGTCCTTTTTTCCGGTTTGCAAGCGATACGCTGATGCGGCGAGCGGAGGGCAATGGAGTCTCATAGCACTGGTGATTCTCCTGGCAAGTGTGGCAAGGGGTGTTCTCCTCTTCGGCACCCCTCTGATGCCTGGGACGAACGGGGTTTACTATCTCGTTCAGGCACGCTCGCTGCTTTTGCATGGCTCATTGGGACTGCCCGATTTGCCGCTGACGTTCTACGTGCAAGCATCTCTGGCGCAAATAGTGCATTGGCTCTCCGGCTGGGATATTGACTTGTGTATTCTCTTTGCGGTGAAGCTGACCGATTCGGTGCCACCTGCATTGGCGGCACTGCCTGTGGCTTTGCTGGTGCGACGCTGGATTAAGGGCGCTGGCTCCCCTAGTTGGATCGCGCCTGTTGCTGCGGCGATCGTGACGCTGAACGCACCCATGTTGGACATGGTGGGCAGCCTTGGCAAAAACTCTCTGGGGTTGCTGTGGCTCGCCGCGCTCTTGCTCTTCATTCATCTCTGGATAAGCCATCCGACATGGAAAAATGGAGCGGGCGTGCTTGGCTTCTGGGGGTTGGCCGCGGTAACGCATATTGGCGTGTTCGGTGCATCCCTTGTGTTTGGCGGTTTGGCGCTCGCGCTTTATCTCGGGCTGGAACGAGGCCGGGCGTGGCGTGCATTGTGTCCGCTGTTGATCGCAGGGGTTGCTGTGGGCGCACTCGCGGCGGAAATCGTGCTGTGGAAATTTGACGCTCACCGTATTCAGCGGCTCGCTGAAGCAGTGGCCCATCCCTCGGACTTCCTGACCGGCAACAATATGGGGGCGCAGGGCGGTCACGGAGGAGGCCCACCGATGCCGGGGTTTCCCGGCGAGCGTGCAGCTTTTCTGCATGGGCTGCCTTCCCTGGTATTTGCCCTTACCGCCAACGCAGCCTTGGTGACATGCTGGCGGCGGCGTGCCGCGCTTCCAGCGGCAGATATTTGTGTGGTTGGCGCGTGTGCGGTCGGGGTTCTGGTGCTGACTGGCCCATGGGTGCAGGGGGATAAAACGCCTCGGTTTAACCTGATTGCGATCACGCCTGCGGCCATTGCGGGCGCATTCGCCTTACTACATTGCAAACGCCATTGGCTGCGTGCGGGGATCTCTCTTCTCATCGCTGTTTGCATGATTGGGCCGTCGTTGGCAATTCTTCATCACGGAGGGAGGCCGATTGTGAACGAAGAAGGACTGCGCGAACTGCGCTCCCTTGCCCCGCTGATCGTGAACCCGGATAAAACCCTCATCGCGGCAAGACACGGCATGGAGTGGTGGACAGCGTGGATCCTGCACACGCACATCGCGCAAGTCCCGGCGTTACGGACGGCAGACTGGCAGACATTTGACACTGTTTTCTTTCTGCGTTCCAAGAAAGATAACCGTTTGATGCCAGGGGGTGGGTTCGCTCGGCCTCCTGGCCCGCCTCCTGGAGGTCTGCGACGCAACGCGAACCCCATGGCGGAACCAGAGATTCCTTCAGATGCCGAAATCGTTCATGACGGGGATACATTCATCCTCGCTCACATTACTGCACCACCAAGGTTTGTCGCTGAGCAAACCGCATTGGAAAAATAGAAATGGTCTTTGTTGTAGCCCAAAGCCAAAGCACCTCTCGCGGCGCTTCAGGAAAAGCGCATCAATCATTTGTCCAGGATGCGCTACGCGGATTCTTGCTCCCGGTAGGCAATCGCACTTCGAACGTGCTGCCTTGCCCCGGTTCGCTGGCGACTTCGATAGACCCGCCGTGTGCGTGGACAATGGCTTGGGTGATCGCCAACCCGAGGCCGGAGTGCCCCTGTGCACCGGAGCGGGCTTTGTCCACCCGGTAGAAGCGCTCGAAGATGTGCGGGAGATCGGCGGGCGGGATTCCCATGCCCGTGTCGCTGACGCAAAAAAGTGCGGCGTCGGGCTCGCAGATTACGCTTATCCGCACGCTGCCGCCGGGCCGATTGTAGTGGATGGCGTTGGTGAGAAGGTTGCTGGCGACTTGGGCGAGCTGCCCCGCGTTGCCCCGACAATGTGCCTGTGAAAGTTCCAGATCCAGATGGATATTTTGCTCGTTAGCCAAGGGACGCACAAGCTCAACCGCTTCTCCGACGATGCCACCCAGATCGCACGATTCCAGCGTGGCAGGAACCTCGGCGGAGTCGAGCCGCGCTAGCGTCAGGAGGCATTCGATGAGGCCGCGCATGCGTTGGGCGGCGCGCTGACAAGCTGCAAGGCTTTCGCGGTATTCGGCAGCCGGACGTTCGCGAGCCAGTGCAGTCTGGGTTTGCGTGAGGACCACGGCCACGGGCGTGCGCAGTTCGTGCGAAGCATCAGCGGTAAATTGCGACTGCCGGGCGAAGCTGGCTTGCAGTCGGGCAAAGGTGTTGTTGAGGTCGCGGGCGAGTTGACCGAGTTCGCTGTCGGTGTCGGTGGTGTGGATGCGCTGGGTGAGATCGCCGGTGGCGATTTTTGCCGCGGTGGCACTAATATCCGCGATGGGGTGCAGGGCGCGCGTTGAAACCCACCAACCTCCGGCCAGTCCGAGCAAGAGCACTGCGCCACCTGCGCCTCCGAGCAACCACGCAAAGCGGCGGATGTCGGCGAGTTCGCTACGAATATCGCGGCCCACGAGCAGGCATTCTCTCGAAGGAGTTGCTTGAAAGCACTCGCGGAATGTTCCGCGCGATCGAAAAGCAGGCGGCCCAGGTATCCGTTCCGGGCGCGGGGCGTCGGGCGGGGCGGAGCTGGAAAGAACGCCTTGCTGGTCATTCGGAAGCCAAATGATGTAGTAAAATTCCTGCCCCGGGATGCCTTCAAACAGGCTCGCCTCGCGGGCGGGCAATCGCAAATTGGCAGGCTCCGGGAAAGGATTGCCGAATGGCGGCCTGTTTGCAGGCGGGAACCCACGGGGCCTGGGCCGGTCAGGAGGCGGACTGGTGTCGGGGCGCACCATGCCTGCGATGATTCCCATGCGCTGTTCCAATTCATGGTCAACGCGGTTCAAGTGATTGGCCCGTTGCAGTTGCCAGGCCGTGAAGCCGAAACCCGTGAGCACGAACACGAGCAGCAATCCGTGCCAGAGTTGCAGCCGCCAGCGGATGGAGTGAAAATATTTCATTCGATGCAATAGCCGTGACCTCGACGCGTGGCAATAAACTCGGCACCGAGTTTCTTGCGAAGGTTGGAAACATGCACATCCAGGAGGTTGGAGAGCGTGTTTTCGTCCTCGTCGAACAGGTGCTCGTAAAGGGCGCTACGAGTGACCGTTTCGCCCCGGTGCAGCGCGAGAAATTCCACCAAGGCATACTCGCGGGCGGTGAGCGCGACGGGTTTCCCACAGAGAGTGACATGGCGTGCGGCGGTATCCATAACCACGTTGCCGATCTCGATGACATTGCGCGTCTGCCCCGCCGTGCGGCGGATGAGCGCACGCAATCGCGCAAAGAGTTCGTCGAGGTCGAACGGCTTCACCAAGTAGTCATCCGCGCCGGTGTCCAGGCCCCGCACCCGGTCGCGGGCGGCATCGCGGGCGGTAAGCATCAGCACGGGCGTCTTCTTGGATTGACGCAGGCGCTGGAGTATTTCCCAACCATCCAGGAAGGGCAGCATCACGTCGAGCACGATGGCGTCATAGTCGGCACTCTCCGCTTTGTAGAGGCCCACCTTGCCGTCTGTTGCGGTATCGACGGCGTAACCCTCTTCGCGCAACGCCCTGGCCAGGCTTGCAATGAGGTCGGCTTCGTCTTCGATGAGCAAAATTCTCATGAGTGGTGTTAGTATAAAGGATGGCTTGGGTTTCGGATAGGCCGCAGCTTGCAGAGGCAAAAATAGCAGAACCAACATGAAGATGGGATGAAGAAACCCCTGAAAATTCAGGGAATACTTTCGCGTTTCTTCACGTTATCTTAAGGTTCGTGCGCGTAATCTGGCACCGTGGCTACGGCTTGCCACACCAAGACCAGGAAACACGCTAAAACGCATGAAACTCCCCACCAGCCGAAGAAAATTCATCGGAATCCTCGCTTGCTCCATCGCCAGCTTTCTCGTGCCAGCGATGGCGCAGGACGAACGGAAGCGGGACGGCAAAGGCGGACGGTGGCGGAGGGATGAGGACGATTACTCGCTTCCGCCAGAACTCGCTGCATTCGGGCTGCTTTCTTTGGTTCTGGGCCGCGCCAGCCACCGATCCGTCACCGTCAGCGCCTTGGCAAAAGAACCGATGGAAGTCTATTTCGAATACGGCACGGCACCGGGCGCGTACAACCCCAGGACTGCGCTACTTGCGCTTGCCGCAAGCGTCCCGGTGGAATGTGTTTTTGACAACCTCCAGCCAAACACGGAATACTTCTACCGGGCGCAATTTCGCAAGCCGGGCGCTGCCAGGTTCGACACGAGGCCGGAGTGCCGCTTTCACACGCAACGCACCGCTGGCAGCACCTTCACCTTTGGCCTTCAAGGTGACACCCACCCGGAACGCCCCCAGATGAGCCACCCCTCCTTGTACGCCCGCACGTTGCTCCAGGCGGCGGAGGCAAAGCCCGATTTTTACCTCTGCATGGGCGATGATTTCAGCGTGGAAAAGCTGCGTGAAATCAATACGGCCACCCTGGCCCAGCCCTATCTCCTTCAGCGTCCGTTCCTCGGCTTGATCGGGCAGACCGCGCCGATTTTCCTGCTCAACGGAAATCACGAACAGGCGTCGCTTGCCAATTACAACCAGAGTGACATCCGCCATGACGTCGCAGTCGGCGTCCAGAATGCCCGCAACCATTATTTTCCCACGGTCGCGCCCGACGGCTTCTACACCGGCAACGCCGAGCCGATGCAATCCATCGGTGCCATGAAGGACTATTACGCCTGGACGTGGGGGGACGCCCTCTTCGTGGTGCTGGACAACTACTGGCACTCACCCGCACAGGTGGACAGCGGATTCCATGGTGGAGCCGATGGCCACAAGGATCATGATGACAAGAAGAACCGCGACTGGTGGGGAATCACCATGGGGGACGCGCAATACCAGTGGTTCAAGAAGACGCTGGAACAAAGCAAAGCCAAATACAAATTCGTCTTTGCCCATCATGTGCTCGGCACGGGCCGCGGCGGCATCGAGTGCGCGGATCTGTATGAATGGGGCGGGCGGAACAAACGGGGCGATTGGGAGTTCAAGGAGCATCGGCCCGGCTGGGAGTTGCCCGTTCACCAACTGATGGTTAAATACGGGGTCACGATTTTCTTTCAAGGACACGATCACCTCTTCGCGTGCCAGGAGAAGGACGGCATCATCTATCAAGAAGTGCCCATGCCGTGCGATCATGGCTACGTGGCCTACAATCAGGAGCGCTATGAATCGGGCGTGAAGCTACCCAATTCAGGTTACTTGCGCATCACCGTTTCTCCGCAACAGGTGAAGGTCGATTATGTGCGCAGTTATCTTCCAAAAGATGAAACCGCCCAGCAAAAAACAGGCGATGTCGCCCACAGCTATGTCATTAAACCAAAAACCGCCCATGCGTAAGGCGTTCTTCAGCCCTCTTCTGCTTCTTACCTCCTTCTTGCTGCTCGGGAGTGACGCCCGGGCGCGTGATGAAAACCGTGGACATCGCGCGCCGGGGGCTGCAAATGTTTTTAACGTCAGCGTTCCCGTCCATCCGTTTGATTTGATCCTGGCCCGCCCCGAGAAAAACTCGGCCACCCTGAGCGTGCTGGCGTATCAGGAGATGGAAGGCTTTGTGGCTTACGGGATGCAGCCGGGAAGCTACCCCATGCAGACGCGGGTGCGGCAGTTCAAGAAAGGCGAACCGGTGGAGGTGATCCTCAGCGGACTGCAAGCCAACAGCCCATATTACTATCAATTCCGCTCGCACCAAATCGGCAGCCAGCAATTCACTCCCACTCCCCAATACATCTTTCACACCGCGCGCCCTCCGGGCAGCAGCTTTGTCTTTACCATGACGGCGGATGCGCATCTGGACGAGCACACGAGCCCGGAGGTGTATGACCGGACGCTGGGCAACATCCGTGCTGATCAACCTGATTTTCACATCGACCTCGGCAACCTCTTCATGACGGACAAGCACGCCAGCCGGGATGAAGCCGCCGCACAATATCTGGCGCAGCGCTATTATCTTGGACAAATTGGGTGTTCCGTCCCGGCTCTTCTCGCATTGGGGGTCCATGATGGGGAAAACGGGAAGGATGACGACGGCTCGGGCGACTGCCTCGCAATCTGGTCCAACCAGAAACGCAGGAGCTACTTCCCGAATCCTGTTCCCGACGGTTTCTACACCGGCAACACCGTGCCGAAACCGCCTTCCGGCCTGCTCCAGAATTACTACGCCTGGGAATGGGGCGATGCGCTTTTCGTCGTGCTCGATCCTTTTCGGTATTCGGTTCGCCAGCGTGGCGGCGGCGGAGATGGCTGGGGCTGGTCTCTCGGGTTGCCGCAGTACCAGTGGCTCAAACAGACCCTTGAGCAAAGCCGGGCCAAATACAAATTCGTCTTCCTCCACAATCTCTTGTGCGGGGACCAGGCGGCGCGCGGCGGAGTGGAAGTGGCTTCATTCAACGAATGGGGCGGCAAGAACGCGGACGGCAGCGATGGTTTCAAAGAGCACCGCCCCGGCTGGGAAATGCCCATCCACCAACTCCTCGTGCGCAACCACGTCGCGGCAGTGTTCAAAGCGCATGACAATTTCTACGCCCAGCAGGAACTCGATGGGATTGTCTATCAAATGATCCCCCAGCCCAGTTTCGCCGGAAACGACCGCATCCGGGATCTGGAAGCCTACGGTTATAAAAACGGCACATTTCTCGGCAATTCGGGGCACGTCCGCGTGAGCGGCGCCCTCGACAAGGTGACCGTGGAATACGTCCGCTCCTGGCAACCCAAGGACGAGACGCCAGAGCACAAGAACGGGGAAGTCGCCCACCACTACTCCATTCATTAGAGCGTTTTTGGGTTATTTTGTCGCAATGATCTGAGAGCGCCGAGGGTTG
>JBAWXX010000067.1:0-12062 GCA_037143855.1 Verrucomicrobiota bacterium | reverse complement strand
GGGACGTTTGATGGGGGGAAAATGACGCTCATTTTCAACCGTCCCTGCCGGGACGAAAGGCTTCGCACTCCCTACCCGGCGTTAAAACGCCGGGCTACTCTCAGAGCGTCCCCATGGGACGCGAAAGCGAAGCCTCTGCCAATACCAATGACACAGTTGGATTGGTCTGATGGATTGGTCTTATTGTCCCAAAGGGACAACCCGAAAGTAGCCCGGCGTTTTAACGCCGGGTCTGCGGGAAACAACGCTTCGTCCCGGAGGGACGTTTGATGGGGGAAAAATGACGCTCATTTTCAACCGTCCCTGCCGGGACGTAAGGCTTCGCACTCCCTACCCGGCGTTAAAACGCCGGGCTACTCTCAGAGCGTCCCCATGGGACGCGAAAGCGAAGCCTCTGCCAATTCTGCCAAATAAACCTAGTACCTTGTAACGCATGAAATGACGCATACGGCTTGTCTTTTTGGCCCAGGGCTGCGTTGTCAGGCCAAGGTGCTATCTTCAGATAGCGCCTTGGGCTTCCGCCTTGCCCTGAACCAAAAATCCGGCGCTCTATGCGCCATTTTCCTTGTTACAAGGTACTAGTTGAAATGCTCTAAAGAATATTATCCCGTATCGCCTGTCCGAGCTCCCGTTTTTCCTCCTTGGAAGGCAGGTAAAAGGGGTGGAAGCCGCGTTGAATGGCGCGAGCCCAAACGATGGCCACGGGGCCGGAGCCCCGAAGGATTTGCAGGGTGTGCGGCCCCGCCT
This sequence comes from Verrucomicrobiota bacterium, assembly GCA_037143855.1. GTDB lineage: Bacteria > Verrucomicrobiota > Verrucomicrobiia > Chthoniobacterales > Chthoniobacteraceae > UBA695. The sequence goes on along the minus strand of JBAWXX010000067.1, from coordinate 11,315 downwards.
CCAGCCGGACTGGGGCAGTGTAGGGGCAGCCGTCGAGGAGCGCTTCGCCCTGGCCGGACCGCCAGGCCAGGGCGTATTCGCTGGGGATGGCCAGGGAGAAGCCGATTGCTTTGCCGGAGCGGTCGGGGCGCAGAATTTTCCCGGCCACCAGGAGCCGGTAGCCGACGGGCACGAAGTTGGCTTTCAAAAATCCGGCGGTACGCAGCGGGTAGCGTTGGTAGCATTTTGTCGCGACGCAGACCCTCTGGGAAATCATGCGTTCGGGGATGTCGTCGGCGAGTTGTCCCCGTTTGAATTTCCAGCGCGTCATTTCTTCAAGGACGTAATAGTAGGGGCGCTTCCGGTAAATAGTCTCCCCCTTGGCGTCCATGACGTAGTCTCCGGGATCTGTCAGCCGCAGGGTTTGGGCGATAAACCGCGCCTGAAGCCCCGTCCGGTTCTGCCAGGGACGGATGGCGGAGATGTCCGCGTGGATTTCCGCCGCAACCAGGCATGCCGCGACGGCGGCTGTGATCCAGCCCGGACGAGAAATGCGGGAAGCGAGCGGATCAAGGATTTCCAGCAAGACGGGAACGACCCCCAGGCAGATCGCGGGCAGGAGGGGCAGGAAGTCTTCCCGCGTTACCAGCGGCCAGAAGACAAAGAGGAGGACGGGATACAGGCCGCAGGCAAGGAGGAGGAAAACGCGGCGAGCGCCCAGTGCCGGATCGGGCGTGGAGCGGAACATCCGGCGGCTCCACCAGAGCAGGAGCCCAAAGGCTCCCAGCACCGCGAGCTCCCGCAGGCCGGCGGGCCGCGTCCGTTCGGCGGCGGCGATCAGATTGTGCCGGATCAAACAATAGCCCAAGGCGCCCAGCGCGTTCAGGGAGGCAAAGCGGAGCAGAAGGAGGGAGGGGACGACTGCCAGCCCGCCGAGAAACAGGGCCGCCGCACGGGCGCCCCGGAGCAGCCCGGGCCGGCCCAGGTTTTTTCGGCAAACGAGCCAGGTGAACGCTCCGGCTCCGGCGAGGTCCAGCGCCATGAGGGTGCTCTTCATGGAAAGGGAGAAGGCCGCCCCGAGCAGGAGCCCCCCGGCAAACCACCGCGCCACGGGCCGCCGGGCGCACGTCAGCGCGGCGAGCGAGAGCAGCCAGGCCAGCGCCCAGAGCGTGTCGGGGCGGAACTCGATGCTGGTGCAGAAGAAGCGGGGGGCGAACGCGGCCAGCACGGCGGCGAGGATGCCGCAGCGCCGGGAGAAAAGCGTCGCGCCGATGCCGTAGACGCAGCCGATGCAGCCCAGGTAGAGGGGGATCATGGCGAGGCGCATCCGCGTCAGAATTTCCGCCTGGTCGCCCAGCGCGCGGAAGATCGGCGCGCAGAGGAGATGGAAGAGCGGGCTGTGGTTGTCGAAGATGTCGCGGTATTGCACGAGCCCGTTGGCCACGCCCCAGACCACGTGCAGATGCTGCGGTTCGTCGGAGTCGACCCGGTAAACGGACGCGCAATGCAGCCTCGCCAGGATGAGGGCTGAGGCTGCGAAGACCGCCAGCAGCAGGCTGTATTTTGTCTTGGAGAAACGGGGGATGGAGATCACGCCTTCGGGTTCGGAGGTGGAGGATGATTAATACGGCAAGCCGTCCACTTGTTGCAGCCAGAGGTCGAGGACGCGCATGTTGCCCAGGGTGTCTTCCCAGGGAACGAGCGGCGATTGTTTCCGGCCCAGGGCGATTTGTTCGGCGACGTGGTCGGCTTCGATGGTATAGAGCCCCCGGTCGGTTTCGATGACGATCTCCTCGGGGATATGGCTCTGAAAGACCAGGATCTTGGAGAACCCGGGCCGGCCGCCGCCAATGATCCAGGGGCTGGGGACGAGGATGCTCCCTTGCGTGCCGACGATGCGGACGTTGTTTTCGAGGTCCAACTGGACGCCCGCCGCGATCTGGGCGAGCACGGCGTTGGGGAACTTGAGGGAGGCGATGGCGTATTCGTCCACGCCGGTCGCGCCCAGGCAGCCGGTGCCTTTGACTTCGCACGGATCCTCAAACGGCTTGCCGGAGGCCGCCCCGGCGATGAGCCGCGCCATGGAGACGCAATAGCAGCCGACGTCCAGGATGCCGCCGCCGCCGAGAGCCGGATTGAAGAGGCGGCTTTGGGGGTCGAACGGGCACGAGAAACTGAAGGTGGCGCGGATCAGTCTGATTTCGCCGATGACCTGGTCGCGGATCAACTCCACGAGCCGCTGGGTCTGCGGATGGCAGCGGTACATGAAGCCTTCCATCAGGAAAACCCCGTGGCGGCGGGCCGCCTCGGTGATGGCTCGGGCTTCGTGCTCGTTCATTGCGAGGGGTTTTTCACACAGGACGTGTTTGCCCGCTTCGGCGGCGCGGATGGCCCATTCGGCATGGGCGGGGTGGGGGGTGGAGACGTAGACGGCCTGGACCCGGGCGTCGGCCAGCAGCGCCTCGTAGCTACCGTGGCAGGGGGCGGGGAAGTCCTTGGCAAACTCCAGGGCGCCATGGTTGGAACGGCTGCCGATGGCGGCCAGCTCCCCGCTCTTGGATTCCCGCAGGCCCGCGGCGAATTTGCGCGCGATGGCTCCGGTGCCGAGGATTCCCCATTGCAGTTTGACGCTCATAGTTTTGGAAAAGGAAGGGCGATGTTAGGCCGTGTTCACGGATTTAAAAGTTATCAGGCACTCAGGACTCAAAAAAAGACCAAGGAGAAACCTGCGGATACTTCTCTGAAGTTCGTGAGCAGACCCTAACGCGGCGGCCCGGAGATGGGAAGCGAATGCGGTAACGGTGGTTTGCCGGAGGGAGGGTCGGAGATTTCCCGGTGGGCCACGGCGGCAACTCGTGCCGCCCCGGCTTTTCGGGAAGATATTTTGGCAGTTGCTCTACGCCTCTTCGTGGGCCGGGAGCCCCCGGGCGAGCGCGTCGGCGAACGCCTTCAACTGCACCGGCTTGCTGACGTAGTCGTCCATGCCGCACTCAATGCATTTCTCCACGGCCCCCTGGGTCGCATGGGCCGTCAGGGCGATGATGTAAGGCTGGGGGAAGGGGGGCGGGAACGCCCGGATGCGCCGGGTGGTTTCGTAGCCGTCGAGGCCCGGCATCTGGCAATCCATCAGGACCACGTCGTAGGGTTCTTTTTGCAAGGCGGCGAGGACTTCCGTGCCGCTCTCGGCGGTGTCGGCGGCGTAGCCGAGTTTTTTCAATTGCCCCACGGCGACCATCTGGTTGACCTGGTTGTCTTCAGCCAGGAGGATGCGCGCTTTGCTGCCGTGCGGTGCGGGTGTTCGCGGAGGTTTCGGGACGGCGGGGACGGCGATGGGTTCCCGGCCCGGGATGCCCGCCATGACGCGGGCGATGCACTCGAAGAGGCGCGCCTGCTTGACCGGCTTGATCAGCGTGGCCAGGACGCCCGCCGCCAGCGCTTCGTCTCCAGAGAACTGCCCCATGGAGGTGAGCATGATGAGGGGCATGGCGGTCAGGTCCGGGTCGCCCTTGATCGTGCGGGCCAGCATCAGCCCGTCCATGCCGGGCATCTGCATATCCAAAATGCCCAGATCGAAAGAACGCTCCCCGGCGGGCTTGCACCGCAAGAGGGCGAGCGCCTCGCTGCCGCCCGCGACGCACGTGGGGTCCATGCCCCAGGTGTTGAGATATTGGTGCAGAATGTGGCGGTTGGTGGCGTTGTCATCGACCACCAGCACGCGCAAGCCGCCGAGCGCCGCCGTACCGGGGAGGGGCGACTTTTGCTCGCCATCCTGTTTGCCGAGCCGGACGGTGAACCAGAAGGTGGAGCCTTCGCCCGATGTGCTCGTGACGCCGATTTCCCCTTCCATCAGCGTGACCAACTGCTTGGAAATGGCGAGACCCAGGCCGGTGCCCCCGTATTTCCGGGTGGTGGAGCCGTCGGCCTGGCTGAAGGCTTTGAAGAGCCGCTCCTGGGTCTCCAGGGAAATGCCGATGCCGGTATCCTTGATTTCGAATCGGACCATGACGCGCTCGTCGGTTTCGCTTTCCTTGGAGACGCGGACGAAGACTTCCCCCTGTTCGGTGAACTTGACGGCGTTGCTGACGAGGTTGGCGAGGATCTGGCGCAGACGGCCCGCGTCGCCGTGAAGGTGCCGGGGGAGATCGGGCTCGATGAAATGGGCCAGTTCGACACCCTTGGCATGGGCTTCCTTGGCGCCGATCTCGGTGGCGTCCTCGACGGTTTTCCAGAGGTCGAAGTCGAAGGGGTCGAGCATGAATTTGCGCGCCTCGATTTTGGAGAAGTCGAGGATGTCGTTGATGATTTTTAAGAGGGCGTCGGCGCTGGCGGTGATGGTTTCGGCGTATTCGCGCTGCATCCGGTTGAGCGGGGTATCCAGCAGGAGGCTGGTAAGGCCGATGACGCCGTTCATCGGCGTGCGGATTTCGTGGCTGACGTTGGCCAGGAATTCGCTCTTGGCCCGGTTGGCCTCTTCCGCGGCGGCTTTGGCGGCGTAGAGTTCGGTTTCCGTCCGTTTGCGTTCGGTCACATCCTGCATGGTTCCGGCCATGCGCAGGATTTCGCCGCCGGGGCTTGCGAGCGGTTCGCCCTGGAGGAAGATGGTCCGCTCGACGCCGCCCGAGAGGAGGATGCGGAACTCGATCCGGCAGGGCCGCTTTTGCTCCAGGGAGAGCCGCAGCACTTCGGCGACGGCGTGTTTATCCTGCGGGTGCACCCGTTCGATCAAGACGTCGCAGGAGGGGGTGAGCGCCCCTTCGGTGAGGCCCAGGATGCGGAAAATTTCATCGGACCAGACAAAGCGGTTGAGGCGCAGGTCCCAATCCCAGCTTCCCAGGTGGGCGATGCGTTGGGCCTCGGCCATCCGCCGCTCGCTCATGGCGATGACCAGCGACGATTGCTGCATGCGCTGGCGGACGACCAGCGAGACGATCACGAGGATGGCGGCCAGCAGCGTGATGAGGATGATCCCGCTCCGGCGCTGGGCGATGACCTGGTCCAGGGCGCCCGCGTCCATGTCGATGCCCAGAACGGCGATCACGTCCCCGGTCTGCGGATCGCTGATCGGGGCGAACCCGGAGACAAATGTCCCCCATTCATCCGTGTAGGGGCCGACGGTGGCGGCGTTTTTGAAGTGGAACAGCCGGGTCAATTCCTGGGGCGGCTTTTGATAGACGACCCCGGCGTCGGTGTGGTTGGGGTCGTTGAGCGGGATGGAATCGACGGCGAATACGATCTCTTTGCCGCGCTGGAGGACGATATACACCCAGCGGAAGGTGGAATCCGCGGCTTTCATGGAGATCAGCCGGTCGCGCAGCCATGTGTAATCAGGGTTGGCAAGGTCGTCGGCCGTGCCGGAGAGAGAGCGCAGATGCTCCGGCCCGATCCCGGCGGAGCAGAGGCCGACTTGTTGCAGAAGCTCCTCGCGGTACTCGCGGTCCACCCGTTTCCCGGTCCACTCGGCTCCATACCAGCCGACAATCACCACGGCCAGGAGGAGCAGCGTCAGGGTGACGCCGTAGGAACGCCCGGTTTCGCGCCCCAAAATCCGTTCCGCCTCGTGGCGGCTTTTGCGGTAATACCCCCAAATGGCGATGGCGGTGGCCACCGGCAGCACGGCACGGAAGAACTGGATGGGGATGCCCGTCCACTCCAGGAACGACGTTTGGTTGATGAACGAGGCCGGGAAAAACGGCGACTTGACGACAATCAAGCCGGCGGCCACGGCGTAAATCGCCATCGCCACGCCCATGATCTTGAGGAAAATCGAGTTCTCGTTTTTCGTCCGCGCGGCCTCGAACAAGGTCAGAGCCGTCCACAGGCTGCCGACGAAACCGAGCGCATAGCGGCTGCTCGCATGGGTTCCCGCCAAGCCGCCAAACACCCCGCCGAAACAGACGCAGACCATCACCGGCAAAAAGATCCAGCGGCCCGGCCCCTTTCCCCGCAGCTTGCACCAGCCGTCGCGCCCGAACTCCAGCAGGAATACGAACGACAACGCCATGATGGCCACCCGCATGATGGCGAACGGCTTGGAATCGCCCACGCTCATGGTGGACATTTCCAGCCACTCGTTGAGCCCATGCGTCAGCCCGAAGAGCCCAAACCAGATCCACGGCAACCGGAAGGTGTTGCGCTGCTGCAGCATGGCGCACACCGCCGCCAGAACGATGAAGGCGAATCCGTAGACAAAAAAGACGTAGTCCATTTGCCGTAGGAAAAAGGCGGTATGTAGGGTCATGACGAAAGGGGGTTCATGATTCTACGTAAAAAGCAGTATGTCCGTCCAACAGAATCCGAGGCAAGGGGGGAAACAACGCTCGGTTGGCGCTCAGGGCTCGCGCATCTAATTTCAGGGAAAGTGACACATTCTCTGTAAAATTTTCGACCAAAGGGGTGATTGGGATTTTGCTGCAAAGATTTTCCCATCAAATTAGAGAGAGAAAAATTTAGATGCGTTTGCCCTGGGAGTTTTCCTTTGCCTTCTCTGTGAACCCACGGTATTCAGCGAGGACCAGCAATCTCCTTGATCATGAATTGTCGTCTTTTTGGAACCGTTGGGCACCAAACCTCGGAAATCGGGTTGGGGTGCTGGCAGCTTGGCTCGGAGTGTTGGCACGACATGAGTGAAAAAACGGCCCAGGAGATCCTGTCCGCATCGGTGGAGGGAGGGGTGAATTTTTTCGATACGGCCGACGTCTATGGTGCGGGGCACAGCGAGACTCTGGTTGGCAAGTTTCTCAAGGGGCATCCCGAAAAAATCTTTGTCGCCACAAAGCTCGGCCGGTTTTCCGATCCCGGTTGGCCTGAAAATTTCCAGCGCGAAGCCATGATCCAGCACACAGAAGCCTCGCTTCGCCGGCTGGGAGTGGAGTCGCTTGACCTCCTGCAGCTCCATTGTATTCCGCAGGAAGTGCTCTCGGCTGGCGAGGTGTTTGACGTGCTGCGCGAGCTGAAAAAGTCCGGTAAGATCAAGGCCTTCGGCGCCAGCGTGGAGTCGATGGAGGAGGCGCAAATCTGCCTCCGCCAGGAGGGGCTCGCTTCGCTGCAAATCATCTTCAATATTTTCCGCCAGAAGCCGATCACCGCACTTTTTGACGATGCCCAGAAGCGGGGAGTGGCCCTCATTGTGCGACTTCCCTTGGCGAGCGGACTTCTGACCGGAAAATTCCAAGCGACGACGAAGTTTGCCGAGACCGACCACCGGAATTTCAACCGGGACGGCGCGAGTTTCAATGTCGGGGAGACGTTTGCCGGGCTCACGCTTGCCAAAGGAGCCGAGCTTGCCGAAGAGCTCAAGGCCTTCGTTCCCGAGGGGATGACGATGGCTCAGATGGCCCTGCGCTGGATCCTCGACCACGAGGCGGTCTCGGTTGTTATTCCCGGCGCGAGCAATCCCGGCCAAGCACGAGCCAACCTGACGGCCAGCGAGCTGCCTCCACTTTCTCCAGACATGCATGCCCGCCTGAGCGCATTCTATCAGCACAAGGTGGCGCAGTTCATCCGGGGGCCGTATTAGCAGCCACCGGGCAGCAGTCTTTTCCTCTCTAAAGTTTCCCTCCCATTCTATGAAAACCCACCTTCCAGTTGTAGCAGCCGCCTTCTTCCTCGTTCTCTTTTCCGGCAACCTTGGCGCCGCGGTCCCCCTCGTCGGCATCGGGCAATCCGGCTCTGAGGATGCCAAAGTTGCCGGCAAGGAAGCTGCGGCCGAAGCCAAAACCGCCTTGGGCTCGGCAGCGCCAAAAATCGTCCTCGTCTTTGCCGCTCACTCCCAGCTCACCCCGCAGCTCGTGGAGGGCGTCGCCGAAATCTTCGACAAAGCCCTGATCTATGGCTGCGAGGGCTATTCCTCGCTCACATCGAAGGGGAACTTTGCGGAACGGGGAACGGCAATCCCGGCTGGAATTTCGGTGATGGCGATCGGCGGTGACGTCGCCTTCACTGCGGCCTCGGCGGCAGTTCGGAATCCGGCCGAGAATGCGGAGATCGCCCGCGTGTTTCACGAAAATGGCAAAGCTCTCGGAGCTGCCCTCAAAGAGGCTTGGAGCGCAGCCCCCGCGGGCCGGCTGATCATCACCTTCGGCAACCAGCACATCGGCTCCAACCAGCCATTGGTCGATGGGGTGGCAGAGGTGCTTGGGACCGACGTCAAAATGGTTGGGGCGGCCGCCGGCACCGGTGGGGCCAAAGAAATTGTCCGCGGCGAGATCGTCACTAGAACGAACATCGCCATCCTCATGACCGGGCATTTCAAGGTGAACACCGCTGCGGCCAACGGTGAAGCAGTCCAGACCGCCGATGCGGCTTTCAAGACCGTGCTCGGCAACGGCGGGGACAAAGCCGCTTTGATTTTCGTATTCGACTGCGGCGGACGGCGCGGAAATATGGTCAACGCCGGAACCCTCGTGCAGGAATGGCAGGCGATGAAAACCAATGCGGGGACAATTCCCTTCTTCGGTTTCTATGGCGGCGGGGAGATCGGGCACAAAACGCTCGAGGCTCCCTGCCAAGGCGTTGGTGGCCATATCGCCACCGCTGCGGTCATCCCTCAGTAGGCCCTTTTCTGGTTGCAGCTATGAAATTCCCCCTCCTCCTATCCCTCTTCCTGGCGGCAGGGATCAGTTCCAAACCGGTGTGGGCTGCCGATCCTGCCTGTTATGTCAAGGCCGACACCTGGGCGGAGACCGTTGTGAAGACGGCCGCGCATATCCCCAAACAGAACGCCCCCGACCTCCAAGCGGTACGCGGAGCGATCCGGCGCGACTTTTCAGCGATCACCAATTCCTTTTTTCCAAAAAGTGATTCCTTTGAAAAATGGATCACGGCCGAAAACTCCGATGAGGTCGTGGCGATGCTCGGCAAGGTGCTCTCATCCTTGCACGGAGAACGGAAAGGTTTTGAAAAGCGACGGGATGCCCTCCTTCATGCGCAAATCCCGCCCCGCTCACTCGACTGGCTGCGGCTTTACCAGGAGGCCTACGAGGCGCTGCGCAGCGAGTGCATCGCCCGCACCTCCCGCATTGCCATGATCCGGCGCGCGCCCAACTCGCGCAACGGCACCAATGCGATCATGTTCGCCACTCACCCCACCAAGGACGGATCCTCGATCTTCCTATTCGACCCTGCGCACCCTGAACAAAAAGCGGTGTCGATTTTCGATTGTCCCGAAGGCTATATCTTCGATTTGTGCCCTTCCTTCGACGGACGCTCACTGCTTTTTGCCTGTCGGCAGAAACCGGATGATCCCTATCATGTTTGGGAGATCGGCACCGACGGCCACGGGTTGCGTCAGATCACTTCGGGGCCGTTTCACGATTTCAACCCCGTCTATTATCCCGACGGGCGGATTGTTTTTTCCTCTTCGCGGGTCGAGTCCTATTCGATGTGCCAGAATTTTCTCGCCTGCGCGCTGCACATCTGCAACCCGGACGGGAGCAACCTGCGCCGGATCGACTTCACCACGCTCTGCACGATCGCTCCTGCCGTGATGCCCGACGGCTCGATCATTTGCACCCGATGGGAGTACCAGGATAAAAATATTTTTTCCTGGCAGGGGCTTTGGACCATCCATCCGAACGGGCGGCAGCTCAAGCTCTACTACGGCAACACGCTGACCATCCCCAACTCCCGCTATGGCCCGAAGCCGATCCCCGGGACAAACAAGGTGATGATCACCATGGCCGCCCATCATTATCCCCCGGTTGGCGATATCGCCGTCGTCGATCGCAGCCAAGGCGTGGAAAATCCCGTGGGCTGCCAGCAGATCACTTTCGAAACTTCCTACCGCGTGACCTGCGACAGAAACTGGGGGCCCGGCGACAAATTTTTTCCCTGGGCCTATGCCGACCCCTGGCCGATTTCGGATGACCTATCGCTGGTTGCGTACGGCGGGCCTCCGCCCGAGGAAGGCGGACCCGGCCAGACGCGGATTTGTCTGCTGACGGCCCAAGGCGTGGTCTTCGATCTTTACAGCGAACCGGGCGTCTCATTCTGTTTCCCCGTCCCCCTCAACTCCCGTCCCGTCCCGGCATCCATTCCCGGAGAAGTGCCCACGGAAGCCGGTGAAGGAACGTTCTTCGTGCAGGATGTTTACCAGGGCCTCTCCGAGCAAGGGGTCAAACGCGGCCAAGTCAAAGAGCTGCGCGTCTGGCAGCAAATTCCCAAAAAATACAACACCGAAGGCTATCGCTTCCACGACCACTACCCGGTCGTCGGCTTAGGAAGCTACTACGTCAAGCGCAACCTCGGCTCGGTTCCCGTGGACGAAAATGGATCGGCTTATTTCGCCGCGCCCTCGAACGTCGAGCTCTACTTCGAAGCCCTGGATAGCAGCGGCAAGGAAATCAGCCGTATGGGCTCGGTGACGCAGATCACCACAGGAGAAAACGTTAGCTGCATCGGCTGCCACGAAAACCGCCTCTCGCCTCCCCCTCCCGCGCGTGCCTCGGCGATGGCCCGCCTCAAACATCCGCCGGACCATCTCCAGCCCCCGCCCTGGGGCGCAGGAAATGTCGATTACGTCAAGCAAGTCCAGCCGGTTCTCGACAAATACTGCGCGCGCTGCCACAGCGGCAAAGCGCCTGCCGGGAAGATCGACCTCTCTGGAGATAAAACGCGCTATTTCAACATGTCCTACGAAACCCTCTGTTACGGCGGTTGGGTGGATTACTACTACATCAACCAAGGCCCCACCGGCGTCTTCCCCGCGATGCAGACCGGATCCATGGTGAGCAGGCTGACCAAGCTCTTGGAATCCAAGCACCAGGAGGTTGACGTTGATCCGGAAAGCCTGCGGCGGATTTACTCCTGGATCGATGCCAACGTTCCCTACTACGGCACCTGGGACATGACGCGTCCACACAGCATGGGCGGGCGCGACACCTGGGGGGATAAAAAAGGATTGCTCCCATGGATCCTCAAAATCCAAGAGACGATGGCACAGGTCGATCCCTCATTCACCGCCGACAAAATCTATATGGAGCTCGCCAAACCATATTCCGGCTCCCACCTCGAGATCAATCTCACGCATCCCGAATGGAGCCGAATCCTTCTGGATCACCTCTCAAAATCGGCTGAAGGCACCGCGCCTGACGACAAGGCCCTCTTCAAAACCCAGGCGGATCCAAATTACCAAACCATACTTCATGCCATCGAGGAAGGTAAACGCCTCCTGGACGCCACGCCCCGAATGGATATGCCCGGAGCCGTGCCGATCCCGCAGGAACGCAACTTCGGAAAAGTTTTTTAGCATGCCATATGAAAACAGCAATACTTGCCCCGCTATCCAGGGCTCACGCATCTAAATTGATGCCGAGCAGGTGAGGAAGATAGCGGTTGTC
>JBAWXX010000066.1:0-12617 GCA_037143855.1 Verrucomicrobiota bacterium | reverse complement strand
AAGCGCCTTCGCGTACCTTCGGCACCGATGCCGCTAATGCTTTGGGGCCGATGACTGGAACCCCGGCGTCGGCCAGTTCGTTGATCTTTTTCAGCGTGGCGGGGGCGAGGATCGCCCCGGACTGGTGCGGCAGTACGAGGTAACGATAACTCATGCCGTCGGGCAGGGTCAGCCGGCCATCCTTGGCCGAGGCATGCGTCAGCAGCACTTCGGCGTTAATCGCGTCATAGTCGAAACCCTTTGGCCGAGCCGGTCCTTGATAGCGGCGGTCTGGGACAAAGCTGGGGATGGATTCGTCTTGCAGATAGGCGAAGTCGGCCACGAACCGGCCTTGTCGCAACAGGTACTGGCAACGGGCCAGGTAATTCAACCAGCCGTCGGCCATCGGCCACCAAGTCAGCTTGTAACCAAAATGCGTACAGACATGAACCCACCAGATGCCCGGCATCGCGTCGGGGTGCAGTTGGGTGGTCAAGAGGCTCAAGACCATTCGCGTCAGGCCGGAACAGAAAGCCGAATCGCCGATCTCCTTAAGCTCCCACGGGTCCTGCTTGAAATCATCCTCAGTGGTGGTAAAGGCTTCGGCTTGGCAAACGGGCTTGCCGTAGATGTGCGCGGCGCTGGCCGCCCCTTTAACGCTTCCGTTGGCGGGGTGATAGGTCACATTGCCTTCCGGGTCACGATCTCGCACCCAGAACTCGGCCATCGGCACATCCTGAAGGCCCAGGCACTGAAGAGCGTTTACCCATTGTTCACCCGGCCCGCCGGCCTCCGTGGTGGTGCCGACGCCTCCCGCCACCGAGAGTTCCCGCATCCGCCCATGAAAGTTCTCCGCTATGAGATCGGCCACGGTGCGGCGGAAATCCTGCACGAAGCGCGTCTTCGCCTCAGGATCGTTCACGGTCCATCCGGCCATCGCCGGCAGAAACGGCAGCGGATCGTAGCCGCGCCGGCGCTGGAATTCCTCGCGCATTTTCAGCGTCCAGGTCGGATTACCCTTTTCCCAACTATCGGTAAAGAAATACCGCAGGGTTTTGCCGGCCAGCGGTCCGGCGTCGGCAATCAGTTTCGCGCCGGTATTGGCAAAATGAACATCCGTCGCCTCGGCGCTCAGCGGATCGATCTCTGGACCATTCGGCCCGCCGCCCCCACAGACGGTATTCCTGCCCGTGAGGGTATAGCCAATCCGCATCACCCGCCAGCGGCCCGGCGGAACCTCCCATTGCAATTGCCCCTTGCCGTCCATGAACCGGGAAATGTCCACCGCTTGTTTGCCGTCCCATTGGAGCTGTTCGGACCTCGGCTTGCCCGCCAGTTGCCTGGGCAGCAAGGCGATCTCAGCCACCCGCACAAAACTGCCATTGGGTTCACTCCCGGACGGATACGCCGACAAAATTAGCACCCGAAAATGGCTGGCCCGGGTTTCTTCGAAAACAATGTTGGCCGCCTCGCGCGGTTCCAATGTCTGGCGTTTGAGCGAGCGGAAGGTCTGGCCGTCATCCGAACTCTGCACCTCAACGTCCTTCGGCCCACAACCCCATTGGGCGCCCTTCAGGTAAACGCCGGCTGCGGCGCACGGCGCAGCGAAGTCAAATTGCAGGTATTCCGGGTGCTCCGGCGTCAGCCCCATGCTGGACCCCTTGGATTGCCAGTAGGTCTCGTCATCAAAATCTTGCGCCTTCACCGGATTATTGCCCTCCTGCTGGGAACTGGCCACCAGTTTGTACACGGGGACGCTCGTCTCCGGCAGGGGCATCGCCAGCACGGCGATGTCATGGTAGAACTCCTTGACGATCTGAGGCTGCGGCAGTTCGGCGCTGACACGTCCCGGCCCTTGAACCACGGTCGGCGCGGAGGCGACGAGCTTCTTCATCGCATGCTCGGGCGTCACCCACGGCCCGCCCGCGTCCCAGCCGCTGCAGAGGTTGACCGAGAGCGTGATCCCGCAGCGGTCGGCCTCGCGCACGGCGTGCCGGAAGAGCTCGCGCCACGCCTCGCTCATGAACTCCGGGCCTTGTTGCACTTTCTTGTCCACTTCGCCCAAATCGTACAAGCCGGCGCCGCTAATGCCCTGTTTTTTCATCTCCTCCATGTCGCGGGTGATGCCTTCCTTGCTCGCCGCGCCATTGAGCCATTGCCACCAGCACCACGGTTTGTATTCCGTGGGGGGCGAGACGAAGGTTTTTTCGAGGTCTTCCGCCGCCAGAGCCACCGTCCCGGCCAGCAATCCGGCCATCATCGTGAATTTTACAAGAGTTCTTATGTTCATATTTTTCACTTCTTTGAATAGGTATTATTCCGCACTCAGCATCCGCACCGGCCCGAGCAAGCCGGAGGGGAGCAAGGGCCTTTTTTGATTGTAATAATTAACGTTGGTCTTGGTCCGCCGCTGTTCGCCGGGCAATCCGACATCGCCAATAAGGCGGTTGGGCCAGAGATTGACGACCTCGATCTCCAGGCGGTTCCCTTGGGGCTTCAGGGCATCGGTGATCTCCACCCGCCACGGCGCGCACCAGACCACGCCCAGATCCTTGCCGTTAAGTTTCACCCTGGCCGTTTCCTTCACCGTGCCGAGGTCGAGGTAAATTTTTGCGTGTTGATTTTCGATTTTGGAATCGAGATCGAAGGTCTTGCGGTAAACCGCCGTGCCGCTGAAATACTTGATTGCCTCTTCCGGCCGCATCGACCAGTCTTCCAGCTTCTCGAACACCAACGATCCCTTGGCCGCATCTCCGGCCAGTCCCTCCACCGGATAAAACCACTGCGGATCGAACTGTACCGACCACGCCCCGGCAATCTGCTGCACTGGCTTCAACTCCGCGAAATTCACCTGTCTGCCGCCGTCGGTCTTCGGCCCCTGGTCTTCGATCTTCTTCCTGAACACCACAAACATCGAGCCATCCGGTTCAAACTCCAGCGGCACGATGGTGCAACCGCCCTTGACGCTGAACTGCCACAGGTCCCGGCGTTCCCCGCTGACCGGATTCCACAGTTCCGGCTGCCGACCCTCAATTCGGAAGCTGGCTTCCACTTTCTCCGGTATGGCTTTCCGGTTCGCGAGGAAATAGAAATCCGCCGCCGCGGTGGCGCGATGGATGAACCCAATATCGGCCCCCTTGGCACTGGTGAGTCCAAAATCCGGCTTCAGTCCGTCGGCGGCGAGAATCTCCATGATCCCCCTCCCGCAGATGACGCGCCCTTGGCCGACCTTCCGTTCTTTGACTTGAATGCCATCGACATCGCCCCAGACTTGATTGGCGGTTTCCTTCACGACCTGATCGCACGTCGGATAATCCTTCAGGCCGGGATCGGATTCAGGCTTGGGACCGACGATGGTGGCGCCGGCTTGGACCAGCTTCTCAATCTTCGTCACCACCTCGACCGGCATGCGTTTGTTGTCTGGCAAGACCAGGTAGCGGTAGCTCATCCCGTCGGGCAGCACGAGCCGGCCGTCTTTCACCGACAAGCGCGTCAGCAGCACCTCGGCGTTGCAGACATCATAATCGTACCCCGCCAAGGGCGACGGATCGACCCGGTTGGGCGCCCAGTCGCCATAATAGAACAGGACATCCGCCACGAACCGGCCCGACTGCAACATGGCTTGACAGCGGTCCACGTAACTGAGCCACGGCCCCGCCGCCTGATCCCACCAAGTGACGTTGGGATTGAAATGCGAGCCCGCCCCGTACTCGTAACCGGGTTTGCCATCCTGCGGCCGCTGGCAGGTCATGCTGTGAAAGAGAAACCGGTTGATGCCATCGCAAAACGCCCGGTCAGCCGTTGGCTTACGGGTTGCCGGGCTATCCGTCCAATGCGACCAGCCCGTGAACGCTTCCGCCGACGCGGTGCGCCGGCCATAGATATGCGAGGCAATGGCGGTCTGTTTCGAGACATTTAACCGGTAGGCCTCCCAGAACTCCCCCGCCGGTCGGCCGCAGCGGCCCAGGTTCTTCAACGTATCCATGCAGACCGCGCCCGACCATGACGGGCCGCCCGCTTCGCACTGGATCTCCAAGCCGTGCTTGGCAGACCGTTCCGCAAAATGCCCGTAATTTCCGTCCGCCATGCAGTCGGCCACGGTCTTGCGGTAGTCGTAGAGGAACCGGTCGGAGATCTCCGCGCTGCCGACGAGCTTGCCGGCCAAAACCGGCAGATAGGGTCTCGGGTCGTAGCCCCGGTATTTCTTGAATTGCTCCAACAGCCGCCCGGTCCAGTTCGGGAAGCCATCCTCGAAGCTGTCGGTGTGGAAAAACTTGAGCGTCTTGCCGACATGCCGGCCGGCGTCGGCGATCAGGATTTCACCCAAATGCTCGAACATCACATCGACGGCCTCGGGATTAAGCCAGTCCACCTCCAGCCATGTTGCGGGATCACCCTCCGGCAATAGACAGCGCACGTCGCACCCGATGACCACATGGCCGATCCGCTGGATCGTCCAGCGACCCGGCGGAATCTTCCAATCCAGGGAACCGTCCGGTTTGAGCTTGCTGGTCAGGTCGATGACCTCTGCGGGAGTGATCGGTTTGTCGCCGGGCAACGTTTGCCAGGGCGGCAAGGTCATCTGCCGGAGCGTGGCGGCAGTAATGGAGAGGTCCGCATCCCGACGGTTGCTTTTACCCGCCAGCAGTTTGCGCCGCTCCGGCCCCAAGTCGGACGCGCCGTTCTCCTCTTCGCGGAAGGCGACGACGGCCGAGTCGCGATAATCAGCCTTGCCTTGCGGCCAAGTCATATAGTGATTCACATTTCCAAAGTACGGCTTCTCGTACCCATCGCGATATCCCGGTACCGGCAGTTGGCCCTGGAACGTTCCGGGCCCGACCGCATTCGTCAGCGACTGGACATACCAGCGGGAGCTGTATTCGGGCTTGATCCAGGGGCCGCCCATGCACCAGCCGCCGGCACAGAAATTGACGCCCAGTTCCAAGTCGAGCCGGGCGCATTCCTTTACCGCATGCTTGTAAAGCTCGCGCCATTCCGGCGACAGGAAGACAGGCCCGCGCGGCATGGGCGCCACCCCGTAATCGTTTCCCGAGCAGATCAACGTGACCCCGCCCATTCCCTTGGCCTTGAACTGCTCCAGGTCGCGGGTGATGGCCGGCTTGTCCACCAGGCTGTTAAACCACCACCAAAACGCGGAGGGCCTGGCGGAAACCGGCGGCGTTTGAAACGCTTTCACCAGATCCGCCCCATTACGCACAAGCGGATCAGAACTCTCCGCTGCCCTGCTCACCGCCCCGGCCAACAATCCGGCCAATATCATTGTTCTTAAAACTGTTTTCATATTCATAGCCTCGCCGTTTATTGTTTGACCGTCAGAGATCGACCGACAAAGCGCCCCCGTGCATCCATTGGCCCGAAGTTAGATCTGCGCATATTCCCGAAACAACTTCATGTAAAGGCGATATTGATCAATGGAAACCGCAGGGGGCGTCTGATGATCTACGCTGGGGATGAATCCTCCGGTTTTCATCAAGGGCACAAGTCGCTCAAATTCCTGGCGCATGGCTTCTTCGCCTTGATCCATAACGAGCTTGTTGAAATGCCCGATCATGCGGAGTTTTGGGAATTGCTCGCGCAATGTCATCCCATCGACGCCCGCCTGGCGCTCCAACGGAAGCACGCCGGAGACGCCCACATCGGTCAGCCAGGGGATCATCTGGGTCGGATCGCCGTCGGTATCAACGATCAGCTTGATATTCCGCTCGTTGAGTTCAGCGATGAGGAGGCGATAATAGGGCGCGAGGAATTCCTCAAAAATGTCCTTCGATATCATGGGCCCGTGATTGTAGCTCATGTCTTCGGCAAGGGTCATGAACGTCGGCACGCAGACCTTGTCCATTTGCCGGATCAGCCCCAGGTTGAATTGGAGCAAGTCGCGATTGATGGCGTGAATCAGTTCAGGTTGATCGTAAAAGGCATAACTCAGCTTTTCGATGTCCATCAAAGTCCGCGGGAACCAGAAGAATCCCTCCAGGGTGCCCCATACGACGGCCTCGCCGCGGGATTGACGCTCCGCCCACGGGCGTATGGATTCGATGGATGCGCTGTGGTCCGGGAAAAGCGAGGGCTTCAGCCGATTATAATCGTCCATGGTTGAAACCGCTCCTTCCACGTGATGTTGAGCGGTTTCAATCGTCGCCTCCGTGGTGCTGAACCAGAATTGCTGGTAAGGATCGAGTCCAAGGTAGTTCGCGATATCGAATACTTGGTTGAATTTCATTTCCTGGGGCAATCCTTCCTTGTGCCAGCGCTTGATGGTTTTGTCCCACCACATGGCCCATTCCCACATGGGAAGACGGTCAACGGGTTGAAAATCCATGACGGCACGGAAGCGTTCTACATGATTCATAGTCGCGCGATTTTGCGATTGTTTTTTGGAACAGGGAATTTATAACTATTCCGAAAATGCGCCATGTGTAACTGATTTGCGCCACATGGGTTTCAATCTGCTGCCGGGCTTTTCCTTCTGATGCACCACTCGTTTTTCTATCTGCCGGTTACCCGGCAAATGATTCGCTTGGGCTGTTATCTCACGTCCATTGGGTGTGTAGATTATCCGCCAAATACGCCATACCCCTGCAAGGGGCACCCGCAGTCCCATCTATTCAGATGGAATGAGGGACGCGTGATTCCTGAATATGCCTTGGCGTTGATCACGGCAGGGGCAGGCATGTTTGAAGCCGATGAGGTGCCACTTACCAGGCTGACAGCGGGAGACGGCTTTTATCTTGTCCCCGGCGCATGGCATCGGTATCGCCCCGATACAACCACCGGTTGGTCCGAAAGATGGCTCACGCTGAACGGCGCGCTGCTTCACCAGTTTCGAAACTCCTCCATGGTTTCGGGTCATGCAAAACTGCTTAAACTTGGTGACCCGGATAAGGTCATCGGTTTGTTGCAGGGGCTTCTTGATGAGGTCAGTAAAGCGCCCGAAAAGAACAAGCCCACGTGGGGGATGTGCGCCTTGGAAGTGCTGTTCCAGGCATTCGAAGATGCCGAAGCCCCCGCGGAGTTTTCTCTTCCCGAATGTCAGGGGGATACAATATTAGTTTCCCAAGCTCTCGATTACATACGAGATAACTGCCACCGGCCTTTGACGGTTGGTTCTGTAGCTGCTTATTGTGGAGCGTCCCGACGAACTCTGGAGCGGCACTTTTCCCAAAATGGGGGGAATTCCGTTGCTCAGCAAATTGTGCTCAGCCGTATTGAGCGCGCGGAGATGCTCTTGGGGGAAACATACATGTCCGTCAAAGAGATCGCGTATGCCTGTGGATTCGGCTCGACACAAAGGATGATTTACAGCTTCCGCCAAAACCGTGGTTGTACCCCCGGCAGCCTGCGGGGGAATTGAACCTTTTTTAATGTTGCGCTTCGGGGTGGTTGGCGTTGTTTCGTGTGTTGCCGCAAAAGCTGTAACAACCCGAATCGACTTCGTATACCGCGCGATCTTTCTCCATGCGCAGAAACTTCACATCCTCCGCCTTGGCCGCTTGTTTCCCGCTTTCCGTCACGCTTTTGGAATCTTTTGCAGGCACATAGACCGTTGCGGTGGTGTTTGGGGGAATAGTGACATCCATCTGAACTTGGCCTGCATCCATCTTCCATTTGCTTACGATCCTGCCGTGAATCGAGTCGTAGTGACATTTGACCCAGTCAACACCCTGGGGCCAATGCCCCGGAGCTTGCTCCGGCTGCCTGCCGCAGAAGTCATCATTCTCCCTTCGGGGACTTCGGATTCACCCCGCTCATATCCACCACATCCGCCTGTCGCGAGGCCGGGGTCACAACGAGTTTCTCCACCTTGCCATTCTTGAAACGGCATTCCACGGTCGTTTGCTCCGGCGCGCACAGCTTGAAATCCACGTCCCAGTCTTTCGGCCAGGCCGGGAAGAGGATGATCTGCCGGCCCGGCGTCTGCATCAGCATCTCCTGCAGTTGGATCATGCCGGCCCCACCGTGGTCCATATCCGGACGCTGGCAGAACCCCATGCAGTCCCAGAAGGCGGGATAACGGGGCAACTTCCATGCCGGGTCATACCAGTGCGGTGTCCAGATGTTTAGTTTCCTACGATCGGGTTTCCCGTCCTTTACCCCAGGCTCCGGCCAGCGCGGATGCAGAAACCTTGCCAACACATATTCACGAGCCTCATCGGTCAGCCCCAGGCAGGTGGTGAAAATGCCGCCCTGATACCAGCAAAAATGCCCCTTCTGCTTGGCCGCATCCGTGTACCCATACAGCCAGGTATTGCGCGCCAACTCAAGGTCCGGAAGGCCAACGCCATAAATATGGAACGGGAAGACAGGGTACAACTGGGGAAGTTCCATGTTGAAATCGGGCCTCTCATGCGCCCATGATGCCGCCGGGGAAATACAAGGGTGCCCGCTGCAGCTCCGGGTCGCAATCGGAGCCAACCGGCTCCGAAACTCTTTCCAGAATGCGCGGTCGGCCGTACTCACCTGGCTCTCCGGCAAAGCTAACAGCGCATCCGACAAGGCCATCAACCCGGCCATCGTCGCGCTATCGTTGGTTGTACCCTGGTAGGTTTCCAGGCCGCTTCCAGGAAACAAGACCAATCGGCCATCCTTATCCAGTTCCTGTCCCGTGGAGTTCTTGCGTTGTCTGCGGTAGAACTGGTCAAAGAAATGCAGCATGCCGTTCGCAATCGGAACATAACGCCGGATGTCTTCTCCGGTGTAGAGCCCGGTCTCCAGCATCATCAAGGCGAACTCCATGCCCGACGTGTAGTGATAGCGCAGACAGCCTGGGTTGGTATGGCCATCGTGGGAATAATAGACCGGCAACCCGAAGATATCGATGTCCTCCGTATAAACCGCACCGTCAATCTTCCAGAAGTGCTCTGCCCAAGCCTTCGCCAACCCATGCCGGGACGCATAAAAATCCAAACCGACGCGCAGAAGATCCGCGTCGCCGGTCTTGAGCATCGGCCAGTAAACCAGGCGCTGGTTCTGAGCCGTAAAACCGGCCCATCCCCACAACCGGGCGTCAGCATCCGCCTCGCAAATGAATGAACCGCCGTTAAACAGGGTCGGCATCCGTCCCGACCGGTTGGCCGCCAGCATGGCGCGAAACAGTTGATAGTTGCGCCCCACTTCCCAGGCCGGGTCGCTTACGGATTTGCCCGGGTTGATGACAATGTGACTGCGATCCCAGAACGATTTCCACCAGGCTGCCGTATCCTCCCTGTCTTTCCCGGCCGTGGAGAGCGTTTCAGATTCCAGCCTTGCAACACCCTTTTCCCACACCTCCATCGAAGAATCCTGCTCGATTCGCAAGGTGGCGCGAATATCGAATTTCGTCACCGGCGCCGCCGTCTTGATTTGCCAGGCCCGGCCTCGCGTCCATTCATTGCGGGCTTCCCCTGCGCCACCAGGTATGAACCCGGCGCCGGACAGCCTCCCGCCGCACGTCAGATTCCCGACCGGATCCGGAACCGATGCCGCGATCGTCTCGATCTTGTCCGTGGCGATCGACGCCAAGCGTCCTTTCGAGGCACCCTCATTGCGGAAGCACCAAACGGCAGCCGCTCCGTCAAACCGCCCCTCGCCGCGCTGGATCTCCACCGCCGCCGTCGCACTCACAGGTTTCGAGGCTTCACCTTCGACATGCACCACAGGCTTGAAGGTATCCACCCAAATCCGCAATTGAACGGCGGTCCCGTCAGCCGCCTTGCCGCTGACCCGTATGCTGTTGGACGCCAGATCCAATTCCTGGCGGAACTCCCCGGCAAACGGATTGGGCGAGAGGGTCAAACGCACCCGGCCCACCTTCACTTGCTGGGGCATTTTTGTGCCGTCAACCCAGCTATCGGGCGATCCGATGTAGAATAGAAGCTCCCGGTCGGTGGTCCAGACGTTCAGCGCAATATTCCCGCCGCCGATCGGCATCGAATCCAACGCCTTCGTGCAGGGATCGGTCCACACGACATTGTAGGGTGCCAGCCAGGCCGGATCGTTCCCGGCAAAAACCGCGCCCGCACCGAGAACGGCGACAAAGAGGCTTCCCATCAGTATTTTCATGCGCTTATTCTTTTTCATTTTAAGGATGAATGGTCTGGCATCGCCAGAACATTTCCATGATGGCCCGTTTGTTTTTAACCCGTTTAATAAACGCCAACATGTTTTCCCGGGCTTAAGGTAAGAACCAGTCGCGCGCCTTCAACGGTCCCCATTTGATTCTTGCCGTCAAGCTGGAGGCTGTTACGCCCTGGCCGGAGCGGCAACGCCAGCGTGGTCCCGACATTTCCGGGAACGGTGATGTCAAAGGACAATTGGTCCTGTTCCTTTCGCCACGAAATGGAGACCGGCCCGAATTCGCTCACGACTACGCCCTCGGCGTGGGTCAAATCGGCAAGATGGGGCTCGATCCGAATACGCTTGTCGGCCACAGGCGCATCACGCCGCACGCCTAGCACATAGGCACTCAGCAGATATCCGGGATACATCCCGTAGATGTGGGCGCGCGAGCCGCCATCGAAGTCCTCCGATGAACATTGCCATGGGAAATTGACCATGGCCTGCCACTTCTCCCTCATCAGATCCAGGACGCGCTGATCACAGGAGGGTTGGTCCATTCCATAAAGCAACTTCGCCAGATAGTAATAGGTCATGACCCGGGGGCTCGCCTCGCGATCCTGTTTGAGCATGGCTTGAAGCACCCGCGCGCGGCGATCCGCCGGGACAATGCCCCGGTCGAGGGCAAAGACGGTCGCATGCAATGTCGGTGCGAAAAGGTTGTTGGTTCGGGGCAGGGAGGGTCTACTTTGGGATTCCTTCAAATCCGCATCGGTAAAGTATCCCGCCGAGTAGGTTCCCGCCGCTTCATTCCAGAGCACCGTGTTGATGGCTTGCTTTAAATCCGAGGCCGCCTTCGCGAAACGTTCGCTCGCCGCTTTTTCACCAAGGATCGCCCCTATTTGGGATGCATCCTCGAGGGCCCTCGCCACGAAGACATTCAGCGTCGTCCCCTCCCCGGTGGCATAGCCGACCGGGTTCCCCCAAACCACCCAGTCGCGGGCCCGCACCAACCCCCGCTCGGTGCGCCGCTGCAGAAAATAATCCATCTGGATCGCAATGGCCGGCCAGATTTCCTTGAGGAGGGTTTGATCGGCCGTCGCCTCGTAATACAGCCGGGCACCCTCGACCCAGTCGCAAGCCCGGTCCTCCATCTTCGCGTGAATATCATAGCGGTCCGAACACGTGTGCGCCTTGACCCAGCCTTCCGGCTGGAGGGTCAGCGCCGTGCGGCGCACCACTTCGCCCAGCAAACGGGGATCCCCGAAGCGGAGCTTCCCGTCGGGACCTGTCGCGGACATCGCCGTGCGGGTGATCTCGTAACCGGGGGGGGTGTTATCCATCCATTCGACGCGCTCACGGTCGGCGCAATCCACATAGGAATCCTCGCTCAGCACCTCGCACGACCGGGCGCACATCTCCCAAAGTTTATTAAGGAACGGATCGTTGGATCGGAAGGATCCCACCCGATCAAAGGGATAAAGCCGTTCGATGAGTTTTAATCCGGTAATGGTAACTTTGCCGGATCGGACCGTAATAGCCCCCTTGGAAAACCCCTGGGTGTCGATGGTAAAATGGCGTTGAGGTCCGGCCTTGGCCAGGTAACGCACGCCGAAGGGCTCGATCGAAAGTTCCGAGTCCTTATCGGCGTCCATCTCGACCACCGCATAGGCCTGCACGATGCGGGTGGTATCGAATTCGAGCTTCTCGCCGGTCGCCAAGGCGACTGGCAGTTGCCGGTTCTTGGGCAGGACGTAATCGATCGGTTTTTCGCGGAGCAAGGGAATCCGGCGCGCGGTCAGCGGGCCCCAGGTGTCGCCGGCAACCGGCACAGCCTGCTTCCAAGCCGCATCGTCATAGGCGGGCAGCGTCCAATCGCCGGTTTCAAAACGTGCATCCACCAGGGCCTCGCTGAGGTTGGCCCAACTGGCAACGCTCTGGCGGAACCGAGTGCCATCGCTCCATTTCCAGGAGGCATCGGTGTGAGGTCCTGCGCTGCCGTTGAGTTCAAGAACGGCGGTCAATCCCGGGTCATGGCGCATGATTTTGCCGCCGGACAAGTTTCCCACGACCAGCAACGCCAGGACATTGCGGTCTTTCTGGAGGAAGCGGGCAATGTCGAGGGTGTCGTATTCCGGGCCGTTCGGCTGGAAGCGTGCCGGTCCGCGGCCCACATAAGAGCCGTTGACCCAGAGGATGTAACGGGCATCGGCAAAGACATGCAACACGGCTGAGGAAGGAGTTTTATCAAGGTTAAGTGTCTTGCGAAAACCCACGGCGACGCCCGGGGCTGTCTCTGTCTTCGGCAGACCGGTCCAGACGAAGGCGGACTGTAACTGCCGCCCGACCGCATCGGCTTGGATCGTTTCGAAAACATGCAGCGGCGCCCCTGCACAAGGCCTGGACAGTGGCGCAAGCAGCAGTGCCGCGAACAAAAGAACAGCATTTGAGCAATGAAAGCGGAGTTTATTTGCCATTAAGTTTGTCTTCATAAGTTTGAGCATGATCATTTGCGCTTCAAATCTTCGGCTGTTTGAGCGGGAGCAACGCAGGTTACTTTGAAAACGGCCCCGATTTTTGCAGCC
>JBAWXX010000065.1:0-13739 GCA_037143855.1 Verrucomicrobiota bacterium | reverse complement strand
GTGGTGCTGAATACCAAATCATACCTGTTTCTGCTTAATTACCGAAAGGCATTGGCTCTAATCCGGTATTTCGATCGCAAGGGTGCCCCACCTCAGATTGTCTCCTTCCACGTGCGCACTCGCGCCCGCCGTCCCTTTCCGCTCCAACTCCACCCCGAGCATCTCGAAGGCCTGTTTATGCGGGATGTTCGGCACGGTCATCCTCAGCGTGGCCAGCCCGCGGTCCAGCTTGAGCGTGCCCAGCGGGAAGGTGGCCCAGTTGCGTAGCTCGACCGGGTACCGCGGATTGGGCGATTTCCGGGGAGTCGGATCGGCCGGGCGATCCACCGTGGCAGTAATCGAGCGTCCGCAGGCCTCCATCTTCACCTGCGCCCCGAGGTCCTCCGGCGGACACACGTAGATCAGTCGAACCTCGTATTCTCCTCCGTTGACGACGTCCAAATTCCACTCGATGGAACCGTCCTTGTTGGCCCACGGCAGGCGGTAGCCTAAGTAGCCGCTCCTATTGGGCACCCCTTTGACTTTGGCCACATCCGTCCGCAATCGAACCCGCGGGGCTTCCGCGTATCCCACCGGCAGCGGCGGAACATTCTGGTGAGGCCCCACATCGGTTTTCCAGGCCTTAAATTCGTCGGAAAGTTGCTTGACCACCTCCGGATGTTCGGCGGCGACATCGTGCTCCTGGCCCGGATCCGCAGGCATGTCGTAGAGCTCGGTTTTCGCCTTGGCTAGCCACATGGGCCAATTGTCCTCCTGAATCCCCTTCGCATCTCGAAACACAATCCGCCACCGATCCGTTCGCGCCGCGCCTATCTCGGTAAAGAACGTGCGCCCAGGCCATGGCTCTTTGCTGCCCGTCAGCAACGGCATCAGGCTGCGGCCGTCGAGCTTCACCCCCTCCGGGGGCTTGACCCCGCAGGCTTCGGCGATCGTCGGCAGGATGTCAATATGCGCGGCAATAGGCTTGATCACCGTGCCCGGCTTGATCCGGCCCGGCCACCGGATGAAACAGGGCACCCGGGTGCTGCCTTCGTCGATCCCGCCTTTCGTGCCCAGCATGCCGGCGTTGTAACGTTTTGACGCCGGGCCATTGTCGCTGAGGAAGATGACGATCGTGTTGTCGGCAATCTTTAACTCGTCAAGTTTTGCTAGCAGCCGCGTGACATTCTCGTCAATGCTTTCCACCATCCCGTGGATGCTGCTTAAAAACACGCTCAATCGCCGTGATCCGTATGGTCATTCACAACTTCACCGTCTTCATCTCGGCCATCAGCTTGAGAAACACGCCCGTTGTGTAGGCGCTCTCACCCATGGGGGAGAGCTTGTGCGTTTCCCAACCGCCACAGCCGGCAACACCCTGGCTGCCCATGAGCTGGCCTTGGGGATTGATCCACGTGATGAGTTCCTCGAACCCGCGGCGGACTGCGCTCCCATGCGATTCGGGAATCCATCCCGCGCCGATACCGACCGCCAACCCGTAAAGAATCATGGTCGTGCCGCTGGTTTCGAGGTGTGAGGCCGATTCCTCAGGGACCATGCGCCACATGCCGCTCTCGTGTTGAAGCTTCAGCAAGCCTTCCGCTTGCGCGCGATAGATGGACAGCACTTCGGCATACCCCTCGGTGTCGCTGGGAACCAGTCGCAACGTGTCCACCAGCGACATGATGATCCAACCATTTCCCCGGCCCCAGTACCCCGGTGTCCGGTCGCCGGTCGCCAGGTTCTTGTCATGATGGAACAATCCGGTCTTTTCATCGCGCAGGTGCTTGGCATGGAGCAGGCATTGCCTCACCGCTTCTTTTGCGTAACGCTTCTCCCCGGTTGCCGCGTAAGCGTGCGCCAGGGGACTTGCGGTGTAGTAAAGCGTATCCACCCAGATTCCCCAGCCCTTCGCATGGCAAATCGTCCCATCCGGCGCGCGCACCGATTTGTCCATGATGTGGTCTGCGATGGCTCTGATCGCCGCGAGATAGGCAGGATTGGGCTGCTTCAGCTGCAGGGGCGTCAAGGCAAAGGGCGCGCCCCAGTCGGCGCAAGCATCTTCCAGGCGAATTCCTTGCAAGGATCCCCCGTTACGCGTGACGGTTCCGAGCGGCACGGCCAGATGATAATCAGCCCAGGCTCGCGCCCATCGGAGGAGGGCTTCGTCCTGGAGTTTGCCCCCGCAAACCGCCGCGCCTTGAGCCACCAACACATCCAGCCAGCCGGTGTCGCGGTTGGAAGGGGCTATGGACAGGACGCGCTTGCGAAAAGCAACCAATCGCTCATTTGATTCCCACGCGGGCGGAACCAGGTCCGCTGCCGGCGTGGCTTGCATGAGAGCATCTGCATGGCCGCCGCCCGAAGCCGGGGCGGTAGGACTTGGAGGGGCCGCAACTGCCTTGAACGAGAGTGCAGCCAAGACACCGGCAACCGCTGCGGCAAGGAGGAACATGCGGCCCGAAAGCCTTGAGTGAAACTGCCGTGTGAACTGGGGGCGAGTAGGCAAATGAGGATCTTTCCCAGGGCTTATAGAGCGTTTTTGAAAGCAAAGGCGATCATGAGCGGCGTCCTCGCCCGTACGGGAAATTGCTTGGCAGAGGCTGTCCACGCCATCACTCCGCTTCTCCAGTCCGTTCCAGCACCAGTCCGGAAAGCACGGCTTTGCCTGTGACCGGGGTCAGGGTGACAAAGACTTTCCCCGGTTTAGACAATTTCACTGGGAGGGCGAGTTCCAGGAGCCGGTTTTTCCCGCCTGCTTCCTTGAAGACATCCACGGTTGTGGCATGCCCGGCCGCCTCGCCAGCGTCCCGTGCCACCGTGATCTTAAACACGCGTTGCCCGGGTGCGGTCGAGTCAGGATCGAGAAGCAACAGGCGCAGGCGATATTTCCCCGGGCACAAATCACCCTCTTTCATCAGTTTCTGGTTATATATGTCCGGGCAAAGATCCCCGCCTGGCATCGGCTGCACGGTCAGGGTGATCGGCTTGGCGCTTTGCACCCCGTGCCGTCCAATTTCCTTATCCGCTTGCGGCGCGTCGAAAAATTCGGCTCCATTAACCCCTTGCGTATCCCACATGATCCGATCCTCATCAATAAACCGGGTTTGACCCGACTCGCGCCAGGTCGGCGCAAAGTTGCAGCGGATCGGTTCCATCCCCATCATCTGCCGCAGCCGCATCACCGTGGGGAGCCACTGCAGACTCAGGCAGGTAAGCTGGCCCAACTCGCCGCGGGTGAGGCTGCTTCGCCCAGCAGTCTTGGCGAAAACCTCGATGGCCTCCTCCGGGCGGCACTGGGACAGAGCAGCCCGTGCCGCACCCCAATCCCCTTTTTCCCAGAGTTTGCCGGCAGTGTCATATCGCTCACAAGCGCGGGAACACTCCTTGACGAACCTCTCGAGTTGGCGGTAATACTCGACCTCGGCGTTACCGCCGGTCCCCAGCATCGCCAGACGCTTGTCACAACCACTGACAATCTTATCCAAACTTTGATTGGGAGCGCTGGCCACCCCGCCCGCAGTCCCGAACATGGGGGCTTCGGTTGCCCAGCGGTTGAGGTATTCGGCCAGCGCCTTGTTGTCCAGCAGGTGCCCGGCCAAATCTTCGCAAGTTGTTTCCAGCGGCTCGTTGCGTGTGTTCTCCCAGACCTGCCGGATATGGCTGCTGAAATACAGATCGAATGGCCGCGTGGTCCAGTGGTTTATCCCAAAGCCGCAGACCTTCAGTTTTTCAAGCGTGGTGGCAAAACCCGCAAATGGCGTGAAGCTGCGCCCATAGTAATAAACGTCATCGCCATGCGACCAAATGATCGGAATAAGCGGGCGATGGCTGGCAAACCGTACGAGCGCATCGTGGTCCTTTCCAGGTGTGGTCAGCGAGGATTGGAGATGATGGATGTTGTAATCCAAGCCGATGTAAGGCACCTCCGACGGCAGGAAAAGCTCCAGCCCGGCAAGGAATCGCGGATTGAAGTTCCAACTGCCCACGGCCAACTTCACGTCCGGGCGCCCGATCTCGTCCAGCGCCCGCCGAAACGCCTTCGTGATCTTGGCGATGCCCAGCATTTCCGGTGCCGCCAAGGGTGTCTCGCCGGCGGGCGTATCGGCGGTTGCCTTGCGGTACTCTTCCTGCCAAGCCGGCGGCAATTGTTCGAGCTTCAGGTTCAGCCAAGGGGTCCAGCCCATGCGGAACCAGACGGTCAGACATGTGATCTGCGGATAATCGTGCAGCAGCGTCTCGATATGAGCCTTGTAGAGGCGGTAACCGTCCGGATGGTCGGGATTGGCAAGCGTCAAATTTGATTTCTCCTTGGGTGCCACAGTTTTCGTGACCGCCGTAGCTGCGGTATCGGAGATGCTGCCCGAGCCGATGAGCGCATCTTCGGGAAGCGTGGAGATCAGTTCCTTGGGATTCGCCATCGACGTATCGACGTCCAGCGCCCAGTAAACCTCCATCGCTCGCTCCTTGGCAAAGTCGAATATCTGCTGCGTCAAGGTCCGCGCAGCCTCGGCGCGTTGCTCGTCGGGCACCAGAGCGGCGTCGGCACCGAACACCGGCCCATAGAAAGCCGATCCACCCACCATCCGCCGCACGTCGTTGACATGCGGGGTGTGCCAGTCGCGGCCTTTGATCGTCGTGGGGAGCCAGCCATACGGCTTGGTCTTGCCATTGAAGCTGTACACGTCCATCGGGTTGTTGCCGTAGGTGTGGACCATGATCGTATTGTAGCCCATCTTCGCCATCTGGCGGATATACTGCTGCCATTCCGGCAGGTTCCAGGTCGAACAACCGCTAAGGAAGTTGTGCCAGTCGAGCCCCATCCGCGTCGCCACCAGCGGCCGATTGGATAATTTCAGGTTTGCGAATGAAAGCGCTTCCTTTTTAGGCGGCGGAACGACGTCGCCAGTCAGGTAAAACCGGCACCCCAGTTTCTCCAGCAGCGCGTACGCGCCGTAGAGCACCCCGCGGGGGCCTCCACCGTTGATGACCGCTTCGTCGGCCGTTCCCGTGATCTCGTAGGCTTCGGGAATCGGCAGATCCGCCACCAGTCGGATGCGTTTGCCGGAGGCGTCCGGGTACATGCGCTGCAAGTAACTTTCGAGTTCCCTTGCCGCCAGCTTCTCGGCACGGGAGGCCGAGGCTCCCACCTCGACACGGATGCCTTTGCCCGGTTCCTGGGCGGCGGCGACCCCGGCCAGCAAGCCGACGATCAATAAAACACAAATGATATGATTACGGTGATTCATTGTTGGGCAAAGTTACGGTGATTCATTGTTGGGCAAAGGCGATCATGAGCGGCGCCCTCGCCCGTGCGGCAAATTGATCGACATAGGCTGTCCACGCCGCCGCGTCGGCAAAATCGCCGCTCTTGGACCAGCCGGCTCCGGCATACCAGATGAACGGATCCCCATCCTTCACCGGCGCCATCAGCAAAACATGGTCCGGGTCTTTGCCTTCTGCCGGACTCCCCTTGGCGATCAGGATCGCCGTGGCTGCTGATCCGTTGGGTTTCAATTCCGGTTCCCAGTTCGCGAAGTATCCCTTGGCGGCGCCCCCCGTTATCACTCCGTCATGCTGGCGATTCTTCGACACATCCAACCCGACCGCCACGCTCACGACATTAGTCCCGGTGATGATGAACCGACTTTCGAACCGGTTGAGATTCGAACCGGCATCGAGTATAATCCGGCGCGTTTCGGCCACCGTCACCCCGTTGCCGCAATCCCATGGGGCATACGTGAGCTCCACCGCGGTGCGGACAGGTCCAATGGCCAGGGTTTTCTGGGTGGCCCAGTTCCTCGAAACATGCAACTTATTCCCCGCCCAGATGCCAATCCCGCCGCAGCCGCGATAAGATCCGCACGAATAATTATCCAGCCCATCGCCGACATCCGTGTGGTAATTGCCAGCCTTGTATCGTTTATCGATCACCAATCCCCGGACGCGCTTGACCCAGACGTCCACGCCACTGGAGACCATCGCGCCGCTCTTGGCCTTCTCCAACGCAGGTCCGTAAATCCGGAACGCGATCCGGTCGTTTTCCCAGGCGTAATCGTCACTCCGCTCAGGAACATACCGTCCGTAGGCTTTGACCGGAAACTGTGGACCCGGGGCACTGCTAACAGCAAACGTTTTAGACTGGCCCGGCCCAAAGTCGGATTGGAACAGGAGTTTTCCCTCGAAAATCTGAGAAGGTATCGGGGTGCTATCCTCCATCACCGTCGCCGCGGCGGCAGCCCAAGGGATCTCCACGGTTTCCGAAGCACGCGCCATTAAGAGCGGATTCTTAACCGTCACGATGACCGCCTTGTCCCCGGCATGCACCGCTGGCTGTATCAGCCGGTAGATTTCCGTGCCCGCCAGCAGAAAAGCGCCAACGCCGTAGGCTTCCGTGGATTCGGGTTTGAAACTCTTGGGATCGGCCCCAACTGGTTGCACATGGGTAAGTTTTCCCTCGGGGTTTACACAGGCCGAGAGCGCCGCCCAGGCTCTTTCGACGGTCGGCAGAGTGGTGGCCCGATCCAAAAGACCGTTATTGATGCCCCAGGCAAGACCGTAACAAAACAAGCCGGAGCCGCTGGTTTCTTTGAGTGGAAAGCTGTCGGGGTCCAGGAGACTGGCTCGCCATAACCCATCAGGTTGCTGCGTGGCGATGATCCGCGAAGCCATCTGCTTAAAGATCGTCTCGAAATACGGCCTGCCGGGGGCATCTTTGGGCAATGAACCCAGCACATTCGCCAGCCCACCAAAGACCCAGCCGTTCCCGCGGCCCCAGAAGACCTTCCGCCCGTTCACCTCGCGCTTATTGAAGAAACTGCTGTCGCGGTAATACAGTTGCTCTTCCCGATTGTAGAGGAAATCCGTCGTGCGTTTGTATTCTCTCATCAGCGTGTCGTGATACTTCACGTCGCCCGTGAGGGTATATAGTTTCGCCAGCACGGCCGGGGCCATAAAGAGGGCGTCGCACCAAGTCCAGTGCCGCACAGCAATGCCGTGGGTCATCGGCTTGTCCGCCCCCTCGTCCTTCAGCGCGGCAAATTCATCCATCACCTGGCGGGTATCCGCGATCATTTCCGGCTTGCGCAGCCTTGCATAGAGATCCAGATACATCTGCCCCACACACATATCGTCAGCGTGGAAACGGCACTGAGGCCCCAGTTTCCATTGGGTCTTCTCCCCTATCTTGACCATGGCCTCCTCATACTTCTTGCCGCCAGGAAGCCGGGATAGGGCCATAAATCCTGTATACCCAGCCCCCTGTATCCAGTTGGTTAACTGGCTTTCGGGCAGCTTCACCGCCAGTTGCCAATCCGCCACAGAATGCATGAGCGAAAGAATGGCTTGGGGATCCTGCGAAAGGGCGGGCGCACTTTGCGCCGACTCCCCCGCGGACGCACAATGGAGGAACACCCCCCCCAGTAAAGCCATCCGTAACATTATAAGAATATTTTTCATTTTGTTTTATCCTTGTTCGGTCAGGCGTCCATTCAGCCCCTGCTTACCGGGTTGATTTCTCTTGATGAGACCCCGGGCCAGCGGTCGTCTTTTTCACGCTGGCTTGCGGCGGCAAAGTGGAGAATGAGACGAGTTCCTTATCGAAGATTCCCATCATCGCCGTGTTCCAACTGCCGTAACTGGCGTAGCTGCCGGCAAACCAAACCACTCCGTATGGATACTTGTTCCCGCGCGGCACGTAAGGACGAAGATTATCCGCGGCGGAGTCCTTTGTCACGGGTTCCCAGGCAAAGCTCAGCCCCCCATCCTTGGTCACGCCACGATAGATTTCGTAACGTTTGTTCGGTCGCAACGCCACGTTGCTGACATCCTTTAAATCGAAAGGATCGGCCGCGTTGCTGGAGAAGTAGACGACATCAGGGTTGGAGGGATCCACGGTGATGCCTCCCGCGTAGTCATACGCATCCTTGTAAAGGGGCGCCCCTGCTTGGGCGATCAAGCGTTTGGTCCAACTGCTTCCGTTCCATCGCGCATAATAATATTGAAGGCGCCGGTCATCCCAGTTGAGCAATTTATCGGGTTTGTAATGATTGACCGAAAACACCACCACGGGCGCCTTGTTTTTATCGTAGGCGATGTCCCAGCACCATGCCCTGCCGAAGGGAATATGGTCATTGTAATCCGTGGTGGGCTTTTCACTGTATTCGTAAATCGCCGAACCACGTTCGTTATGCGGGGCATCGTGCAAAAGGGGTGCGTCTTGCAACTTCCTGAGGAACTTGCCATCCGTCCGGTAATAGCCCCCATTTTCGTAGTAGGCGTGAAACAGGGATGTCTTGACCGAGTCCGGGTGCCCGTCGGTGTACAGGAAATCGATCCGCTTGTCGTAGTCGGAGCAATACTGCACGTAAGGGCGCACGCCTGTACCGACTTTGATGAAGATCTTCGGCTCGGACCATTTTTCTCCCGAGTTGTCCGAGGTGAGATAGGTCGGGTTGAAATTCAGGTTGCGCGTGAAGTTGTAGACCCGTCCCGATTCGGACCGGAGTTGGTAGGGATTGGCGTAAGTGACGGGTTCAGTGGTATTGGTATAGATCCGTTCCGGCCCCCAGTCGGCGGCAGTGACGGGGTTGGCATTGAGCGAGAGCCGATAGTAAAATTGTTTTTCACTGTGGTGTTTGGCATAGATGGCCAACAACCGGCCATCGCTCAAATCCAGCAGGGCGGCGTTATTGTGGTCGTCATGCGCAACGAAGCTGCTCGTCCACAAAACGGTGGATTCTCCGGTCTTGGGATCATAGGCGCTGAGCGCCGTGCGCCCGTCGGCGTTGCGAACATAGCTCGAATAAAGAATGCCCCCCTTGAACAGCGACCGAGGGTTGCCGAACCAGCACCACGCCCCATCGGGCGCCAGCACCGCCGGAGCGGCCGACACCGGCGCCGACCACCCTCCAATGGCACAGAGCAGTATCATCAGGAAGCTCCGAAAATTTGAGAGCACAACATGCCCCGACGCTCGAGCGAACGCCCATCGAATCACCGGGCCGATGCCCATGCTTGCGAACTTGGCCACATTGCTGTCAAAACTCTGGAATGCGTTCTTTTTCTTCATGCTCACACCTTTCTCTTTTCAAGAGGATGAATTTTCATTGCTACACGCACGTATGGCGAAGACAAGAACTTTCTAGGTGGTTCCAGGCTGAATGGACATTCAACGCATCGATAGGGTTGCATCTGGCTGGTAAATCCGAAGGATTCATAGCAGGCAGCCCGGCGCTACAGGCCAAGCGAGCGGCGAAGCCCAAGTCAAAAAGATGCCCAAGATGACGTTCGGTAGTTTTTCAACAGGCTGTCATGGGATGTCGGGCATCTGTGTTTCCAACAACTCCCACCTGCCAGAGGGAAACCCAAAATCGGGAATCTCCATCAAAGCCCCTCCACATAGGGAGGATTGATGGGCAATTAGACCAGGCGCTGTGTACTTGGCGGCCTCCCATACGTGCACCGGCGGAAGAAGGCCAAACGCTACAGCTTTGAGGAAATCATCTACGAGAAAATGATGTGAGCCGTAATGGCCATTGTGTTCGCTGGCGCGTAGCGCAGCAGGCAGCCGGTGCACCGGATGCACCTTGGCGTAAGCGGAACGGAAATCAGGCTGAAATCCCTGCTGATCCATAGCAATTGCCGGATCGATCTGGCGCCCCTCGGGGATGCGCAGGTCAGCGCATTCGAGCAGCTCGTCCAGGCATTCCCGTTGATGATCAAGGGTTGTCCAGACATGGTGATCATCGGATTGCTGCTCAAATGTGGCCTGGGTGCCAAAAAGGCTTACCCGCACCGAGTTGCCCGCCCCCATTCCGACTCTGCGAAACTCATTGATGCGGGCCATGCCCCCATCAGAGGTGCGGAA
This sequence comes from Verrucomicrobiota bacterium, assembly GCA_037143855.1. GTDB lineage: Bacteria > Verrucomicrobiota > Verrucomicrobiia > Chthoniobacterales > Chthoniobacteraceae > UBA695. Next base: position 3,892 of record JBAWXX010000065.1, on the reverse strand, counting down.
TAAAGCGGTTTGGTTGCTGAAGGGATTGTCCCAGAGGTTCTTGCCTTCCCCGAAAACATCATCGTCTTCGCGGTCCCGGAACCCAAGGCAGGAGACCTGCGTCATTCGCGCCCCCGAAGCCGCCAGAATCATGCTGGTGGAGTGCGTTGGATAAAACATCGGAGGCACTCCCGCTACACGCCGCCATTGCTCGCCGCCCGAGTTTTCAAAGGCAGCGTAAAACCCGTGGGCCATATCGTGGAGATACTCGCCCTCGCCATAAACAAAGTGGCCAAAATCTCCTTTGCGGAAGCGCTCACGGCAAAAAATCTGAGCCGGGTAATAATAACTGGTCTCGCCCATCATGTAAATGAGGCCGGTTTCTTCGACTTTGCGGCAGAGCGCGTGCAGTTCTTCTATTTGGCTGGCGGCCGGAACGGCGCAATAGACATGTTTGCCGGCGTCCAAGGCGGCCAGCGCATGCGGGCCGTGCAAGTGGCGCTGCGTGAAGACCAGCACCGCATCGCAGTCACTGGCACACAGATCCTCCACCCCCTCAAATGTATGGCGAATTCCAAAATAATCCGCAACCAGCTTGCGCCGCTTCGGGAGAGCTTCCGCCAGATAAATATCCTCCACCAAGGGATGCGCCCGGAAGGAAGGAATCATGACGGATGCAAACGACCCGCCACCCAGGAAACCAAGTTTGATTCGTTTCATACTGCTTATTCTTGTGCTTCGGTTTTCATGATTTCGGAACTGTCGCAGCCGCTTCGGCCTGGCTGGCGGGCTCGCAGAGAGCGAACATTGGCGCGGCTGCAATAGCTGTCAGCAATACGATTGCTGCTTTCTGGATAATAACCTGTCGAGCAGACATAACATGCTTCGTTGGTGCAATTTCCCACTAAAAAACCGATTTGCTGATGGCTTGTTTTATTGTCAGGCTAGCACGTGCTAGCCACCCGTGTCTAGCGATAAGCAAACACGTCTTGCCGCAAGGGGCGTGACTGTGGCTTTATTGATACAGAAAAATGGCGAAAATGCCATAGCCAGCCGGATCGAATTTGAATTATACTGCCCGCGACCAGTCAAAATTATGACAATTATTGCAGCAGCGGATGTCGGTGGCACTACCATCAAGCTGGCCTTGGTGCAAGACTCAGTGCTGTTGGCCAGAGCCGAAATTCCAGCGGAAGCCGAGGCCGGACTTGCGCCCGCTCTTGAACGAATGGTTTCTGCGTGGCGCAATCTATGCAATCGGTCCAGCATTCCTTTTGAACAAATTGGCGCGTTCGGCATCTCTTTTCCCGGCATTATCGATCCAAGGACTGAGCGCGTCTGGATCACTCCGGCAGGAAAATTTGAAGACTCCAGGACAATCGATCTCCAGCACTGGGCGCAGAATCGTCTGCAGCGGCCGATTGCGGTATGCAATGACGCAAAAGCCGCACTTGCCGGAGAATGGCGGTTTGGAGCTGCGCGGGGCGCCTCGAACGCAGCGATGATGACCTTGGGAACAGGCGTGGGGACGGCGGTGATCATGAATGGAGCCCCTCTGAACGGAGCCCACGGTCTCGCGGGGAACGCAGCAGGCCACGTTACGATTGATCTCTCCGGGCCACAATGCCTCTGCGGGAATATCGGTTGCGTCGAAAGCGAAGGCTCCTCGTGGGCGATGCGCCGCCAGGCCGAAGCGCATCCAGGCTTTGCGGCCAGCTGCCTCGCCACGGCTCATCCCCTTGATTACAAGGCGCTTTTTGCAGCGGCCCGCGACGGCGATGCGCTGGCCATTGAACTCCGTGACCGCAGTCTGCGTGCTTGGGCGGTTGGCGCCGCCAACATGATAAACAACTTCGACCCGGAAATACTGATTATCGGCGGCGGCGTGGCAGTTGCGGCCGACCTGATTCTCCCTTGTATTTCCAGCCACATTCGCAAGCACGCCTGGGCGCAATGGGAGGTGCCGGTGGTTGCTGCGCAACTCGGCAACGACGCCGGGCTTCTTGGAATTGCCCATCTCGCGGCAGAACGACTATGAGAAAAGCCAATTACGACAAGCACCCGGCAGTGCCGGTGCATTGCGAAGGACCTTGCGCATGGCAAGGTTGGGAAACGATCGGCGCACAGCTTCGCGAAGCAGTGCGCAGCCGGGGGAATGCTCCGGTGCTGCTGGCCATCGACTGTTATACGGGCATTATTGACGATGACGTCCTGCCGGCCCTGGTTCGGTTGCTCTCCCCGGATGTTATCATCGAAACGGCTGCGTTCCTGAAGTCGCCGTCCGAGATCGACGCAATGGTGGAGCCCTATTTGGGCGATGACCCTGTGTTTGGACGGCTTACCTATCTCAACCTACAGGACTTCTTTGATCCCGAGCGCATCCCGTCGTTCCATCCACCCGGATGCGGCCTGACCCTTGTTTACGGGATCGGCGCCGCACTGCTCGCGCCCGAGGCAGATATCCTTGTTTATGCCGATCTCGCCCGGTGGGAGGCACAATTGCGCTTCCGCCGTGACGCTATCAGCAACCTTGGTGTGGACAATCGCGACCTGCGCTGGCCGCTACAATACAAGCGCGCATTTTTTATCGACTGGCGTGTTTGCGATCGGCACAAAAAGCGGATCATTCATAAGTGGGATTTTCTTCTCGACACTCACATCGCCGCGGAACCGAAACTCGTATCCGGCGAGGCCTATCGCGAAGGTTTGCGCCAGACAGCGCGCCGCCCGTTCCGGGTAGCGCCCTTTTTCGATCCAGGTCCGTGGGGCGGGCAATGGATGAAAGAGGTTTGCGACCTGGACCGCTCGGCGGTCAACTATGCATGGTGTTTTGACTGCGTGCCCGAGGAGAACAGTTTGCATCTTGATTTTGGAGGCATCGATATCGAGTCGCCTTCCATTAACCTTGTCTTTTTTCAGCCTCGTGAGCTGCTCGGCGAAGCCGTACACGGACGCTTTGGGGATGAATTCCCGATCCGCTTCGATTTCCTCGACACCATGGGCGGCGGCAACCTCAGCTTCCAGGTTCACCCGCTAACGGAGTACGTCCAGGAGAAATTCGGGATGCACTACACGCAGGACGAGAGTTATTACCTGCTTGATGCCGCCCCGGGAGCGTGCGTTTTCCTCGGATTAAAAGAGGGCGTCGATCCGCAGGCTATGGAGTCCGATTTGCGGGCGGCCCAGCGGGGAGAAAAAACATTCCAAGATGCGGATTATGTCAACCACTGGTCTGCTAAAAAGCACGACCATTTTCTCATTCCCGCAGGCACGGTCCACTGTTCCGGCGCAGGAAGCATGGTGCTGGAAATCAGCGCGACACCGTATATTTTCACATTCAAAATGTGGGACTGGGGCCGGCTTGGGCTGGACGGGCGCCCCCGTCCCGTGCATCTCGACCATGGCCTCGCCAACATCCAATGGAATCGCACAACGGAATGGGTTCGTAAAAACCTCGTAAATTGTGTCGTACCGGTAAAATGCGGCGACGGGTGGCGCGAAGAGCGCACAGGGCTCTACAAAAGCGAGTTCATTGAAACACGCCGCCACTGGTTTACGTCCCCTGTATCGCATCATACGGGGGGGGGCGTGAATGTTTTGAACTTGGTCGAGGGAGACGAGGCCGTGGTGGAGAGCCCCACCGGTGCCTTCGATCCTTTTGTTGTCCACTACGCCGAAACTTTTATTGTCCCTGCTGCCGCTGGCGCATTCACGATCCGTCCCCACGGTAACGCCGTAGGAAAGGAGTGCGCTACCATCAAAGCGTATGTCCGAACCGGATCATCCGATGCTCCCTTGACCTGAATCCCCACTCCTCCTCAAAATCGTCCGGCTCTAGAGCGTTTTAAGTTGAGATGTAGCCGCTCTAGAGCGTTTTTGGGTTATTTTGTCGCAATGATCTGAGAGCGCCGAG
>JBAWXX010000064.1:0-14761 GCA_037143855.1 Verrucomicrobiota bacterium | reverse complement strand
GCGGGAACACATGGAGCACAGGTTCGGAGCTATACGCGGCCTTGTAGTAATAGGCACCGTCCTTGGGGAAACCGCACAGGTCGAACGCGCCGAAGTGGCAGGAAACGTCCTGGGGCATCTCTGCCGTCATCTTGGCCTGCTCCCACGAGGAGGCAATGAATGGACCCGGCTCGCCCCGGTAGTCAAAACCGGTCCAGATGAAGCCGCCGCACATCCAGGGGCGTTCGAACTGCCGATTGACCTCCTCCCTCATGAAGGTGCTCAGCCAGTGGTCGCGCACGTCGTAGGACAACAGCCGACCTTGGAAAAACTGGTCTTCGTAAACCCCGCGGCTGGTGTAGGTGTTGGCCATCTCCGTTTCGATGATGGGCCTGTCGGGATAGAGCTTGTGGATTTTGTCCCAATTGCCCCAACTGTAGTTGAAGCCGATCACATCAACCTCCGTGGCGGCCGATCCGGGATTCTCATGCCCTTCATTCTGCGCCATGGTTACGGGGCGGGTGGTGTCCAGCGCGCGGACGCAATCACGCATCCCCTGGGCGACTTGCCCGCCAATGGGCGTCGCTTGGAATGCAACTTCTTCGTTGCCAATTCCCCAGAGCACCACGCTCGGCGAGTTGCGGTAAGACAAGATCATGCTCCTCAACTCCTTGAGGGAATTTTCTCCTGGGTTGAACTTGCGATTTTCTGTGAAGACGAGCATGCCAACGCGGTCGGCAACACGGGCAACAGGCCCGGCGGCATGATGGGCGGTGCGGTAGGCGTTAAAGCCGAACTCCTTGAGCCGTTTAAGGCGGTATCCGACCACGCCATCAGGCAACGCAATCCCGACACAAGCATGATCCTGGTGATTCGCCGCGCCTTTAATCTTCAACGGCTTGCCATTCAGGAAGAAACCTTGGTTGGCATCGTAACGGATCGTGCGGATACCAAACGTCTGCTCAAAACGGTCCGTCACCTTGCCGCCGCTTTCCAATTCGATCACCGCGGTGTATAGCTGCGGATGCTCCAGCGACCAAAGCTTTGGCTTTGCCAACGTAGTCTCCACGGCGGCAGTCTTCTCATCCCAAGGACCGACCTGCACGCTCCGCGAACCATCGGCCACCTGCCGCCCTGAAGGATCCAGCACCCTGGCCTTGATCTTCACGTCGGCCCGCGCCGAGCCTTTGTTCTCCGCCGTCGCATGGATTCGCAAGTGGGCCGGCCCCTCCGGGCTATCCTCCAGAAAGCTTTTGCCGGTGGCGGGATCAACCTTGAACCAGCTTTGAACGTAGACCCCTCCCCACGGGACATGAACCGCATCGGTCTTGGTCAGCCAAACATCACGATAGATGCCCCCGCCCTCATACCACCAGCCTTCGGGCAGCTTGTTATCCACGGATACCGTCAGGACGTTTTCTCCGCCGTAATTGATCAATTCGGTGAGGTCGATCTGGAAGGGAGCGTAGCCGCTGTCGCTGCGGCCCACGAGGAAGTTATTGCAGTACACCGTCGTAGCCTGATAGGCCCCCTCAAACTCCACGCAGATGCGCCGCCCCTTGTCCGATGCCGGAACGGTGAACTTGCGCCGATACCAGCCCACTTCGGTTGGAAAATAACCATGCCCCGCATTGCCGTTTTTGCTCGTGAACGCCTCGATGGTGAAATCGTGGGGCAGATCGACGGTGCGCCAAGCGGAGTCGTCATACGCCAAGCCGATTCCAGGCTCCGTGCCATACGTTCCGTTTTTTGCGTACTTCCCCCAATGGTTCACCCGCAGATCGCCCTTGTAGAACTTCCAGCCGAAGTTCATCAGCAGCCTTTCCCGCGATGGCGCAGCCGCTGAAGTTTGGCCAAAGGCAGCAGGAGCCACGGAGAACAAAATGGCCACGGCCAAAGATAATCCCCGCCACAGCCACGCATGGGAGCGTTTCCCATCGGCGACCGGATTGGTTTCGCCAAAAGAAGGTTGTCTGATCAGTTTGGTATTCATCTTATTACTTTTTAGCTCGAGATATTTGTTATTTTGCATTCATCACGCTCAGGCCCATGAGGCCAATGACGACCTCCTGCGAAAGGCTCTCCAAAGTGACTTGCTTGAGTTCCACGTCCGGTCGAAGTTTCCAGCCGTAGACCATCGCCCGGCAGTTGTTACCCAACTGGACCTGTGGCGGAGCTTCCTTGGGCAGCGAAAACGCCTCTGTTCTGTAATCATAGTCACTGGCCTGCTGGAATGGGCACAACGACCAAAAGTTTGTCGGGTTGACCAACTCCAGTTCCTCCTTCACCCCGTCGGCGTATTCGAATCGCAGGACCGCATTGGCGATGCGCACCTGCATCGGATTGGTGGAGCCACAAACCATCAGCCAGACCGCATCCCCTTTCTTGTTGACCGGCACTTGCACCTTGCGCGGCCAGTTGTCCCAGAGCGAGGTAAAGGCGATATCCTTCGCGCCGGGGCTCCACTTGAAGCAAGCCCCCTGCGGAACCTGAAGCATCCCGTCGGCCACCTTCAGCCGCTCAGGTTGATTTTTGGCTGGAGTGTAGGGATATTCCTTGCGCGCCATCACCGGGCCACCTGCGACCGCCGAGGCCACTTCCGCACCGGCCGATTCCGGGATGCGCCAGTCCGCCACCGTGCCCGGGAGCGGCTCGGCATTCACCGGCCTGCTCTTGAGTTGCTCCATGGTTGCCGCTTGGGAGGAGATTGCCACGCGATCCACCCAGCCCAGCAATCGTTTGTCGCCCTTGGGATCGGCGCCGATTCGGAGCGTTGGGCCGAGTGACAATGGAGAAAGGTTTACCTCTTTAGTATGACCATAATACAACTTGCCATCAATAGAGACTTGGGCCTGCTTGCCCGCGCGGCAGACAATCGCGATATGGGTGTCCCGCTCGCCGCAAAGGAACTGCTCAAGCCCCCAGCTCGCCGAGCCCAACTGGACTCGGATTGCGGTGGTCCGCTCCGTATCGATCACGAGATCGCCCATACTGAGTATGCTGACGCTGGTCCACGGCGGCATGATGTCGGCTCTCACCCAGGCTTCAATGGTGAAATCGCCGCCGAGTTTCAACGATTCAACCGATGCGTCGTAAACCGCCGCAGGCCGCATCGGACGGGTATTGGAGAAATCAATCCCGGGGGCAGGATGGCACATCGAGATCGCCGATTGCCAAGTTTGGTAGCCGTCCTTGGCCAGCCGCAGCGAGATGGTATCGGGCCGCGGCGAGAGATACTCCTGGCGGAAAACATCGGTGACCCGCCCGTTCAACTGCCCGGAGAGATCGATCTCTGTCCACTTGGCATCCGCCGGGGCCTTGCACAAGTTCTTCTCTGCCGCAGCTTGCTCTGCTTTGTGGTTGCTGATCAGAAAATCAAAAATGCGCCACTGGGGAGCGTGGCCCATTTCAACCAGCGCCAGCAGGCGGTGGTTGCCGACGTTGTTGGAAACCCGGCCATTCACTTTGCCTCCGGCGATCTTCGGCGACACCAATACCCCTTGCGCGTCGCGAATCTCCGTGATGCGCCCGCCTTCCACCGCCAACTCGATCTTCGAACCGGCTTCCGCCTCCCTGGATTGCGCTACGCCAGCCGGCAACTCACGGGCAATTTCCAATTCCACCACCGCTTTTTTGGTCAACGGCGTCCGCAAGACATAGATTGAGCGGCCAAACCCCGGTTTGATCCGCCCGTTCACCTTCGTGCCATTGAGCGTCGCCGACTTAACGGCTGTGCCGTGGAAGGGAATCTCCAGCTCCATCGCCGACTCGCGTTCCAGTTCGACACTCAGCCGCTCGGTTGCGCCCTGGCGCTGATAGGCCAGCTTGAACTCCGGGTGCTTAAATGTCGCATGATCCCACGCGGCGGGGAACTGCGGCGCGATGGTGACCAACTCATTGGGCCGGTCCGGGCGGTAGCCGAAAACGCCCGAGACCACAGTCCGCGCAAATGAGCTGAGACAGTCACCAAAGTCCGTCCCACAGTTACCGTAAGGCAGGCCAAGGTTGCCTGGCACCGCCGATTCGAATGCTCCCTCACTGTTACAACCCCGCACGATCTCGAAGCCCCCTTCCGGCAGACCCGCAAAGCAGTAACCCAGCGCAAGGGCATATTCATCCCCCGGCGACTTTAGCCGGATCGACCAAATCCCCGGCACCCAGTTGGAGCACCAGACTCGCACCCCGCCCGAAGGCCTCTGCTCGCGCTGGAGCCCATACTCGGTAAAGTGCAGCGAGGAAGCCGCCTGCTCGCTATTCAATAATCCGGGGCAATCCAGCGGCAGGTAGACGCCGGGCAACCAGGGGTCGGGATGCAGGCGTTCGTTCCCGCCCTGCTCCCGATAGGCTCCGGGGTGTCCCGCATTGGCCACCCACAATTTTTCGAAGAATCCTTTGCGGATCAGCGCGAGTTTGGCTTCGTGCCGCTTTACCGCCTCCATATCCCCAGCCCGCCGGGCCATGTCCCTGGCCGCCAGATGGCCACGCCACGCAAAAGCCGTCTCATCGGGTGTGCCGCCCCCGTTAAACCAGACATTATCGGTCAAATAGGTATTGATGAAGGTCTCGTAGGTTCCATCCCCATCCGGATCGAAACTGCGATCAATGTATCCCAAATGCAGTTCCAGCGCCGGCCGGAGCACCTTCTCCATCTCCGGGTCGGCCGTGAAACGCCAGCCCTCTATGATCGAGTCGACAAATTGGGACTGCATGTCGTAAATCATGGAATTGCCATTCGGGATGAGCCGCCCCTTGCTGAAAAAGCGGGGATCCCTGCCCGGATGCGAAAGGGAGGGTTTGAGGAGATCGAATTGGCTGCTCTGATCGACGAGCTTGCGCAGTTCCGGGTGGTCCAGGTAGCTCTCCCCCGTCACTTGTGAGGCAAAAAATGTCCGGGCGGCAGTAAGCACCCTTTCAGGCCAGCCATACGCCACGCCGCCATACGTCGAACGCCACCCCAGGAGCGGATGAGGGAAAGCCGAGAGGCACCCGTGGCCATAAGCCGTTGTGCGCCATAGGCTGTCCAAGGCAGGGGTGGCAGCCCGCACCATGAAATCAAAGCGAGGATCCGGCGTATTACTCACCACCCGATTGCGCAGGGATTCCACCCGATCCCACGCGGCGCGGAAATCCGCCACAACATTCGGGGCGGCAGCCGCCGTTTCATTTTCCGACCACACACGGCAAATCCACTTGATGGGCTCTTGTCCCGCAATCGGAGTTATGCCGCAGGCGATCGGGCGCTTGCCGCCGGTGCTCGCCAGGAGCGCGGATGGCGTCTTCCACTGGTCGGCATCACCAACACGGATCTCCGACGGGGCGCTGCAGGCGGTCAGGGTGTAACGAAACGGGGAGGCACGGGGGGGCTCCAGGCGGATCACGCCGTCCTTGACCTCGATGCGATCCCCCTCTGCCTGAGCCGCATCAAACCCTTCGTAGCGGACCTGTTGGCTATTGACCGCCAGGGCATCAATGTCGTTCACCCAGGACCTGCGATTGGCCGCGCCAAACATCCACACGAGCCGATCGCCCGCTGTCGCGCCGGTGACTTGCGCCTGGGCCGCCATCCCAAACCCCACGCTCAACGGAAGCCCATGGAGGGAAATACTCACCCCCGGAAATTCCGGGTCGCTTGCCACCCACTCCATCCGCCCTCCATGATAGCGGGCTTCAATCGACTTGAAATCGAGCAGCCATTTGCTGGAACCGCCGGCCTTCTGGAAGCCCAGCATGAAACAGCCGTCAATCCAAGGGCTGCCCCCAAACCGAAGAAACGGCCGGTCCCCGGCAAATACCCAATAGTATGGGCTTTGTGGATTGCCATGCCCCCCATACAGGGGGCGGTTGTTGTAGAAAACGCCGTTGCGCCGAACAATGGCGCCGCCTTCCAGAACGCCGGGCACATTGTCCTTGTCCTGCGCCAAGGCACAAATTGATGACCAAAAAATGAGATGCAATAATAAGAATCGGCGGATCATTGGGTTATTTTTGTTTGCTTCTGGTTTTGTTTTTCCGCCTTTTCCGGGCACCCGATTAACATTTTGTCTTTATTCGCTGGACCTTCGAGCGCGGAGCGCTCTTTGCAGAGCGCTGGGGCTTTGCGAAACGATCATATCTGAAGATATTGCCGCTGCGAGCGATGGCGGCTGACGCCAAAAATCGCTCGCAGATGGCCCTTAGCTATTGATGGATGCGTGGCTAAATAGGAGTGATGCCCCCGTAGACTTCGTGGTTCAAATCCTCAAGGCAGGCACCGGTAAGGAAGCGCGAAACCGGATGGAGCACCTGATCGGCTTGGACTTCGATGCGAGCTTCCTGGGATTGGAGGCCAACTGGAGCGGCCAGCGCAGCGAGGATGATTGCCGATTTGAACCATTGCTTCATCATTTTTTGCCAGTTTCAATTCATGGCTTTTCGTTCATTACGCTCAGGCCCATCAAGCCGATAACCACTTCCTGCGAAAGGCTCTCCAGCGTGACCTTCTTGAGTTCAACTCCCGGGCGCAGTTTCCAGCCGTAGACCATTGCCCGGCAGTTGGTGCCCAGTTGCACCTGCGAAGGCGGGTCCTTGGGGAGCGAGAAGCCTTCCCGGGGATAGTAGTAATCCTCGCCCAGAAACGGGCACAACGACCAGAAGTTCATCGGGTTAACCAACTCCAGCTCTTCCTTCACCCCGTCGGCGTACTCGAAGCGCAGCACCGCGTTGGCAATGCGCACCTGCATCGGATTGGTCGAGCCCGCGACCAGCAGCCATGCCGAGTCGCCTTTGCGGTTGACCGGCACCTCCACCTTCCGCGGCCAATTATCCCACAGCGAGGTGAAGGCGATGTCCTTCACTCCGGGATTCCATTTGAACCGCGCCCCCTGCGGAACCTGCAACATCCCGTCGACCACCGGCACCGAGGGAGGCAAATCCTTGGGACGCGTGAAGGGCACGTCCTTGCGCTCCAGCGTGGGACTGCCCGCGACCGCCGAGGCCACTTGAGCGCCTCCGGACTCCGGAATCCGCCAGTCGGCGATCGTTCCCTCCAGCGGAGCGGCATCAAGGGCGCGATTCTGGAGCTGTTCTGGCGTCGCGGCTTTGTTGGAGATCGCCACGCGATCAATGCGCCCCATCAAGCGGGCCGTCCCCGCTTTGTTGGCGCCCAGCCGGATCATGCTCAGCGGCAGCTTCGTCCAGTCCACCGGCGCAGTCTCGGCGAACCACTTCTTCCCATCGAAGTAGACCTCCCCAGACTTGCCCGGGCGGAAGACAATGGCCATGTGAGTCATTCGGTCGCCGCAGAAAGGGGAGGAGGCGATCATGATCGGGTTCGGCGCATTCATGCGAACCAGGCGGCCGCAGCGGGCCATGATGTCGACGGAAAAGTCTCCTATCTCCAAGATCCTCGTACTGGCCCAAGAGTCCGTGCAGGCTGCCGGCCCTCCTGATTCGCCAATATCTGCCCACACCCACGCCTCGATGGTCACCTCGGGGCCAAGCTTCATATCCCCAATGGGAGCCTCATACACCGGCGCGGGCCGCGGCGGACGGGTCAAGCTCAGATCGATGGCCGGCGGTTTTTTGCCCGCATAAAGCGCGTTCCATATCAGATAGCCATCCTTGGCCAGCCGCAACGACATCGTGTCCGGACGCGGAGAAAGGTATTCCTGCCGGAAAATATCAGTGATGCGCCCGTTCATGGTGTTGGAGAGGTCAATTCCAGTCCATTTCGCATCGGCCGGAGCCTGCCGCAGATTCTTTTCCGCTGTGTAGGCTTCGGCTTTGGGGTCACGAACCTTGAAGTCGAAGATCCGGTACTGTGGAGCTTTTTTGCCCATCTCCACCAGCGCCAATACCCGGTTGTTTCCGACGTTATCGGAAATCACTCCGTGAGCCTTGCCCGCCGATACCTTGGAGGACTTCAACACTCCTTGGGCATCCTGTATCCCGGTGATCCGCCCGCCTTCCACGGCAAGCTCCACATTCGATCCGACTTCCACCTCGCGGAACTGAGGGACCCCGAGGGGAAGCTCCTGCGCAACCTTTACCGCCAGATCAGCTTTCTTCATCACCGGGGTGCGCACCACATAGATCGAACGGCCAAACCCCGGCTTGATGGTTCCCTTGACTTCCTTGCCATTGAGAGTCGCTGACTTGACCGCCGTGCCGCGGAAGGGCAACTCCAACTCCATGACCGAGGCGCTCGCCAGTTCGACGCTCAGCCGCTCCGTCCCACCCTGCCGCTTGTAGTCAAGCTTGAACTCCGGGTGCTCAAACGACGCGTGATCCCATGTGGCGGGAAATTGCGGCGCGATGGTGACCCGCTCGTTGGGCCGGTCCGGCCGGTAGCCGAAGATGCCCGAGACCACGGTGCGGGCAAATGCGCTGACGCAATCGCCAAAGTCTGTCCCGCAACTGCCGTAAGGCACGCCAAGGTTGCCCGGCACCGCCGATTCGAAGGCGCATTCGCTGATGTTCCCGTTGATGATCTCCATCGCCCCTTCGGGCATGCCTGCAAAACAGTACCCCAGCGCCATATGGTATTCATCCCCTGGCGATTTCTCGCGATTCGACCAGATGGCGGGCACCCAGTTGGAGGGATAGAGCCGGACCCCGCCCGAGGGCCGGGGCTCGCGCTGAAGCCCATATTCAGTGAAGTAAGCCATTGAGGCCATCTGCTCATCGTTCAGCAAGCCTTTGCAATCCATCGGCAGATAGAGCCCCGGCGTCCAGGGATCCGGGTGTAGCCGCTGATGCCCGCCCTGCTCCCGGTACGCGCCCGGAATGCCCAATTTGTCTACCCACAGTTTTTCGAAAAACCCCTTGCGGATCAGCGCCAGCTTGGCCTCATGCTTCTTGACGGCCGCCTCATCCCCGGCCCGGCGGGCCATGTCCCGCGCCGCCAGATGCCCGCGCCAGGCAAAGGCGGTTTCATCAGGAGTCCCTCCGCCGTTTGTCCAGACGCTGTCGGTCAGAAAGGTATTGCTGAAGCTCTCGTAGATGCCGTTGCCAGCCGGGTCGAATACACGGGCGATGTAGTCCAGGTGCAGTTCCAAGACCGGTCGCAGCAGCTTCTCCAGCTCGGGATCGGCCGTAAAACGCCAGTCCTCCACCACCGCATCGACAAACTGCGACTGCATATCATACATCATGGAGTTCCAATTGGGAATCAGCCGCCCCTTGCTGTGGAAGCGAGGATCTGCGCCGGGGTGGACACCGGTGCCCGCATAGCGGGGGAGTTCAGGGCTCGACTCGACCAAGCGGCGAAGTTCCGGATGATCCTTGTAACTCTCCCCCGTCACCTGCGAGGCGAAGAAATACTTGGCGGCCGTCATGACACGGTCATGCCATCCGTAAGCCACCCCGGCCAGGGTCGAACGCCAGCCCAACAATGGATCGACAAACTGAGAAAGGCAGCCATGACCATAGGCTTTTTCCCGCCAAAGCCCTTCCACGGGCGCCGAGGCCGCGCGGACCATGAAATCAAACCGCGCATCCGGCGTCTTGCTCACCACGCGGTTGCTCAATTGCTCCGTCCGATCCCATGCGGCGCGAAACTCGCCCATGACATCCGGAGCGGTGGCCGCTTCATTTTGCAGCCAGACATGGGCAATCCACGTGATCGGTTGATTGCCGACAATGGGCGTCACGCCACAGGCCACCGGGCGTTTGTCTCCGGCGCTGGCAAGAAGCGTGGCGGGCGTCTTCCACTGATCGGCGTCGGCGGTACGCACCTCCGAAGCGGCACTGCAAGTGGCCAGCGTATGGCGCCCCTTGACCCCGCGCGCATGATCCAGACGGATCACGCCGTTGGCAACTTCGACTCCATTCCCCTCCGCCCGCGCCGGGTCGAACCCCTTCTTGCGAACATCTGCTGCCGAGTCGGCGGCCATCGCATCGTTGAATTGGACATTCTCGATGGAGGCGGCACCGAGCATCCACACCAACCGGTCGCCGCTAGCCGCGCCGGTGATTTGCGCCTGGGCCGCCATGCCAAAACCTGTCCCCATGGGCAGCGCATGCAACACGATCGTCACCCCGGAAAACTCAGGATCGCTCGCCACCCACTCCATCCTCCCGGCATGGTAGCGGGCCTCGACGGACTTGAAGTCCAGCAGCCATTTGGCCGTGCCGCCGGCCCGCTGGAACCCAAGCATAAAACAGCCATCGAGATTGACGCCGCCACCAAATCGCAGAAACGGCCGGTCGCCAGCGAACACCCAGTAATAGCGTTTCTGCGGGTCAGTCTGGCCGCCATACAGGGGCCGATTGTTGAAGTAGGTCCCGTTGCGGCGCACGATCGCATCGCCTTCCAAGACGCTTGGTACATTGTTCTCGTCCTTCGGAGTTACGGCCAGCGCACTCATGCCGGCAAACAGGAGTGGCAAAATGCGTAGCGTGACTTGCATGAGGGGCTTCATTCTCATAAATGTTATGGATATTATTTAAACTGTAGTGGGGCAATCACGTCTCTACGGATTGCAGATGCTCAGGCCCATCAGGCCGATAATGACTTCTTGCGAAAGGCTCTCCAGCGTGACCTTCTTGAGTTCGACTCCCGGGCGCAGTTTCCAGCCATAGACCATCGCCCGGCAATTGCTGCCCAACTGGACTTGGGATGGCGGCACTTTGGGAAGCGAAAAGCCATCGACCGCGTAGTTGTAGTCGATCGTGCTGAACGGCGCCAGAGCCCAGAAATTCTTGGGATTGACCAGTTCAAGCTCTTCCGTGACACCGTCGGCGTAGTGGAAGCGCAGCACGCCATTGGCGATGCCCACCTGCATGGGGTTGGTCGAACCGCAGATCAGCAGCCATGCCGAGTCTCCCTTCTGGTTCACCGAAACGTCCACCTTCCGCGGCCAGTTGTCCCAGAGCGAGGTGAAGGCGATATCCTTGGCACCGGGCGCCCACTTAAAGCGCGCCCCCTGGGGCACCTCCAGCATGCCGTTGGTCACTGGCAATAGCTTGGGCATATCGGCGGGACGCTTGAAGGCAACTTCCTGGCGCACCAAGGCCGGGCAACCTGCCACCGCCGCATTCACTTCGGGCGCAGCCACTTCGGGCAAGCGCCAGTCCGCCACCGCTCCCGGCAGGGGTGCCGCATCCAATGAGCGGTTTTTGAGCTGCTCAGGGGTGGCCGCCTTGGTGGCTACTGCCACGCGGGCAATCTGTCCAAGCAAGCGCTTTCCTCCGTTGAGGTCGGCACCAATGCGCAGCTTCGGCCCAAGGGAGAGCTTGGCGAAATCGACCGGAATCGTCTCGCCCATGTATTTTTTGCCGTTGAAGTAGAAGATGCCCGGCTTGCCAGAGCGAAGCACCACCGCGATGTGGGTGAGCCGTTCGCCGCTCAGGGGCGAGGAGCAATGGATCAGTGGCTTATCGCCTTCCAGTAGCCGCACCATGCGCCCTCCCGAGGCGATCATGTCAATGGACAATCCTCCAAGGTCGAGGATCTTCGCTCCCTCTGGGAAGAGGTCGACGCTCACCCATGCCTCCATCGTCAGTTCGCTCTCCGGCTTGAGAGACCCAATCGCGGCGTCATACACCGGCACCGGCCTTTCCGGCCGGGTGTTGGAGAGGTCAATCCCTGGAGCCAGCCGGCCCACATAGGTCGAAATCCATGTCCCCCAAGCGTCCCTGGCCAGCCGTAGCGACATCGTGTCCGGACGGGGGGAGACGTAATCATGCAGGAAAATCTCCGAGATCCGGCCATTAAGCTGGCCGTCGAGATTGATCGGGGTCCACTCGGCGGCCGCAGGCGCCTGACGCAGGTTCTTTTCGGCCGCGTATTGCTCGGCCTTCGGGTCGCGCACCTTGAAGTCGAAAATCCGGTATTGTGGGGCATTTTTACCCACCTCAACCAAGGCCAGGACGCGATGGTTGCCGGGGTTCTGGAGAATTTTGGCGCTCACCTTCCCCTTGGCAGTTTTCTGAGAGCCGAGCACCCCTTGGTCGTCGAGCACCTTGGTGATGCGGCCTCCCTGGACCGCCAGTTCCACGGGCGCGCCCACTTCCACCTCGCGGGTTTCAGGCTTGACCACGGGCAATTCGCCGACCACTTCGAACACCAACTCCGCCTTCCTGGCCACCGGTGTGCGCACCACATAAACCGAACGTCCAAACCCGGGCTTGGTTTGCCCCTGGATCTTTTTGCCGTTGAGCGTGGCGGATTTCACTGCCGTGCCGCGGAACGGAAGCTGCAGTTCCATGGCCGACTCGCTGGCCAGTTCAACACTCAGGCGCTCGGTCGCGCCCTTGCGCTGGTAGGCCAGTTTGAATTCCGGATGCTCGAATGCGGCGTGATCCCAGCCCGCCGGGAACTGCGGGGCCACCGTGACCAGGCCATTGGGCCGGTCCGGCCGATAACCAAAAATCCCCGAGGTGACTACGCGGTCAAAGGCGCTCACGCAGTCGCCGAAGTCGGTGCCACAACTGGCGTAAGGCACGCCGAGGTTGCCCGGGACTCCCGACTCAAAAGCCCCTTCGCTGATGTTGCCATTGATGATTTCAAACGCCCCTTCCGGCATCCCGGCAAAGCAGTAGCCCAGCGCCAGATGATATTCATCCCCCGGCGATTTCACCCGGTTCGACCAGAGCGTGGGCACCCAGTTGGAGGGCAAAATGCGCACCCCGCCTGAAGGTCGCGTCTCGCGATACAGGGCGTATTCGGTGAAATGCGCGGTGGAAGCCATCTGCTCATCGTTGAGCAGGCCGGGGCAGTCCATGGGAAGATAGAGCCCCGGCAGCCAAGCCTCGTCATGCAGACGCTTGTGGCCGCCCTGCTCCCGGTAGGCGCCCGGATGCCCCGCGGAGTTGACCCAGAGCTTGCCAAAAAAGCCTTTGCGGATCAGTGCCAGCTTGGCCTCATGCTTCTTGACGGCCGCCTCATCCCCGGCGCGGCGAGCCATGTCCCGCGCCGCCAGATGCCCGCGCCAGGCAAAGGCGGTTTCATCAGGAGTCCCTCCGCCGTTTGTCCAGACGCTGTCGGTCAGAAAGGTATTGCTGAAGCTCTCGTAGATGCCGTTGCCAGCCGGGTCGAATACACGGGCGATGTAGTCCAGGTGCAGTTCCAAGACCGGTCGCAGCAGCTTCTCCAGCTCGGGATCGGCCGTAAAACGCCAGTCCTCCACCACCGAATCGACGAACTGCGACTGCATGTCATAGAGGGTCGAGTTTTTGTCGGGGATCAGCCGTCCCTTGCTGTGGAAACGCGGGTCATTGCCAGGATGCGACATCGCCCCCTCGAAGCGGCTGAGCTCCTCGTTGTTGTCGATGATCGCTCTGAGCTCTGGCTGGTCTTTGTAAGTCTCTCCCGTAACTTGGGAGGCAAAGAAATAGCGCGCGGCCCCCAGGACCCTGTCATGCCAACCATAAGTCGCCCCAGCCAACGGCGAACGCCACCCAAGCAGCGGAATCGGGAAGGCCGAAATGCAGCCGTGCCGGAAGGCGGTGCCGTTCCAGAGGGCATCGGAGGGCACCGTTGCCGCCTGCACCATGAAGTCGAATCGGGCATCGGGCGTCTTGCTAACCACGCGCCGACGCAGCCCTTCCACACGGTCCCATGCCGCGCGATACTCTTGGGCCACTTTCGGGGCCGCGGCCTCTTTGTCCCCTTCAATCCATGCGCGGAACACCCACGTGATCGGTTCCGGCCCGCTCACCGGGGTCACCCCGCAAGCCACCGGGCGCTTGGCGCCGCTGCTGGCAAGGAGCGCCGCGGGAGTCTTCCACTGGTCGGCATCCCCGATGCGCAGTTCCGAAGCGGCGCTGCAAGCACTCAAGGAATAGCGGAATTCGTCGCCCTGGGGCGGTTCAATCCGCACCACGCCATCCTTGACCTCGACCCGGTTGCCCTCCGCCTTTGCGTTGTCAAACCCCTCATAGCGCACATGCCGCCCATCGGCTGACATCGGGTCCATCAGGTTGACCGACTCGTTGCGGTAAGCCGCGCCGAGCATCCAAACCAGCTTATCGCCGGACCCGGCTCCGGTGACCTGTATTTGGGCGGCCATTCCCAGCCCCGCTCCCAAGGGCAGCGCGCGCAGGGTGATTGAGACCCCGGGAAACTCCGGGTCAGTGACCACCCACTCCACCCGTCCACCCGGATAACGCATCTCGACCGACTTGCAGTCCATCAGCCACTTGGCAGTGCCATCGGCCTTTTGGAAACCTGGCAAAAAGCTGCCGTCCATCCACGGGTTACCCCCAAAGCTCAGCAGCGGCCGATCGCCGGTGAACACCCAGTAAAGCGGGTGGCGAGGATCGCCATGACCGCCGTAGAGCGGGCGGTTGTTGAAATACACTCCATTGCGCCGGACGATGGCGTTGCCTTCCAGGACGCTGGGCACGTTGTCGTTCTCCGCCGCCATCGCAACATTCAAAGGCAAAATAGCCAAAAGCAGTGAAGCTACGCTTCGGATAATGGGTTTCAATTTTTGAATTATCGTTTGCATTCTAAGATAGATGTTCCGGTATAGATGTTCTGGTATTTTCTCCCAACATGGTTAAGCCACGCCGCTGAATCTGCTTGCTTTGCATCTGCATGAGAGCACGTGGGGGCGAAACATGTTTTGTTGGGAGGGATGCGCTGAGGGCCACGGGGCTTTACTTTGCCTTATCCGGATTGGACACGGCGTTTTTTTCGTAAAACGAAAAGTCGTCCGGCACCACCACGCCCGGGGCGGTCGGCTTTTTGGCATCAGCGTTCTTTGCCTTGGCCTGGCCCTCCCACCAGAGGGCGTTGTCGGCTTTGATGGACGAGGCAAGGACGGGACGACGCTTGGCGGGCGCAAGCTGGAGCTTG
>JBAWXX010000063.1:0-15089 GCA_037143855.1 Verrucomicrobiota bacterium | reverse complement strand
CCCCATGGGACGCGAAAGCGAAGCCCTCTGCCGTAAAGCCCTCTGCCAATTCTACTAAATAAACCGTAGAGATGGTATGTTTCGAGAAACGAGGGCTTTTTTCACGGCGAGAACTCTTTTTACGCCCGCGAGGAGGGGGCGTAGAGCCGCGCGTTCTCGTCGAGGTTCTTGATGACCGTGCAGAGGTAAACGGGCTCCGCGTACAGATTGTCGTACTTGGAGATGCGCGATTTGTTGAGGACGCGGAAGCCGTAGCGCTCGAACATCTTGAACCCCCGGCGGCTCTCGAAGGTGACCATCTGGCCGTAGACCTGCTTTTCCCCCGCCGCGTGGAGGTAGGCGAGGTAGGCGTCCATAATGGCGCGGGTGGTGGCGACGTTGCGCGCATCAGCGAGCAGGTTGATGTGGAAATGGGCGCAGCGGCGCGGGGAGGCCGGGACTTCCCGCCAGGCGGTGGAGAGAATCCACTTTACGAACGCCTTGCTGGCGGCGTTGTAGCGCAGGTAGCGCCGGAGCCCGCGCAGGAAGAGGCTTGCGTTCTGGTAGACGTTGTAAAGCTGCTGGCGCAGGGGGAAGCGGGAGCCGAGGAGATAGCCCCGGATTTCTCCCTCCACGAGCAGGACGAACGAGGATTGCGGCTCCCAGTCGGTGTAATATGCTGTCAGGTAATCGGCAAAAAGTTCCCGGTCTTCAAACACCGGGTCGATCGGGTTGCCCAGGAACCCGGTTTCGCAACACAGCTCCCGGACGCGGCTCCGGTCGGCCGGTTCCAATTTGCGAATCTCAAACGGACGGTGCGTCATTCCCGCTTTTTTAGGCCCGGATGGCTTCGCGGTAAATCTCAAAGAGCCGCCCGAAGACGCGGTTCCAGGAATACCGGATGCGGACGGCCTCGCTGGCGGCCAGGCCCGTGGCCCGCAGATCGCCGCCGCAGGCTTGTTCGATGGCCTCGGCCAGGGAAGAGGGCGTGTTTTCGGGAGCCCAGTGGCGCTGGTCGGTGAAGATGATCCGGTCCATGTAGCTGCCCCGGATGCCGACGACGGGGGTGCCGCACGCCTGGCTCTCCAGGGTGACGAGGCCGAAGGTTTCCTGCACGCCGGGGTGGACAAAGCAGTCGGCGCAGCGGTAGAGGCGCGCGAGCCCCTCGCGCTCCATGCAGGAACCGCGCCACGTCACCTGCGCCGTGGCGGCCTGCAAGGCCAGGAGCGAGCGGCGCTGCAAGCCGTCGCCCACCACGAGGAGGTGGTAGCGGGCGGGATCGGCCTGGTGGAGCCGCTCGAAGGCGTCAAAAAGCGTGCGCGTGTTTTTTTCCTGCGCCAGCCGCCCGACGTAGAGGAGGAGGGTTCGCCCGCGCGGGATGCCCAGTTCGGCGCGGATCCGCTCCCGTTCGCGGCCGTCGGCGGGTTCGGGCTGGAAGACGGCGGTGTCCACG
Organism: Verrucomicrobiota bacterium; assembly: GCA_037143855.1. Taxonomy (GTDB): domain Bacteria; phylum Verrucomicrobiota; class Verrucomicrobiia; order Chthoniobacterales; family Chthoniobacteraceae; genus UBA695. The sequence goes on along the minus strand of JBAWXX010000063.1, from coordinate 13,657 downwards.
CCGAGGTCGAGGTGCTCGGTGTTCGTCACGCCCCATTCCGAAAGGACCCGCTCCAGGGCGGGCGACGGGACGAGCGTCCGGTAAAAGCGGTTGTAGAGCGCGCAGACGTAGTGGCGCGAGGCGTCCATCACCCATTCCGTCACCGTCGGACCGAAGAACCGGGCTACGGTGCGCAGGTAGGCTTCCGGGAAATGGGAATGGTAGAAGCCGATCACGGGGATGCCGAGACCCCGGCCGCTGGCGATGGCTTTCCAGGCGACCTGGTAGGGGTCGCCCGATTCGATGACGTCGGGGCGTTCCCGCTCCAAGATGCGCTCGATGGCTCCCAGCCGCAGGATGGCCCGGTAGCGGGATGTGCGCGAGAGGAGCGGCGAGCGAATGGTGTAGACAATGGCCCGGCCCTCCTCCGCGCGCGTGTCCCGCTCGCCGGGGATGATGAGGAGGTGCTTATCCGCTTCCGTGTGGGCGTGCAGGTAGCGGACTTTCTCCTGGACATAGCGCTTCACCCCGCCGCTGACCGGCGAGTAGAATTGGGTGAGGTCACAGATTTTCAAAGGCATTGCCAGGGTCTGTTCCCGAAGAAGGAAGAGTCCGCAGATTTCGCAGATGCTCGCAGGTTATATTGGCGTTCCCAAGTTCAACTTGGGAACGGGGGCAAAATCTTCCTAAAATCTGCGGATTCCTCTTTTTTCTACTCGAACTGCGCGAGATACCGTTCGGCGTCGAGGGCGGCAGCGCAGCCCTGGCCCGCCGAGGTGATGGCCTGCCGGTAGACGGGATCGGCCACGTCGCCCGCGGCGAAGACGCCGGGGATATTCGTCGCCGTCCCCCTGGTTTGGAGAAGGTATCCCTTTTCGTCCATGTCCAGCTTGCCGCGGAAGGGGGCGGTGTTGGGCGTGTGGCCGATGGCGGAAAAGACGCACTTGAGCTCCAGTTCGCTCTCTGCGTTTGTTTTGAGATTCCGCAGCCGGACGGCCCGGACTTCGCCCGCGTCGTCTTTCAAATATTCGGTTATCACGCTGTCCCAGACGGGCTCGATTTTCGCATTGGCCAGCGTCCGCTCCGCCATGATCTTGGAGGCCCGCAGGGTGTCGCGCCGGTGAATGAGATAGACCCGGGAGGCGAAGCGCGTCAGGAAGCCCGCTTCCTCGCAGGCGGAGTCGCCGCCGCCGACCACGCAGACCGGCACGTTCCGGTAAAACGCCCCGTCGCAGGTGGCGCAGGCGGTCAGGCCGTGGCCGATGAGTGCCTTTTCGCCCGGCAGCCCCAGGTAGCGGGCGCTGGCTCCGCTGGCGACGATGAGGGCCCGCGTTTCCAGCCATTGGCCGTCGATCTTGAGGCGCACGAAACCGTCGGCGGGTTCCAGGTCTTCCACAAAGGCGTATTCAAAGCGGGCTCCGAAACGCTTGGCCTGTTCTTTCATCGCCATGATGAGGGAAGGGCCGTCGATCCCGTCCACAAAGCCGGGAAAGTTCTCGACCAGCGTGGTGGTGGTGAGCTGGCCGCCGGGCTCCTTCCCTTCCAGCACGAGCGGGGCAAAATTGGCCCTGGCGGCGTAGATGGCTGCGGTGAGCCCGGCGCAACCGGAACCGATGATGACGACTTTTTCCATAGGATTCAAAGAGGATTGCCGGGGAGTAAACCATTGTGGGCGCGCCATGGCCAGCAGGGAAAACCGGAGAGGGGTGAACTTTTTTCCCCTCCGGGTTTGATCTTTTGCGCGGCGGTTCTATGATCGTCCCTATTCGAACTATGTTGCGGAAATTCTCTTTTCTGGCCGCCGGGTGCCTGGCGGCCTTCCTTCTGACGCCTCTCCTCTCCCACGCGGCTTCCACGCCGACGATCACCATCAGCGCCAACGGCACCATCACGATTGCCATCGGCTCCATCGGCGGCCCGGACGGCGCGGCCATTGCCAAAATCGTCCAGAGCGATCTGGCGCTCTCCGGCTTCTTCAGTTTTGCCAACGCAAACGGGGCTTCCATGGTCGTGAGCGGGGGTTCCTCCGGCGGCTCGCTGCAGGGAAAGGTGACGGGGCATTCCGGCGACAACATCCTGCTCCACAGCTACGAGGGGGACGCTCGCGCCAAGGCCCACGCCTTCGCCAACGACATCATTGAGACGCTCACCGGCGTGAAGGGGATGGCCGGGAGCAAAATCGCCTTTATCGCCACCCGCACCGGCCACAAGGAACTGTATACGGCCGATTATGACGGCTCCAACGTCCGGCAAATGACCCAGGACGCGAACATCAGCGTCGCCCCCTCCCTGAGCCCGGACGGCCGGCACATCGCCTACACCAGCTATCTGAAGGGATATGCCGACATTTACACCATTGACCTGGCCAGCGGCGCCCGCAACCGCATCGTGAAATTCCCCGGCACCAACAGCGGCGCGGCCTATTCGCCCGATGGCAGCCGGATCGCCTGCACGGTGAGCCGCGACGGCAACCCGGAGCTGTACGTCGTGGACGCCAGCGGCGGGAGCGCGCGCCGGCTGACGCACACGCCGGGGGTGGAGTCCTCGCCCACGTGGTCGCCCGACGGCGGCGAGATCATTTATTCCTCCGACGACGGCGGATCGCCCCAGCTCTACCGCATTTCCGCCAGCGGCGGTTCCGGCCGCCGCATTCCCACGGGGCACAACTATTGCACCAAACCGAACTGGTCGCCCGATGGGAAGAAAGTCGCCTTCAACATCCGCGAAGGGGGTTCCTTCCAGGTCGCCATCCTCGACCTCGACGGGGGCGGCGTCCGCGTGGTGACGGGCGGCGACGAAGCGCGCGACCCCGTTTGGGGGCCCGATTCGCGCCACCTGCTCTTTACCCAGGGCGGCAGCCTGATGCTCCTGGACATGCAAACCTCGCGCAAGGCGAGCATCCTGAGCGGCCTCGGTTCCGTCTCCGAGCCGACCTGGACCCGGTAGCAAAAACAAAAGGGGAGCCCGCAGATCAACGCCTATTTCCTGATTCTCTTTCGCCTTTTCCTTCTCAAAAACCCGCAATCCACCAACGCAAATCTCCCATGAAGACATCACTCCAACTCGTTACCCGCGCCGCCCTCTGCGGCGTTCTCGTCCTTTCCCTGGACGCTTGCTCGCTTTTCCATAAGAAGAAACAATATACCGGCGTCTCCGACAGTGACATGGTCGGCGGCACCCCGCTTCCCGAGCGCCAGGAAGGCCTCTCCTTTATGGGGGCGGACGTGGACCGCAGCCGCTTCTCGCCCGTGCACTTCGGGTTTGACAGCGTCACGGTTGAAGCGGGGGAGACTGGCAAGCTCAATGAAGTGGCCAGCTACCTGAAACACTCCGACAAACAGCTCATCATCGCCGGGTTCACCGACGAACGGGGCACGGCGGAATACAATCGCGGCCTCGGCGAACGCCGGGCGCAGGCCGTCCGCTCCTACCTCTTAGAAAAAGGCGCGAGCAGCGAACACATCCAGACCACCAGCTTCGGCGCCGAAATGCCCGCCGCTTCCGGTCACGACGAAGCCGCCTGGGCCAAGAATCGCCGCGCCGAGTTTGGCGTGACGAAGTAGCAAGCGCACCGCTTGACCTGCTTCGCGCTCCCGCGCCGGGGGTGGCGCGGGCTTTTAGCTCGTTCCCAAGTGGTACTTGGGAACGAGGTTTAAATTTTGAGCAAACCGGGCTTTCCCTTGTCTTAAAAGACATCCCATGAACCGCTTGCTCCCTTTCCGCCCGCTCCTGGCCGCCCTCCTTTTGGGCTTGGCGTCCGCGCCGCTCCAAGCCGAACCCTCCGCCACGGACCCGGCCACGGAGCCGTCGGTCCTCGCCGTGGCGAAGGCCCTTCCGGCAGTCGTGAACATCAATACCGAGCGGATTGTCCGCCGCGCCTACCGCGACCCGTATGACGACTTCATCACCCAGTTCTTCGGCGAACAGAACACCCCCCGCCGCGAACTCCGGCAAAAAGTGCAGAGTCTCGGCAGCGGCTTCCTGGTTGATCCCGCCGGCTATATCGTGACCAACGAACACGTGGTGGACCGCGCCGAGGACCTGAAAATCCAGGTCACGACCCCCGACGGCAAAACCTACAACGCCCGCTACATCACGGGCGACTCCTCCGCCGACCTGGCCCTGCTCAAAATCGAGAGCAAAACGCCGCTCCCCTACCTTTCGCTGAAAGACCTCTCCCCCAACCTCCTGGGCCAGAGCGTGCTGGTCGTCGGCAACCCGCTCGGCTACGGCCACTCCGTCGCCCGGGGCATCCTGAGCGCCACCAACCGCACCCTTTCCGTGGACAACAACGATTACGAGGGCCTCCTGCAAACCGACGCCGCCATCAACCCCGGCAACAGCGGCGGCCCGCTGATCGACCTCTCGGGCAAATTGATCGGGGTCGCCTCGGCCAAAATGGCTTACACGCCCCAGGGGGTTCCCACCCAAGGGATCGGCTTCGCGATTCCCGCCCGGACCGTGGCGGAAAAAGTGGAGCAGTTCAAACGCGACGCCCAGAACCCGGCGGGCGCGGACAAGGGCGGCGTCGCGCAGATGACCCGGAAACGGCTCGGGCTGACGCTCCAGGAGCTCACCGCCGAACTGAGCGACGCGCTCGGAGTCCCGGCGGGAAGCGGCGTCCTCATCGCCGACGTGGAGCCGCAGGGCCCGGCGGCCCGCAGCGGGCTGCGGCGCGGGTTGGTGATCTACAAAGTGGGGCGCTACGAGGTCAACAGCCCCGCCGACGTGGACGCCCTGCTCCAGCGGGCCAAACAAGGGGTGCAAGTGGACCTCGGCGTGGGGAGCCTCCAGCGCGTCGGAGGCCGGCTCCTGCGGCAGATCCAGACCGTGAGCGTCACGGCAAGGTAGGGTGGAGAGTTTTCCTCATGCCCCAACTTGCTCCATTTGGGCATGCGCATGCCCCGGCAACTCTTTGCCGGAAGTGGTGAGCTGTGTCCCCCTGCCCGAAGAATCCACCGGAAAGTTAGAGCGGCTTAAGTTTTTCTGTAGCCGAGCCTTGCGGCGGCGCAGAGGGCTTCGCTTTCCCGTCCCATGGGGACGCTCTGAGAGTAGCCCGGCGTTTGAACGCCGGGTGGGGAGAGCGAAGCCTTACGTCCCGGCAGGGACGGTTGAAAATGAGCGTCATTTTCCCCCTTCAAACGTCCCTCCGGGACGAAGCGTTGTTTCCAGCGGACCCGGCGTTAAAACGCCGGGCTACTTTCGGGTTGTCCCTTTGGGACAATAAGGCCAATCCATCAGACCAATCCAACGGTGTCATTGGTATTACGCGTCATACCATCCATACGGTTTATTTGGTAGAATTGGCAGAGGGCTTTACGGCAGAGGGCTTCGCTTTCGCGTCCCATGGGGACGCTCTGAGAGTAGCCCGGCGTTTGAACGCCGGGTGGGGAGCGCGAAGCCTTTCGTCCCGGCAGGGACGGTTGAAAATGAGCGTCATTTTTCCCCCATCAAACGTCCCTCCGGGACGAAGCGTTGTTTCCCGCGAACCCGGCGTTAAAACGCCGGGCTACTTTCGGGTTGTCCCTTTGGGACAATAAGGCCAATCCATCAGACCAATCCAACGGTGTCATTGGTATAAGAAAAGACAGCGGGAAGGGGAGCTGGGTGTGCGCTATGACAGGCAAGTTGGCCGGTTTTTTTGGTGTCTCTTTCGCTTGTAGTGGATTGGAAACCTTCAACCTAAAAACGGCAATGGTTCGGGGCGATCCCCTCCCCTCTCAATCCCGGCCGAGCCGCCGGGCGAAGGCTTGAGGACCTTTCCGGTAAAAGGCGGCCCCGCGCGTGAGAAGGGCGCGGGTGGAGCCAGGGATGAGACGCTCGATTTCCCCGACCAGGAGGGCCGTTTGCACGCCCGCCTTCACGCCGGCCAGCGCCTCCCGCAGCACGGCAAGGTCATGCACATTGCCCGCCGCTTCGCCCATCGCATCCAGAGCCGTGATCGCTTTTTTCGCCCGGGCGGAAAGGAAGCCCCGGACGATTCGCAAGTGGTAACCGAGAGTCTTCATGCGCTTGCGCCAGGCGTGCAGCGTCGCGGGGCTCGGCGTTTGCTGGTAGAGGGCCAGGGCTTTGCGCGCTTTGCGGTAGGAGCGCCGGATTTCCCGCTCCAGGCTTTCTTCGTCCAGGCCGCCGAGCCGCCAGTGCCGGAGGCGCGTGCGCGCCGTGTGCAGCAATGCCGCGGCCTGCCGCTTGCGGCGGCCCGCCCCGCGCGCGAGCCGTTGGGACGCGTCTTCCAGCGCGGCGCGGGCCGCGGCAAATTCCGCCGGGGTCAATTCCGCTTCGCGGATCAGGGTGTCGAAGCTCTGGAGCCGCACTTGCGCGTCGCGCAACGGGGCGAGGAGCCGGGCGGCTTCACGGAAGGGCTGGTTTTCGGCCCGCAAGCGGGCGCGGCTCCACTCCGGGGCGGCGAGGCGGAGGAGGGCGCGGAGTTTTTTCAGCGCCTTGCGGGCCTCGTGCACGGCTTCGTGGGGGTCGCCGCTCCCCTCCAGGGAGCGGCAGGCGGTGGCGATCTGCCCGCGCGCGATGCGGCGCAGCCCCGCGCCGGGAGACTCGGCGCGCCGGAGCCGCAGGGGAGCGCTTGGCGTTTTCGGGGCGGGGTTCATTCGCTGGCCAGGTTCCGGTTGCTGTATTCGGGGCGGGCGCTGATGTCTTCGGCGAACCACTCGGGCGGGGCGAACGCGTGGGCCGCCGCCTCGCTCTCGAACTCCACTTCCGCCACCACCAGCCCCTGGTGCTTCCCGCCGTAAACGTCGATCTCTACGGTCCGGCCGCCGAAAGGGGCTTCAAAGCGCTTTTTGGTGAGCCGCCGCCCGCCGGTGAGCGGCCAGAGGGCGTCGAACTGGGCGGGCGTCAGCTCGATCTCGATTTCGTCGCGGGCGTATCCCTTGGGGGCGCTTTTGGCGGTGAGGAAGAAAGAGGTCCCCTTTTTGCGCAGGCGGACTTGGCGGCCGCCGGGCTCCACGGCAAGGTAGCCTTGGGCAATGGGCGTGCCTTGCAGGGTTTCAAAGCCCGGCGGCAGCGCTCGCAGAAGGAATTTCCGTTCAATTTCCATATTCAGACCGGCCGGTTTTTTTCTTCCGCAATGCGGAGTTGTCAGGAAGCCCAGAATGGCAAGAATAGAGCGTATCACCAAGCCAAGAATCGAACTCAAGATGCACAAGCGTGTTCTCATTCTTTCCGCCAGCGCGGGATCGGGCCATGTGCGGGCCGCCGAGGCGCTGGCCAAGCGTTTCGCCCAGGAGCCGGGGGTGGAGGCGGTGGAGCACCTCGACGCGCTCGACTACACCAACAAGCTTTTTCACAATTTTTACTCGAAATTCTATTTGCGGCTGGTCAAGTCGGCCCCGGAGGTCCTCGGCTGGGCCTACAAAGCCAGCGACGAGCCGTGGAAGACCGACGCCATGCGCCTGCGGCTGGACCGGCTCCAATCGAAACGGCTCGTCCGCTTTATCCGGCGCTTCCGGCCCGACATCGTCATCTGCACCCATTTCATGCCCACGGGCATCATCGCCCATTTGATCGAGAAAGGGGCGATTGAAGCGCATCTCTCGGTGGTGGTGACGGACCTGGATATGCATGCCATGTGGCTTTCGCGGACGTTCCACCGGTACTTCGTCGCCATGGAGGAAACCAAGGCCCACCTTCTGGCGCTCGGCCTGCCGGAGGAGCGGATCACCGTCTCGGGCATTCCCGTGGACCCGGTGTTCGGGGAACCGGCCGAGCGGGCGTCCCTGCGTCGGGCGCTGGGGCTCGACCCCTCGCGCTTCACACTGCTTTTCAGCGCGGGCGCTTTCGGCGTGAGCCCGGCGGAGTTTGTGGTCGCCAAGCTGCGGCAAATGCGCCACCGCATCCAGACGCTGGTGGTCTGCGGTGCCAACGCCGCGTTGCAGGCGCGCGTGGAGGCGCTGATCGGCCCCGGCGATCCCGACTTCAAAGTGCTCGGTTACAGCCGGGAAATGCACGCTTTGATGAAAGCCGCCGATCTTTACCTCGGCAAGCCGGGCGGGCTGACCACGGCGGAGGCCCTCTGTTGCGGCCTGCCGATGGCCATCCTGGGGCCGATCCCCGGCCAGGAAGACCGCAACAGCGACCACCTGCTGGAAGACGGCGTGGCCATCAAGTGCAACGAGATGACGACCCTCGCGTTCAAGCTCGACCGCCTCTTGGACGACCCGGAGCGCCTGGAGGGGATGCGGCGGCGCGCCCGGCAATTGGGGCGGCCGGACGCGGCGGCGGTGATCGTGCGCACGCTTTTGGAAGACGATCTGCCCCCGCTGCAAATCAGCGCCCACGAACGCGAAAAGATTGCCGAAGCGGCGGCGGGCGAGTGGCAACCGGAGCAGCCTTGAGCTGCTAGAGGGTAGAGGGGAGCCGGGTGCTACCGGATCAACGGGTCGATCAGCCGTGCGCGCAAGGCGCTTACGCCAGGTGCGGCGAGGCGGAAGATGCCGGGCTGCCCCTGGAACGTCCCAAGGCAGGAGCCATCGTTGGCGGGAACGCCCAGGATCAGCTTGCCGGTTCTGTTGTTGCTGGCGGCGAACTCAATCGCCATCCAGGGAACCAGCGGCCCGGGCTCGTCGGTCCACTGCTGGGCGGTCAGGGTGGCAAGGGTCTGGAGGAGGTTCTGGATATTGCCGCGGTTGAGGATGCCGACGTCCGCCCCCTCATCGGCAACCCAGTTGGAGGCTTTCAGGGAGAGCGAAAACGACCGTCTCTGGATGCCGTCGCTGTAGAAGGTGATGTTGATGCTGCAGATGTCCGTTGGCCGGCAACGAAAAAGGGTGAGGGTGCGCCAGTCGCTCGGGCTGAGGAGGATCTCCTCCAGCGCCGCTTTGTCCACGGAGACGATGAAGGGTTCCTTTTCCACGCGGGCATACACGATATCCCCCTCGGTTTTGCCGAAGTCGAGGGTCAAGAGCGGGAGCTCTCCCGCGTTGGTTTCGGCCGTGTTTTCCGAGGCGAAGGAGGAGAAGGTGACGCGGAGCTGCGGTTGGTCGAGGCCGTATTTGGCGAGATCGGAGGCGACGTCGGTGACGAAGGCCGTGATGGGGCGGCTTTGGAGTTTCATCACAAACTGGAGAATTTTGGACTTGTTGGCGGGGGCCGGGTTTTCGCGCGGGTTTTCGCCGCGCACGGTCCATTCTTCCAGCTTGCGCAGGAGGACGCAGGGTGCTTTCCCTGCCGGCCGCAGCGTGATCCGGTCCACCTGGTCCATATCGACGCACACCAGCCGCCGGTCGCGCAGATCGTTGGGTTGAAGGCCGAGGATGTTCTCGGATTCCTTGGGCAGCAGGAAGACCCCGACGCGCGTGGAAATGCGGGCGTAGATGCCGCCCGTCTTTTCATCGCGCGCGCCGATCTGCATTTGGACAGGCTGGGCGCGGCCTTGCACGCGGAGGGTGAGGGAGCCGCGCGGTTCGCTCAGGCCGTAGCTGTTCAGGTTGGCGCTGTTTTCCGGCAGGAAGGCGGTGATCCCGGTGTGGAGGACGCTGTTTAAAAAGGCGTTCACTTTAGGGTCGTCGGCACGGGTGCGGAGCGGTTTGTTCACCCGCCAGCTTCCGGCCTCGCGGACCACTTCGATCTCGCCCGCGGCGGTTTTCACGGAGACACCGAGCACTTTGTCGGCGTTGAAATCGGCCAATTGATGGTCGCGGAATTCGTCCGGCTTGCGCACGATCAAGCTGCGCAGTTCGTTGCTCGCCACGGAGACGGTGTTGGAGCCTTCCAGCCGGATGTAGAGCTTGCCTTCCACGGCGGTGTCTTTGCCAAAGAGCAGCTCGGGCGGCATCCCTTCGCCCAGGAGCTTGAGGCGCACGGCCGGTTTGGTGACGCCAAAGGCTTTCATCTGCTTTTTGTCGGCGTTGCGGCAGCCTTCCACGGGCTCCTTTTGCAGCGTTTCGCACCGGGTCAGGATTTCCTGGATGGCGCTCAGGCTGGCCCGGTCTTTCACCGGGGCGTTCAGAATCCATTGGCCGCCTCGGTTGCGGAATTCCACCTTGTCTTCGTTGCTCTGGATGTCGATGCCCGTGACGTGGTTGCGGTCGAAAACGAGCGCGTATTTTTCACGGTTGGCCGCCTGCCAGCTTTTGGGGAGCCTGCGCTCAAAAAGGGCGATCAGCCCGAGCAGGAGGGCTGCGGCGGCGAGCAGAAAAACAGTTGTTTTGGTGTTCATTCAAAAAAAGAAACAAAAGAGGGCACCCCTGCCGGGTGCAAAAGGAGCCTCTCCAAGCGGCAAACTTTACCGCCTCCTCCGGCCCCGGTCTAGTGCAAGTGTGCCGATTTCTAGCGCCGCCGCTTGAGCCAGAGGAAGAACCCGAGGGCCGCCGCGCAGGCGGGGATGGCCCCCATCGTCAGCAGGCCGATGGAGCCCATTTGCGAGTCCGTCAGGTTGAGGGCGAGGTTGTGGGCCGGTTTGGGCGCGATGCCGATGATTTCCTCCCGGTCGAGCAGCCAGTTGAGGCTGCTCAAGACGAAGTCGAGATCGGCTTCCGTGAGGGTGTCGTTGGAGAGGAACGCGGAGCTGCCGATGACGACGAGCCGCGCGGAATCGACGCGCACGCTGTCGTTGGCGAGCGCCCCTTTCTCCGCGGAGGCGGCCACGACCGGGTCGATATAGTCTTCCTTGGGGTTGAAGTAAACGGCCGTCTCGGTGTAGTGGGTTTCGCCCCAATACCCGCCGGAAGCCCGGATGAGCGGCTTCAGTTTGATGTCGGCCGCCGCGACGCGCTCGGATTCCAGGCCCAGCGATTGGGTCGCGCCGCCGGTGAAGCTGGCGGTCACGTTGCCAAGCCGTTTGGTGATGGGGGAGCCGGGGAGGAAATCGCCGGTGATCTCCTTGAGGATGCCCCGCACGATCCCGCTGGCGAGCTTGATGGGCAGGGTTTTGAGCACCCGGTCGTCGTGGACCGCGATGCCCGTTTCGGCGAGGAACGCGGCCAGTTTGGGCGTGGGGCTGTTCGGTTCCAGCGCCACGAAGATGCGGCCCCGCTTTTCCCCCCAGTAAACGCGCAGTGCGTGCAGCTCCGCGTCGGAGAAATCGTATTGGGGGGCGATGATGAGCAGTGCTTTCGCGTCCGGGGGGACGCTTTCCACGTCGGTGAGCTTGAGGGGCGGGACTTTGACGTTCTGGCGCTCGATGTAGGCTTTCAGCCCACTGAAGGGGGAACGGGTTTCGAGCAGCGGTTCGCCATGGCCGGAGAGGCTGTAGACCTGGCTCGCGCCCGCTTCGGTGATCTCGATCAGCGCGCTGGTGAGCGCGGCCTCGCCTTTGAAGGTTTTCAGGCGCGGCTTGTCGAGGAGGTTCAGCGACGGCTCAAACTGGGCCATGTCGGCGGCGCTCACGAATTTGCTGCGGCCCTCGGTGGCGAGGATGACGACGTTGTCGTTGTCGCGCAGCTTGTATTGGGTGGCGATTTCGCGCGCCCGTGCCATGGAACGGAAGGGGTCCACCACCTCCACGGTCACCCGGTTTTTGGAGGCGTAGGCGTATTCGTTGAGCAGGGCCACGGTGTCATGGGCGACGGGCGATTCGCCGGAAAAGAAGACGATCACGTGCACCGGCTTTTTCAGGTTCGCGATGACGCGCCGGGTCTGCTGGCTCAACGTGTATTTCTGGTCGCGGGAAAAATCCCAGCGCTGGTAATGGTTGAACCCAAGGTAGTTCGCCAGGGCGAAGAGCGCCAGGAAGGCGACGGCCTGGAGCAGGACGTTCAAGCCGATCTTGGCGCGGGGAATGGAAGCGTTCTTGGCCATGAAAGAAAGGGAGTTACGCCTTCCAGCGGCGGTATTGGAAGACCAGGTGGGTTAAAAGGAGCATGAGCACGGTTCCCGAGCCGTAAAAGACGAAGCGGCGCGAGTCGATCACCCCTTTGGAAAACTCGCCCATGTGTTCCAGCGGCGAGCAGTAACTGGTGAGCATCCGCAGGCCGGGCGCGGCGTTGGGGGAGAAAAACGCCACCATCCCCCCCAGGAAAAAGAAGGTGATGAGGCAGAGGGAAACCACCGCCGCGACAATCTGGTTTTGCGTCAGCACGGAGGAAAAACAACCGACGGAAAGGAAGAGCATCCCCACCATGAGCAGTTCCAGGTAGCTCCCCCAGTAGGCGCCCGCCGCGGTGGCGGCGTCGGTTCGGGCGATTTGCTGGAAGATGACGAAGTAAAGGAGCGTCGGCAGCCAGAGGACGCAGTAGAAGACCAGCGCGCCGCCGAATTTGGCCAGGACGACCTGCCAGTCGCTCACCGGGGCCGTCATCAGCGTCTCGATGGTTCCCATTTTAAACTCCTCGGCGAAGAGGCGCATGGTGATCGGCGGGAAGATGAGGATAAAGCCGATCCAGAACGGGACGGAATCAAAGAACGCCTCCACCACCGTCAGTTCCGTGGCTCCGCGCGCGAGAAAGGCGACCCCGCTGTAGAAACAGAGGCCGGTGAGCGCGAGGAAAAAACAGAGGACGATGTACGCGATGGGCGAGTAGAAGGCGGACTTTACTTCGCGCGAAAGCAGGGTCAGGAATTTCGTCATGGCAGGATCAAAAAGGATGGGAATCGGCGGGCCGGAAGGAACCTATAGTCTCTATCATCTCGCCTTCAATCCTCGTCGCCCAAGGTCATTTCCACAAACACATCTTCGAGGGTGGCTCGGCGGCGGGCGAGTTCACGCACGGTCCAATGGCGGTCGGTGGCGAGCCGCCAGATTTCCTCGCGGGGGTCGGATTGGGAGTCGGTGCGCAGCGTGTAGAGGTTCCACCCGGCTTCCCCGGCCTGCGTGTTGACTTCCTTGACGCCTGGCAGGCGGCCCAGCAGCGCGGCCGCGTCGTCCATGCCGGGCTTGGCCTCCAGGCGGATGCCCCCGGCGGCGCGCATGGCATGGACGAGGTTCTCGGGCGTGTCGGCCGCTTCGATCTTGCCCTTGTTGATGATGATGACCCGGCTGCACGTCATCTCGACTTCCGGCAGGATGTGTGTGGAGAGGAGGATGGTGTGGTGCTTGCCCAGTGTGCGGATCAAGTCGCGCACCTGCCGGATCTGGTTTGGGTCGAGCCCGATGGTCGGTTCATCCAGGATGAGGAGGTCGGGGGAGTGGAGCAGGGCGTCGGCCAGGCCCACGCGCTGGCGGTAGCCCTTGGAGAGGGTGCCGATGATCCGGTTGCCCACCTCCTTGAGCGCGCAGAGTTCCTTTACGTCGCCCACGCGCTCGCGCGCCCGCGCCCCGGTGATCTCCTTGAGCGCGGCGCGGTAGTCCAGGTATTCGTCCACGCGCATGTCGGGGTAGAGCGGGACGTTCTCCGGCATGTAGCCGAGATGGCGGCGGGCTTGCATCGACTGGCTGAAGACGTCGAATCCGGCCACGGAAGCCCGCCCCGAGGTGGCCGGCATGAAGCTGGAGAGAATCCGCATCGTCGTCGATTTTCCCGCGCCGTTGGGCCCGAGGAAGCCGACGATCTCGCCTTTCTCCACTTCAAAGCTCAGGTCGTTGATGGCGGTGAAACCGGCGTAGCGTTTCGTAAGGTGTTCGACTTTTATCATGAGGCAAGGGGCGAACACCCCGGCTTGCCGGGGATATTCGCGGACCTTTACTAAACCGGAACGGCGCCGGTTGCATGGAAATTTTTAACTCGTTCCCAAGTAATACCAATGACACCGTTGGATTGGTCTGATGGATTGGCCTTATTGTCCCAAA
>JBAWXX010000062.1:0-15185 GCA_037143855.1 Verrucomicrobiota bacterium | reverse complement strand
ATCAACCCACGACGCTCTCGCATCATTGTAAACACTTCAATTTAAAACGCTCTAGTGTCCTGTCAGGCAAGTTCATGAAATAAGTCCGAGTCCATTTTTCGCATTTTTCAAGGCGCGACCGAAAGGCAATATCTGAAGATATTGCCCGAGGAAGCAACGCCGAAAAATCGGAAAAGGGGCCGGAATTATGAAATGTAATTACCTGACAGGACACTAGACGCCATTTTTTGTATCCCATCTGCCATTTCAGCTATTCCATTTTGGGGATTCCACCTTAATCTTCCCCTCTCCTCCATGACTCCCAATCCTTTTCTTGGCGTTTTATTCCACTGGCTCGGCGGCCTCGCTTCCGGGTCATTCTATGTCCCCTACAGGCAGGTCCGCAAATGGTCTTGGGAAACCTACTGGCTTGTGGGCGGGTTTTTTTCGTGGATTGTCTGTCCGTGGCTTTTTGCAACGCTGATGACCAATGATCTGCCGGGAGTCCTTGCGCGCCAGTCGCTGCCCACGCTTTGGTGGACCTATTTCTTTGGGGCGATGTGGGGCTTTGGCGGGCTCACCTTTGGCCTTACCATGCGTTATCTGGGCATGTCGCTTGGAATGGGGGTGGCGCTTGGATATTGCGCCGCATTCGGCACGCTGATGCCCCCCATCCTGAAGACGTTCATCGGCTCCATTCCCGTCCCCGAGACCATTGGGCAAATCGCCGCGACAGGCCCCGGCCAGATTACCCTTGCCGGCATTGGAGTTTGCCTCCTGGGGATCGCGATTGCCGCGATGGCCGGGCTGACAAAGGAAAGGGAAATGCCCGACGAAGAGAAGAGGAAATCGGTCGCCGAGTTCGATTTCGCCAAAGGCATCCTCGTGGCGACGTTTTCGGGAGTAATGAGCGCCTGTTTTTCTTTTGCGCTCACGGCGGGCAAGCCCATCGGCGACGCCTCCGAGCTGGCGGGGACCACCGTGATCTGGTCCGGGTTGCCAAAGCTCGTTGTCGTGCTGCTGGGCGGTTTTACCACGAACTTCATCTGGTGTGTTCTGCTCAACATAAAAAACCGCAGCGCTTACCAATACCTGGCGGCTAGCGTGCGCCCCGAACACGCCCACCATGGAGGGGAGGGAGGAGGCGAACATGAGGCAGCGGTAACGACGGTCGCGGTAGCCGCCGTGAAAGACCTGCGCGTCCCCCGGCTGCGCAATTATCTCTTCTCAGCGCTGGCGGGTGTTACTTGGTACTTCCAATTTTTCTTTTATACCATGGGCGAGACCCAGATGGGCAAATTCGGGTTTGCCAGTTGGACGCTCCACATGGCCAGCATCATTATTTTCAGCACAATGTGGGGGTGGATTTTCCATGAATGGAAGGGTTCCAGCCCGAAGGCCCATCGCTTGATCGCATCAGGAATCCTGGCGCTCATTCTCTCCACCATCATCATTGGCGTCGGCACTTACCTTAAAGGCTACGGAGCCGTGCATTAGAGCGTTTTAAATTGAGGTATTTACAATGATGCGAGAGCGCCGTGGGTTGGTGTGGGGCTTTGCAAGCGCAGCGGCTGTATTTGTAAATACAGCAGCCCAAGCTGGAAAAGCCCCACAACGACCCGCGCCGCCGAGCAGCGTATAAAGAATGAAATTTAAACCGCTCTAAGGGCCCGGTTTGGGTAGAGCGGCTGCCAAGAGTTTCTTTCCGAAAAGAGCGCGGCGGCACGGACCGTCGCGAGGCTTTGCTCGGAACGAAAGTCCACTGCAACCTGCCTTCCGCCAATTTTTCACAAGCTCCATGCAGCCCATGTTGCCTTTATCGGCGATTCCTTGGGGAAACGCGATAAATGATGATGGGCCATCGTTACCTGGAGATAGACTATACGAAAGGAATCTTGACCGCCGGCATGGTTTTTGGCCATGTCGTTCTGATTCTTGGCAATGGGCAAGGCCGGCTCATTCGGATGGCATTGCTGCTTCCCTGTCTGGCGACCTACTCCGGATTCTTGTTTTGCTTTGGGTTCGCGGTCTGGGTCAGCTATTTAAGCAAACCCAGGATGCGGTGGGCTTCCATCCTCAAGACGGCCTTGAAATGTTATTTGGCCTTTATCGCATCGGGATTCGCGTGGAAAACCTTGGCGCTTGGGCAGCACGCCGGCTGGAAATTATTATTATCCTTATGTTTCCTGCGCGATATCCCGAGTTATTCGGAATTTCTTTTGTCGTTCTCGATCATCATGATCGCTGCCGCCGTGGCCGCGCCCGCGATGGAGCTTTTTACCCGCAATAAAACAAACCTGGCGACCTCAACCCTTGCGTTCCTGGCGTTCACCCTCCTGCCCAAGGAAGCCATATACGATCCCTTGGTGGGCTTGTTTCTTGGCGGCAGCGGTTTTTTCTATTTCCCGGCCCTTCCCTATATGCCGCTTTTTTTACTGGGGGTATACTTCGCCAGGCGGAGCCACGATTACGATATGCCAGCAGCGGCAATCGCATTGCTCGTGGTCGCCATCTATGGCGGGTTGGAGATGGCAAGAATTTCTCTTCGCCGCTTTCCTCCCTCGGCGGTGTGGATATTAAGCTCGGCGGCGCTGACGTATCTTTATTATGGGGCCGGGCGATGGATTGATGTTTTTTCGCCGAATGTCGTGAAACGCTATCTGAGCGCCGTCGGCCAGCACGTCTTGTATTATCTTCTTGTCAGCAACTTGATTCTTTTTGGGGCGGCGGCGCTGGGGGTCGGCGGGACTCTTCGGCAATCGCAGGTTGTGATTTTTTACCTCGGACTGATGATTTTCCTGTTTTGCATCCAGTGCCTTACGATGGATCTGGACAAGGTGCACCGTTCAACCCCCGCGCCGAAGCCGGAAGTGCATCCCGGAAGCCCGCCTAAAACACCACTGGCTGGCCTTCGGTCATGACGGCGATCCGGTCTTCGATGCCCTGCTTCTTTGCCGCCGCGCGCAGCCGCTGGAGCGGCTCCTCGGGCGGTTCGTAGCTGAGGCGGAAGGTGCCATAGTGCATCGGCACCATGCGGCGGGCTCCCAGGTCGAGAAAGGCTTGCAGGGCCTCCTCCGGGTTCATGTGGACTTTGCGCCCGCTGGGGGGATCGTACGCGCCGATGGGCAGCAGCGCCACGTCGATCTTGAAGCGCTTGCCGATTTCCTTGAAGCCGTCGAAGAACGCCGTATCGCCGCAATGGAAAATCGTCCGGCCGCCCAGCTCGATGATGTAGCCGCCAAACCCCCGGTGCGAATCGTGCAGCATCCGGGCGCCCCAGTGGCGGCAGGGCGTCAGCGTGATCCGCGCCGGGCCGTGTTCAAAGGTTTTCCAGTAGTCCAACTCGTGGATGCTCTGGAAGCCGAGGCCGCGCACGAGACTGCCGACCTCGAACGGCACCACAATCGGCTGGTCCTCCGCCACGCGCCGCAGCGTGCGGCGGTCGAGGTGGTCAAAGTGGGCGTGGGTGACGAGCACCAGGTCGATGGAGGGCAGATCGTGGATCTCCAGGCCCGGGTTGCGCAGCCGCTTGATGACTTTGAGCCACTTGGCCCAGTTCGGGTCCACCAGCAGATTGGTTTGCGGCGTCTGGACCAGGAACGAAGCGTGGCCGATCCACGTCACCCCCACCTCCCCCGCCTTCAGCTTCGGGAAGCGGGGCGGCGTTTTGCGCCCCGAACGGCGCGTGAACAGCGAGGGAATCAGCACTTCGGTGACAAAATTTCGCTTATGCCACCCGGAGCCGGGCTTGAGCCCCACCTTCCGGGTTCCCGCAGCCGCTTTCCGTTCCGGGAGAGGCTCCCGGCGGACCGTTTTTTTGGGGGTTCCCGCGCCCGGATGGAGGATGGAGAAAGGATTTTCCACGTGGGGTTTCATTATAGCGTGAAACGTGCCGGAATCAAAAGAAGACGCAAAAAAGGGGCGCACGCACGAAAGCGAGGCGGCAACCGGCTCCCCGCCAGCGGCATTTCTCTGAAAACGGGTTTTCCTGCCGCCGCGGGATTGATCGTGGCGGGCGCTAAATAGGCTCCTTGCGGCGCTGCGTTGCCATGAGCCGACGGCTACGCGCGCCGCCCACTTTGTCATTGTCTTTTGACCCCGTTGCGGTAGAGACTCGCCGCAATGTTTTCCTTTAGGAACAAGCATTGGCGGCGTGTTGCGAAATGCTTAACGGGCTGCGCGGCGCTTCTCCTCACCGCCTTGTTCCCAGGCGCTCCCGCCCGCGCGGAACTTGACCCCGCCGCCACCCGTTCCAGCGAGGAGCCGCCGCTCCTCAAATTCCAATACCGGCTTTTTCCCGCCGTGGAAGTGGACACCCTGCGCGTCACGCAAAACGGCAAACCGCTGGAATACCGCCACACGCCGTTTGCCCACAACCCGCTGAACACCGCGGCGTTGCTCGTCCTCGTGGAGACCAGCGTCGGCTCCACCCGCGCGCCGAGGGACCAGACCCTTGAGGAAAACAAGCGCCTCATCCAGGCCTTGCTCGCCCAAGCCGGGCCCTCGCTGAGCGTGGGCGTCTGCGCGTTTGCCAGCGACCTCGTGGAAATCGCCCCCCTCGGCGCTCCGTTTGGCGAAATCCAGAACCGCATCGCGCGCCTCAAAGCCGACGGCCAGGGGGAGCGCCTCTACCGCCAGGGGATGCAGGCGATCGAAAAACTCGCCGCCGCCCCCGCCACAAGGAGAGCCCTCCTCATCCTCTCCGACGGCAAGGACGAAGACAACGGCTTCGCGCGCGAGAACCTGCTGAAAGCGGCGCTCCAGGCGCACGTCACCCTCTTCGCCATGGGCTGCCCGGAAACCGGGGCCGACATCCCCTTCCTCGGCAACCTGGAAAAACTCGCCACCGAAACGCGCGGCCTCTACGCCCAGGCGCGCATCGGCACTCCCGGCCCCGGCGAGCGCCTCAAAACCGACGCCGCATTTGTCCGCGACGTGCTCGCCTCCCTCTCCTCCGGCGGCGAGGTCACCGTGCCGCTTGATGCCCTGGCCGGGGTGGGGGATGTCGCCTTTGAAATCGTCGCCCGGGGAGGAGAGATCTTCCGCCACGTCCACGCCCGCGCCGGGCATCCCGAGTCCAGGGCGGTTCCCGCCGCCCCGTCCCCCATGCCCGTCCCCGTCCCTGCCCCTGCCCTTGCCCCTGCCCCTCTCCCCGCCGCCCTTCCATCTGCATCGCCCCTCTCCCCGCCTCCGCGTCTCCCCGACTCCTCGTCTTTTTCTCAAGGCTGGCTGACGCCCGCCAACCTCATTAGCGCCGGTTCCGCCCTGCTCCTGGCCCTGGCCGTGCTCATCCTCCGGCGGCGTCACAAGCCGCACGCCACCCCGCCGTCCGCTGTTTCCACCGCCTACGCCTACCTGCAAATGCAGGACGCGGAGTCCAAACGCATTCCGCTCGCCAAGCCCGCCAACCGGATCGGCCGCCGCCCGGAAAACGACGTCGTCTTCACCAACACCAGCGTCTCCGGCTATCACGCTGAAATTCACGTCCAGCGCGACGGCGCCTTCCGCATCACCGACCTCGGCTCCGGCAACGGCCTGCGCGTCAACGGCCAGCCGCTCGCCCAAGCGGCGCTGAAGGACGGCGACCTGGTGGAACTCGGCGAAGTCCGGTTCCGTTTCTACCGGGGGTAGAGCACCTTTCCCAACCAACCAATCACGATGGAAGAAAACGACAAAACACGCCTCATCCGCCGTTCATTCGCCCAACCGGCGTCTCCTCCCATCCCCGCTCCAGACAGCGCGGAAGCGCCCTATCCGGAGAATCCCGACAAAACCCGCATCCTGCCGTGCCGCCCTGAAGACTTGGCGAAAGAACAGGGAAGCGCCCGCCGCCCGGCGCAGCCAGCCGAGGAGGACAAGACCGTCATCCTTACCCCTTCCGTGCGCGAGCGCACCGCCGGGGAGGCGCCTCTGGATGACGCCATGATCGACCCGATTGTCGGCTGGCTCGTCGTCGTCGCCGGGCCCGGGCGCGGCCACACCTTGAAGCTCGGCCACGGCATGAACAGCATCGGCCGGTCCGAGGACCAGCGCTGCCGGCTCGACTTTGGCGACACCGAAGTTTCCCGCAAAAACCACGCCACCGTTACCTACGACCCCCGCGGCCGCAAATTCTACCTGATGCACGGCGGCGGCCAGAATCTGACCTATATCGGAGAAACGCCGGTGCTCCAGCCGGTGGTCCTCAACGGCGGGGATCTGATCGCCCTCGGGAAAACCACGCTGAAATTTATTCCGCTTTGTGGCGCAGATTTTGACTGGTCCAAGGGAACGATTTAAGTATAATTGCGTAACCCCCCTCATTGAAACCTTTCCCCCATGTATCTTCTTATCCCCTTTGACGCACCGGCATGATTTCATGAAAATCGGCCGCGATTTTGCAGGAAGACAGCTCCTCGGAAGCAGGGAAGCACAGGAGGACTCCTACGCATTTTCCATTATTTCGGATCGGGATGGGGATGTGGAGAAGCTGCTTATCGTCGTCGCGGACGGCTTGGGGGGCCATACCAGCGGCCAGGAAGCCAGCCAGAAGGCCGTCGAAGCCTTCGTCGAGGAATTCTTCCAGCACGCGCCCCGGGTCGATGGCAACGACGCCTTCGCCCTGCACGAGAGCCTCATGTTCGCCAACGAATGCATCGCCCGCTCGATTGACGAATCCCAAGGGAGCCTCGAAGGCATGGGGACGACCCTCCTGGCCGCCACCGTCTCGCGCACCTGCTTGCAATGGATCAGCGTGGGGGATTCCCCCCTCTTCCTCTTTCGCAAGGGGAAACTCCAGCGCCTCAACGCCGACCACTCCATGCGGCCTTTCATCGCTCAGGAAATCGCCGAGGGGCGGCTTGCCGCCGAGGCTCTGACCGTGCACCCGCAGCGCAACGTCATCCGCTCCGCCCTGCTGGGAGAAGAGATCCCCCTCATCGACGCCCCGTCCGCCCCCTTCGCGCTGGATCCCCACGATGTGCTCCTCTTTGCCAGCGACGGGCTGCAAGTGCTCGACGAAGCGGCCATCACGGCCCGCCTGGCCGAGAGCCAGGACCAGAGCGCTCCGCAATTGATCCGCAACCTGCTCGCCGCCATCGAAGAACGCAACAACCCAAAGCAGGACAACGTCACCATCGCCGCCGTTTTGGCAGGATAACCACCCGCCCCGTAAAAGGCATTCCACCCCAGAGGCACGAACGAGACTTTTTTTACCTTTGCTCTTCCCCTCTATGTTCTCTGCGGCCTCTGTGGTGCTCACGCAAAGGCGCACTCAAGCCGCAGCGCCGCGCGCAGGCGGCGCAGGTATTCGCGCCGCGGGATCTCCACCGCGCCAAACGTGGCCAGATGCGGCGTGACCCACTGGAGATCGAGCAGCGTGAACCCCCGCTCCCGCAGCCGCTCCACCAGCGCGTGCAGCGCCACCTTGGAGGCGTCCGTCTCCCGGTGGAACATGGATTCCCCAAAAAACGCCCCGCCCAGCGCCACCCCATAGAGCCCGCCCGCAAGCCGCCCCTCGCGCCACGCCTCCACGGAATGCGCAAACCCGAGCCGGTGCAGTTCGCCGTAGGAAGCCAGGATCTCGGCGTCGATCCACGTCTCCTCCCGCTCCGCGCAGGCCCGTATCACCGCCTCAAATGCCGTGTCACAGCGGATCTCGAAGCGCCCCCGCTTGAGCGTGCGCGCGAGGCCATGGGGGATGCGAAACCCCTCCAGCGGCAGCACGCCGCGCGGGTCGGGCGAAAACCACGCCAGGTCCCCCTCCGGCATCCCCATCGGGAAAAAGCCCCGGGCGTAAGCGTTCAAAAGAAAATCCGGCGCGATCACAAAGCGGAGCCTGCTCCTGCCGCCCCGGCTTTTGCAAGCCCGCCCTTCGGCGTCTTCCTTCAAATTCCCCCCCCTCGTTCAAAAGCCCCGGTTTCGCGGGAGCGGCGGGCAAGCGGGAAGCTGGAGCTTCGTGACGAAGGCAACGAGACAAGCTCCGCCAGCCGCCCCAGCGAGCGGCAGCGCGCAATGGGTCCAGCTTCAAGCTGGCGTTTTTACGGTGACAAGCCCCCCCTCCTCTTGCATAGTCCCCGCTTGGCGATATTTATGGCTGACACCGTTCACCAGAAGGCCTCCCGATTTTCAAAAAACCCTGGTTCCGCAAGCGCGGCGGGGCTCTCTCAACCGATTCGCCAACGCCCCCTTTCCCTTCTTCTATGAACCACAGAACCCTCGATGACGGCAATCTCGGCGCGCTGCTCGGCGCGCACCATGGCGACCCCTTTGCGGTGCTCGGCATGCACCCGGCCCAGGAAGCCCTCGTAGTGCGCGTGCTGCGGCCCGACGCCCGCGAAGTGGTCGTCGAGGCGGTGGACGACCCCACCCGGCGCTACCCGGCCATCCGGTTCCACGACGCCGGATACTTCGAGGCGCTGATCGGCGACACGGAAGAGCGGTTCGCTTACCAACTCCGCTTCACCGGGCACAACGGCGACGAGTGGACGGAGCGCGACCCGTATTCCTTCGCCCAACTGCTCGGGCCGCTGGATCTGCACCTCTTCGCCGAAGGCAACCACTGGCAGCTCTACGAGAAATTCGGCGCGCACCTGCTGGAATGCGGCGGCGCGCAAGGCGTATTCTTCACCGTCTGGGCCCCGAACGCCCAGCGCGTCAGCGTCGTGGGCGACTGGAACAACTGGGACGGCCGCGTCCACCCGATGCGCAAACACCCCGGCGCGGGCGTGTGGGAAATCTTCCTGCCCAGCGTGCGCGAAGGAGCGCACTACAAGTTCGAGATCAAGGGCTGCCATGGCAACGTCTTCCTGAAAAGCGATCCGTTCGCCTTCTACTCGCAAAACAGCCAGCTCACGGCGGGCATCGTGTTTGACCTGACCCGCTACCGCTGGGACGACGACGCCTGGATGGAAACCCGCAAGAGCAAGGAGTGGCAGAAGAGCCCCGTAAGCATTTACGAAGTCCACCTCGGCTCCTGGGCCCGCATCCCGGAGGAGGGCAACCGGCATCTCTCCTACCTGGAATTCTCCCAGCGGCTCCTGGATTACGTGGTCGAGATGGGCTACACTCACATCGAGCTGATGCCCGTGGCCGAGCACCCCTTTGACGGCTCCTGGGGCTACCAGGTGACCGGGTATTACGCCCCCACCAGCCGCTACGGCAACCCGGACGAGTTCCGCCACTTCGTGGACCAATGCCACCAGCGCGGCATCGGCGTGATCCTCGACTGGGTCCCCGGCCACTTCCCCAAAGACGCCCACGGCCTGGCCGAATTTGACGGCACCGACCTCTACGAACACGCCGACCCGCGCCAGGGCGAACACGCCGACTGGGGCACGCTCATTTTCAACTACGGGCGCAACGAAGTGCGCAACTTCCTCATCGCGAACGCCCTCTTCTGGCTGGAGCAATACCACGTGGACGGCCTGCGCGTGGACGCCGTGGCCTCCATGCTCTACCTCGACTACTCCCGCGAGCCCGGCCAGTGGATCCCCAACTGCTTCGGCGGCCGTGAAAACCTGGAAGCCATCTCGTTCCTTAAGCAGTTCAACGAAGTCTGCTACGGACGCTGCCCCGGCATCGTCACCATCGCCGAGGAATCGACCGCGTGGCCCGGCGTCTCCCGGCCCACCTACCTGGGCGGCCTCGGGTTCGGCCTCAAGTGGAACATGGGCTGGATGCACGACTTCCTCTGCTACATGTCGCGCGAGCCGATCCACCGGCGCTTCCACCAGGGGGACATCACGTTCTCGCTCCTCTACGCCTTCCACGAACAGTTCGTGCTCGTCTTGAGCCACGACGAAGTCGTCCACGGCAAACGCTCGCTGCTCGACAAAATGCCCGGCGACCTCTGGCAGAAGTTCGCCAATCTGCGCATGTTCTACGCCTGGATGTACGGCCACCCGGGCAAGAAACTCCTCTTCCAGGGGGGCGAATTTGGCCAATGGGAGGAATGGAACCACGCCAAGAGCCTCGACTGGCACCTGCTCCAATACCCGCTCCACGACGGCCTGCGCCGCCTGGTCCAGCACCTCAACTGGCTGTACAAAAACGAGCCCGCCTTCTGGAGCCAGGACGATACCTACGAAGGCTTTGAGTGGATCGACTTCCACGACGCCGACGACTCCGTTATTTCCTTTGTCCGCAAGGGGAGCGACGGCAGCGCGATCCTCTTTGTCGTCAACGCCACCCCGGTCGTCCGTCACAGCTACCGCGTTGGCGCGCCCGGCGAGGGCTGGTATGAGGAGATCCTCAACACCGACGCCGCAACCTACGGCGGCAGCAACGTCGGCAACTACGGCGGGCAGCACGCCGCGCCGGTCTGGTGGCAGGGCCACAGCCATTCGCTGGTCCTGGACCTCCCGCCGCTGGCCGTCAGCGCCTTCAAACGCCACTCGTATCCCCCTCCTCTTCCCGCCGCATCCGAGGGGGAGGCGGCGGCCGAAAGCCCAGCTATTTCTCCAGAAATGTAAAAAGGCCGAAGAATATGTTTATTCCTCAAAAATACCCGTTGCCAAAAAATCACTCTACGCTAAGCTTTTTGACCAGCAGCATCTTTCCCAAATTCCACCAGAATATGAAACTTCCTCGCACCCCCAAGGGCTTCACCCTGATCGAACTCCTCGTCGTCATCTCCATTATCGCCGTGCTGGCGAGTTTGGCCGTGCCCGCCGTCACCGGCGCTCTGGTCAAAGGCCAAATCATCCAGGCCGTAAGCAATTGTCGGCAGATCCACCTGGCCGCCATGTCCATGGCCACCGATGCCGCCACCAATAGCGACCCCACGATGGGCTGGCCTGGCGATACGAATGGGGCGACAGCAATTTACAACAGCGCAGACGCGTACGTGGCGGGCAGTGGATCTACGACGGGTTTGGTAAGCGGCGGTTACCTCAACGGTAGTGATTTGAAAGTATTTGCCACCGCCGGTGTAACGTCAGCGATTGGCTCCGGCACCAGCGTCGGATCTTTCCTTTATGCAAACAATAGCGCCTTTTACATCTATAAGTTAAAGCAGAATGATGACTCCACGGCAGTTTTCCTGACCACCAAGAATTTCGATGCCAAGACCAAGACGGCGGATACCACCGGAACGGCGGTCCCCTTTGGCACGAAAGGCTTTGTCATTTGCCGCAAGGGTGGGGATGTGGGGAAATACCAGACACTGATTTCCGGCACGGCCAGCTACACAGGATCAAACGATCACTTCTAAATGAGTCTAGACTCGTTTTAAGGAACAACACCTTCCAAAAGCGCAGACCCTGTTTTAAGCAGGGTCTGCGTTTTTTTGCGTTTTTCCCCGCTTTGCCAAGCTCGACAAGCGCGGAGCGGCGTTCTATGTTGCGCCCACTTATGCGCCTCCAGAAATTCGTCCGAATCGCCGGGATGCTGCTCGGCCTTGCCCTCCCGCTCGCGGGGGTTGCCCAAGAAAACGCGGCTTTAACCAAAACCACCCAAATGAAAGATATCCGTATTGTCATGAAAACCGGCAAGGGGAACATCGAACTGACGTTGTTCCCTTCCAAAGCCCCCGTCACCTGCGCCAGCTTCCTGAACCTCGCCAAGCAGGGAAAATATGACGGGATCGTATTCCACCGCGTCATCAAGGACTTCATGATCCAGGGGGGCGACCCGACCGGCACCGGCCGCGGCGACCGCGGCTACAAGTTTGAGGACGAATGCACGCCGGAACTCCGTTTCGATAAACCCGGCCTGCTGGCCATGGCCAACGCGGGCCCCGGCACCAACGGTTCCCAGTTTTTCATCACCCACGTACCGACCGCGTGGCTGAACGGCAAGCACACGATCTTCGGAGCCGTGACGAAGGGGCAGGACGTGGTGAACGCCATTGCCCAGGGGGACAAGATCACGGGGATTGATATTCTCGACCCGGTGGACGAACTGTTTGCCGCGAAGGCGGACCGGATCGCCCAGTGGAACGCGGCAATGAAGTAGAGCAAGCGCTTGACCCACTACGCGCTCCCGCGCGAGGGAGCGGCGCGCTTCAGACACTCGTTCCCAAGCGGCAACTTGGGAACGAGAAAACGCCGGGGTGATGGCGGGGGTTACGCTTTTTTGAGCTTCATCCGGTGGCGCCAGCGCAGGCGCATCCAGTTGTTCCAGGTCTTGCGGAGCTTGTCCCTGGGGCTTAGCGGGTGTTGGACGAGCCGGTTGGTGCGGACGATCTGGCGCATCACCCCTTCCAGCGTCAGGTCCTCGGTTTCCAAAATCGTGTAGGCTGTCCCAATGGATTCCTCGTGGTGGGCATCGCTCCCAGCCGTCATCGGGAAGCCGTGCGCTTGCGCATAGTGGAGCGCCTTGCGGTTGCAGAACTGGAAGGTCGTGGCCGCGTTGTAGACCTCCACGGCATCCACCGGCAGCGTTTTGAGGGCCGATTCGCTGATGCACGAGCGGAAGTAATCATAAGGGTGCGGGGGAATGGCCAGGCCGCCCCGTTCGTGGATCGCCTCGCAGACGACGGAGGCCGGCTCCCCCTTCATATTGGGGAGCGTGACACCCAGGCAAAGCAGATGGCCATCGGCGGTGGAGACTTCCACCCCCGGGATGATGAGGAAACCGTCCACCGGCAGGCCGTCCGGGCGGATCAGCCCCTTGCGCAGCAGGTAATCCATCCCCTCGCAGGTGTTGTGGTCGGTGAGGGCGAACCCGTGGAGCCCCTTGCTGCGCGCCGCCGCGATCATTTCCTCGGGCGTGCTCACCCCGTCACCCGAAAAGAACGAGTGTGTATGCAGGTCGAAATGAAGGGGCATGGCCTTTACTATGCTCCAGGAACCCCCTCGGGGAAAGGGAAGAAATCACGGCGCGGCACGAAGCCCGGCCCGGCGTTTGCCGGATGCCCAGAAAAAGGCTCCCTCTCTCCGCGCCTTCTTTCGGGGCGGGCTGGCTTTTCGGCCCATTGTGTGCGAGAAAAGGCACTCTTCTTTGAAAACCGACCCTTTTCCGCCCGGCGTCACCAATGCCAATTGGTTCAGCTTTTTTAACGCCGTCTCGTTCCAGATTTTTCTCGGGCCGCCAGTGGTGCTCTACGCCAAGAGCCTGGGGGCGAGCGCCACGCTGCTGGGCATCCTCGCCGCGCTAACGCCCCTCTTGGCGGTGTTCCAGATTCCCGCCGCCCACTACCTGCCCCGCTTCGGCTACCGGCGGTTTATCCTGGCCGGGTGGGGGACGCGCAACCTGTGCGTTTTTGCGGTGGTGGCGCTCCCGCTTTTGGGCTTTTTGAGCAACGGGTGGAAGCTGGGGCTGCTGCTTCTGCTGGCGTTTGTCTTCAACTTCCTGCGCGGCGTTTCCAGCGGGGCGTGGCTTCCCTGGATGACGGAGATTCTGCCGGAGGAGATCCGGGCCCGCTTTCTTTCCCGCGACCAGCGCTTCATGCAGGTGGGGTCGCTGGCGGCGCTCTTCTTTTGCGGGTTCGTGTTGCAGCGGGAATCGCGGCCCTGGGAGTTCTCCGCCGTGTTCCTGATCTCGGCCATCGGCGGCGCGGTTTCCCTCTACTACATCAACCGCGTGCCCGATGTGAAAGCGCCCGAAAAACTCCAGCGGAGCGGCGCCCGCGTGCCGTGGCGGGAGATCGTGACCTACCCGCCGTTCGCCCGGGTGGTCGTTTTCAATGTCGTGACTTCCATCGCCTACGGAAGCGTGGCGGTTTTCACGGTGGCGTTTCTGAAAGAATATGCCGGTTTGGGCGAGAACCGGATTCTCTTTTTGATGGGGACGAGTTTCGTCGCCGGGGTGGGGTCTCTGGGGGCTGTCGGGCGGCTGCTGGGCGCAGCGGGCTCCAAACGCCTCCTTTCCTGGGCGCTGGGGATGCACGCCCTCTTTCTTTGCGGCTGGGTGTCGCTGGCTTCCGGGCTGTTCGCGCCGGGAACGACAGTGCTGCTGGGGATTTTCGCGCTGGCGGGCGTGGCCACGTCCGCAATCGGACTGGCCAATCTGCGGCTTATCATGGGGGTGATGCCGGAAATGGGGCGCAACCACTTTTTCGCCTTCTATTCGGTGATCACGAGCCTCTGCCTGGGCCTTGCGCCGATTTTCTGGGGCGTTTGCCTGGACGCGATGGCCGCCTTGCACCGGGCGGCGGGGCCCGGGAGCCGCTTTGAGTGGAACCGCTACAGCGTCTATTTCACGGCGTTGCTGGCGCTGACGGGGCTCGCGGCTCTCGCCGCCGCGCGGTTGATGGAAGGCGGCTTCAAGCCAGGCTCTCGTGGTCAATGACGGCGAGCCGCCGCCGCCGCTGGCCCAGGCGCGGGATGCACGCGATGAGCGCGCGGGTGTACGGGTGCTGCGGCGCGCTTAAGACCTGCCCGGTGGGGCCCGTCTCGACGATCCGCCCCCGGAACATAACGGCCACGCGGTCGGCGATGCCGCCGATGATGCCAAAGTTGTGCGTGATGAGCAGGATGCTCATGTGAAGCTGGCTTTTAAGCTCCCGCAGGAGGTCGATGATTTGGGCCTGGATGGTCACGTCGAGCGCCGTGGTCGGTTCATCGGCGACGAGGAGGTCGGGTTGCGCGGAGAGAGCCATGGCGATCATCGCCCGCTGCTGCATTCCGCCGCTCAACTGGTGGGGGTAGTCGTGCATCCGCCGGGCGGGATCGACTATGCCGACCAATCCGAGCCATTTGGCCACTTCCGCGTCGAGGTCACGCACCTCGGGCCGGTGGAGCCGGAGCATTTCGGCAATCTGGCTGCGGATGGTGAAAACGGGGTTCAAGGAGGTGGAGGGCTCCTGGAAAACATAGGCGATCCGCTTGCCCCGGACGGCGCGCAGTTCCCCCGGGGGCATCCGCAACACGTCGCGCCCGTCCAGGAGGATCTCGCCGCCGACGTACCGGGCGGGCGGCTCGGGGAGCAGGCGGGTGAGCGCCAGCGCCGTCACGCTCTTGCCGGAGCCGCTCTCCCCCACGACGGCGAGCGTCTCCCCTTTTTCGATCCGGAAGGAGACCTCCCGGACGGCGTCCACGGCGGCCTCTTCCGTGGCGAACCGGATGGAAAGATTGCGGACTTCGAGCAGCGGCGGGTTCATGGACAATGGCAAGCGCTTCGGACGTTTCAGATAAGGAGAGTTTGGCCGCAAACGGACGCGTGTCAAACGAGTACCTTGTAACAAGGAAAATGGCGCATAGAGCGCCGGATTTTTATGCGTTACAAGGTACTAGAGCGTTTCCTATTTAATTAGTCGCATAATTGGCATGGCGGAGGAAGTTTGA
>JBAWXX010000061.1:0-16203 GCA_037143855.1 Verrucomicrobiota bacterium | reverse complement strand
AGCGACTCTCGCCGCCGAAGAGCATACGACAAAATAAACCGAAACCGCTCTAATCAAAGCGCGGGCCGACGGGGAGGTGGGCCAAGCCGTAGGTGAGCAGCGCTTTGCTGTCCACCCAGATGCCCGGCTTGTCGGAGTGCATGACCACGGAGATCACTTCGCGGTGGTTGCGCAGCGCCGAGGAGACGAGGACCTGTTGCGCGGGGACCGTGTAGCCGGTTTTGAGCCCGGTGCAGCCTTCCACTTTCCACGGCGGGCACCAGAGGAGCTTGTTGTGGTTGCGCAGCGGGGTGGTGACGCCCTGCGCGGATACCCAGGAATACTCGACGGTGCCGACGATCTGCCGGAATACGGGCTGCTGCATGGCGGCGCGGGCGATGAGCGCCAGATCGTGGGGTGTGGTGTAATGGTTCGGGTTGGGGAGGCCGTGGGGGTTGGCAAAGTGGCTGTCGGTGGCTCCCAGGCCGACGGCGCGCCGGGTCATTTTCTCCGCAAAGGCGGGGATGCTCCCGGCGTTGTCGCGGGCAAGCGCCTGGGCGACGTCGTTGGCGCTCTTGAGCATCAGGGCGTAGAGCAGCGCGCGCCGGGTGTAGCGTTCGCCGGGCCGGAACCCGATGGCGCTCGGCTCCACCTGGGTGTCTTCGGGCTGGATGACCACTTCCCGGTCGAGGTCGCCCGCTTCGATGACGAGCAGGGCCGTCAGGATCTTGGTGGTGCTGGCGGGGTAAAACCGGTTGTAGGCGTTCTTCTCGTACAGGAGCTCGCCGGTGAGGGTATCGAGCACGGTGGCGCCGTGGGCGGCGAGCGCAAGCGAGCCGTTGGGCTGTTGTTGCCCGGCCTGGGCGGCGGCGTCCGCCATGCCATCCTCGTCCGCGCTCTCCACGGCGTGGCGCGCGGGGTGCGGCCTGGCCTTCGGCGCGGGCTTTTTCGCTTCGGCCTGGGGCGCGCCCGCCACCAGGGCGGCGGCCAGCAGGGCAACGAGCAGGATCAGAGAATTTTTCCGTCGAGCATCATCCATGGGACAGGGCTCCGGTTGGAAAGGATTGCGTCATAAACTTGGGCCGTGGTTCCGGCAAAGGGGAGGGCGATCAGGTCGGCGCAGGCTCCGGGCTGGATCACCCCCAGTTCGCCCGCTTTCCCGAGCGCCCGCGCCGGGTGCGTGGTCACGGTCTTTAACAAGGTTTCGGAAGTCAGATGCGGCCTGGCTTTTTGGACGGCCTGCAACTCGGCGAAGAGGTTCAAGGAATCGTTGCTGGCGAGGCTGTCGGTGCCGAGGCTGATGCAGACGCCCGCCGCTTCCAGCCGTTCCCAGGGGAAGGGGGGGTGCTGGAAAAAGGCGTGGCTGCGCGGGCAGTGGACGACGTGCCATTCGCCTGGCGTGGCGGCGATCAGGGCCAGATCGGCATCGTCGAGTTCGTTGGCATGGGCGAGCAGCCAGCCGGGGCCGGCGAGCCCGTTGCGGACGGCGTTGGAAAAGGAGGATATCCCGTGGCCGCAATCGTCCATGGGCCGCCCGATCTCCCGCATGAAGGCGGCCATTTCCCCCTCGCCGCGGCGGAACATCGCCTCTTCGTCGGCGGACTCGGCCAGATGGGTGGTGAGCGGCATTCCAAACTGCGCCGCGCATTCGGCGCAGAGCCGGAACAGTTCGGGCGAGGCGGTGTAGGGGGCGTGGGGGTTGAGGCCGAAACCGCCCAGCCAGCCCTCGTGGCGTTCAAAAAAAGCGAGCGCCCCGGCTAATAACGTCTCGGAGGGGACGCGGCTGCGGAGGTCGATCAATTCCAGGAACCACCAGGTGCGCAATGGCGGCCGGGGCATGCGAGAAAGCAGTTCCGGGAAGGCCTCCAGGTTGCAAACCGTGGTGGTCCCCCAGGCGCGCATTTCCCGGAACCCGGCGGCGATGGCCGCAAGATAATCGTCGTCGGTCATCTGCCTTTTCAGGGCGTTGATGCGGGCGATCCAGCGGGTGAAGGAGCGCTGCCGGTCGATGGCGCGGCGCAGGCCGGTGTAATCGAGGTGGCAATGGGCGTTGATGAGGCCGGGCAGGAGGACGCTGGCCCCAAGGTCCACCACCTCGCCGTCCGGCTCGGCGCGCGCAATACCCGCAAAGGAGCCCACGGCGGCGATCCGCCCGGAGGCATCCACCGCCACCGCGCCGTCCTCCAGGGGCGGCCCGGTCATCGTTACCACGGTTTTGGCTCGCAGAATCATCGCGCCTCCACCATGCAAAAGAATGACGGAGGATGCGCGCCTTTTTCTCAGAGCGTGTAAAAAAAACTGAAACGGCCGTGTTGCGCGTCTTTTCGTTCTGGGCGGCGGCGCGGCGCTCGGCCTGTAGCGTTACGGGCTACAGGCGCTTCGTTTGCTCCATGCCCAGGGCAAAAATCCACTGCAACCCGTCCTTTCTTAATTTTTCCCCCACCAGACGTCCCGCAAGGCCGCCTGGGCGGCGGCGGCCCGGGCCAGATCGGGCCGCCCGATCTGCTCCAGCGCGCGGCTGAGCATCCCCCACGTTTCGGCGCGGTAGGGGGCTTGCGCCAAGACGGCGCGCAGTTCGTGCAAGGCCGGTTCGGCATCCCTCCGCTGGAGCAGCCGGGCGATGTATTGTTTGCGCGCGGGCCAGAAGCGCGGGGCGGCTTGCGCCGCTTCGCGCAGGCGTTCCACGGGGTCGCGCCCCATTTCCCGCCGGTCCAGCTCGGCCAGGCGCACCAAGGCAAGGCTCCGCAACAACGGGTTCTTCGCGCAATCCTCCAGGCACGCGCGCGCTTCGGCAAAATCGCCGTGCTCCAGGAGCGCGTTGCCCAGGCCCAGCCGGGCAAACGGTTGGTTCGGCTCAAGCGCCAGCGCCTCCCGGAACCCGCGCACCGCCTCCCCGGTGTCTCCACGGCCCAAGGCCAGCAGGGCCAGGTTGCCCAGCATCCGGCTGCTGCGGCCGCCGTCGCGGAGCGTCGCCCGCAAAAATGTCTCCTGGTCGCGCCAATCGCCGCAGCGCACCGTCGTCCGAACCCCCAGCGCGGCCAGCCAGGCCCCGGCCAATGCCGCCGCGCCGATGGCAAAACGGCGGTCGGGCAATCTCCTTCGGGAAAGGCCGTCCGCCGCCGCCAGGAAGAGGAAGGCGCTCGGCACGTAGACCCAGTGTTCCGCCACGGTCGCGTTGAGCGCCAGCAAATTGCTGACCGGCAAATACGCCGCCCCCGCCGCCAGCAGGCAGGCCCGCCCCGCCGGGCGCGCCGACAAGCACCAGCAGACTCCCGCGCCCAGCAACACGGCACCCGCGAGCGTTTGCCACCCGCCCCAGGGGGAAGTCCTCACGTTCCGTTCCATCCGCAAGGTCCGGGGCGCGGCCAGCAGCCCCCCGTATTCCGCCACGGCCCGCAGGCCGCACTCCGCCCGGGCCGCCAGCGGGAGGGGAGCGGGCGGAGGAGGCGGGGTCCGTTCCGCCGAGACCCGCAACCCGAGGTAAAGGACCGCCAGCGCCAAGGCCGGAACCGCCACGCGAGCGAACGCCGCAAGCGGTTTCCCCTCCCGGCGCGCCAATATCCCGGCGGCCGCGAGGCCCAGGACCACCGCGAAGGCCCCGCTTTCCTTGGCGAAAAGCGCCGCTCCCAGGCACAACCCGGCGGCGATCCGGCGGCCCCCCATCAGCAGCGCGAGCCCGCCCAGCCCGCACAGGGCGGCCAGCGGATCGGCCAGGCCGGAGACATAAACGACCGCCGAGGTATGGATCGGGTGGATGGCCCAGACCAGCGCGGCGGCAAACGCGGGCAGGCAGAACCGGCCTGGATTGGCGGACACCCCCGGCCATGCCAGCAGCCGCCGTCCGAAGGCGTACAGGGCCAGGGCCGCTCCGGCGTGGACAAGCAGGCTGGTCAGGTGGAACACCCAGGGGGTGAACCCGGCCAGCGCGTAGTCGAGGGTGTAAACCGCGCGTTGCAGCGGGCGGTAGAAATCCGACGCCGTTGCGTCAAGAAAAAGGAAATGCCGGAAGCCCTCGGTCAGCAGGAACGGGCTGCGAATGAGAGGGTCGCGCAGGACCAGCGCCGTGTCATCCCACACCCAACCGTCGCGCAACGCCGGGGCGTAGACCAGCAAAACGGCGGCGAGAAGCGCCAGGAAGGGGGCGAAGCGGCGCATGGTCAAGGGTTATTCTGTAATACTCGATAGCGGGCGAAGCACTCGCCGCCGAGAGGTTCCAGCGACTCCAGGCGGCATTCCACGGAGCTTGGGAGAAAGCTCCCGCCCCCCCCTGTCAGCGTGGGGGCGTCCACGCCGCCGAAAACGCGCGGGCAGAAGGTGACGTTGATCTCGTCCACAAGCCCCGCTTCGAGCAGCGAGCGCAGGAGCCCTGCCCCCCCCTCGCACATCACCCGCCGCACCCCGTGCCGGGTCTTGAGGGTCGCCAGCATCCCGCGCAGGTCCAAGCGCTCGCCCGCCTCCAGGTGAAGCGTCGCTTGGGCTGCCGCCAGGGCGGCGCGGACGGAAGGCGGCATCCGCTCCGTTGAAAACACGAGGACCGGCGGAACGGCCGTCTGGAAAATCCGCGCGGACGGGTCGAGCCTCCCCGAGCCGCTCACCACCACGCGCAACGGCTCCGGCGGCTGCCCCCGGCGCACCCGGCCGGCCCGCAGCGCTGCGTCCGGGAGGCCCATGCGCATCCGCTCGGTTTCCACCGTGACGCGGCCCGCCATTACGGCGTCGGCTTGCGAGCGCAATTCCAGGAGGCGGTGTTTGTCGCGCGGGGAGGAAAAGTCGGCGCGCGTCCGGGCGCGCGTGGAAACACGCCCGTCCCACGTAAGGGCGAAGTTCACCGCCACCTCGGGAAGCGGGCTCTCTGCGGAGAGTGCCATTTAACGCTCCTCCGCGGCCTCCTTGCTTTCGGCGATCTCGTGTTCCAGCGCGGCGACCTCCCGGTTCATCGCGGCCAGGCGGGCGTGCTCGGAGGGGCGGTAGAAGAGGTAGACCACGCCGCCCACGAGACTCCACAAAATGAGCACGGCGTAGCTGGTCAGCGAGATCGTCAGCGCGGGCGCTTCCGCGATGTGGCAGAGGCCGCCGAGGAGCTTGATGAAAAGCCCCTCCCGGATCCCCGTCCCGCCAATGCTGACCGGCACGGCGGCGATGGTGTTGACGATGGGCATGATCCCCCAATAATCGAGGAGCGAACCGAGCGCCGCCGATTCGGTAAACGCCCGCCCCACGCAATAGGAAAGCGTGAACGAGCCGAGCTGCACCGGCACGCACAGGACCAGCGCCAGCAGCGACGCCCCCCACGCCCGCCCATACTGGCCGTAGGCGGCGGCCAGATCGACCAGCATATCGCGCATCGGCAGCTTTGGCGGCAGCTTGTGGACGAGCCCGAGGCGGGTGATGGCGAAGGAGACGACGATGAACCCGAGACTCCCGCCAAAAATCGCCAGCAGCGTGTAAAGCAGCCCGGCGGCCACCGGCGTTTGCGTGAGCCAGCGGTAGCGGAAGACAATCACCGTCCCGGCGATGAGGATCAGCCCGAAGATCCCCACCAGCCGGTCCATCAGCACCGCCAGCATCGCCGCCGGCTTCCTGCCGGGGGTTTCCTTGAGCAGGTAGAAAATCTTGGCCACGTCGCCCCCGGTGCCACCGGGCATGAAGGGGTTGAAGAGGATGCCGATCAGGAACAGCGCGGTGAGGCGCCCCCAGCCGATGCGGATCCCCTGCACGCGCAGGAGCACCTGCCAGCGAATGACGGCCGCCAGCTCCACGATGCCGAAGACGGCGAAAGCGGCGGCGATCCACCACAGATTCGCATGCGAAAGCGCCGCGAGCATTTGCCGGTCTTTCGCCGGGTCCTTGAAAAGCCAGGCAAGGATGCCGAACGTGAAGGCGATTTGAACGAGTGTCAGCAAGGTTTTCTTTTTCATGATCCGAAGCATTCCTTCCAAAGCCGCAGCGACTCCGCGATCTCCTCGCGGGTCCGGCGCGGGCTCATTTCCCAAACAAACAGCGTCCCCTTGGGGATCAGCGGAACCAGCCGATCATAATCGACGGAGCCGCCGGTAAAGGGCGGCTGGTGATCGCGCCCCGGCCAGACGACGTCATGCACATGGCAGCCGAGGAGCCGCGGGGCCATCTGGGCGAGCCACTCCGCGTGATCCACAAACCCGAGGTTGTGCCGGATCTGCACGTGCCCCAAGTCGTGCCAGTACCCGGCGGCCGGGCCGAACGTCTCCAAAAGATCGGGGAACTCCCGCTCGCTCGGGATCTCCTCGTACGCCTGCCGGCTTTCCAGCCCCAGGCGGACCCCCTTGTTCGCGGCGTGTTCGACGATCCGCGCAAGGCAATCCTTGAGCCGGGCGATGTGCTTGGGCGCGCGCGCTTCCCGCATCCGCACCGCCTGCGTCTTGAGCCGGGCGTATGCGGGGGCGAGGTGGCGGCCGGCCGCCGCGAGGTCCAGGAGTTGTTCCGTCACCGGCGGCATAACGACCCGCCCGCAATGGAGAACGACGAAAGGGGCCCCCAGGCGCTCGGCAAAGTCGATGGTCTGGAGCGTCTGCCGCACAGCGCGGTCCCGCTCCGCCACCCGGTGGGAGGAGAAGAGCAGGCAATCGGGCGAAGGCGTGAGGATTTCCACCGGCAGGGGGCAGAAATTGTGGAGGCTGGAAATGCGGACCCGCCCCTGATCGACGACCGTCTGGACCCCCTGCATCAAGGAAAGCCGGATGCCGTGCCCCAGCTCCACGCGGTCGAACCCGAACTCCAGCAACTCCTCCAGCATCGCCGCGCCGTCAGTGTGGCGGGTAGAGTTCCAACAGGTAGAGATGGAAAGCATGGGGTGCAGCGGGATAAAGCGGGCCGGTATGGAAGCAGGAACCTACCACATCCCGGCGGGGCACCACAACGGCGCAATTCCGGGGCGCAGAGCC
The DNA here is from genome assembly GCA_037143855.1 of Verrucomicrobiota bacterium. Taxonomy (GTDB): domain Bacteria; phylum Verrucomicrobiota; class Verrucomicrobiia; order Chthoniobacterales; family Chthoniobacteraceae; genus UBA695. The sequence goes on along the minus strand of JBAWXX010000061.1, from coordinate 9,304 downwards.
CAAGGAGTCTCACGCAAAGACGCAAAGAGAGGAATGGCCCTCCAACGTGCTTGTCTCCCCGAACGAAGAGCCCCCTCCGCAAGGCCAGATTTTGCCATTTCGTGAAATGCTGGCAGAGGAAGCGTTGCCCAAGCTTCCCCGGGCTCTGATTGTTTGCTTGCCCCCGGCTGGCGCTCCCGTGATACTCGCCGCTCTCTTTATATGATCGTCACAACCGCCCAACTCGCCAAACACGCCTACGGCAAATACGCCGTCGGCGCGTACAACATCAACAACATTGAGCAGACGATGGGACTCTTCCGCGGCTGTCTCGACAGCCAGGCCCCCTTCATCATCCAGCTCTCCAAAGGCGCGCGCGCCTATTCCGACAAGCGGATGATCGAAGCCGTCATCCGGGCCGCCGGGGAAATCTTCCCGCAAGCCATCTACGCCGTCCATCTCGACCACGGTGACGAGGAGACCTGCTACGACTGCATCGACTCCGGCTTCTACAGCTCGGTCATGATCGACGCATCCCACCATTCCTTTGAGGAAAACATCGCCACCACCCGCCGCGTGGTAGACCGCGCCCACGCCAAGGGCCTCACCGTCGAGGCCGAACTCGGCCAGCTCGGCGGCGTGGAAGAAGACGTGGTGGTGGAAGAAGGCAACGCCTGCCTCACCAACCCCGACCAGGCCGTGGAATTCATCCAACGCTCCGGGTGCGACTCGCTGGCCGCCGCCATCGGCACCAGCCACGGCGCATTCAAATTCAAAGGCCAGCAGAGCCTCCACTTTGAGGTGATCGAGGAGATCGAGAAGAACCTGGCAGCCGCCGGAATGGCGCCCGTGCCGATCGTCATGCACGGCAGCAGCAGCGTCCCGCAGGACGAAGTGCGCCGCATCAACGCCGCCGGGGGCAAAATCGCCGACTCCTGCGGCGTCAACGAGGACGAATACCTCCCCGCCGCCAAGCTCGGCGTCTGCAAGATCAACATCGACACCGACGGCCGCCTCGTCTGGACCCGCGTCCACCGCGAATACTTCCGCGACAACCCGGCTCAATTCGACTTCCGCCCTCCGGGCAAAATCTTCATGGACGAATACGCCAAGTTCATCGCCCACAAGAACACCAAGCTCGGCTCCGCCGGGCAGCTGGAGTCCCTGCGGGCTTCGCTGAAATAACGATTCGCCAGACCATTCAAGGGGCGGTTCCCCACCTGGGGAACCGCCCTTTTTTTCCCTTCTGGGCGCTCCTGGAACGGGAAAGCGCAGTTTGCCCTTGCTCCCGCGCAAAAAGTCGCCTACATGCACAGGTTGGCATGCGATTCTTCGGATGCCACCGGAGGGCGAGAACCGCGCGTCCGCCGGGTAGAGGAGCGGTGGGCGGAGGGAAACCTGCGCGCATCAGAGCGGCACAAAAAGCAAAAAACGGGTTCCTTCTTCCGCTTCGAGGGAGGCTCCCCAAGGAGAAATAGGTTATTCAAATCCAGCAGATCCGAGTCAACGGACGCATCCGCGCCAAAGAAGTGCGGGTGATCGTCGCATCCACGAACGAGCAGCTTGGCGTGATGAAGCTGCAAGACGCGCTTCGCCGGGCGCAACACCAAGGCCTCGACCTGGTCGAGGTCGCCCCCAACGCAACCCCTCCCGTCTGTCGCATCGTCGACTTCGGCAAGTTCCGCTATGAAATAGCGAAACAGGAAAAGGACAAGAAACAGAGCGCCAGCAAGCTCAAGGAACTGAAGTTCCGCGTCAACATCGACGAGCACGACTACATGACCAAGATCCGCCGCGGCGAGCAGTTCCTGGACAAAGGCAACAAGCTCAAAATCCAGCTCCAGTTCCGCGGGCGCGAAATGGCGCACAAGGATCTGGGCGAAGCCGTGATGCGGCGCGTGCGCGACGACCTCGCCGGAATGGCCGTGGTCGAGATGGAAGCCAAACAGGTCGGCAAGAGCATCAACATGACGCTCTCGCCTCTCCCGGCCGCCAAGCGCAAACGGCGCTTCTCCGTGGCGGAGCAGGACGAGGAAAACCTCCAGGACGACTCCCATATCGCGGACGTCGAGGATTAGAGCGGTTTCGGTTTATTTTGTCGTATGCTCTTCGGCGGCGAGAGTCGCTGTGCGTCTTTTTGCGCTTGGGCTGTATTTACAAATACAGCCGCTGCGCTCAAAAAGCCCCGCATCAACCCTCGGCGCTCTCAGATCATTGCGACAAAATAACCCAAAAACGCTCTAGCAAGCGTGCCGCTTGACCTGCTTCGCGCTACCGCGCGTTGCGGTGGCTGGCGATATTTTGGTTCTCGTGCCCAAGTTGAACTTGGGCACGAGGTGGCGCCTTGTGTGCCTCGACCTCTACGCAAAGACCGCCGCGATTTCCGCCTGAATGGCGAGCGCGGCGGCGCGGGGGTCCGAAGCGTTGCGGATCGGCCGGCCCACGACGATGTAATCCGCGCCCGCTTCAAACGCGGCGCGCGGGGTCACGATCCGCTTCTGGTCGTCCTGGGGCCGGTTCTCCACCGGCCGGATGCCGGGGGAGATGATGAGGAGCTTCTCACCGAGATGCTCGCGCAGGCGCGCCGCTTCCAGGCCGGAGGAGATCACCCCGGCGCACCCGGCTTCCAGCGCCCGTTTGGCGCGCGAGAGCACGAGTTCCGCCGTGTCGCAGGCAAAGCCGAGATCGGCCAGGTCGCCCCGGTCGAGGCTCGTGAGCACCGTCACGGCAAGGATTTTGACCCCGCTCCCCGCCGCCACGGCCGCTTCCATGATTCCCTGGTTGCCGTGCACGGTGCAGAACTCCACGGGGCGGCCCTTCAACGCCGCGACAGCCCGCTTCACCGTCTCGGGAACGTCAAAAAACTTCAGGTCCACGAAAATTTTCTTCCCCTGGGCGGCCAGCCAGTCGAGCAGCTCGAAGTAGCCCCCGGCCATGAAGAGTTCCAGGCCGATTTTGTAAAAGCGGACGGCGTCGCCCAACTGCGTCACCAAGGCTTTGGCTTCCTCGACGCTCTGCACGTCGAGGGCAAAAATGAGGCGTTCGGCGGGGGGGATCGGTTGGGTGGAGCGGAAATGCGTCATGGCCTGGCCATTATTCAAAAGATTGGCCGGATGGGAAGCGGGGAGTGCGTGCCCGCTTTCAGGCGGGGGGCTCCCCCCAGCGAAAGGCCCCGGGGGCTTCCAGGCCGAGCTGGTCCAGAATGCGGGTAACAACGGTGTCGGCAACGGCTTCCACCGTGGCCGGGTGGCTGTAGAAACCGGGGCAGGCGGGGAGCAGGACGGCCCCGGCCTCCAGCACGGTGACGGCGTTGCGGGCGTGGATGAGGCTCCACGGCGTTTCCCGGGGGACGAGGATCAGTTTACGGCGCTCCTTCAGGAAGACATCGGCGGCCCGCAGGATCACCGAGTCGCCCGTCCCGGCGGCGATGCGCCCGAGCGTCCCCATGGAACACGGGACAACGACCATGCCGTCAAACCGGGCGGAGCCGCTGACAAACGGGACGTTCATGTCCCGGTCATCGTGGAGATGGACCCCCTCCGGGATGCGTAGCGCGCCGAGTTCCTGGGCCGCGACCTGCCGGGAGGGTTCGCTGCAAACGAGATGCACCGCGTGGGCGGCCGGGTCCAGGCGGTCCAGGAGCCGTTGCAGGTAAATCGCGCCGCTCGCGCCGGTGGTGGCAAGGAGGAGTTTCATGGGACGGGTGGCGGTTGCGGCAAGGGGCTGTTTTTGGACGTTGAAGGCCGGGGGCAGACCATGTAAAGATGCATGGTGTCGCGGCGGCCTGCGGTTTCTATAATCCCGAAACGCGCCGGCTGAAACGAAAAAGAATGCCCTCTATGATTACCAAACTCCTGCACACCCGTTACCGCGTGGCCGATTTGGAGAAGACCGTGGCGTTCTACCGGGACATTCTGGGCCTGGAGGAAGTGCGCCGCTTCACCTCGCCGCGCGGTTCCCGGCTCGTCTTTTTCAAAGCCCCGCAGAGCGACGAATTGATCGAGCTTTGCCAGTTTGACGCCAGCGGCCCGGTCGTTGTCGGCCCCGACCTGACGCACCTCGCCTTTGAAGTCCCCGATCTGGACGCCTTCGCCCGGCATGCCGCCGCCCAGGGGTATCCGCTTTCCGATGGCCCCCACCGGAACCCGAACGGGGGCGCCATCGCTTTCATCGACGCGCCGGAAGGCTACGAGATCGAGCTGATCCAGCCCGCCGCTTCCTAACCCCCTATGGAATTCGACTGGCTCGACACCCCCCTCGACCTCAAGGCGATCCCTCCCAAGGAGATTGAGGAGTCCTTCGAAGACCCGTTCTCCTTGCGCATCCTCCCCGATACCGTGCACGCCACCGCCGCGCGCTACTTCAACCTGGGCCGGTCGATGTCGGGCCGCGCCATTTTCACCGTCTTTTGGACCGACGGGAAAGCCTACCGGGCCATTTTTTCGCGCGACATGACGCCCGAAGAGGCCCATTTTTACGAACGGAAGAATGCGGAGTTAACCTAGTACCCTTGTACCGCATAAAATGACGCCTACCGCTTGTCTTTTTGGCCCAGGGCTGCGTTGTCAGCCCAAGGCACTAGAGTTCTCATGAACGTCATCAACCACTGGACGGAAATCCCCCGCTTTGAGAGCGAAGAAGACGAAGCCCGCTTCTGGAGCGCTGCCCGGCTCGACGTCCGGCTCATGAACGGCTCGCTGCTCAAGACCGACAGCCGCGAATCCACCACCGTTACCCTGCGGATGGACCCCCGGATGCTCGCCCGCATCAAGCGCCTCGCCCGGACGCGCTACCTCAATTACCAAAGCATGATCAAACAGTGGCTCAGCGAGCGGATGGAGAAAGAAAACGCCTAGTACCTTGTAACACAGAGTGGACCGGCTCGCGGTTCCCTCCCATCCCCCCTCTTTTTTGTGGAAAACCCAACCGACCCTTTGCCCCCTTCACCCGAACCGAAACCCGCCACGCCTCCCGCCGAACCGGCAGCCGCTGCACCCGCCCCCGCGGGCGCGGAGCCGGAATCCTCCGGCGATCCCCTCCTCCAGCTTGCCCATGCCGCCAAGGCGGCCCGGCTCGCCCCGGCGGACGAGGAACGCGCCGTCGCCCTCCTTTCCGAACGTCTTACCGGCGGCCGCGCCGGGATGGCGGCGTCCCTCACTCCGATGCTGGAGGGCCTGCCGTGGATCGTCTGCGTCCACGCCGTCAGCGCCGTCTGGGAGCGCCTGAGCGTGCCGATGCGCCGCCACCTGTTGGGCAGCCTGGCCAAAGACGAAAGCGAAGCCGCGCGCCGCCTCCGGCTCAGCCTCGCCCGCGCCCTCTTCAAGCTCGATCCGCCCGCCGGGCTCAAGCTCGCCGCCTCCGCCTCCGCCGACCTCAAAGACCCGGAAACCGGGGCCTTAAGCGCCAAACACCGGCAGTTCTTCTTCAACGTCTTCATCGGCAAAGGCAAACCGTGGCTCCTCCAGCTCCCGCTGGGCGATCTCAAGCCCAGTGAAGCCGACACGCTCGTCCACTGCGCCCTGGAGAGCTTCCCCCTCTGCCCGCCGCTCTCCCAGCTCTCCCTCCTGCGCTGGGCCCACGCCGCCGGGCGTTTCAAGAAAATCTCCCCCGCGCCTCTGGAAATCGCCGCCAAAGCCATCGCCCGGTGGAACCGGAAGCTCCAGAGCCAGCTCCAGGCCGAAATCCCCGAACTCCCTCCCGCCTGGGAAGCCGTTCTCAAGCCGGAGCCCGCTCCCGGCGAGGCGAAAAAAGCCGCCCCTTCGCCCAAAACCCCGGTCCCTCGTGAGGAACCGGCTCCCGAAGCCGCCGCGCCGGCCGCGCCCGCCGTCGAAGAACTCGTCATTCCCGGCCGTGCCGAACGGCTGGCCCAAAAAGAGGCGGCCAAGGAACCGGCGAAAGCGGCCGGAAAACCAGCCGCTCCCAAGCGGCACGGCGAGCGGGGGAACGGCGTGGAACACGCCGCCCAACGTCCCGAGCGCGGCGAACCGCACCCCGACCGGGGAGCGCCCCGCCCCTTCGATCCCAAGGAAGCGCTGCGCGGCGTGGAGAATTATATCGCCACCCTCCGGTCCGAACTGGAAGCGGCCAAAACCCAAATCCGGCGCCTGGAAAAAGAAGCCCCCCGGGGCGGACGCTCCCGCCGCGCCCCCGAAGAAGCCTTTCCCGTCGAAGTGGAGGAGCTGACCCGCCACAACGTCCGGCTGGAAGCCACCGTGGCCGAGCTGCGCGGGCAGATCGAAGACCTTGCCCGGAGCGCCGAAACCGTGGCCGAAGCCCGCCGCCTACACACCGCCGACCCTCTCGCCGAAGGCGACGCGGAAGCCCTCAAAGCCCTGCTGGCCATCCAGCTTGCCGAAGCGTTCGAGATCTACCACGCCATGCGGCTGGAGCCCCTCGACAAAGTCTTCCGGCTCGATTACCGCGACCTCCTGGGAAGTGTTTTCGAAATGCTCCAGACCGCCGGTGTCCCGCTGAAAAAAGAGCCCCGATGAACCTCGCCGCCCGCCGGCTCTACGGCATCCTTGATCTCGGTTACGTCACCGCCGAAGCCGCGCCCGGCGTACTGGAGGCGATGCTCGCCGGGGGCGTCGGGATCGTCCAACTCCGGGCCAAAGGCCGCCCGCTGGACGAGATCGCCGCGCTGGCCCGGCGGTTGCACCCGCTGGCCGCCGCCGCGGACGTTCCGTTTCTCCTCAACGACCACCCGCGCCTGGCCGCCGAACTCGGCCTGGACGGCGCCCACGTCGGGCAGGACGACCTCTCCGTGGCCGAAGCCCGCCGCCTGCTCGGCCCGGGCCGGATCGTCGGCAAATCGACGCACAGCCTCGCCCAGGCCGTGGCAGCATCCGCCGAAGCGCCCGACTACCTCGGCTTCGGCCCCCTCTTCGCCACCCCCACCAAGCCGGATTATCCCCCCATCGGCACCGACGACCTCGGCCGCGTGCACGAGCGCGTGGGGCTCCCCATTTACTGCATCGGCGGGCTCAAGCGCGAGAACCTCGATATGGTTCTGGCCGCCGGCGCGCGCCGCGTCGTCATCGTCTCCGGCATCCTGCAAGCGCCCGACATCGCCGCCTATTGCCGCGAAGTCAACGCGCGGCTGGAAGAAGCGTAAGAAAGACGCGCAAGATCGCCGCCGGGCTTTTTTCAACAGGCGGCTAAGCCTCGGGGCTCCGCAACTTGGCTTCGCTGATCCGCAGGAAGGATACCGCTATGCGGCAAGGCGGTCTGCGGATTCTTCCTTTCCAAAACGCCCAAAATGCGCTTTGTAGAAGGCCATGTCCGTCCTTGTCGTGGGGTCCATTGGGCTCGATACTGTGAAAACGCCGCTTGCCGAACACGCCGATCTGCTCGGCGGGTCGGCTTCCTACGCCGCCGTCAGCGCCAGCTTTTTCTCCAGCGTCAACCTGGTGGGAATCGTCGGCGAGGATTTTCCAAAACCCCACGTGACGTTCTTCGGCAGCCGCAAGATCGACCTTTGCGGGCTCCAAATCGCGCCCGGCAAGACCTTCCGCTGGTCCGGGGAATACCACACCGACCTAAACACCCGCTCCACCCGCAGCATCGAGCTGAACGTCTTTGAGCACTTCACCCCCACGCTGCCAGACGGCTATAATCATACCCAGTATGTCCTGCTCGCCAACATCGCGCCGAGCCTCCAGAGCCACGTCCTCGACCAGATGACGCACCCCCGGTTCGTCATCGCCGACACGATGGACCTCTGGATCAACATCGCCAAGGAAGACCTCCTGGCCCTCCTCAAGCGGGTGGACATGCTCATCCTCAACGACGGCGAAGCCCGGCAGTTCACCGGCGAGAACTCCCTCATCAAAGCGGGCAAACAAATCCGCAAGCTCGGGCCGAAATACGTCGTCATCAAAAAAGGCGAGCACGGCGCGCTCCTCTTTGGCGAAAACGAGTTCTTCTCCTGCGGCGCCTACCCCCTGGAAGAGATCCACGACCCGACCGGCGCGGGCGACACCTTTGCGGGCGGCCTGGCCGGTTACCTGGCCAGCCTGGACCACCCGGAGATTACCTTCGCCGCCTTGCGCAAAGCGGTCGTCTACGGCACCGTGCTCGCCAGCTACAACGTCGAGGCGTTTTCGCTGGAGCGGATGCGGACGCTCACGTTCCAGGACATCGAGCGCCGCTACGAGGCCCTCAAAGTCTTGAGCCATTTCGAAGGGTCGAACTGACAGCAGGAGAAGCGCGTCCCCCTTCCGCGAAAAAATCGCTTGCAAGCGGGAGCCGTTCCTCCTAATTTTCCTGCCCTGCCTCTCTGCGGTGGAAAGCGCAAAGGGCATAAAAAATGCGGGTGTAGCTCAGTGGTAGAGCACTTCCTTGCCAAGGAAGACGTCGCGAGTTCGAGTCTCGTCACCCGCTCCATAACCCGTTCGGTTTGTGGAACTTAGAAAAGAAGGGGTTGTCAAAGAAGTCAGCGCCCAATTCGCGGTAATCGGTTTTGCTTTTCAGGATGTTGTAGTTAGCAACGGCCAGCGAGTGGGCCACGGCGATGAGCGCCTTCTTCTTGCCGCGACAGGCGGCAATGCGCCGGTATTGGGCACCGAAGTAGGAGCCCTTTTTGCGCACGGCTCCCTGGGCGCTTTCGACCAATGCGGTTCGCAAAGAGCGGTTGCCCTTGCGGGTTTTGCCGCTGTGCCGTTTGCCCGCGCTCTCGTTCTGCCCGGGGCAAAGCGCGATCCAGGACGCGAAGTGGTGGGCGCTCGGAAAACGGCTCATGTCGGTTCCCGCTTCAGCGATAATGACTTCGGCCACACGTCGGCCGATGCCGGGTGTGCCATCGAGCCAGTCGATGTCGTCGTTGTCCTTTTTCAACAACTCCTCGATGTGGGCGGCGAGTTCGGCAATCTGCCCAGCAAAGAGCGCGATGTCGGCCAGGAGCTGTTCGAGGATGAGCCGGTGATGGGCGCGCTTGGCGGCCAGCGAACTGCGGTGGCGCGTCAACTCCCGCAGGTCGCGCTGCTCGCGCAAGGGGATGAAGCTGGCCCGCAGCAACCCGTGGCGCAGCAGATCGGCGATCCAATGGGCGTCGGCAACATCGGTCTTGCGCCCCGGCACCGCTTTCATCTCTCCGGGTTCAATTCAGGGCTCACGCATCTAATTCCAGGGAAAGTGACACCTTCTCTGTAAAATTTTCAACCAAAGGGGTGATTGGGATTTTGCTGCAAAGATTTTTCCATCAAATTCGAGAGAGAAAAATTTAGATGCGTGAGCCCTGGGGTTCAATTCCCCGCCCCTTGCGGCGGGGATGGTTTATTTGGTAGAATTGGCAGATGGCTTTACGGCGGAGGGCTTCGCTTTCGCG
>JBAWXX010000060.1:0-16369 GCA_037143855.1 Verrucomicrobiota bacterium | reverse complement strand
GACGCCCGTTCCGGTTGCGACGCCCGTTCCGGTTGCGACGCCCGTTCCGGTTGCGCCGCCTGTTCCGGTTGCGCCGCCTGTTCCGGTTGCGCCGCCTGTTCCGGTTGCGACGCCTGTTCCGGTTGCGACGCCTGTTCCGGTTGCGACGCCTGTTCCGGTTGCGCCGCCCGTTCCGGTTGCGCCGCCTGTTCCGGTTGCGAAGAAAGCGGTGCCGGTCCGCGCGGTGGCGCCTGCGTCTATTCCTTCCCAGGCGGCCGATTCTGATGAGGCGATCCCGGCGAAGATTGGCAATTATGCGGTCGTGCGGAAGATCGGAATGGCTGAATGGGGAGCGGTTTATCAGGCCACCCAGACGTCGATGGGCCGGTCGGTGACCATGGAGATTCTCTCCGCGAAGGCCCTGCGCGGCGACGCCAATGCCAAAGCGCGCTTTCTCGCGATGGCGCAGGCCAAGGCCGCCGTGAAGCACCCGTCCATCATTTCAGTTTACGAAGCAGGGGAGGCGGACGGGCACGTTTATTACACCAGCGAATATGTGGATGGCCGTAACCTGGCGGAAATGAAGGCCCGGGGCGAGCAACTCAATGATAAGCTGGCCTTGGGGATTGCCAGGGCCGTCTCGGAGGGGATGCTCTATTTGCAGGGGCATGCCATTCCGTGCGCCCCTCTGGAAGCCCGCCGCATTTTCCTCGATAAAAACAAGGAGGCCCATCTCGGCAACCTGGCGGTTTTGCCGGGGGAAGGGTGCGAGAATTTTCAGAAAGACGCCGCGGCGCTTGCCGCCGGGATCACGGCGCTGCTGCCGGGAGGATCGCCCGCCGACCCGGGCCTGCAAAAATTGCTCGTCCGGATGAAAGTGGACGAGGCGTTGGGCGGCTTCCAGACCTGGGATGCGCTCTTGGCGGCCATCCGCGAACTCGTGCCGAAGGTGATCCCCGCCGACGCGGTGAAAATCACGGCGCAGGAACAGGCGGCCATTCGCGCGGTGGAGAAGATGAAGCGGGAGCAACGGCGCTCCATGATGCTCGGGGTGGTGAGCTGCGTGGTCGCGTTCTGCCTGGTCGGGGTGTTCCTTTACTGGAAATTCTTCTATAGCAACGAGCGGGATTTGAGCCAGATGGTGCCGGTCCCGGCGGGCGAGTTCATCTACCAAAACGGCCAGAAGGCCTCCACGGGGGCATTCTGGATCGACAAATATGAAGTCACCATCGGCCAGTACGCGAGGTTCCTGGCGGCGCTGCAGGCCGATCCGGCTAACGCCAAGGCCTACGATGCGCCCAATCAGCCCAAGGCGAAGACCAACCACATCCCGGAAAACAAGCCGCAGACATGGAACATCTGGTATGGCCGCGCCAAGATCGGCAAACCGGCCCAGTTTAAGCCGATCGACCTGAACTGCCCGATCTTCAACGTCGATTATTGGGACGCTTGCGCCTATGCCAAGTGGGCAGGCAAACGGCTCCCGAGCGAGCAGGAATGGGAAAAGGCGGCCCGCGGCGCAGACGGGCGCCTGTATCCGTGGGGCAACCAGTTCGACCCCAAAAAGGCGAACCTTGGCAAGGACTGCATCGAGCGGCCGGGCCCGGATTCCAAGGGGAAGGTGGACGGCTATTTCTGGTGGAATCCCGTGGATAAGATGAAGGGAGATTGCAGCCCGTACGGTGTGATCGGGATGCTCGGCAACGTGGCCGAGTGGACGGGAACGTGGGATCCGCAGACGAAGTGCCCGGTGATCCGCGGCGGTTCGTTCCACAAGGAGGAGGCGACCCTGACCTTCCGCACGGGAAGCGGCGGCGTGACGGCGATTGATGCCAACCAGTGCTTCGAATTTGTCGGTTTCCGCTGCGTGTCCGATACGCCGACGGCTCAAAAGAAGAAATAGGAAGACGCGGAGACGGGGAGAGGCTCGCTTTTGCCTGCGTTGCGCGGGGTTTGGGAAAGATTTTCCCCAGAAACGCGCGCGAAGGGGAAAAAACTGCTGGCGTGGCGCGGAAATGGGCGTATTTACGAAGACTCCCATGCGCCGTTCCCTACTCCTCCTGCTCGCCGTTTTCCTCGGCTGTGTCCAACCGCTCCATGCTCAACTCCAGGTGGGGATGGACATCAAGCGGCATTTCCTGATGGTGTATGAGCCGATCATGGTCACCGTGACGGTGAGAAACCTCGCGGGCCGCGATGTGACGCTGGCCGATTCGCCCACGCAAAGCTGGTTTGGGTTCCAGATCAACCGGGGCGACGGCCAGCTTGTGCCGCCGCTGGATCCGAACTACCGGTTGGCTCCCCTGACCATTCCCGCGGGTCAGACAATTAAGCGGACCTTGATGCTCAACACCCTCTTCCCCATCCACGAACTGGGGCTCTACCGGGTTCGCGGGGTCATTTATTATTCCGCGATGGACAAGTATTTCCAGTCGCCGCTGATGAATTTGGAAATCAGCGAAGGCAAGACGATTTGGCAGCAGACGGTCGGCGTTCCCGATGGGATCCAGGGGGCGGGTGGAACGCGCCGGCTCTCGCTGCTCTCCTTCCGCCAGTCGGACTACACGTATCTCTACGTGCGGGTGGAGGATGTGGACGGCGGCATGATCTACGCCGCGACTCCGCTCGGGCGCGTGATCGCCGGCCTGGACCCCGATGTGCAGGTGGATCTGAAAAACAGCCTCCACGTGCTCCAGGTGGTCGGTCCCAAGAGCTACCGGTACTCCTGCATCGGGGTGAATGGCGAGGTGCTGGCGCAAGAGAATTATTTCTCCTCCAAGGAACGGCCTATCCTGCGCCGCAATGCGTCGGGGGCGGTGAGTGTGCTGGGAGGCCAGGTTCAGGTCCAGGAGGGGACTTCCGGTGCGTCCAAGACAGCCAACAAACTTTCCGACCGCCCGGTGCCGATCCCCAAGGAATAGAGCCTGTTGACAGGAAAGACATCCGCGGATTTTTTGCTTCGCAAAGAACGCGAAGGCCGCAAAGGGAGGATATTGGTACCGAAATCCATCCCACGCGCCTGTCATCCCCAGCACAGCGAGGGATAACGCGCTGGGAAGCCCTTTTCTCTTTTCGGAAATTTCTTTTGGAAGCCCCCTTGCGCAACGGCGCAAACGCGGTTCATTCCCTCGCATGAAATGCTCTCTTCTTCTCGCGCTCGCGGGGTTGCTCGTCTGCGCTTCCTCCTTTGGCTCCGTTCCAAAAACCGTGGTGATCGACGCCGGGCACGGCGGGTTTGACCGGGGGGGGATTCCCGGGCAACTGGCTTGTGAAAAGACCCTTGCGCTGGATGTCGCGCTGCGCCTGCGCGGCATCCTCCAGGAGCGGGGAGTGCAAACGGTGATGACGCGCAGCAACGACACGTTCATCCCGCTGCCGGAGCGGGTGGCCATTGCCAACGCCCACCGCGGCGCGCTGTTTGTGAGCATCCATTTCAATTCCGCGCTCCGCAGAAGCGCCGAGGGGTTTGAAACCTACTATTGCAACGCCGGGGCGGCGGGCGTCGCCGCGCGCGTGCAGGAGAATCTGACGGCGCTGCATCCGGGCGAAAACCGGGGCGTCAAACGCCGCCCTTATTACGTGCTGCGCAAGACGCGCATCCCCGCCATTCTTGCGGAATGCGGCTTCCTCACCAACCCGGAGGAAGCGACCCGCTGCCGTCAGCCGGAGTACCGGCAGAGGCTCGCACGGGCGATTGCGAATGCGATTGTGAAAAGCTGAGGGTTGCGCGGCACTCCGGGCTGGAACTTCCCGCGGAGGCTGCTTTAATGGCGGCCATGAACGTGAGCTGCGAGGAGATGCGGGCGCTGGAGCGCCGGGCGTTCGACGCCGGGGCTACAGCGGAGGGGTTGATGGAGGAGGCCGGGGCGCGGATGGCGCGCGCGGTGCGGCAGTTTTTTCCCGAACCGGGCGTGTGCCGCGTTTTTTATGGCAAGGGGCATAATGGCGGGGACGCGCTGGTGGCGGCCCGGTATTTGGCCCGCGCCGGGTGGCGCGTGGTGTTGCGCGCGGTTTTCCCCCGCGAGGCGCTTGCGCCTTTGACGCGCCGGCAGTTGGAAACGCTGGGTCCCCAGGGCGAAGAGCCCGTAGCTTGGAGCGCGCCGGGTCCGCGCATCGTGCTGGACGGCCTGCTGGGCATCGGCGCGCAGCGGGGATTGCAAGGGACGATCCGCGACGCGGCCGCCGGGATCAACCGGCTGCGTTTCGACGAGGGCGCGGCGGTCTTTGCGTTGGACGTGCCGACGGGCCTGGACGGCGACACGGGGGAGGCGGACCCGGATGCGGTGCGGGCGGATTTCACGCTCTGCGTCGGGTTTGCCAAGAGGGGGCTGCTGGCCGATGCGGCGCTGGACTTTGTGGGACGGCTGGCAGTGCTCCCGCTTCCGGCATTGAGTGCGCAGGGGCCGGAACCCGGGCGCGAAAGCGTGGCAACGCCGGAGAGTTTGGCCGGATTGCTGCCGCCGCGGCCTTTCAGCACGCACAAGGGGCAATGCGGGCGGGTGGGGGTTGTGGCCGGTTCGCGCGGGCTGACGGGCGCGGCGATCATGGCGGCGAACGCGGCGGTCCGGGCAGGGGCGGGGCTGGTATCGCTCTTTGTGACGCCGGAGATTTACGCGCCGGTGGCGGCGGCCGCGATGCCGGAGGTGATGGTGATGCCGGTGGATTGTTACCTGGCGGTTTTGGACCGCCCGCTGGATGCGCTGGCCATCGGGCCGGGACTGGGCCGCGAGGACGGGCCCGACGTGCTCGCGGTCTGTGAGGATTTCAAGGGGCCGATGGTCGTTGATGCCGATGCGCTGAATCTCCTGGCCGAAAACCCGGAGCCGCTCCGCCACGCGGCGGGGCCGCGCCTGCTGACGCCGCATCCCGGGGAGATGCTGCGGCTTTTCCCGGAAAGCGCGCGGCTTTCGCGCCGGGAGACGTGCGAGAGGTTTTTGGAGGCGCAAAAGGAGGGCGCTTCCCCGGTGACGCTGCTGCTCAAGGGGGCGCGGACGCTGGTGGCGGAGCGCGCGCAAGCGGGAATGAAGATTTCCTGGAACACGACCGGGACGCCTGGCATGGCGACGGGCGGGATGGGGGATGTGTTGACCGGCGCGTGCGCGGCGCTGGCGGGCCAGGGAATGTCCCCTTTCGACGCGGCGCGCCTGGGGGCGTGGCTGTGCGGGCGGTCGGCCGAACGGGCGATCGCGCACGGCGGCCAGAGCCAGGAATCGCTGGCGGCGACCGATCTGCTCGGCGCGATGGGGGCTGCCTTCCGCGATTTGCGCGCCCCTGGGGTTTGTTAGCGGTTTAAATTTTGTTGTTTACACGCTGCTCGGCGGCGCGGGCCGATGCGCGGTCTTTCACCACACTAGTAGCTCTTGCGCATGTTGCTGGGGAGGATGCCCGCTTCGGCCCGGTATTTGGCGACGGTGCGCCGGGCGATGGGGATGCCCCGTTCGGTGAGGATGTCGACGATTTCCTTGTCGGAGAGCGGGGCGCGTGTGTCTTCGGTTTTGACCAGGTCGATGATGGCGTTTTTGACGCTGGTGTTGCTCATGGTTTCGCCGTCGGCGGTTTGGTAGCCGGGGGTGAAGAAATACTTCAGCTCGAAGACGCCCCACGGGGTGGCCATGTATTTGCCGGAGATGGCCCGGCTGACGGTTGTTTCGTGGACGCCGACGACTTCGGCGACTTGCACCATGGTCAAGGGCCGCAGGGCCGTGGGGCCTTTTTCAAAGAATTCCTTTTGCCGTTCCAGGATTTCGTTGGCGATGTTGGCGATGGTTTGCTGGCGCTGGTGGATGCTCTTGATGAGAAATTTGCCGCTGCGGATTTTCTCCCGGATGTAATCCCGCACGTCGGCCGGGTTTCCATCCTGGGCCATCAGGTCTTTGTAGGTGTTGGAGATGCGCAGGTGGGGGATCTGTTCGCCGTTGAGGCTGACCTGCCACTGGCCGCTGATTTTCTCCACGGTGACGTCCGGCAGGACGTAATTGGTCATGTCCGGGGTGAAGAGTTGGCCCGGTTTGGGGTCGAGGGTGGAGATGAAGTCAGCGCATTTCTGGACCTGCTCGGGCGTGCTGTTGAGCCGCCGGGCGATTTCCGGGTAGCGGTGTTTGCCGAGGTCTTCCAGGTGGTGGTCCACGATCCGGTATTCCATGCTGTCGGCCTTGCCCAGGCGGCGAAGCTGGACGAGCAGGCATTCGCGCAGGTCGCGCGTGCCGACGCCCACGGGGTGGAAGGTTTGGATGACTTCCAGCACGGCCTGGATGGCGGCGGGGTCGAGCCCGGTGTTCCCGGCCATGTCTTCCGGAGAAATTTGCAGGAAGCCGATGTCGTCGATGTTCCCGATGATGAGTTCGGCGATTTTGCGCTGTTCGGGGTCGAGTTCGCTAGTATGGAGCTGCTCCAGGAGGTGTTGCTGGAGCGTCTCGTGGGTGACGATGGAGTCGAAGAAGAACTGGCGGCGCTCTTCGTCGTCCTGGGAGCGGCTGGAATAGGCGCTGCTCTGGGACATGTAATCGCGCCATTCTTCGTCGAGCTTGGCCAGGTGCTCGAATTCTTCCTGAAACTCGTCGCGCTCCTTCTGTTTGTCCTCAAGGGTCGGCTCGGCGCGCTCTTCTTCGATGACCGGGTTGACTGACAGCTCCGCCTGGATCAGATTCCGCAGTTCCAGGATGGGTGCCTGCAAAATCTGCAGGCTCTGCTGGAGCTGAGGTGCCAGCATTTGCTGCATCGAAAGATTTTGAACCTGTTGCATTCCGGCCATTGGGGGGAAGTTAGGCCGGGGAATCGGTTCGGCAAGCAGAATTCGCGCCAAGATTGTTTCCACTGGAGAAAATTTTGAGGCCGCGGACACTTTGTCTCGGGAAATTTTTTCACAAGCTCTAAGCTATACAGACGGGCGGCGGGCGCGTAGATTGCCGCTCATGCAGACGAAAACGCTCTATTTTCTGGCGGTCGCCGGATGCGCTGCTTTCTTCGCTCTGGCCGTTCCGCAGCCCCTCTCGGGCCAAAATTCACAGCTTCCCGCCGCTCCGGCGATGGAGGTTTCTCCGCAGGTCGCCGCTCTGATCGACGAACTGACGGCACAAAACAAACAGCTCGTTGCCAACCAGGCGGCGATGGAGGAAAAAATCAACGCGCTGGCGGAGACGATCCGGCAGGCACGCCTCTTCGCCGCGCGCGGGGGGAGCAAAGGAGGAGCCCAATGAAGCCGCTTTCTTTGTTAGTGGTGGTGACGGCGTTGGGTGGCTTCATTGGGGGAACGGTGCGGCTTAATTCGCAGGAAGCCGCCGCGCTCCCGAAGACGCCCGAGCAACGGCTGGCCGTTTTGAAGACGGCGAATGCCGAACTGCTCCAGCGGCAGCAGAAGACGCTGCAGAAGCTCGACGAGATCAAGCAGCAGGCCGATCAGTTGCGGATCATGACCAAGCGCAGCTAGTGTGGTTTAAATTTGTTGTTTACACGCCGCTCGGCGGCGCGGGCCGTTGCGCGGTCTTTCAAGCTCGGGCAGTATTGTGAAATACAGCCGCTTTGCTTGAAGAGCCCGCGCATCTTTTCTGGAAATTTCTTCTGGCAGATGCTCTAGTGGTTCCCATGAAAGCTTTTGTGATCCGGTGGGGGGCGACGGCGTTTGCTCTCTTGATCGCCTCGCAGATGGTGCCCCGGGGGATTGCCGCCGATACGCCGGGTGCCCTGATCTGGGCCGGGCTGTGGCTGGCGATTCTGAATGCCGTGGTGCGCCCGGTATTGCTGGTCTTGAGCCTGCCGTTGATTCTCCTTTCGTTTGGCCTGGTGATCCCGCTCATCAACGCGCTGCTGCTGGATTGGGTGGGCGGCGGCTGGATTGCGGGGTTCCATGTGGAGGGGTTCGGCGCGGCGTTCCTGGGGGCGCTGATCGTCAGCTTCGTCTCGTGGGCGCTGCACCGGATCTCCCCGGCTCCGTCCCGGTTCCAGGTGCGCGTTCACTCGTTCCAGGGGGAGCCCTCGGGGGTGGAGGATCCGCATTCCGGCGCAATGAAGCGCGTCGAAGGGCGCGTGATTGAACAGGATTCCCATGACAAATAGAGTGCGCATCAAAATTTGTGGCATCACGAATCCCGCGGATGCCGAGGCTGCTATTGAGGCCGGGGCCGACGCGCTCGGGTTCAACGGTTTTCCCGGTTCCAAGCGGTTTTTGGATTTGCAGGCCGCGTCAGCATGGATGGGGGAACTCTCCCCGCTGGTGGCGCGCGTGGCGGTGCTGGTGAACCCGACGGCGCAAGAAGCGCAAGCCGTGGCCACGCTGCCGGGGATCGACCGGCTCCAGTTTCACGGGCACGAGTCGCCGGAGTTTTGCGCTTCGTTTGCCGGGCGCGGTTTTATCAAGGCCCTGGCGGCCAAGGACCGCGCCGCGCTGGAGCAGGCGGCGCGGTATGCCACCCGCTCGATTCTCCTCGACGCTTTCGTCCCCGGCGCGTTTGGCGGCACCGGGTGCGTGGTGGATTGGGACCTGGCGGCGGCCTTTGTCCACGAGAACCGCCACCTGCGGGTGATCCTTTCCGGCGGGCTGACTCCGGAGAATGTGGCCGAGGCTGTGCGCGCCGTGCGCCCCTATGCGGTGGACGTGGCCAGCGGGGTGGAGTCTCATTCGTGCAAAAAAGACCCGTCACGGATGCGGGATTTTATCACCGCTGTGCGTGAAACAGAGGTTGCGAAGGCATAATTGGCTGCTTCGAGATAAAAATTCCAGGGGAGAGGTGTTTCTGGTTCGCTTTTTGCTAGGGTATTCCCTTAGATCGCGGTTCAATCAACACCTCCCCTCCTTATGCGGAAACTGGCCATTCTTTGCTCTGTCGTCTCGATCGCCTCTCTCCCAGCCCAAACCGCCGCGCCTTCGCCGGGCGGTTCCGCTGGGCAAGAGGCCGCCGTTGCGCCTGCCGCCCCCCCGGCAGCCGAGGTTTCGCCTGCGGCCCCAGCGCCTGCGGCATCCGCCGTGTCCGAGGCAGCTCCAGCGACCGCGGCTCCAGCCATGCCGGTGACGCCCGTGGAGCCTCCTCCCGTGGCCAACCCGAACGCCCGGACGGTGCGGGACTTTCAGGGAGACGAGGTGACAACGGTGCTGCGTCTCCTGGCCCGGCAGGCTGGCATCAACATCATGGTGAGCGACCAGATCACCGGCGCCATTAATATGCGGGTGGAGAACCTGACGCCGTTGGAAGCGATCCGTGTGATTGTGGAAGCCAAGGGACTCGATATTTCCCAGAGCAATAACGTCTATTTTGTCAAAACGGCCGCCGAGAAAGCCAAGGAGCCGACGGAAGCTGGCAACTATACGTTCAGTTATGCCCATGCCGAGGTCGCTCTCCCGCTGGTCGCCACCCAGATCCAGTGCGGCGTCCCGCCACAGATTGACGCGCGGACGAACACGGTCTTTTACCGGGATTACAAGTCCAACATGGCCAACTTGGCCCTCTTTTTTGAATCCATTGACCGGCCCACGCAGCAGGTCATGATTGAGGCGCGCCTGGTGGAAGTGACCGCCAACCCCAAACAGAGCTATGGCATCAACTGGGGCGGGGTGTTGGGGAACGCGAGCAATGGAAAGACGGTTGGTTTCGCCGGTTCGGGCATGCAAATCGCCAACGGGATGGAGCAGGTTTCCAACGGGAATACACGCACGTTGACGGCCGGGGACTCCACCACCCTTTCGGATTTCCTCTTGAGTGGCAACAGAGGCAGCTTTGGGAGTTCGTTGGGAGGGCAGTTCGCGATTCTGAGCATTCCGCAAATGTCCGCCACACTGCGGCTTTTGAACGAAGATTCCGACGCGGAATTCCTGGCCAACCCCCGCGTCGTGACCGCCAACAACCTCAAGGCAAACATCAAAATCATTCGCAGCCAACCGGTCCCAAAGCTCAAATTCAACGAGCAGACGGCTTCCTCGACTTTCGATAGCTTTGAAGACAAGACCTACGGCAATACTTTGGAAGTCACCCCCACGATCAATAAGGACAGCTTCGTGACCATGTTGGTGAAGCCGGAAATCAGCAACTGGGTGAGTGACGCCACCTTTACGATTTCCAACACCACGGTGACGAGCCCCATCATCGACACCCGCTCCCTGGAATCCAACGTCCTCATCAAGAGCGGCGACACCCTGGCCATCGGCGGGTTGCTCCAGGATGAAGACAAAAAACAACGCTCCAAAGTGCCTGTTCTGGGCGACATCCCCATCCTTGGATACGTCTTCCAGGATCGGCTGAACTCTCGAACCAAACGCAACCTGCTCGTTTTCATCACCCCCACCATCATCCAGCAGGGGTATGGAACCGGCCTGGAAAGCCAGGTTTCCGGGCTGAAAAATAGCGGTGAGGAGTATGCCGATCCCAACGGCTGGCGCAACAACGCCCGCGGCGCTCTGCGGATGGTGCCGACTTCCAATCGCCAGAATGTTGCCGACTATCCCAAACCCGGCCTCGCCCCCGCTCCCGTCAAAGGCGCAGTCAGGAAGACGCAGGCCCCCAACAGTACCCACCCCAAGGCGTCGCCCTCCCCGGTGGCGGAGTCCAAGAACAAATTAGAGTATAAAATTACTGTGCCCCAGCGCGAAGAATAGGTATGTAAAAGGGGCACATGAAGCAGTACAAAGTTGCGGTCCTCCCCGGAGACGGGATCGGGCCGGAAGTGATGGTCCAGGCGCTCCGCGTTCTGGAAGTTGTTGGGAAAAAGTTTGGTTTTGAGATCGCCGCGACAGAACGTTACGTCGGCGGCGCCGCCATTGATCATGAAGGCCGGGCTCTCCCGGAGAGCACCATTGAGGCGTGCGAACAATCCGATGCCATCCTTTTTGGCTCCGTGGGCGGCCCGAAATGGGAGAAGCTCCCCCCCAACGAACAGCCCGAGCGCGGCGCGTTGCTGCCGCTGCGCAAGCACTTCGCCCTCTTTGCCAACCTGCGGCCCGCTCTCTGCTTCCCCGCGCTGACCCACGCCTCGCCGGTCAAAGAATCCATCGTCGCGGGCGGCTTCAACGTCCTGTGCGTGCGCGAACTGACCGGCGGCCTCTACTTCGGCCAGCCCAAATTCCGCCGCGAAGAAAACGGCGAACCGATGGCCGTGGACACGATGGTTTACCACCAAAGCGAGATCGAGCGGATCGCCCACGTCGCTTTTCAGGCCGCCCGGGGCCGCAACAAGAAGCTCACCTCCGTCGACAAAGCCAACGTACTGGAAAACGGCGTCCTGTGGCGTCAAACGGTCAGCGAAATTGGCAAACAATACCCGGACGTCGCTCTGAATCACCTCTACGTGGACAACGCGGCCATGCAGTTGATCCGCAACCCGAAAGGGTTCGACGTCGTGCTCGCCGAAAACCTCTTTGGCGACATCCTCACCGACGAAATGGCCATGATCGCGGGGTCCCTGGGCATGCTTCCCAGCGCCAGCC
Organism: Verrucomicrobiota bacterium; assembly: GCA_037143855.1. Lineage (GTDB taxonomy): Bacteria > Verrucomicrobiota > Verrucomicrobiia > Chthoniobacterales > Chthoniobacteraceae > UBA695. The sequence continues at coordinate 4,980 of JBAWXX010000060.1, read as the reverse complement.
TTGGGCTTAAGGAAACGGCGCTGGGGCGTTTCGGCCTCTTTGAGCCGAGCGGTGGCAGCGCGCCCGACATTGCGGGACAAGGCATCGCCAACCCGATTGCGCAGATTCTTTCCGCCGCCATGATGCTTCGGTATTCCCTTGGGGAGTCGCAAGCCGCGGATGCCATCGACGCCGCCGTGCGTACCGTCATCGACCAGGGATACCGTACCGGCGATATTTATTCCGAAGGAACCCGCAGAGTCGGCACCGCGGAGATGGGCGACGCCATCGTGGCTGCCTTGTAGCGCGGAGGGGAGAGAAAACCGGCGTGGGCGTGAATAAACCATCCCCGCTGCAAGTAGCGGTTCCTGTTTAGCGCGCAGGCAAGAGAGGAAGGAAGGGGGCGAGGGAGGTGGTAAAATCGGAGGCGCGTTGAGTGCAGGTAGCAGCGAGGGAGGCAAGAGTCTGCCAGGCGGCCGAACCGCGCGCGGTTTTATTGCCGCAGGAAAGCTTGCGGGCAATGACGGCGGGCCGAAGCTGACGCTCGGCCAAGTTGTTGGTGGCATCGGCAGCCGGTTCATCCAGGAAGGCAAGTAAATGGTCACGTTGTTTGGCGATCCGTCGTCGGAAGCGTTCCTGGGCGGGATCGCTACGCTCTAGCCGGGGGCAACAAAATCAGGTGCAAGGCGAACGGACGCCCAAAACCTCCAGCTTATTGGATACGCTCTTTTCGCCATTCGCCCGGGGGGCATCCGAGCTTTGACTGAAAGGTGCGATGAAAGTGCTGCCGGTTCGTAAATCCGCTTGCGGCGGCAACGGCATCCAGCTTGAGATTGCTATGCAGCATAAGTTGTTTGGCGTGTTCGATACGTAGGCGCATCAGCTCCTCGGACATCGAATGGCCGACATGGCGGAGGAACAGGTTTTGCATGGACTGGCGGGAGATTCTAACGTGCCGAATAAGCGAGGCGATGGTAACAGGCGACAAAAAGTGCTGTCGCAGGTATCGGAGCGCCTCCGCAACATAATGGTTTGCCGTGTTAACGATATCCGTAGATGCGCGCGGTGAAACACCCAGAGGGGGAATGACAACCGGCCCGGCGAGGCTGCGGCGCCCCTGGATTAATCCATGGAGGAGGGTGGAGGCTTCCTGTCCCCATCGGTTCAGATTCAGATTCACGCTTGAAAGGGGCACGCTGGCGTTCCGGCAAAAGAGATCGTTGTCGTCCACACCAAGAATGGCGATTTCGTCGGGTACGGAAAATCCATAATCCTGGCATGCCGTGATGGTTTCCACGGCAAGTTCATCGTTGCCCACCAGCAGCCCCAGGGGCTTTTGGATGTGGGGCAGCGCGGTGCGTAGCGTTTCAAATTCAAAGTCGGAAAAGGGAATGTGGTGGGCCAGGCACCAGGCTCGAAGGCCCGCGCGCCGGGCCTTTTTGGCGGAACTGTTTGAATCGGAGAAGGAGACGAATCCGATTTGTTTGCAGCCACGTTCAAACAAATGGGCGCCAGCCACGCGACCGATTTCGCGATCATCGCAGTAAACCTTGGGCGCGCTTTTGAAATTGTGGTGTTGGGCCAGGTTCACGATAGGGATAGAGGTGTCCCTTAATAGAGAAATTGACGGATGCCTGCCGGCGAAAATGATGGCGCCGTCATAAGTTCGGCGAGTGGGCCGCCGGTGTGTGAAGCGGATGCGGGCGTCGAGCACCCAGTCGTGGGAGTGCGCGAATTCCACGATGCCGGAGAGCAGGCGTTCATCCCACCACCATAGGGCAACTAGGATATGGAGGCGCCGGCGAGTCGAAGCTAATTGCATTGGAGGGAATGGTTGCGGTGTTAATAATAGAAGATGACGTTATTTCCCATCACACCTCAAGGTTTTAGAGCGGTTGAATCCCTCCGGGGGAATTGACTGGGTGTGCTTTTTCCGTCATATTTCCTAACAACTCAGCGCGTCCAATCCATGAACATCATTGAAGCCAACAGCCCCGCAGCCGTCTCACGGTTTACCACCGACGAACTGCGAAAATCTTTCCTGATCAATTCCCTCTTCGCACCCGGCCGGGTTGAACTGAACTATTGGGAGACCGACCGGACAATTATCGGCTCGGCCGTGCCGCTCGCTGAGCCGCTCATCCTGGAGGCAACCGTGAAGGAACTCGCCGCCGACTACTTTCTGCAGCGCCGGGAAATCGGCATCCTGAACCTCGGCGGCACGGGAGCCGTCGAGACCGACGGGACGCGCCACGAACTCGGCAAACTGGACTGCCTGTATGCCGGACGCGGGGTCCGGTCGGTGGTTTTCCACAGCAACGATCCCGCGAACCCCGCCCGGTTTTACCTTCTCAGCTACCCAGCCCACACGAGTTATCCGACAACGCTTGCACGCGAGGCTGATTCTGCAGCTGTGGACCTCGGCACCCGGGAGGGGGCAAACGAGCGGACGATTTACAAATTTATCCATCCTGGAGGGATACAAAGCTGCCAGCTCGTGATGGGTTTCACCCGCCTCAAGCCCGGAAGCATCTGGAATACGATGCCTGCTCACACGCACATCCGCCGCTCGGAAGTCTATCTTTACTTCGATCTCGAACCGGCTTCCCGCGTATTTCATTTCATGGGAGAACCCACGGAGACGCGGCATCTTGTTGTCGCCGAGGGCGAGGCTGTTCTCTCCCCCGTGTGGTCGATCCATTCCGGCGCCGGTGCCGCCAGCTATAGCTTCTGCTGGGGTATGGGCGGCGAAAACCAGGATTTCAACGATATGGACGGGCTCTCCATCAGTAACATTCTCTGATCTTCATGAACTCACTCTTTAATCTCTCAGGAAAAACCGCGCTGGTTACCGGATGCAACCGCGGCATTGGAAAAGCCATGGCCGTGAGCCTCGCTCGTGCAGGGGCGGACATCATCGGCGTCAGCACGTCGATGACTCCGGGCAGCGGAGTCGAGCGGGAAGTGACGGCGCTCGGGCGGCGCTTCCAGCCGTACGCCTGCGACTTTTCCGACCGCGCGGCTCTCACTGCGTTTCTTGCGAATGTGGCCGCCATGGAACCCGTGATCGATATTCTCGTGGCCAATGCCGGCACGATCCGGCGTAGCCCCGCTGCGGAGCACAGCGATGCAGACTGGGACTACGTGATCGATGTCAACCTGCGTTCGCAATTCATCCTCGCCCGTGAAATCGGCAAGGGCATGCTGGTGCGGGGGAGGGGGAAAATCGTCTTCACGGCATCGCTTCTCTCCTTCCAGGGAGGCATCAACGTGCCCGGGTACGCGGCTAGCAAAGGAGGCATCGCCCAACTTACAAAAGCTCTTGCCAACGAGTGGGCGGGACGCGGAATCAATGTCAACGCCATCGCTCCGGGCTACATCGCGACCGACAACACTGCCGCTTTGCGCGCCGACGAATCCCGCAGCAATGCCATCCTCTCCCGCATCCCGGCTGGCCGGTGGGGAACCCCGGAGGATCTCTCCGGCCCGCTCGTTTTCCTCTGCAGCCCGGCCGCCGACTATATCCATGGCACCGTCCTTACCGTGGACGGCGGCTGGATGGGACGTTGAACCCAAGGCCTATTCAGGGGCATTTAGAGCGGCTTAAGTTTTTATGTAGCCGCGCTTTGCGGCGGCGCAGACCGTTGCGCGTCCCTTCAAGCTCGGGCTATACCATCCCCGCTGCAAGCTGCGGGGATGGTTTATTCAGCGGTTTCCTAAGGCCGGTATCGCTTCAGTGCTCCAACGCCATCAATGGCTCTTGAGCCATTTGAGGAGTTCCTCCACCTCTTGGGCGTTGGCCGCGTTGACCTGGTAGAGGCATCTGCGGGACTTCAGTTCCGAGTGGACCTCTTTGACCTGTGCCGGGGTGATGTCGTAAATGTGCAAAGCTTTTCCTGCGGCAAGCCCCTTCTTGAGCACCTCCATCCACTGCCACATCGGCTTCTGGCCGGCTCCGGAGACCCACTGCAGAACATCAATATCCTTCACCGATAACACTTGGTCGAGGTGTCGGAGCGCGCCGAGTCCATCCAAGTGGTACATGCAGCGGTCCAGATGGGCCGCTTCCTCCTCGACTCCGGGCAGGACATGTTTCTTGTAATCCTCGGGGCTGATCATGCAGCTGAAATCGCATTGCACCACCCCGAAGCGGCCCGGAGTCCAGAACGGGCCCCAGCCAATCGTGCCCGTCTCGGGGGTGAACCGCGATGCCTCATAAAGCGCCTCGTAGATGGGGCCATAGAATTTCCTCATCGCCGCAGAGACACGGGCCACTTCCTCGGGGCAATCCATCAGATCCATGCAAAGGTTGCTCGGATAACGCAGCGCGCTCATCGCGTCTATGTTCGAATGCAGATCACAGACCCCGAGCAGATAGCGGCCCTTGGCGTGCTCGGCCAATGCCGTGGCGTAAGCGCGTACTCCACGCCAAACGGAGTTCCCATCGTCGAGAGTGGGCTCATATCCCTCGAACGTCTCAAGGATTGGCTCCACCCAGTTCGTCTCTGGATTGGAGTCCGAATATTCCAGCGGCGCTCCAAAAAAGGCTGCAAATTGGTCTGGGCCGAAGTCCGGGGAGTAAAACGGGATGGCTTCCCCCATAAAGAGGGTGTTCTCAAGCCAATGGTCAATGCAGGCCATGTGCTCCTTCCATTCTCCGCGGGTCGCGCGAAAATATCTCAGCGTCAGCGGGTGATCGGCGCGTGCAATGGGTTTATCGGGATTTTTTGGAACCTCGGCCCATACGAGCGGACGCTCCGGGGGTTCATCCGCCCAAAGCGCATTGAAGCGAGTTGCAATTTCATCGAAGGCTGGCTGATAGAGCAGAGAGGACATCGGTATTCTAGGATTGGAGTTTCGTAAGAGCGCGTTTGTGTTTTACGGGGACTAGGACGTGTCGAGGGAATATCAAAAAAAGGCAACAAGCAAGCAAAAGTCTATCTCGTGCTAGTGTGGTGAGTGATAAATTCGCGTCATAATTCCGGCCCCTTTTTCAATTTT
>JBAWXX010000059.1:0-16440 GCA_037143855.1 Verrucomicrobiota bacterium | reverse complement strand
GAAGCGGAAAACGCCGAGACGTTATGCCCCCTTATTTAATGATCACTACACTAGCTCTGTATTGCCTGGTAGCCACATTGGGCATTCCTGGCTTGGCCGCTGCCCCAACAACCCTTTGCTCCGGAGTGGGACAGTCGGTCCGGGAAGTGCCCGACCAGGCGGGCGAGGATGCGGCGCGCATGGCGCTCGAGGGCTTGAAAAAAGCAGGCGCCTCCGAGGCCTCCACCATTCTCATCATGGCCAGTTCCTCCGTGTTCAAACCCGAGTTGGTGGAGGGGGTTGCCCGGGTTTTCCCGGACAAGACCCGGATTTTTGGCGTCGCCTGTTGGCATCCCATCGGCAATGAGGATATTTTCATCAACCAACCTCTTGACCGCGAAACCAAACAGGCGGAGATCAAAGCTGGGGTCGCGGTTTTGGCTCTTTCCGGCCCCATCACCGTTTCTGCTGCCTCGGCGGAGGCCACAAGCGACCTTGCGGCCTGCGGCACTCAAATCGGCAAAGCCCTGCTTTCGGCCTTGAAGGAATCCTCGCCCGGCAAACTCCTCCTGACCTTTGGACGCCAGCCTTATCGCCAAACTCCCCCTTACCTGGATGGGCTTTACCAAGGTCTGGGGGGCAAGGTGCCGGTTCTTGGGATGTCGGCCAAAGATGACCTGGTGATTTTCCAAGGCAAGATCTGCCAGAAAATCAATGCGGGCCTTTTGCTGCAGGGCCAGTTTGCCATCGCCAGTGACATCCAGCAGGGCCTCGACCTCGCTGCGACAATCAAGGCGGCAGAGGCCGTTTTCAAACCGTCGCCAGAACCGTATGCGGTGGCTTTGATCTCCAATTGCGCAGGGCGGGCGGGGGTTCTGCAACGAAACGGGCAACTTGGCAAAGACTGGTCAACTTTGCGCGATAAAGCGCCAAACACTTCCCTCTTTGGAGGCTATTGCGGGGGGGAAATCGGGACCCACCCCGATGGATCGGCCTTAGCCAGCGGCCATTGCATCAGCATTGTGGCTCTTAAACCCTTGCCGCCCGAAAAATAGGGATCCAAGCCAGGGGCATGCCCCAAACAAAGCCGGTCTGCACCTCCATGAGCAGCAGTGAAAATGGGGATCCAGCAGGGTGGAGGCGAAAGAATCATTAAAACCAGTTCGAGTAGAAGAAATGAAAAAACAACTTAGGAATCAAATAATCACCCAGGTTCTTGTCGGCTGCATGCTGTTTATGGCAGCGGCTGGAAACTGGGCTGTGGCGGCTTCGTCCCGCACGGTGATGCCCCTAGACGGCACATGGCAGGTTGCCGAAGGCTCAATGGAGAAGCCCACCTCGGCTTTTGATCGCACCGTGCCGGTGCCGGGCTTGGTGACATTGGCCACCCCGTCCTTCGACAAACCCGGGCCGGAGGTAATGAATCGTTGTAGTCGTTCTCAAAAGGATCCCAAGCGGGACGCATTCTGGTACCGGCGCACCTTCAAGCTGGAGGGTTCCATTCCGGAAGTGGCGCAAATCAAGGTGTTCAAGGCGATGTTCGGAACGCAGGTCACCCTCAACGGCAAGCTGCTGGGCGTGCACGAGCCGTGTTTTACGCCGGGTTATTTCGACGCCAAACCGGCCCTGAAGAGCGGCGAGAACGAGATCGTGATCCGGGTCGGCGCTGATCGCGATGCCGTGGGACGCTCCCGTCCCGACGGAAAGGATTGTGAAAAAGTACGCTATATTCCGGGCATTTTTGATTCCGTGGAATTAATCCTGGCCGGGACGCCTTTCATTCAAAACGTGCAGGTCGCACCGGATATTGCGCAAGGCAAGGCCCGGGTGCGCATCGAGTTGTCCGCGGCGGGAGAAGTTTCTTTGGAAGCGCGCGAGGCGAAATCGGGCAAAATGGTCGGCAAAGGACAGGCCAAGGCGGAGGGGAAAGTGATCGATACGGTGGTGGCGATTGAGAAATGCCGGTTGTGGTCACCGGAGGATCCGTTTCTCTATGAAATGAAGGTACGGACTGCGGCCGACGAGGTGAGCGTCCGCTTTGGGATGCGCGAGTTCCATTTTGATCCGAAGGCCGGTCGGGCGATGCTCAATGGCAAACCCTATTTCATGCGGGGCAGCAACTTCGTCCTCTACCGGTTTTTTGAGGATTCCGAATGCCGTGGATTGCCGTGGAACGAAGCTTGGGTGCGCAAGCTCCACCAGAAGGTCAAAGACATGCATTGGAACTGCCTGCGCTACTCCATCGGGTTCCCGCCGGAAGCCTGGTATCGCATTGCCGACGAGGAAGGCATTCTCATCGACGATGAATTTCCCGTGTGGTTTGCCAACGAGATGCCGCCCCAGCTATCGAGCGAGGAACTGCAAAGGGAATATGAGGAATGGATGCGGGAACGGTGGAACCATCCGTGCGTGGTGATCTGGGATGCGTGTAATGAGACCAGGAGCCCCAAAACGGGGGAGGCGATCAAAAAAGTGCGCGGCCTGGACCTCTCCAATCGTCCGTGGGACAACGGATGGAGTTACCCGCAGGAACCGGGCGACATGATGGAACTCCATGCGTATAACTACTGCGCGTATGCCATGTGCCTGAGCAAGATGGGACAGATGACCAAGGTGCCGCCTGAAAGCGATGGCAAGCACGCCATCGTCATCAACGAATACGGCTGGCACTGGGTCAATCGCGACGGCACCCCGACCCAGTTGACCTATTATCTTTATGGCAGCCTGGTGGGGCTGGATGCCACCCCGCAGCAACGGTTCCACATGCAGGCGGCCATCCTCGCCACCACCACCGAGTTCTGGCGGGTGAACCGGAAGGTCGCCGCCGTGATGCACTTCCACTCGCTCGGGAATTCGCGTCCCAATGGGGCAACCAGCGATCACTGGAAGCCGGGCCGAGTCGCTGATCTGGAGTGGGAGCCGGAGTTTTACCGCTACGTGCGCGACTCCTTCGCCCCGGTTGGATTGATGCTGGACTTTTGGAGCGAGCGGGTGTCCCCCGGGGAAAGCAGGAAAATTCCCGTGATGCTGGTCAACGATCTGGAGAAACCCTGGAGCGGTCCGGTGGTGTTGCGGGTCAAGCGCGGCGACCAGGTGCTTTTTGAGAAGAGCCAGGAGGCGCACATGGAATCGTTTGGCACAGCGAATCTGGTTTTTGACATGGTCTGGCCGGCTGAATGCGGTTCCTGTGTTCTGGAGGCGGAGTTGACCGGCGCCGATGGCCAACCGGTCCACAGCGTGCGCGACACGGCGATCCAACCGCCGCCGCCCGTGTCCCTGGCGGCGGGCCGCCCCGCAACGGCTTCGGCTGTTGCAAGGCCGTACTTGAGTGCGAAAAATGCGGTGGATAACGATCCGCTTACCTACTGGTCCTCGGGCCCGCAGGATCGCGCATGGTTGGCGGTGGATCTCGGGGCCGAGAAGACGTTCCGCCGGGTGAGAATCAACTGGGAGTTTGCGTTCGCCACCAGCTACTCGGTGCAGGTGTCCAGCGATGGCCAGCAATGGAGGGAAGTCTTTTCAACCAACCAAGGCAAATATGGCGTAACGGATATTCCGTTGGAACCGGTTACCGCCCGCCATGTGCGGGTGGAGGGAATCAAAAACGCCAAAAAGGAAGGCCGAAGCAACAGGGAGGGTTACGGCATCTATGAACTGGAGGTATTCGAGTGAGCAGCCTCACGTTCTGGCAGGTAGTAGCGGATGCTGATGGCACGGGCCTCTGGGGCCAGAGGCCCGCTACCTGCCAGAAAACGACTTTTACCCGTCGGCGTATTTCGGCCCATTGGTCCATATCTGTGAACATCCTCCATCTTTAGATTGAAGGTGCCGCACTTTTCGACCGCCCTTTACATGATCGTTATGACGGGGAGGATTGTTATCAGGTTTTTTTCAGCTTCCCCGCTTAACGGGATTCATTTGGAAGGGCGTTGAGCCACAACTCGTAAACCTTTGCAAAAAGGCGCCCACTCCGTAAGGAGCAGTACTTTCCGGCTCAAAGTGGCGGGGATCAGCTCCCACGGGCTGGACATGAGTCAGCTTGCCCTCCGGGGTAACGCAAGCGGCCGGGGCCGCCCAGGCCTTTTCGACATGGGGCAAAGCGGTGGCCCGATCTAGCAATCCATTGTTGATCCCCCAGGCCAGCCCGTAGCAATAGAACCCCGAGCCGCTGGTCTCTTTCACAGGGTAACTTTCTGGATCCAGAAGGCTGGCCCGCCAGCGTATCTTCCGGCATGTGCTTGGGGGTAAAAACGCACCACGGGTGGTTCTCATACCGGCGATGTTTCGTGCTGACGCTAGCGAGACGGTCAGGCAAGGGCAAGCGCAGGTCGTAACGGTTGATGATGGCGCTATACCCCACCAGCGTCATTTCCGGCTCCGGCAAAGCAAGACCGTGAAAATGGCTTACAGTCTGTGAAAACGGGTTGTTTTTGGCCATTTTTCTGAAAAGTGATGATTCTCAATCTCGGAGTTTGCCATGAAATTTGTTTAGATTCCATGAAAACGATTACAAAGATATGGATTTTGGGAAAAGCGCTTTAATTGTGCGGTCTACTCTCAGCTCGGGCGTAGTCAGTGAAAGCTCCAATCCGTAAGTCGTTCAGAGAGAGGATGGCTCGTTGGGAGGCGAACCATGAACCTTCTGATTGAGGATGGAAGAAGTGGCCGAGTGGTAAATCTTTCCGACTTGCTGAAATCTGCGTAAGTCGTTGTGGGAGAGTGGTGCGCCCGTCAGGAGTCGAACCTGAAACCTTCTGATTCGTAGTCTAGTTCTGGCGGTGTCCTTCTGTGTCTACAAGAGTCCGCTCTTGTCCCAAAAAACTCCGATGCAAGTTGCTGTCTTCAAAACACATAAAACTACTGCAAAATGGACAATCATGGACGAATCAGAACAATTAAGGACGCAAAAAGTGATGCCAAAGTGATGCCCTAAGAAGCCAGTTTGGCAAAATAGATGTGCGTTACTGGAAAGATCGGGTGTGTCGCCGCAAAGGGCTTTGATGACGCTTGGCTATCGAGCCTGTCCGTTGTTAAATGCGGGGGGGATACCGATCCAAGGATCCTCGCTCTCCCCATGCCTCCCAAATCCCAGAAAGCTTCCAACGGTCAAGCTGCCAACCTCGGGCTCCGCCCTCCGAGCACCGAAGCTACAGAGGAAACAAGCGTGACGGAAGCCCGATCCTGTGCCTAGCCTCTTTCCTCCCGTCAATACATTACAACAACCGCCCTCCCGCTTCTTATGCCCGCAAAACGCAAGTCTGCCAAGAAAGCCAACGCCACGCAGGATTCGCCCGATCTCTCCAGCCCTCTCGCCTTGCTGGAGCGTATGATGCAGGAAATCGGGATACCGGAGGAACTTTCCGAAACCAACGAGGAGCGGGCGCAGATGCGTTTCTACGACGCCATGGAGGCCGAGACGCCGCAGGAGATGATGAAAATCCTTGAGGAGGTCCTGAGGCTCGACCCGGACAACGTGGATGCGCGGTTGGTGGTGCTGGGGTTGGCCAAGCCGGGCGAGACGGATGAGATCGAGTCGCTGCGCAATATCGTAGAGACCGCGGCGCGAAAGCTGGGGCCGAAGGGATTCGCGGAATACAAACCGCATTTCTGGGGGTTCTTGGAGACGCGGCCTTACATGCGGGCGCGGCAACAACTGGCGGAGGAACTGGAATCGGCGGGGAGGCTGGAGGAGGCGGTGAAGGAATATGAGGGGATGCTGGAGTTGAACCCCAACGACAACCAGGGCGTGCGCTATTCCCTGCTGGCGTGTTACCTGGCGCTGGATCAACGGGCGGAGGCGCGCGCACTCATCAAGCGGTATCCCAATGATGTGAAATACAATCCGGTGTTCGCGTGGGGGGTGGTGCTGCTGCGTTACCTCACCCCGCGCAAAACCGGGCTGGAAAACGCGCTGGCCGCTGCTCGCAAACAGAACCCGCACCTGGAAGCGTATCTCAAAGGGCACCGGCGGGTTCCCAAGAACCTGCCGAACGGCTACACGCTGGGGAGCAAGGAGGAAGCGATCTGTTACGCCGGGAATGTGATCATGGCTTGGCACCGCCATCACGAGGCGCTCGGCTGGCTGGTTTCGCAAAAATAGGGAAAGCCGAACGAATCCATGGGAAGCTAGCCATGAGCACCCCAAACCAATTCCTTCTCTACACCGCGCCCGACGGGGCGGTAAAGGTGGATGTTTTCTTCAAAACGGAAACCGTCTGGCTGACCCAAAAGGCGTTGGCGGAGCTTTTCGGGGTGGGCGTTCCCGCGATCAACAAGCATCTCAAAAACATTTTCGATTCGGGCGAGTTGAGCCGGGAGGCAACTGTTTCCAAAATGGAAATAGTTCGTGCCGAATGTGGCCGGGAGGTCGCCCGCGAGGTGGAGTTCTACAACCTCGATGCCATCATCGCGGTGGGCTACCGGGTGAACAGCTACCAGGCCACGCAGTTCCGCATTTGGGCGACGCATACGCTGCGGGAGTTCATCATTAAAGGCTTTGTGATGGACGACAAACGCTTGAAACAGGGCAAGCAGGTCTTCGGCAAGGATTACTTTGATGAGCTGCTGGAGCGCATCCGGGAGATTCGGGCCAGCGAGCGGCGATTTTACCAGAAGATCACAGATATTTACGCGCTCTCGGTGGACTACAGCCCCGACGCGCCGCTGACAAAGGAGTTTTTCGCCACCGTGCAAAACAAACTGCACTGGGCCATTACCGGACAGACGGTGGCGGAACGCATCTACTCCACCGCCGATGCAACGAAGTTCTCCATGGGCCTGACGACATGGAAGTCCCCCCAGGGGAAAGTGATGCTTTCCCGCAGGCCATCGCTGATTTTGTGAAAAGCGGCATGGAGCGGCTTCTCAAAGGGGGTTCCCTTGTATTGATCGAGCACCTTTTGCGCGACGAAAAGTCCGAACCCCACTCAAAATAATTCCCTCGCGGTGACGCCCCGCATTCCCTAAAATCGGCCCCACCTATGATCAAGCTGGTCCATTGGGCGCAATTCTCCTGGGATCTTTCCAAAAACCCTCCGGTCTGCCCCGCCCTCCCCCCTTCCTTCTCCATCCGCCGCGCCACCGCCGAGGACCATTCCACCGTCCGCTCTGTCGTGCTCAGTTCCTTTACGCTCGATTCGGATTGGAACCCCTTCTTTGGCGAAATCCGCCCCCTCATCGAAGCGGCCATCAGCGAGGTGTTCCACGAAAAAAGCGAGCCGTTCTGCCTCGTGATCAGCCACGGCCCCCGGATCATCGGGGCTTCCGGCCTTGGCGGCGAACGGGATGCCCGGCGGCACCTGCTCACCGGCCCGTGCCTCTCCCTGGAATACCACAACCGGGGCCTCGGCACGGTGCTGCTGGGGCAGTCGCTCCTGGCGTTGCGCGATGCAGGGGTTTCGACCGTGCGCGGCGTCACCAAGCAAGGCTCGGCGGCGGCGCAATTCCTCTACCCCAAGTTCGGCTCCGTCCGACTGGAGGAAAAACGCAAGCAGAGCGTTTGACCTTGAGCGGCGGGCGACTGAAACCGGCGGTTTCTTCGCAGGCTGTTGAAATAAGGAACGATGGACAGTTTGCAGCAGGTTTTTGGTGTGGGCAAGGAGCCGACCGCTTGGCCTGTATTCGATGAATAAAGGCCAACCAGCACCCCCACGGCAAAAAGATGCGCAACGGTCTGCGCCGCCGCAAAACGCGGCTACAGAAAAACTTAAGCCGCTCTAGCACCAAACTTGCTTATAGAAAGGAATTCCCCATGATTACTTACGCCTACCAAGCGCGCAGTTCCGATGGAAAGACTGTGAGCGGCCTCACGGACGCCATCAACGAAGATAACGCCATCAACGTCCTCATGGCCCGGGGGCTCATGGTGCTGTCGCTGGAAGAACGGTCCGTCGGACGCTCGAACCGCAAAGTCAGCAAGGTCACCACTTCGGATCTCGTGCTCTTTACCCGGCAGCTCGCCACCATGGTGGATGCCGGGCTGCCGCTGCTCACCGGCCTCACCGCGCTCTACGAACAGTGCACCTCCCCCAAACAAGCCGGGCTGCGCTTCATTGTCGGTGAGATCATGGCCCGCGTGCAGGAGGGGGAGACCTTTCACGAAGCCGTCGCCAAGCACCCAAAAATCTTTTCCCGCCTCTACATCTCCATGGTCCGCGCGGGGGAAACCGGCGGTATGCTGGCAGAGATTCTCGACCGCCTGGCCGGGTTCCTGGAATCCTCCGCACGGCTGGTCAAAAAGGTCAAATCGGCCATGACCTACCCGACCGTGGTCATCTGCATCGCCCTGTCGATCACTACGTTTCTGGTCGTGAAAGTCGTCCCGGCCTTCGGGTCCATCTTCGCCGATTTCGGCTCCAAGCTGCCCGCGCCAACGCAATTTTTGATCGATGTCAGCGCCTTCATCCGCGGCAACTGGATCTGGATTGTCGGCATGATCGGCGGCTCCATCTACGGCATTCGCAGATTCCTCGGCACGCAGGCCGGAACGGAGTTCTGGGACCGCTACAAACTGCGCCTCCCGATCGTGGGGCCGCTCACGCACAAAATCTGCATGAGCCGCTTTGCCCGGACCTTTGCCCAGCTCATCCGCGCGGGCGTGCCGATTCTGGAGGTCATGGCCATCGTGGGGGAAACCTCAGGCAACACGATGGTGGAACACGCCATCAAAGGGGTGTCTGAGGATGTGGAAAAGGGGGACGGCCTGGCCAGCGCCATGACGCGACAGCCCATTTTTCCCCCGGTGATGCTGCGCATGGTCTCCGCGGGCGAGGCGACCGGCAAAATCGACGTCATGCTGGAAAAAATGGCCGACTTCTGGGACGAGGAAATCGAGGCAATGCTCGACGCCCTCACCTCGCTCATCGAGCCGTTCCTGATCGTCTTTTTGGGCATAGTGGTCGGCGGCATCGTGATCGCCATGTTTCTGCCCCTCTTCAAGCTCAACGACATCGTCTCCGGCACCGGCGGGAAATAGCAAGCGTGTCGCTTGGGGCACTTCGCGCTGCGGCGGCTTACGCTCGCCGCTCCGATGGCAACCCTATTCCGAGGGGCGGGCGAAATAGAAGGTGTCGCCGATCTTGCGGGCTTCGTAGAGTTCCTTCTCCACGGAGACAAGGTAGAGGCGGCCTTTCACGTCGCATTCCAGGACGTATTCCCCGTCAATCTGCCGCGCCTGCATGCCCCGCTTGCCAAAGGTGACTTGCTCTTCCTTGAGCGGCGTGAAGTGCTTGGCTACGATGGTCCCCTGGAGAGTCGCGCCCGCCACTCCGTTGCCCAGATTCATCACGGTGAAAAGGAGGAGGGCCAGCAGCGCCCCCCCCACGGCGAGGCCAATCAAGAGATCGCGCCGGGCGGTGCTGGGGACGACGTAGGGTTGTTTCATGGCGCGGGAAGTGGCGTTTCCACACTCGCCCGCCCCTGCTGTTTTTTCCAGACATAACGGCGCAGAAGCACTTTGAGGGTGGCCGTCAGCGGCACCGCCAGCAGGGCTCCCAGGAGGCCGCCGATCAACAAGCTCCAGGCGACCATGGAAACAATGATGGTCATCGGATGGAGCCCCACGGATCCCCCCACGATTTTCGGCGCGAGCACGAAGCCTTCAAACTGAAACACTACGAAAAAGATCACCGTCACGCCGAGCGGATGCTGCCAATCCTGCCACTGGGCGAAGGCGATCAGCACCGAGGGAATCCAGCAAAGCAGGACGCCCAGGTAGGGAACCAACTGCAACACGGCCACCATCATCCCGATGAGCAGGGCGAAGTTCAGCCCCATGGCAAAGAGCGAGCCGCCAATCAAGAGGCCGTCGATCATCGTCACGATCACCTGCCCCCGGAAAAACGCGATAAGGTAACTCCTTATTTCGTTGAGGCAATCGACCACCTCGTCCTTGAAGGGCGAAGCGCGCAGGGGGAGGTAATCGCCCCAGCGCTCGGCAATCGACTCGGCGTTCATGAGGAAGTAATAGAGGTAGATCGGCACCAGGAAAAGCCCCAGCAGGAACCCCGCCATGCCGAAAAAACCGACCACGCCGCCGCTGACAAAGTGCCAGGCTTTGAGCGGCAGTTCCGGGAACTGCTTTTGCCCCCACGCCATCGCCTGCTCCACGAAGGGGTTCTGCGGGTAGCGGACCTTGAACCAATGGACCGCCTGTTCGACCTGCGCCTCCGCCGCCGCCTGGCCTTTATGGATGTAGCCGGGGAGTTTTTCCGCAAACTCGGCGCTCTGGTGGTAAATCTCCGGGGCCACCCACAGGCCGACGAGCGCCACCGGCAGGAAGACCAGGGCGAACACGGCCAGGACGGCCGATCCCCGCCGCCCCCCCCAGCGGATGAACAAATCCACCAGGGGCTTCAAGAGAAAGGCGAGGATGCCGGCCATCGCCACGGGGATGAGGAGCGGCTGCAAAAACCCGAGCGTCCAGCGAAGCCCGAATAACAACCCCCCAGCCAACGCTCCCATGAAGGCCACGGAGAGCGCGGTCAGCGCGCCCCAGAGGATTTTTTGCTGCCAGGGGGTGGGATAGGTTTGCATGGCGTCACGAGCCCTCTGCCGGGCGGCGGCGGATTTACATCTTGCCAATGATCGCCGTGCCAAACTCGGAGCACTTGATCTCGGTCGCCCCTTCCATATTGCGGGCAAAGTCGTAGGTGACGCGCTTGGCGGCGATGGCTCCGTTGAGCCCCTTGAGGATGAGATCGGCCGCCTCGTTCCAGCCCAGGTAGCGGAACATCATTTCGCCGGAGAGAATGACGGAACCGGGGTTGACCATGTCGCGGTTGGCATACTTCGGCGCGGTGCCGTGGGTCGCCTCAAAGACGGCGTGGCCGGTGGTGTAGTTGATGTTGCCGCCGGGGGCGATGCCGATGCCGCCAACCTGCGCGGCCAGGGCGTCGGAGAGGTAGTCGCCATTGAGGTTGAGCGTGGCGATCACGTCCACGTCCTGGGGCCTTAAAAGGACGTTCTGGAGGGTAATGTCGGCGATGGAGTCCTTGAAGACGAGCCCCGCGCCGGGCTTGCCTTCGGGGATCTGGCACCACGGGCCGCCGTCGATCTCCACGGCTCCGAACTCCTGTTTGGCGACCTCGTAGCCCCAATCACGAAAAGCCCCCTCGGTGTATTTCATGATATTCCCCTTGTGGACGAAGGTGAGGCTCTTGCGCTTCTGGGCAATGGCATACGCAATCGCCGCGCGGACGAGCCGCTGCGTGCCCGGCTTGGAAACGGGCTTCACACCGATGCCGATCTGCTCCGGGGCTTCCTCGCCAAAGCGGGCTTTCTGGAAATCCTTGGGCGCGTTCACCTTCAGCCATTGCAGAAAGGCTGTCGCCATGGGCGACCCGGCGGGCCAGTCGATCCCGGCATAAATATCCTCTGTGTTTTCGCGGAAGATGACCATATCGACGCGCTCCGGGTGCTTGACCGGCGACGGGACGCCCTGGAAATACTGGACGGGGCGCAGGCAGACATAGAGATCGAGCATCTGGCGCAGCGCCACGTTGAGCGAGCGGATGCCGCCGCCGACGGGCGTCGTGAGCGGGCCTTTGATGCCCACCAGGTATTCGCGGAAAGCCTCCACCGTCTCGTCCGGCAGCCAGTTGTCAAACTTGTCCTTGGCGGTCTGGCCCGCGAAGACTTCAAACCAGGCGATCTTGCGCGCGCCTTGGTAGGCTTTCTGCACCGCCGCGTCGAGCACGCGCACGGCAGCCGCCCAGATGTCCGGGCCCGTGCCGTCGCCGCGGATGAACGGGATGACCGGGTTGGCCGGGACCGTCAATTTGCCGTTTTCGATGGTAATTTTGCCGCCTGCGGGCGGGGTGACGTTTTGGTAAGCCATAAAAGTGGAAATGGTCAGTAAAAAGGTTCTGGGCGGAATTAGAACAGAACGGGCAGAACGGGTCGAATGATTTTCGTTTCAACCCGAAAACCGATGTTGGAGGGGATGGGATGGCACAAGCAGCTTCCGCTTTCGGGTTTATCAGGCTTTGCAAGCGCATCGTTCCCTCTCATATTGAGACTGCCATGAACGTCGAAGTCATCAATACCGGCTCGGAAATTCTCCTCGGCAGCGTCCTCAACACCCACGTGGCCACGCTTGCCGCCGGGCTCTTTCCGCTCGGCCTGCGCTTTGAACGGCAGGTGACGGTGCCCGACGGCGACGCCATCCGGCAGGCGCTTTCCGAGGCGCTCCCCCGTGCGGAACTGGTGATCGTGACCGGCGGACTCGGGCCGACGACGGACGATATCACCCGCGAAATCACCGCCGAACTCCTCGCGCGTCCGCTGCACCTTGATGCTGCCGTGCTGAACGATATCAAAGCCCGGTTTGCCCTGCGCGACCTGCCGTTCACGGAGCGCGTGGGCCGCCAGGCGCAGGTGCCGGAAGGGGCGCTCGTTCTGCCCAACCGCAACGGAACCGCCCCCGGGCTCTACCTGATCCACACGGCGAACGGCCACACCACGCACCTTTTCCTCCTGCCCGGGCCGCCCCGCGAATTGAAACCGATGTTTGAGGAATCGGTGCTCCCCATCCTGCGGCGGATCGTCCCGGAACGGGCCGTCCACGGCTGCCGGATTTACCACGTGCTGGGCATCGGCGAGTCCACCGTGGAAGACCGGGTGGGCGAGAAATTGCTGGCCATCCCCGGCCTGGAACTGGGCTACTGCGCGCGTCCCGGCGAAGTGGATATCCGCTGCATCGGCGCCGAGGCGGCGCTGGAGGCGGCGGAAAAGATCGTGCTGGAGGCGCTGGGAGAAAGCGTCGTCACCCGCGACGGCCGAAACGTGGAGCAAGCGGCGGTGGAAACGCTGGCCCGGCGCAAGGAAACCCTTGCAACCGCGGAATCGTGCACCGGCGGAGGGCTGGCCAACCGGGTCACGAATATTTCCGGGGCGTCGGCCGTTTTCATGGCCGGATTTGTCACCTACTCCAACGAAGCCAAGACGCGCGACCTGGGGGTGGACGCCGCCCTCATCGCGGAACACGGGGCCGTAAGCCCGCAGGTGGCCGCAGCCATGGCGGAAGGGGCGCGCCAACGGGCCGGAACCGATTGGGCGCTCGCCACCACGGGCATTGCCGGCCCCACGGGGGGGACGCCCACCAAGCCGGTCGGCACGGTCTGCATCGCGCTGGCCCGGCGGAACGGCGCGACCCAGGTGGAAGCGCACCGCTTTTTCCGCGACCGCGACGTGTTCAAGGACCTGGCAGCCCGCACGGCGCTGACGCTGCTGCTCCGCGCGATGGGATAAGCAGCAAGTGTGTTTCACACTTTTCATCCGCCGCAGCTTGGGTAAGCTCAGGCATTCCCTGATCGTTCTCTCGTCATGAACTCCGTCTCCCGCTCGAAACTGACCGACATCATTGGTGATTTCCCCTACCGGATCACCCTTGCCGGAGGCTGGATCGACCAACCGTTCTGTTCCCGGCTCAACCCGACGCCGCCGGGCTCGGTCTGCGTGGCCAGCATTGAACCCAACTTCTTTTGGATGGAACGCTCGGGGCTCGCCACCGGAACCCGCAAAGTGGCGCTGGGAATGTGGGGGCGGCTTCCCGGAGGCGATCTCCCCAAGCGGGTGGAGCAACTCTACCAGGCGGAAAACGCGGGCCGCAACGATCCCTCTGGCAGCCAGGACATGATCGGCCTCCTCTACCCCGGCATCAGCCGCCTGGACTACGATTTTGCCCATCGCGGCGGCGTCTTTCCCCGGCATATTGAAAATACGACCGCCGCCGAGCCCGCCCGCTGGCTCGAAAGCGTCCTCAACATCCTGCCCGTGGCTCCCCGCCCGCCGGGGTATAACCCGCTCGAAGTGAAGCGCCTGGAGCATGTGGATCTCATCAGCCGCCTGGGCAGAACCGGGCAAATCTGTTATGAGGGCATCCTGGCCCGGGACGTTTGTGCTCTCGGCGCGGCGATGACGGAAACAATGCGCTGCTGGGAAACATTGCTGCCCAACACCTTCACCCATTCCACGATCACGATGGACCTGCTGAGCCTCTTGAAATATTACCAGGGCCTCTACCCCGGCGCGTGTTACTCCAGTTGCGGCGGCGGCTACCTCTACATCGCCTCCCACGAGCCCGTTCCCGGAGCCCACCGGGTCAAAATCCGCACCGCTTGAACGCGCGCCCTCGCCAATGAACCACGTCCTTGTCTCCAGCGCTTTTGACGACCTCCGCTCCCGGGATCTTCGGTTCCTCCAGGAAGCCGCCCGCTTCGGCGAAGTCCACGCCCTCCTGGAAACCGACGCCGCCGTTTGCGCCCGCACCGGCCGCCCGCCCCGGTTCCCCTACGCCGAGCGGCTCTACTTCCTCCAGGCCGTCCGGTTCGTTCAAGCTGTCCATCCCTACGGCGGAGCTTCGTCCCTCCCCCCGCTCGGGTTCCCGCCGGACCTCTGGGTGCTGCGCGAAGCCGACAATGTGGCAGCCCGGCAAGCCGCCGCCCAGAGCGGCATCGCGTGGCGGGTTCTGCCGGAAGCGCAACTGGACGGCTTCCCCGCCCCCGGGATCCGCCCCTCCTCGGGCCGCAAAAAAGTGGTCGTCACCGGCTGTTACGACTGGTTGCACACCGGGCACATCGCGTTTTTCGAGGAAGTCGCGGCCCTGGGCGACGTGTACGTCTGCCTGGGCAACGACGCCAACATCCGGGAACTGAAGGGAGAGGGGCACCCGCTCTTCAAAGCTTCGGAGCGGCTCTTTGTCACCGGGGCGATCCGCCACGTCACCGAGGCGCTCGTCTCCACCGGCAGGGGCTGGATGGACGCCGAGCAAGAAATCCTCCATCACATCCGGGCCGACATCTACGCCGTCAACGAAGACGGCGACAAACCGGAGAAAGCGGCATTCTGCCGCCGGCACGGCATCCAATACGCCGTCCTCCGGCGCACCCCCAAGGCGGGGCTCGCCCCGCGCTCCAGCACCCTGCTTCGCGGCTTTTGACAAACCACGGCGGCGATCTTGCGCGTCTTTTTGGGCTTAGGCGGCATCGCTCGCTTGGCCGGTATTCCTCCGATACAGGCGCTGCAAGCTCTCCATTGTTCTTTTTTCAACAGGCTGCTATCCTCCTCTCCTATGAGATACGCTCTGATTGTCGCCGGCGGCTCCGGCACCCGGCTCTGGCCCATGAGCCGGGCCAGCCTGCCCAAGCAATTGATCCCCTTCATCCAGGGGCGGAGCCTCCTCCAGCTTGCCTTTGAACGCCTGGAGGGGCTCGTGCCCGCCGAGAACCGCTATATCTGCGCGGGCCAGGCTCACGCCGACCTGATCTGCAACGCCCTCGCCCTCCCGCGCGAACAATTCCTGGCCGAACCGGTCGGGCGCGACACGCTCAACGCCGTCGGCTACAGCGCCGCCGTCATCGCCCGGCGCGATCCGCAAGCCGTCATCGCCGTCTTCACCGCCGACCACATCATCGAGCCGGTGGCCGATTTCCTGCGCATCGTCGAGCACGGCTACCGCCTGGCCGAGGCGCAGCCACGCACCCTCGTCACCTTCGGCATCGCTCCCACCCAGGCCGCCACCGGCTACGGCTACCTGCAACTGGGCGCTCCGCTGGACGATGGCGGCGCGCGCGTGGTCGAGGAATTCAAAGAAAAACCCCCCCTGCCGCTTGCGCGCGAATACTTCGTCGCGGGCCCCGAGCGCTACCTTTGGAACAGCGGCATGTTCGTCTGGCGCGCCGCCACGCTCCTGGAGTGCATCCGCCGCTACCAGCCCGCCAACGCCGCCGGGATCGGCCAAATCGCCGCCGCCTGGGACACCCCGCAGCGCGAAACCGTCCTCAACGAGGTCTTCCCCACCCTCCCCAAAATCAGCGTCGATTTCGCCATCATGGAACCGGCCTCGCGCGACCCGCTGGCGCAGGTGGCCGCCGTGCCGATGCCGCTGACCTGGCTGGACGTCGGCTCCTGGCCCTCCTTCGCCGAAACCTGCCCCCGCGACGAACACGGCAACGCCGCCGCCGCCGCCAAAACGCTCCACATCGGCAGCAAGCGGACCCTGGCCGCCTCCAGCGACCCGGACCACCTCATCACCACCATCGGCTGCGAAGACCTCCTCATCATCCACACCCCCGACGCCACGCTCGTCTGCCACAAGGACCACGCCGAGGCCATCAAGGAAATGCACCGGCAGGTGGGCGAACAGTTTGGGAAGCGGATGGTTTGAGGCGCTTTGGAAAAGCCCGGGCCGCGCCCCGCTTTTCTCTGTGCCATGGAGAATTCTTTGCTGTTTTCTCGCATTCTGCTTGCGGGAAAGAGGAAAGTAAGCGATAAATTTCAACCCCTCCGCGAGGGTGGAAAACTGAAAATGTCGGGCTGTGGCTCAGCTTGGTAGAGCGCTTGCCTCGGGTGCAAGAAGTCGCAGGTTCGAATCCTGTCAGCCCGACCATTTTCCCGCCTGAGTCCTCGTGGAAGCTTTGAGAACAGATGTCCAGGGCGTTATTTTGCGTTAGGCGGCGTTAA
>JBAWXX010000058.1:0-16520 GCA_037143855.1 Verrucomicrobiota bacterium | reverse complement strand
TCATCCCGTCCGATTGGCCCGGCTTGCTGGTGAGCGACTGCCTGGCAGTTTATGAGTAAGCGTCACACCGAGCGCCTCTATCCAAGCCGGATAAAGCCGGGCAGGATGCTGGCATGCAGAGCAAAGCGATTCGAGACGAGTTGTTGAAGGTGGACCGGCGAGGCCGGGTTCGGGTGTCGGCGAAGCGGCGGGAGGCGTTGTTGGATGAATTCGAGCGGTGCGGGGTAAGCGCGGCGGAATTTGCAAAAGCCATTGGAGTGCGTTACCAGACGTTTGCGACTTGGCGGCAAAAACGCACCAAGCGCAAAGCGGCGGTGATGGAGAGCCCTGTTGCGAGGTCACTTCCGGCATTGCCACCCCCGTCAGTGAATGGGATGCGATGGGTGGAAGCGGTGATGGATGGGCAATCCGTTGCACCGCCCAGTATTGGGAGGGCAGCGAGCAGCGTGCTCGCCGTTTCTTTGCCGGGCGGGGCGCGAATGGAGATCGCCGATGGTGGGCAGGCGAAGCTGGCGGCCGAGTTGATTCGGGCGCTGGAAGGCAAAGGTTGCACGGCATGCTGAGTTTTGCCGGGAGCTTGAAGGTGTGGGTGGCGCTGGAGCCGTGCGACATGCGCAAGGGCTTCAACGGTCTGCACGCCTTGGTGAGCGAGCGCCTGGGCGAGGATCTGCGAGCCGGGGCGCTCTTCGTGTTCAGCAACCGCCGCCACACCCGGCTCAAAATCCTTTACTCTCTATGGGTCCAATGCCCCGGAGCTTGCTCCGGCTTTAAAGGGGTGAGAGAAGATAAGGGATGGCAAGCAGCTACATCCATAAGCAGCACAACGTATCGGTGTTGATGTATCATGTGGTGTGTGCGGCGAAGTATAGGCGGGTGGTAATGAGCGAGCGAGTGGACGAAGTGGTAAGGGAAGCGTGCCTGGAGATAGAAAAGCGGTGGGAGATAAGGTTTTTGGAAATCGGGTTGGATAGAGATCATGCGCACTTTCTGATCCAAAGCGTGCCGAGCTACAGTGTGAGCCGGATAGTGCAGGTGGTTAAGAGTGTGATAGCAAGGGAGGTGTTTGAAAAAGCGCCGGAGGTGAAGAAGAAATTATGGGGAGGTGCATTTTGGGGAGAGGGATATTTTGTGAGCAGTGTGGGCCAACACGTAAGCGAAGAGGTGATTGCGGCGTATGTGAAAGGGCAGGGGGACGAAAAGAATTACAAGCAACTACACAAAGCGCGCGGTCGTAGGCGATGATCCAGCCTCGATCCCAGAAGTTATTCCACCACTGGCAATGCCGCTTCCAATCCTTCGCCAGGTCCACCGGCTTGGCCGCCAATTCCTCAATGGCCTTGACCCAGACGTTGATGTCTGGCGTCTGTTGCTGATAGGTATGGATGCGCAGGTCGAAACGGCGTCCCTGCCCGGAAAGCACCCCGTCGGCCTCGATATGGATCGAACCGGTGGGCAAATCCAGCGTCTGGCGGAAGGGCTTTCCCGCCACAAACGGATTGGGGGCAAGCGAGAGGCGCAGCCGGCCGGTCTTGTAGTTGCCGCCGGAAAAGCCCATTGCATCGTTCTTTGCAAGCAAAAGATACAGGTCGCCGTTTTCGATGGCATAGACCCCGGCCGCAAGATCGCCGTTGCCGGTGGACATCACCCCGGAAGCGTCCTTGGACGGAGTGGTCCACACCACGTTGTACCGCGCCATGCGCTCCGCCGCCTGCCCCTCTGGGGAGGGCGGGGACGCCGCCTTAACGCTGAATCCCACACAGAGCACACCCATCACGATCAGGTTGAACAAATTTCTCATCTAATTGATTTCCGTTTCTGAATTGCGATCATTTCTCCACCGGCAGCAGCTCGATCTCAGCCAGGCTGGCGTAGGGGGTCGTGGGATCAACCCCGCTGATCAGCACCAGCTTGACGGCCACGGCCTGCCGCGGCGCGGCGAACAGCACCGTCTCACTGGCGTCATTCCGGTTGCATTCGCCGCGGGCGGCCTGGATCCAGTCTACCTTGTCGCGCTGGGCCGAGGAGTTCTCCTCACGGGTGTAGATCGCATAGCCCTTCACCCGCCCGCCCCATGCCGCGACCAGCTTGCAGCCCCGCAACAGGGTCGGCTTGGGTAACTCCAAGATGATCTCCTGGGGATAGACCGGGGCGTTGACCGCGTCGGCGCTGCGCCAAATGGTTTTCGGATTGCCGTCCGTGAGATTGGCCGCCGGAAAACCTGCCACCTCGCTCTCCACCTTGGACACACGGACTCCCAACCGGCCCGAACTGCCCTCCACCAGCTTGCGCAACACCTGGTCGAGCACCGCTTCGTCCAGCGTCTGCTTGGGCGCGAACGTCTCGGATCCCATGTACGCATAGAGACTCCGCGCCAGTTGCCGGGCTTCGGGTCGGGTCTTAAGATCGTCCCACACGTTGAACCCGCAGACCAGCAGCCGTCCCGGCCCGACCTGGGCCTCAAAGAGAGTGCCGATCTTGCGGTTCTGCGCGTGGTTATCGATCACCTGGCCGATGGGCCGGTAGGCCGGCGGCGCCGCATCCAGCGACAGCGAAACCGATCGGCACGCCAGATCCTGCCAGCGGAAATCGCGATACATCGGTGTGTGGAACTGGGCAAAGGCCGGATGCTTCACA
The DNA here is from genome assembly GCA_037143855.1 of Verrucomicrobiota bacterium. Lineage (GTDB taxonomy): Bacteria > Verrucomicrobiota > Verrucomicrobiia > Chthoniobacterales > Chthoniobacteraceae > UBA695. The sequence continues at coordinate 13,886 of JBAWXX010000058.1, read as the reverse complement.
TCGAAGAGCCCGCCCACCGTCTCGTTCTTGCTCCCCCAGAAAGGAGGGCTCCAGAACGGCGCGCGCCACTGGCCCCCGAAAGCGTTCTCGTAGAGGCCGGGCATGAGTTGCAGAAATACTTTCTTGCCCGCCGCCAGGGCCGCCTTGGCCTCCGGTCCCCATTCGCGCACCACCACTACATCGGCCGGGGGCAGCGGAGCTGGCGTGGCCGGATAGACATGGATGTCCCAGCGGTTGGCATACGGCGTGCCAGGCAGCGTCACCGCCACCGTCAGCGTGCAGGGGGCCGGCAGGTTGCCCAGCGGCAGTTCCAGCTTGCCCAGCGACGTCAGGCCTCCGGTGGCGATATTGACCTTGGCGAAATGACCCGCCGCCACTTCCCGGCCGCGTTCATCGCAGGCACTCCAGGTCGGTTCGATGCCGGTCAGATCCCGCGGGCCGTAGTGGGCCACCTCCGCCGCCGCGGTGAATGTTTCCTCGGTGGTGAACACGCGTTTGGCGAAGCGCAGCAGCGGCACCGTCTCGCAGCAAAACTCCCGCCAGGCCTTGGGTGTGATGAGCTCCTTGGAATCCCAGAACGAATCCACCATGCCGACGGTGCCCATGCCCTGTCCGGGATAATCCTGCAGGCAATGCAGGGAGAAGCCCCCCAGGTCCGGCGTGCGGAATTGTTCCTCGAGGGCGACCTTATATTCTAGAACCGCAAGTTTGCCGGTGGCCTCCACAAAGGCCTGCGCCTGCGGCAACATGCCGCGCCGCTCCAGTTGATCCCGGATCATCTCGTAATTTTTGGGCTTGAGCACCCCGGTGTACTTGGGGATCTCCAGCACATTCGGAAAAATCATCACCTGCCCGAGCTCGTGGGCGGTCAGGGGGAGCGGCGAGAGTTCCACTGCGGCCCGGAAATCATTGGTCGTCGCCGCCGTGTCCGGGATGGTGCGGACCGTCTGGTTCTGGAAACCGTCGGTCTCGCGGAACTGCTCTTTGCGGACAGGGTCGGCATGGGACATCCCCGAAAATTCGGCGTAAAGCCGGCGCGGATCGTTCTGCTTCATTCGCTCCACGATTTCGGAGAGGATTTCCATCTTGCCGCCCATCTCGTTGCCCAGGGTAAAGAGGCAGAAGGAGGGGTGACTGCCATAGGCCTTCAGAATCCGCTGCGCCTCGTCCCCCAGCCAGCGATCCGTTGCAGGCCGAGCCCCCACGTCCTGATACCAGGCACCGGCCTCCGGCTGTAGATAAACGCCCTCCTCATCGGCTGCGGCAAAAGCCGCCTCTGGCGGACACCAGGAATGGAAACGGGCAAAGTTGAGCCCGTAGCTCTTCAGCACGCAGAAGACCCGCCGCCATTCCTTGACCTCCATCGGCGGATGGCCTGTCAGCGGATAAATGCACTGCTCGAGCGTGCCACGCAGAATGATGGGATGACCGTTGACGGCGAACTGCTTGCCCTGAGCCTGGAACTGCCGCAGCCCGAAGCGCACCGTCCGCTGTTCTGCGCCCAGCTTGATGGTTAGCTCCTGCAGCGACGGCGCGAACTCGTCCCATAGGGCAGCCTTCGGGCCAAGATCAATGGAAAACTCGGCGCGTCCGCCGGCCGCCTCCCATCTCGCCGTGGTTTTCCCCTTGCGCCCCCCGAGCCGCCACGACAGCGTCCCCTTTCCCGCCTGTCCCGTGACGTTGCCGATCTGCACCACCACCCGCGCCTGTTTTTTGGCGATGTCGGGGAAAACCTGCGCATCCTCAAAGTACACCGGCTCGCTGGCCTGCAGTTCCAAGCGACCGATGGCACCGTTCCAGTTGACCTGGGTGTCTTCGCCCACCGAATGCGCCCAATTGCCGCCGATCTGGTACTGGTCGATGTTGTTGATGCAGAGCGTCACCCGGTGCTTGCCCGGGGCGACGCCGGACAACTCGTAAAGGTGCGGGGTTGCAAGGCTGTCCTGCGCACCCAGCGGTTGGCCGTCCAGCCATGCCTTGCTGCCGCAGTGGACCCGCTCAAGGAACAGCGTGATTCGCTTGCCCTGCCAGGAAGCGGGAATCTCGATCTGTCGCTCATACCACGCCGGACCGACGTACTTGGTGGCCCGGTAAAGTCGCCACAGGGTCGGAGTTTCCTTGTTGGGCGAAATGCCGGCGGTGTCCAGCGTGTTCGGCAGGCGCATTGTGCCGCTCGTTTCGGGCGTGTCGGCCTGAAGCTCCTTGGCAAACCAGTTCTCCTTTTCGCCCGCCTTCTTCGCATCCAACCGGTAATGCCATTCCCCTGCCACGGACAGCACTTCTGCGCGGACAGCTCCCACACCCAATAAACAATTCCAAATTATCGCCCACCCGACCATGCCCGCCAACATTTTCGACTGCCATTGAATTCCGAATATTTTCATACGACCCATTAATAAATAGCTTTTTTCAAATCCTGTCTTGTCCACTTTTTGTTGACAAGGGCAGAGGGGCAGGGCCGGGTTATTAAGAATTTTTCAACTGGCCCCAGGGCTTATTTTTTGCGTCGCGCTTGAAAAATAACTCAAAATGGGGCGGCGAGTTTGGCGGCGTCGATCCCCTTGCACTGGTCATACACGAAGTTCTGCAAATGATCGGCGTCCCGGTTCTTCTTCGCCAACGACAGCACGATCACGGCCTTGCGGGTGAAGATGCGGCCGCGTGGTTGGCTCGCGAGGACGACTGCTCAATCTGCCGGCCATCTTTTGTCCCCAAAACTTGACCTAAACAGCGCTCACAGTTCGGGTGATAATACACGATCATTGGCGACTGAGAACATGAGCTGTTTAACACCAACTCAGCGCACGATACGAGCCGATGAAATTGACGAGAAGATTGACGAGTTGCGCCGCGCCCTCTGGCGCGAGGCCGACATCCTCAAACTCTACTCCCTCCATGAATCATCCCGCCGCCTCTCCGGTGTCTAGCGCAGGTACTTCCGCGATGAACCTGATAAATGAGGGGAGCGCCGCGCATGACGTGTTCAATATCGAACGCCGATGGAAAGCGAAAGCCAAAACCCGCTCCTTCTGCCAATATCGATATTCATTGCGTTTCTATCGAACAGTCCCCCAGGCTCTTCGTTCGTTTCTGAACACCCCACGCGTTTATCCCATGACCTCCAGAGAGCGAATCCTTGCAGCCATTGCCCATAGAGAACCCGACCGCGTGCCGATCGATCTTGGCGCAACGCCCAGTTCCGGCATCTCCGCCATCGCTTACGCCCGGCTTCGTGCGCATCTGGGGATGACCGCCGGCCACACGCGGGTTTATGACGTGGTCCAGCAACTCGCCCAGCCCGAGGACGAAATCCTTAGCCGTTTCAAAATCGATGTGATCGACCTCGGCCGCACCTTCAACACCCGTGCCGAGGACTGGTATGACGTGCGACTTTTCGACGGCAGTCCTGCGCAATACCCCGCCTGGTTTCACCCGACGCCCACTCCGGAGGGCGGGTTCAAGGCCATTGCCTCGGATGGCACGGAGATCGCCATCCAACTCAAGGACATGAATTTCTACGACCAGAGCATCTTTCCATGGGAAGACAATTACCCGGCGGATTTTGGCAAGCTTCCGGAAGCCATGTCGAAGGTCCTCTGGGCGGCGCTGGCCCATAGCCCGTGGGATAATGCGAACCAGCCTTGCTTCTGGGAGCGCTTGCGCGCCAATGCGCTCGAACTGCGCAAGCAGGACCGCGCCGTGGTGCTCGTCATCGGCTGCAACCTCTTTGAATGGGGCACGTTCCTTCGTCGTATCGATAACTTCCTGATGGATTTGATCGCCGAGCCCGAAAATGTGGAGCGCCTCCTCGAGGCCTTGTTGGAAATCCACCTCAAGACGCTTGAAACCGTTTGCAAACACGTCGGGGACGTGGTGGATATCATTCGGTTTGGCGATGACCTGGGCATGGACACAGGGCCCTTCATGTCGCCGAATACTTACGTGAACCTCTTCAAACCGCGCCACGCGCAGCTTTGTGACTATGTTCACAAGCACTCCTCGATGAAGACGTTTCTGCATTCGTGCGGCTCGATCCACGCGCTGATGCCTCACCTGATCGAGGCCGGTTTTGATGTGATCAACCCGGTGCAGACGGCTTGCTTCCAGATGGAAGCCGATCGCCTCAAGGCTGATTTCGGACGCGACATCACTTTCTGGGGCGGGGGCGCCAATACCCGGCACATTCTCAACCATGGCAGCGTCGCTCAAGTCAAAGAGGATGTGAAACGGCGACTCGACATTCTTGCTCCTGGCGGAGGCTTTGTTTTCAACACCATTCATAATATTCTCCCGGATGTGCCGCCGGAGAACATCGTGGCGATGTACGAGGCGGTCGAAGAATTTAACGGATGCGCTTCGTAAGCTCCTCTTCAACGCAAACCATTATGACCAATGAGCAAGATTAGCATTATTGACTGGATCATCATCGTTCTCTATCTCGGCGGCATCGTGGGGGCCGGGGTCTATGTCGGGCTGAAGAAACGCAAGGGAGGCGCGGCCGGCAGCTACTTTCTAGCGGGAAACACGCTGGGATGGGGGTCGATCGGGTTGGCTCTCTTCGCCACCAATATTTCATGCCTTCATTTGGTGAGTCTCGCGCAGGCCGGCTATGATTCCGGGCTGATGATGGGCAATTTCGAGTGGCTGGCAGCTTTCGCGCTCGTCGCCCTGAGTCTTTTCTTCGTCCCGTTTTATATGAGGGCGAAAATCTCCACGTTGCCTGATTTCCTGGAGAAGCGGTACTGTCCGGAATGCCGCAATTGGCTGGCCGGGTTGTCGATGGTGACCGCCATCATTTTCAACATTGCCTTCCCTCTCTCCACAGGCTGGCTGGTATTGCACGGGGTGTTCGGGATTGATAAATGGGTTTGCATCATCACGCTGACTTCGTTGACAGCGGTTTACACGATCTTGGGAGGCCTTTCCGCAGTGGTGCTGACGGAGACAATCCAGGCAATTATTTTATTGGCCGGTTCCCTGATCATTACCGCGCTCGCCTACTCGAAAGTGGGCGGCTGGGGAGGCATGTTCTCGCAGTTGGAGGCCAGCCACGATCTCGTCAAAATGTCGATGTTGCGCACCGCCGCCCAGGAGCCTTCCATGCCCTGGTATGCAGTCGCCTTGGGCTACCCGGCTTTGTGTATTTGGTACTGGTGCGCGGACCAAACGATCGTGCAACGCGTCCTCGGGGCGAAGGATGAAAACCACGCCCGCACCGGCCCGCTGTTTTGCGGGTTGATCAAGGTGTTCCCCGTGTTCGTCTTCATCTTGCCGGGCCTCATGTTCCTCACGATGATCCAGGGGGGAAAGCTCGACGGGATCGCCCAATTGCGTGTGCGCAACGAAAATGCAATGACCCAAACCGCGCAAGGCCCAAGGAGAGCGTATGAAATGGAAATGTCCGGCGCCGAGATGGAGGGCAAAATTGAACATCTGGTGTATACCGAAGGCGACTCCCCTTTGGATCTGACCAAGACACTGGCCAATGGCGGGAAAGCGATGACGCTGATGACCGGAATGGATGCGAAGAATCTCGTATTGCCAGCCAATGTGACGCTAATGTCCTCGAAGGAAACCTATGGCTTGATGATTCGCAATCTGATGCCGGTGGGATTGTTCGGTGTGATGGCAGCCGCGCTCATGGCCGCGCTCATGGGAAATCTGGCCAGCGCCTCCAACTCGATTGCCACTTTGTTTAGCTATGATCTTTACCGGCGGTTCCGCCCGGAAACCCCCGAAAACAAATTGGTGTTTATCGGGCGAATGGCGTCGCTGGGGGCATTTCTGTTGGGGATTGCGCTGGTGCCGCTGCTCGATAATTACAAGAGCATCTTCGCCGGGATCAATGACATCATCGCCCACATCGCCCCGCCGATTTCGTGCGTGTTCGCGGTGGGAGTATTCTGGCCCAGAGCCTCGGCCTTCAGCGCCAAATGGACCATGTGGATCGGTTCTCTGATGGGCACGCTCATTTTCATGCTCAAGACACTCTATGTTTGGAAACCGGCGGAGTTTGGGTGGATTCCCTCCTTCTTTTATAAAACCCCGTTCATGCTGATGGCGTTTTACATGCTCGCCTTTTGCATCGTGCTGCAGGTGGCGCTGACATTGATTCACCCCAAGCAGGCTGCGGAAGATCCTGAACATCTTTATTGGGAGCATCCGTTGGACCCGTTGAAATCCCCAGGCTGGCCTGGTCTGGCGAACTACAAAGTTCTGGCGGCACTGGTGGTCGTGGCGATGTGCGGCCTGTATTATTTTTTCCGCTAGAGCGGGCCTATCTTAGGCAATTCTTAACAATTTAGCCGTATCTCCAAATACAACCTTAACAATCGAGTTGTAGGATTGTGGCTTCACAGTTCCAAAGGTTCCCCCAAGCAAAACCGTACTGCGCTTGCACCTCACGAGCTAAAAAACCTCCTCATTGGAGAAAACAGTGGATAGGCAGCGTTTGATATGAAAAACAGAATCGCGATTGGGCTGATGGCCGTGACAGTGGCCTGTGGTTGGCAGGAGGCTTGCGGGGCAGGCTTGGCGCGTCCCAACATCATCGTCGTCCTGGCTGATGATCTCGGCTATGGCGATGTCCATTGCTTCGATCCCCGGTATGCCAAAATCCCAACGCCGTGCGTTGACCGGCTGGCCCAGCAGGGGCTGAGCTTCACCGATGCCCATGACGGAGCCTCACTCTGCACCCCCAGCCGCTACGCGCTCTTGACTGGACGCTTCAGTTGGCGCACGCCCCTGCAAAGACAAGTGATGGACGCTTATGGCACGCCCTTGATTGCCCCCGACCGGTTGACTCTGCCCAAAATGCTTCAACAGCAGGGCTATCAAACCGCCTGCTTTGGCAAGTGGCATCTGGGCTGGGACTGGGCCTTGCGCCAGAAGGATGGTTCGATTGCCCGAGCTCCCAAAAATCAGTTTCTGCGATGCCGGAGGGAAGAGTGGAATCCGGTCTTTGAAGAGTCGATTGCCCAAGGCCCCATCACGCGGGGGTTCGACTACTATTTCGGGGTCGATACGCCGAACGGGACGCCCCATACCTTCATTGAAAATGACCGGATGGTCGTGAATCCCACCAAACAGGACAAGTGGGGCGTGTCGGCGCCCGGATGGCGGGAGGACCGGATGCTGCCGACGATCCTGGAGAAGACCGAGTCCTACATCGCCGAGCGTGCCCGGGAGAAAAAGCCGTTCTTACTTTACCTGGCTTTGACTTCCCCGCACACGCCGATCGCCCCCTCGGAACCCTTTGTCGGCAAAAGCGGGATCAACCGCGAGGCGGACTTCATCATGGAGACCGACGCGGCGCTGGGCCGCGTGGTGACCGCGTTGGAGAAAACCGGCCAGGCAGACAACACCATCGTCATCTTCACCTCCGACAACGGCCACGCCGGCTACCTCGACCTCAAGCCTTACGAGAAAGTGGGCCACCGCGTAAGCGGGCCGTACCGGGGTTACAAAAACGATCTGACAGAGGGAGGCCACCGCATTCCGCTGGTGGTCCGCTGGCCTGGCGTGGTCAAGCCGGCTACAAGCAGCAACCAGCTCGTTTGCCTGAGCGACCTGATGGCCACCTGCGCCGAGATGCTTCAGGTGAAACTGCCCGACAATGCCGCCGAGGACAGCGTCAGCTTGCTGCCGCTGCTGCACGGGCAGGATGCCCCGACCCGGCGGTATCTGGTCAATCAATGCTATTTCACGCCCCCGTTAGCCATTCGCGAGGGGCCATGGAAACTGGGAATGTGTCCGGGCTACGGACCTGGCCAGCAGGGGTTGACCATGGAGGATGCGATCCGACGTGGGATCTCGCCGGTCCAGCTTCACAATCTGGCGGACGATCCCGGCGAGACCACGAACCTGGCAACCCAACATCCCGAGATCGTCCAGCGGCTTCGGGCACAGTTGGAGAAGTACATCTCCGAAGGCCGCAGCACGCCCGGCGTGCCGCAGAAGAACGACGTGGAGGTCAAACTCCAAAGAACGGATAAAGATGCAAAGGAAGATGCAAAGAACGGCCACGCAGGAGACTAGCGGGGGCGAGACGGCGGAACTCCATTATAAATAAACGAAGGAGCCTTGATATGAACCGAAAAATGCGTGTCTTGCTCCTGGTCGTTTTATCAACCGCCCTGTCCGTCTCGGCCGCGACGGGCGAGGATTATTTCGCCGCCCCCGCACGGGGCTTCGTCAGCAGCCGCTCCGCCGGTAACGACTGGGAAAAGTCTCTCCTGACCGGCAACGGCACGATGGGGGTGATGGTACCTGGCGACCCCTTTGACGAGACACTCTACCTGAGCCACGCAGCCCTCTTTTCGGGCGGGGTGGGCGCGGGCGAACTGCACGTGAGCCCGGCGGGCGACGACGCCAACCCCGGTACAGCGGGAAAACCGTTGCGGACCTTGGCTGCGGCGCAGCAGGCGGCGCGACATGCGGCGCCAACGCGGGTGCTCCTCCACGGCGGCACCTACTACCTGCCGGAGACGCTGGTCTTCACCGCCGGCGATTCCGGCGTCACCTACGCCGCGGCGCCGGGCGAACAGCCGGTGCTCAGTGGCGGCGTGAGGCTGGATCGCCTGGCCTGGAAACCGTACCGCAACGGCATCCTGCAGGCGCAGGTGCCGACGGGCTTCGCTACCGACCAGTTGTTCGTCAACGGCGAGCGCCAGCCAATGGCGCGCTATCCCAACTTCAACCCCGCCCAGTGCATCTTCAACGGCTATGCCCCCGACGCCATCGCCCCGGAACGCGTCGCGCGCTGGGCCGATCCGCGCGGCGGGTTCATCCATGCCATGCACACGCACATGTGGGGCAGCATGCATTACCGCATCACCGGCAAGGACGCCGTCGGCAAGCTCGCCTACGAGGGCGGCTGGCAGCACAACCAACCAATGGAAATGATGGGCATGCACAAGACCTACCGGTTCGTGGAAAACATCTTCGAGGAACTCGACGCCCCCGGCGAATGGTTCCTCGACGCCGGGAAGGGCGTGCTGTACTTCATGCCGCCCGCCGGGGTTGATCCGGCGCAGGCCTTGGTCGAGGGGGTGCGGCTGCGCTGCCTGGTCGAGTTCCGCGGTACCCCGCAGCAACCGGTGAAAAACGTCCGACTGCAGGGGCTGACCTTCCGCCACGCGGCGCGAACGTTCATGGATACGCGCGAGCCCGTGCTGCGCAGCGACTGGATGATCTACCGCGGCGGCGCGGTTTTATTCAACGGCGCCGAGGACTGCGCGCTCGAGGATTGCCTTCTGGACCAGGTCGGCGGCAACGCCGTGTTCGTCAACAACTACAACCGCCGCGTGACCGTGCGCGGCTGCCAGATCGCCCGCGCCGGCGCCAGCGGCGTGGCGTTCATCGGCGATACCAACGCCGTGCGTAACGCCCTGCTGAACTGCAAGCAGCGCGAGCTGTACGAACGGCTCGACCGAACCCCGGGGCCGAAGACGGATAACTACCCCGCCGACTGCCTGGTGGATGACTGCCTGATCTGGCAGTCCGGCCGCGTGGAAAAGCAGTCCGCGCCGGTCGAGATCGACATGGCGCAGGGCATCACTGTGCGGCACTGCTCGCTCTACGACGTGCCGCGCGCCGGGGTGAACATCGGTGACGGCTGCTGGGGCGGACACGTGGTCGAGTTCTGCGACATCTTCGACACCGTCCGCGAGAGCGGCGACCACGGCGCATTTAACTCGTGGGGCCGTGACCGTTACTGGGCGCTGAATGGCGCGCCCGCGGCGGAGCTGCCACAGCTCGCGCGGCTCGACGCCGTCCGGCCGAACGTCCTGCGAAACAACCGATGGCGGTGCGACCACGGCTGGGATGTGGACCTCGACGACGGGTCATCGAACTACGAGATTTACAACAATCTCTTCCTCAACCGCGGGCTCAAACTCCGCGAAGGCTATCACCGCCGTGTCTGGAACAACATTGCCGTCAACAACTCGTTGCATCCGCATCTCTGGTTCGAGCGCAGCGGTGACATCGTGACCAACAACATCTGGATGAGCGCCTACCAGCCTCAGGTCATGAGAGCCAGTCTCACAAAGTGGGGCCAGGAAATAGACCGCAACCTGTTCACCACCACCGATGCCGACCGCACGAAGTTCGCCAAGCAAGGTTGCGACGAACACTCCCTCGTCGGCGATGCGTTGTTTGTCGATCCGGTCCATGGCGATTACCGGGTGCAAGACGGTTCGCCCGCGTTGAAGCTCGGTTTCATAAACTTCCCGATGGACCAATTCGGCGTTCAGAAACCGGCGTTGAAGAAGTTGGCGCGCACGCCGTCGTTCGCCGCCGGCACGGAGAAAATATCGAAACGCGACGGCAAGGCGCTCGCATGGCTTGGCGGCAAGATCAAGAACATCGTTGGTCTCGACGAAGTATCCGCCGCTGGTCTGCCCGGCGAAATCGGCGTGCGCATTGAACAAGCGCCGCCCAACACCGCGCTTCGCGATAACGACGTCATCCTCAAGTGTAACGGCGGGCACATCAACACCGTTGCCGACCTCCTGCGCATGGCCCGCGGCAACCTCAAACTCGAGGTCTGGCGCGATCAAAAAAGCCAGGTCTTTGAGGTCGAGTTCCGGTGAGTCAGGACGGAAGCGAGGAAGAATAGTTGGACACGCGATGGACGGCCGACCAGAAGAAGACAAGCGTGGACGTGATGGCTTATCTGCTGTTAAATCCCGCCATCAAGTTGAGCGACAGCAGCGATCCGGGCTCGATCCGCTTCTTCCCCGCGCGTCCGCCTCAATGGAAGAGCGGTTCGATCAAGGGCCTGCGCCTGCGCGGGGCGATCTCGCTCAAAGAGCTGACCTGGGGCGATGGGCAAGCCAAGGCGGTGTTGGTCTCCGACAAGGATCAGACCGTCACCATTTTCACTCCCAGCGGAAAGAAAGAAACGCGAGTCCTCAAGTCAGGAGAACCCGTGGAAGTCAACTGCCAATTATGAGCGGGATAAAAACCAACCAACGAGATCAGTAATGAAAACAAAACGTCTATTGCAATCGATCGTCCTTAGTATTATCGGCACTATTCTGGCGGGCCAACTCTTGGCGCAAGAATCTAGCCAGAACACCCAATCGTGGTTTACCGCTCCGGCCCGGGGCTTCATCAGCTGCCGCTCCGCCGGTAACGACTGGGAAAAGTCTCTCTTGACCGGCAACGGCACGATGGGGGTGATGGTACCTGGCGACCCCTTTGACGAGACACTCTACCTGAGCCACGCAGCCCTCTATATGCCCCGGGAGAAACGCATGCGGCCCATTCTCCTGGCCAATCACTTCGAGAAAATCCGCCAGCTTTGCCTGGAGGGCAAATATGATGAAGCGGGGCAGATGATTGTCGCAATCCATAAAGAAGATACCGCCCAGAATGGTTACTCGTTGAATCTGACTGATCCTTTTATTGGTGCCTTTACCTTGCGGATCGAACAGGAGCCGGCTGATGTCAGCCGCTACCAACGTTCGGTCGATTTTATGACAGGCGAGGCGTATGTCACTTATGCCACCACTGGCGGTGTTTTCCACCGCAGCACCTTTGTCTCCCGCGCCGACGATGTCATCGTGGTGCGGCTCGTCGGCAGCGGTAAACAGGAAGCCGCGGTTTCGTTTGCCGGATTACCAGGGCGGACCATCAAGGAAATGAAGGAAATTGTGAAGCGGGTGAAGGATTCCGAGCAGGGGGTTTCGGGAAAGTACCTCTATTTCCGCAACGAGTTTGCAACCCCCAATGGAGACAACCCGATCCGCGGTTATGAGGGGCTCGGCAGGATCATCGTCTCCAAAGGCGGCCGCATCGGTAGGACTCAAGAGGGATTCAAAATCTCCAACGCCGATGAGATCCTTCTGCTAATCAAGATCCGACCGCTGTTTGTGGCCGGGAAGGAAACGACCAACGTGTCGGCGATGGCCGAGGCGCTGGAGGCGCTGCCGGCCGACTACGACAAGCTTCTGGCGGCTCATGCCAAGATTCACGGCGATCTGATGGGTCGCGTGAGCCTCTCGCTCAATGCCCCGGCGGCTGACCGGGCCAAAGCAACGGAGTATCTGATCAAGGATTCCGAGACGATGGAAGCCCCGCTGGCCCAGATCGAACGGGCGTTCGACGCAGGTCGCTACAACATCATCAGTTCCACCGGATATAATCCGCCGAACCTCCAGGGGCTTTGGGGCGGCACTTGGTTGGCGCGCTGGGGTTCGGCTTTGACCACCGATGCCAACGTGCCTTGTGCGATTGCGTTCCTTGGAATGGGGAACACACCGGAATTGATGGAGCCCTACTTCCGTTTCTACGAGCGGATGTTGCCGGGCTTCCGCCAGCTCATGAAGGAGGTCACCGGGATGCGCGGATTTCTGGTGCCTGCCCAGCTTACGACCGCCCCGGTCTTCGTGGGCATTTCGCCCTCCCAGCCTTTCTACTACTGGTATGCGGGGGCGGCTTGGGCCTGCCAGTTCTTCTATGACCACTGGCAGTACACGGCCGACCGCAAGTTCCTGGAGGAACGTGCCTACCCGCTCATGAAGGAGACGGCTGCCTTCTACGAGGATTTCCTGACCGAGACCGACAAAAACGGCAAGTTGATCTTCGCGCCCACCTATTCGCCGGAAAACGGACCGGATGGTTCCTATGTGAGAACCTCGATCAATGCGACGATGGAGGTTGGCGCAGCCAAGCAACTCTTACGCAACACGATCGCCGCAGCCAAGGAGTTAGGCCGCGACGAGGAGTTGCAAAAGAAGTGGGCGGAGTTACTGGCAAAAATGCCCCCGTATGAGGTGGGGCCCGACGGGTCATTTCGCGAATGGCTCTGGCCGGGGCTGAAAGACAGCAATCTGCATCGCCATGCCTCGCACTTTTATCCGCTCTATGACGAGATGCCCCCGGAGATCGTCGACAACCCGGCGCTCAAGAAGGCGGTCGGCCACTCCGCGAGCGAACGGATAACGTTCCTCGCAAAAAAATCATGCGGTGCGGGCTTTGGGGTGGTGCAGGACGGTCTGGCCGCCGCACGTGTGGGTGACGCGGAACTGGCGCAGGGGGTAATCAACGAACTTGGCAAAAATTATTGGTCTACCGGGATGGGTTCTTACAGTAATCGGCATGGGATGTTCATGATGGATATCTCGGGCGGCTTTCCCTACCTCTGCGCCTCAACGCTGGTCTATTCCGATCCGGGCTCGATCCGCTTCTTCCCCGCACGTCCAGAACAATGGAAGAGCGGCTCGATCAAGGGGCTGCGCCTGCGCGGAGCCATTACTCTGAAGGAACTCTCTTGGGATGAGAAGGGCGCCAAAGCGACGTTGGTCTCGGACAAGGATCAGGAGGTCACAGCGGTGATGCCGGGAGGGAAGAAAAACAAACTTGTCCTCAAAGCCGGACAGGCCACCGAGGTGAGGATCCAGCTGTAAATTGCGGATTTATATTCATCATGAACTACTCCCCTAATCCCAATGCCTTTCGGTAATTGAAGGATCAACAGGTTCCTCGCTATTTTCAGTGGGTAGAACGGATGAGAACGAACTGGGCGAACGCCAACAACGGGCGAGCGGTGCGCCTCAAAGCTTCAGGGGTTCGACAGGGAAAAGTTAGCGAGAACTTTCCGAAGGAAGGTCTTGTCTGCCTCCCGCTTCCACGGGCTGTGCGTCCAGATTGTATCACCTCGCTTGTAAGTTGGGATGCCAAGCCTGTGGAACAGTTGTTCCACGCATGGGACCAGGCGCTTCCAGCTATTGTCGGCGGGGGCGGGCCGGGGGAAAATTGGTGGCAGGGGGCCGGGGGGAGTAGATTCTCTTTCCTGCTGGTATACTGATGTAGGGCTTTTTGTCCTAGACAGTGTCGTCACGAGACGGCAAGCCAAAGGAGAATGCACCGGATATGGA
>JBAWXX010000057.1:0-16550 GCA_037143855.1 Verrucomicrobiota bacterium | reverse complement strand
CTACCAAATAAACCGTAGAGATGGTATGACGCGTAATACCAATGACACAGTTGGACCGTTAGAGCGGTTTAAATTTTGTTGTTTACACGCTACTCGGCGGCGCGGGCCGTTGCGCGGTCTTTCAAGCTCGGGCAGTATTGAAAAATAGAGCCGCTTCGCTTGAAGAGCCCGCGCATCAACCCACGACGCTCTCGCATCATTGTAAACACTTCAATTTAAAACGCTCTAATGACTTGGTCTTTTCGGGCGGAGCGGCGTTGTCAGGCAGAGGCGATATCTAAAGATAGCGCCTCCGCGTTCCGCCTTGCTTCGCATAAAAATCCCGGCGGCCTAAAATCCAGCCATTTCAAAGATTTGGTATTATTGTGCCGCGCGGAGGTGCTGGATCTGGATCTGGACGTTCACGCGGCCCCTCCATGCGTTGCGTTCAATCCGGAAGGCAACATCCCAGGGCGGGCGGGGGAGGGGCTCGGTTGCGCCGTTGAAGAAGATGGCTTCGTGGCGCGCTCCGTTCTGCCCGAGCGTGAGCCGGAGGTGTTTCTCCTTGAGCACCGCCGGTTCCGCCAGGGGCCGGACGCCCCGGGCCAGGAACAGCGGCTGCGCGTTGCCAGTCCCGAACGGCTGCATCTGTTCGTGGACGGAGAGAAAATCGAGGCTGATGTCGCGCAAGGGAGCCTCGCCGTCCAGGGCGAGCCGGGGGCGGAAGTCGGCCTCCGTGAGCGCCGTTCGGGCAAATTCCAGGAACGCGCCCCGGAACGCCTCGAAGCGCTCCCGGCGCAGTTCCAGCCCCGCCGCCATCTCGTGCCCGCCAAATTTCTCCAGCCAGGGGCGGCACGCTTCGAGCGCCTCCACCAGTGAAAAGCCCGCGATGCTCCGCCCGCTGCCGCGCCCCAGGCCGTTTTCATCAAAGCCGATGACCAGCGCGGGCCGGGAATGCGCCCGGCAGAGCCGCGAGGCGGCGATGCCGAGCACGCCCGGGTGCCACCCCTCCGCGCCGACCACGATGGCGGCGTCGCGCGCCGGGTCGAAGTCCAGGCGCTCTTGCGCTTGCGCGACGGTCGCGCGTTCCACCCGCTGGCGTTCCCGGTTTTGGGCGTCCAACTCTTGCGCCAGGGCGCGGGCGCGCGCCGGGTCGTCGGTGAGCAGGAGTTCCAGCGCCGCTCCCGCCCCTCCCAACCGCCCGGCGGCGTTGAGCCGGGGCCCGAGCTTGAAGCCGATGTCCGCGGGGGTCAGCGGCGCTTGCGCTTGCGCGACTTCCAGCAAGGCTTGCAGCCCGGCCCAGCGGGTACGGCTTAAAACTTCCAGCCCTTTGCCCACCAGGATGCGGTTTTCGCCCGTCAGCGGCACGATGTCGGCGACCGTCCCGAGCGCCACGAGGTCCAGGTAATCCCGCAGGTCGATCTCCGGCGCGGGCCGCGTCTTGAGCAGCGCGTGGCAGAATTTGAAGACGAGCCCCGCGCTGCAAAGATCCTCAAAGCCGGGCGCGGCCCCGGGGCGCTTCGGGTTCACCAGCGCCGTGCAGCGGGGGAGCGCGGCCGGGCATTCGTGGTGATCCAGGATCGCCACGTCCACCCCTTGCGCGGCGAGGTCCGCGATCTCCGCGGCGCTCGACGTGCCGCAATCCACCGCCAGGAGCAGGCCGGGCCGCCCCTGCGCCAGGCAGCGCGCCAGCCCCTCCGCGCTCAGACCGTAGCCTTCGTCCGTGCGGGAGGGGAGGAAGGTGCGGGGCGCGGCCCCGAGCGCCCGCAGCACGCGGGCAAGGAGGGCCAGCGAGGAGACGCCGTCCACGTCGTAGTCGCCATATAGCACGATCGCTTCCCCCCGGTCCACGGCGGCCAGCGTCCGGTCCACGGCCTCCCGCATTTCGGGGAGGAGGAAGGGGTCGCGGAGGCGCTTGAGCCGGGGGGAGAGGAATGCCTCCGCGTTGTCCGGGCGCGCGCCGCCGCGCCGGGCGAGGATCCCGGCAAGCGAAGCCGGGCAGCCCAGTTCGCGGGCCAGCGTCCCGGCAAGCTCCGCCTCGTCGGGGGCGAGCGGGGGCGGGAGAATCCAGCGGGCGGTCATGGAAAGCTCTAAAAAAACAGAAAGGGAGGCGAAAGGAAGGTGTTTTTCTTGAAAAGTTTCCCCGTGCCGGTAATCAGACAACAGTGAAAACTTTGTTGAGCGTGTTGTGGGTTGCCTGCGCGGCGTGCGCCGCCACGGTTTGGGCGCAGACGCCGCCCATGGAGGTGCCCTTCACCGTTCCAATCGTCCCTTTCGCCCAGCTTTCCGACAAGAACATCACCCCCGACGGGCGGCGGGCGCTGGCGATCCGCCCCGACGAATGGAAACACACCGAGACGCCGCACTTCGTGATCCACTTCTTCCGCACCTTGATCGCGGCTCCCGTCTCCGTGGAAGCGGAGTTTTACTACCGCTACATCACGGCGGATCTGGGTATCACCCCACGGGACGAAGCGGAGG
Source organism: Verrucomicrobiota bacterium (assembly GCA_037143855.1). Classification (GTDB taxonomy): domain Bacteria; phylum Verrucomicrobiota; class Verrucomicrobiia; order Chthoniobacterales; family Chthoniobacteraceae; genus UBA695. The sequence continues at coordinate 14,090 of JBAWXX010000057.1, read as the reverse complement.
GGGGGACGCGCAAAACGCATCTCTATTTGTTTGAAACGCGGGAGGATTGGGTCGCTTTCCGCAACGCCGCGGCATTGGAGCCCTGGACGGGAGCGGTCTGCATCGACGGCGCGCTCTTTGTGCCGCGTTACCCGGAGTTCAAGTGGAAGGGGAACGCGTTGGGGCATGAGATCGTGCACCTGATGGTGAACCGTTTTGTGGGAAGGCAATCGCCGGTGTGGCTGAAGGAGGGGCAGGCCGAGGATGTTTCCAGCCGGGGTTATTCCGCCTACTACCGGGCACGGGGGTTTGTGGCGCATCCCCTGGAATTGATCCCCAACGGGTACATCCCCCTCGCGCGCCTGACCTCCCTGACGGCGTACCCGCCGGATGCGGAAGTGGAGACGCTGTACCGGGAATCGCGCGCGTTCGTGGCCTTTTTGAGCGCCGAGGGCCGGAAGCCGCAATTCTTGAAAATGTTCCGGGAAATGGCGCAAGGGGCGCCGTTTTCCTCCGCTCTGAGCGACGCTTACGGTTCCCAGTGGACCTCTCTGGGGACGCTGGAGCCCGCTTTCAAACAATACATGGAAATGACAGCCGGACGTTGACTTATGGATTCTCTGATTGATCGATGGAAGGGCCGGTGGCTCCTGGCCGCTTTGCTTTGCGGCGTTTTTTCCTGGGCGATGGGGGCCGACGATGCGCCGCCCGCCGACGTCCACCTGGAGGAGAAACCGTTCGACGCTCTCTCCGTCCGCGATGCCCACCCGCTCGGGCTCAAAGCCCTGGCCCTCGCTCCCGCCAAGTGGAAACACGCGGAAACCCCGCATTTCATCCTCCATTACCGGCGCGCGACCGAGGCCCAAAAAGCCGCGCGGGAAGTGGAGTTCACCCTGTGGTTTGTCGCCCGAAGCCTGGGAGCCGCCCCCGAGCGCTATGCGAAAAAGTCGCACGTTTACGTCTTCCAGGACGAGCACGAGTGGTCCCAGTTCCGCCCCGAGGCGGAGGTGCCCGGGTGGTCGGCGAGCTTCGCCTCCGATGACGACCTCTTTTTGCACATCGGCGGCCCGGGCGAGGCGTTCGACTCCCGGATTCTCGCCCACGAGACGACGCACGCCGTCGTCGCCCGGCTCTACCCCCGTCAGACGTGGCCGCTCTGGCTCAACGAAGGGTTTGCCGAGACGATGGCTGGCACCAGCATCGCCGCCCGCAAGCATGTCTGGACCAAGGGGATGCAACAGGAACTTTCCATGGCCACCCTCTCCCCGGAGGAACTGACCGCCATCTCGGTTTATCCCAAGGAAGAATGGGAAGTGACGCGCTTTTACCAGAGCAGCGAGAAGCTCGTCCGCTTTCTCCTGAACACCTGCCCCAAGGAGCGTTTTCCCCGGTTCATCGACGCCGTGCTGGGGGGGCGCCCCTTCCGCGAGGCGTTTTTGCAGGTCTACGGCGACCAGGTGAAGGATTACTCCGCCTTTCTCAAACAGTACGAGCGGTTTACCAAGTAGCGCCTTGATTGTTCCTGGCGTTTATCCTAAAAACGGCAATGGATCGGGGCGATCTGACACAATCTACTGGCCGCGAGAGACTTTCGCCGAGGCTCGCCGTATCCATTTGGATACGCCTTGGCTCTCTTTAAGTCATCGCGGCTCAGTATCTTGTGTCGGCTCATCCCCTCCCATCACCGTTTTTTAGGTTTATCTGAACATTTTTCCCCATGCCTCCCGCCCCCAAACGCAGCCCCGCCAAGAGCCCTTCCAAGAGCGCGGCGATTTGCGCGGTGGTCGGCTCCGATGAGGCGGAAGTCAAGCGCGCCGCCTTGCAGCGGGCCGGGGAACTGGCTCCCGCCGAGGCGGGCGACCTCGGGTGCGAGATCATCGACGGCGTGGCCGACAACGCCGACCAGGCCGCCACCCGTGTCCACCAAACCCTTGAAGCCCTCCTCACGCTGCCCTTCTTTGGCGGCGACAAGCTCGTGTGGCTCAAAAACGCGAATTTCCTGGGAGACACGGTGACGGGCCGTTCCGCCGCCGTGCTGGAAGCGCTGGAGAAATTGACGGAAACGCTGGAAGCCGGGCTGCCCGCGGGCGTCCGCTTCCTCCTGAGCGCCCCGGAGATCGACAAGCGCCGCGCCTTTTACAAGGCCCTGGGCAAGCTCGGCAGCCTGGAGGTGTTCGACAAACTGGACACCAGCCGCACCGGCTGGGAAGAGGACGTAGCCGCGCTCGTGCGCGAGCGGGCCCGGGCTCTCGGCCTCCGCATCGGGGGCGAAGCGCTGGAACTCTTTGTCCTCCAGAGCGGCGGCGATTCCCGCCAGATCGCCAACGAACTGGAAAAACTCGACCTTTACCTCGGGCCGGCACGCCGGGAAGTCACCGTCGCTGATGTCCGCCTGATGGTCCCCGCTTCCCGCGCCGGAGTCGTCTTCGAACTCGGCAACGCCCTGGCTGCGCGCGACCTCAACGGCGCGCTCGCGCTGGTGGATCAGCTCCTTTTTCAAGGGGAAACCGCCATTGGCATCCTGCTCGTGGCCATCATCCCCACCGTCCGCAATCTCCTGCTTGCCAAGGACTTGATGCAGCGCTACCGGCTGAGCCGCCCCGCCGCCCCCTTCCATTTCACCGGCACGCTCAACCGCCTGCCGCCCGAGGCCACCGCCCATCTCCCCCGCAAGAAAGATGGCGGGATCAACACCTACGCCCTCGGCATCGCCGCCATGCACGCCCAGCGCTACACCCTGGCCGAACTGCGCGCCGCGTTGAAGGCCTGCCTGGAGGCCAACGTCGCACTGGTCACCGGCGGCATGGAAGCCCGCACGGTGCTGATCCAGACCGTGGTAAAAATTGCCGCGGCCGCACCCGGTTGAGGCCCGTTTCCGTTCCAAGGGCCTGTTCACACCAACCAATTTCAGCGATAAAAAGGGACTTTTTGGCCCAAAGTGCCCCTCTTCGGGTCGCTGAATCTCGATTCAGCTCACCTCATCAGGTTATTTTCGACTCAAAAATCCCGGCGTCCTACAATCCAGCCATTTCAAAGATTTGGTATGAGCACCCCCCCCTCCCTGCTGACCTCCCTCATTACCGGCGGCGCGGGCTTCCTTGGCTCTCATCTGAGCGACCGGCTGCTTGCGGAAGGCCATCGCGTCATTGGCATCGACAACTTTATCACCGGCAGCCCCGCCAATATCGAGCATCTCGCGGGCAACGAAAACTACCGCTTCATCAAGCAGGATGTGACGGAGTATCTCTTTATCGACGAGCCGCTCGACTTCGTCTTCCACTTCGCCTCCCCGGCCAGCCCCATGGATTACCTGGAGCACCCGATCCCCACGTTGAAAGTCGGCGCGTTTGGCACCCACAACGCCCTCGGGCTCGCCAAGGCCAAGCGCGCCCGCTTCCTGCTCGCCTCCACCAGCGAATGCTACGGCGACCCGCTCGTCCATCCCCAGGCGGAAGATTACTGGGGCAACGTCAACCCCATCGGGCCGCGCGGCGTGTATGACGAAGCCAAGCGGTTTGCCGAAGCGATGACGATGGCCTACCACCGCTTCCACAACGTGGACACCAAAATCGCCCGCATCTTCAACACCTACGGCCCCCGGATGCGCCTGCGCGACGGGCGCGTCGTCCCGGCCTTCATCGGGCAGGCGCTGACCGGCCAGCCCCTGACCATCTTTGGCGACGGCTCCCAGACCCGCTCCTTCTGCTACGTCAGCGACCTGGTCGACGGCATCTACCGCCTCGCCCTTTCCGACTTCCACGACCCCGTCAACCTCGGCAACCCCCGGGAAATGACCATCCGCCAGTTTGCCGAGGAAATCCTGCGCATCACCGGCAGCCACTCCAAGATCGAGCTGAGGCCCCTCCCCATGGACGACCCGAAAGTGCGCCAGCCCAACATCATGCGGGCACGCAAAGTGCTTGGATGGGAACCAAAGGTGCCCTTTGAACAAGGCATCGCCACCACCATCGATTACTTCCGCCCCCGAGTCTAAACCCGAGTCCAAAAATGGCGGGCATTCCGCCGCCCCTCTGCAAAAACCGACTTTTCCTTTGCCATCCGCTTGCGGATTGATCATAAATTAACAGCTTCCCCACCCTCATCTTGCCCCCATGAAAACGCTGACGCTCCTTGCGGTGACTCTGCTCGTGTATGTCGCTCCCTGCCTTGCCGCGCCTGGCGGCGACTTCGTGATCAAAAAAGTGGATGTCGATTACCCCCCCTCGCCGGACTTCGGCAACCAGCCCGGGATTCGGTGGACGCCTCAGAAATGGGGCCGCATGGATGTCACTTTTGACGCGGTGCCGGATTTCACCGAGGAATTGACCTTCAATTACTACGTGTTGTATGACGACCATGCGTCTCCCTCCCGCTTGTTTGTCGGGCGCGTCAACCACGTGAATATCGCCAAGGGGGCCGGTCTCCACTCGGTGATGTATATTTCGCCGAAGACCATCCAGCGGCTTACGCAGCGCAAGCCGGTGAACTTCACCTCGCTGCCCCTCACCCAGGTCACCGTCACCATTACCAAGCCGGGCGTCGCCGCGCCGCTCGCGGTCGGCAATTTCAAGGCCGGCGGGCATGGCGAATGGTGGACCACCATGAAACAAGAGGAAGGTTTTCTCGTCAACAAAAGCGAAACGCCTTTTGCCCCCGTTTGCTGGGACTACTACGAAGCCGTCAAACCTGCTTCGGCGCATTAAAAAGCAACCATGGCTGCGTTCAACCGAATCTTTTGTTTAAGTCTGGGGTCCCAGACCGTCCGATTTGCCGAATTTACGCTGGATAGCCGCGGAGGCCTCGTCCTTTGCGCCTACCGCACCTCGGAGCTGTTGGCCGATCCTGCCATGGATGCCACCCGTGTCGCGCAGACCGGCATCCTCCTGCGTGAACTGGCCGCCGCCGTCAAAGCCTCCGCAACCGGCGTCAACTATTCCATCCCCTCCCAGTCGGTTTTCACCCGGTTTGTCAAACTCCCCTCCGTCGCGGAAGAGCAGGTGGACCAAATTGTCGCCTTCGAGGCGCAACAGAACGTCCCGTTCCCGATTGAAGAAGTCGTCTGGGACTACCAGCTCGTTACTTCCCCCGACCCCGGCAAACTCGAGGTGGTGCTCGTGGCGATCAAGTCCGACCTCCTTGAGGAATTCAACACGGTCGTCGAAGAAGCTGAATTTCGCACCGAAGTCGTCGACGTGGCCCCGATGGCCCTCTACAACGCCTTCCGCTACAACTATAGCGACCTGACCGGCTGCTCCCTGTTGCTCGACATCGGCTCGCGCACCACCAACCTCGTCTTCGTCGAGGCCAAGAAAGTCTTCTCCCGTTCCATCCCCATTGGCGGGAACACGATCACCGCCGCCATCGTCAAGGACTTCGACGAGCCGTTCACCGCCGCCGAGGAGCGGAAAAAGCGCCAGGGCTTTGTCAGCCTGGGCGGCACCTACGCCGAGCCCCAGGACCCGGAGATCGCCCGTGTCTCCAAGCTCGTCCGCAACACCATGACGCGGCTGCACGCCGAGATCACCCGCTCCATCTCCTTCTACCGCTCCCAGCAAAACGGCAGCCAGCCGGAGCGGGTCTTCCTGTGCGGCGGCGCCGTCGCCATGCCGTACATGCGCGAGTTTTTCAGCGAGAAACTGGCGCTGCCCATCGAGTTTTTGAACCCCCTGCGCAACGTCGCCGTCAGCAAAGACGTGGATGTCTCCGAAATCACTCGGGATTCCCATCTGCTGGGCGAATTGGTCGGATTGGGGCTGCGGAGCGGCTCGGACTGCCCGATGGAGCTCAACCTCCGTCCGGCCAGCGTCGTGCAAGCCCGCGAAACCGCCGCGCGCATCCCGTGCCTCGTCCTGGCCGGCGTCTGCCTCCTGGCGATTCTCGCCGGCTGGTGGGGCTATTTCGCCCACGCGGCGACCGTGCAGACGGCGGTGTGCGACCAATTGCAGCAAAAGATCGGCAGCCTGCAAGCCGTGGAGAGTCGGTTCAACGCCGTCAAAGCCGTCATCAAGGCCAAACAGGAAGTGGTGACTCCCTTGATCCAAGCCGTCGAGGACCGCGGATACTGGGTTCAATTGATCGAAGACCTCAACGCCCGGCTGCCCGAGCGCTCCATTTGGGTCACCTCGATGGAACTGGAACCGGTGAAATCTGAAGCGCCTGCCCCCGGAAAGGCCAAAACGTCCAAGCTCCCCGTCCTGATCCTGAAGGGATTCTACGTAGACAATCCCAAAGGCGTCGGCATCGTGGACGACTTCGCCAATGCCCTGGCCAAATCCCCGCTTTTCCTCGTGCACCCCGACAAAGACCGGAGCACCACCGTGCCGCCGGATGACTGGGCTGCCGCTTACACCATTCGCCTTGACCTCAAGAAACCCTTTGCACCATGAACCTGGGTCAGAACAAATTTCTCATCGGTGTGGGAGCCGCCCTCCTGCTTGGTTTTGTCGGCTTGGGATGGATGCTCTTCCAGGCTTCCAGCGCCGCCGACGCGGCCAACGCCCGTTATCAAGAGCAAGTCGCCGAATTGCAACGGCTCCAAGGCCTCCCGCTTTATCCCGAGGCGTCGAACCTGAAAATCCTGGAAGCCCAGAAAAAAGTCGCCGCCGAGTCCGCCGTGACCCTGCACCAGCAGCTCGTCCCCCTGGCCTTTCCGCTGGAGCCGCTGACGCCCGAGCAATTCCAGGACCAGCTCACCGCCACCGTCAAAAAACTGACGGACAAAGCCACCAACAACGGCGTCGCGTTCTCCGACAAACTCTACCTCGGCTTTGCCGAATACCGGACAGCCACACCGAAACCGGAAGCGGCATCCGCGCTCGGCCGCCAGTTGAAGTGCGTGGAACTCGCGGTCGACACCTTGATCGAGCGGAAAGTCACCTCCATCGATAAAATCACCCGGACCCTCCTCCCCGAGGAACTCGACGCCTCCAAGATGCCCGCCGCCGCTCCCACGCCCAAGGGCAAGCCGGCCGCCGCCAAGCCCGCGTTGCTCACCAAATTCCCGTTTGAGATCCAGTTTGTCGCCGAGCAGAAAGCCCTTCAGGGAGCCATGAACGACCTCTCCGGGACCAACAAGCAATTTTTCATCCTTCAGCCCCTGTCGATCAAAAACCAGGCGGATAAAGCCCCCAAGAAGATCGATTCCGCCGATAAAGCCGCCGCTGCCGCAGTCGCCGCCGGGGCCACGCCCAAGCCGGAAAAGCTGAAATATGTTCTCGGGGCGGAAAAATTAAACGTGACCCTGCGGTTCGACTCCGTCGTATTCGCCAGCAATTTGCCGAAATAGATATGGACTGGATCAAGAAGAACTACGATCGGTTTGCGCTCCTCCTCCTGGCCGTTGCGTTGTTGGGCTCCTCCGCTTATCTGATCTGCCTGGCCCGAGGGTTTTCCGAACGGTTTGCCCCCATCCTCGCTCACGTGCCGCATGGCCAAAATGTGACCATCCTGGAAACCGAAGCCCTTGAAAAAGCCGAGGAGTCGATCGCCAAACCCATGGCATGGGGCGCCCACCCGGGTTCCCTCTTTGTTTCCCGCAAATACGTTGCCAAGCACGACGCCGCCCTCGGGCAGGACACTTTGATCGATCCCTTTGAACCGAGCAGCCCCCCCCTGCACCCGCCCATTCCCAACCATTGGTTCCTTGACCACGGGCTCGGAGACCAACTCCTCGATGCCGACGTTCTCGAACAGGACCCCGACAAAGACGGCTTCACCAATTTGGACGAATTCGTGGGAAAAACCGACCCCCAGGACCCCGCCTCCCATCCTCCCTACCTGACCAAGTTGCGGCTCAAGCGCTTCATCCGGGTCCCCTTCCGCCTCAAGTTCGAGGCTTACGAAGATGACGGCAGCTTCCAGATCAATACCGTGGATGTCCGTCAGCCCACCCAGTTCGTCAAGCTGGAAGAAGTCATTGCCGGGACCAAATACAAGGTCGTGAAATTCGAGAAAAAAGCGGTCGCCAACCCGAAGACCGGGGGGGATACCGATGTCTCCGAGTTGACGGTGGAGCATGTGGAAACTGGCTCCCAAGTCAGGCTGATCGTCCGAACCGAAGTCGATTCCCCCGATCAGTATGCCCGCTTCGCATTCCTGTGGGATCGCAGTGAGTTTTCCGTCAAGAAAGACCAAAAATTTGTCCTCAAACCCGAACCCACCATCGAGTATAAACTGATTGACATCCGGGAGAATGAAGCGGTAATTTTGAATGCCAAAACTGGCGACCAGATCAAAGTTCCCCGCCTGGAGTGAAACAAACCGTTTTTTCAATACGGTTTGGGAAGTTCCTTGCGCGCCGCGCTCCATCTTCCCGCCGTTTTTCTGACTGCCCGGTGCCCTTGGCTTTATAAAACAATCCCCCATCCTGCCTGATCGCCCTTCTTAAAAAGTCCCGCAGCCCGCTTTCCATCGGTTTCGCCCTTCCCAAGATAGCCTGTATATGATTAAGCCCCCACTGTTCAAATTCTGTTTGGTAATCGCCCTTGCCGCCGCTCCGGCCTATGCCGGCGTGGTTCCTTCCACGGGGGTTCCCTCTTCCGTGCAAGGCATTGCCGAACGGGAAATCACGCGCCGCAACGACCAGGTTAGCCGGGCTCAGCAGGCCATTGCGGAAGGCGACAAGGCCATGGAGGCCAAGGATTACGAAACAGCCGTCCAGAAATACAAATTTGCCGCCGACCTCCTCCCTGAAAGCCCCGTGACGCACAAGCTGCGCTCCGCAGCCGTGGAGCGCTACTGCATCGCCAGCGTGAAACTGGCCGAGCAACAAATCGCCGAAGGCAACTTCGCCGAGGCTGAAGCCACCGCGAAGGCCGTGCTCGACGCGAATTATGACCCGCAATACGGTCCCGCCCACACCCTTCTCGCGCATCTGGAAGAGCCCGGTTACTACAACAAAACCATCACGCCGAAGTTCCATGCGAAGGTGGAGCAGGTCAAAGCCTGGTTTGTTGACGCCGAGGGCTTCTACGCATCCGGCCAGTATGCCAAGGCCGAAATGCGCTACAACCAGATCCTTTCCGTGGATCCGACCAACAAAGCCGCCCGCGAGGGGCTGATGAAAGTCGACCACGCCCGCACCGAATACGCCGATACCGCCTACGAACAGACGCGGACGCACGCCCTCTGGAAATTGACGGATGCCTGGCAGGTGCCCATTCCGAAGTATAGCGCCAACAACTCCAAGGTCATTGCCTCCACGCAGCCCTCCAGCAGCACCGCCGCGATCCAGAGCAAACTCAACTCCATCATCTTCCCGAAGGTGGAGTTCAAGGATTCAACGGTGCGGGAAGCCATCAACCACCTCATAGTGAGATCCCGCGAGCTCGACGTCCGCGAGCCCGACCCGGCCCGCCGTGGCGTCAACATCGTCTTGCAGTTGGATAACCCGGCCGGAGCCGCCGCCGGCGCTCCCCCCGCCGGGGCCCCTGCCGATCCGAATGCGCCTGCGATTCCCGGGCTGGACGCCGGAGCCGCCGCAACGCCTGCTCCGGCTGGCTCGCCTGCTCCCGCCGCCCCGGCCATCAATCCCTCCGACGCCCGCATCACGCTTTCCCTCAACAATGTGCCGCTGGCGGAAGCCCTCCGCTACATCACCACGCTGGCCGGTCTGAAAGTGAAAATCGATCCCTATGCCGTGGCGGTTGTGCCGCAGACGGTGGTGGTCGAAACGCTGATTACCAAGGAATACAAAGTGCCGCCGGGGACGTTCACCTCGTCCTCCAATGGGGGCGGCACCGCCGCCGCCACTCCGGCAGCTCCCACTGCCGCCCCCGGGGCCATAAACAGCACCCCCCTTGCCCAACGCGTTTCCGCCAAAGATTACTTCGCCAATCTTGGCGTCCAGTTCCCTCCGGGAGCCGCCGCCAACTTCATCCCCACCAGCAGCCGCCTGATTGTCAAAAACACCCAGGAACAGATCGACCTGATCGACACCCTCGTGGAAGCGTTGAACGGGGCCGTTCCCTCCCAGGTGGATATCGAGGCCAAGTTTGTGGAAATCAACCAGACGAACATGAAAGAGTTCAGCTTTGACTGGACCCTGGGCGAGTTCAACATTCCCGGCAGCGATCGCGTATTTGGCAGTGGCGGCACCTTCGGCACAGGCACCAACGGGATGACCAACAACAACCGTTCCGGCGGCAACGCCATCAGTTCCAACGCGATTGATGCCTTGCTTTACCCGAGCAACAACAGTACCGGGCCGACGCCGGGCGTCTTCTCTGTCTCAGGCTTTTATACCGATCCCCAATTCCAGGTCGTGTTGCGGGCCTTGAACCAAAAGAAGGGCGTCGATCTCCTCTCCTCGCCCCGCGTCACCTGCAAGAGCGGCCAGGAAGCCGATATTTCAATTGTCCGCGAATTCAAATATCCGACCGAGTACAACCCGCCCCAAGTGCCCACCAGCGGCAGTTCGCTGATGATCACGGTCACTCCGACCACGCCGACGGCCTTCGATGTCAAGCAGGTCGGCGTTGTCCTCCACGTGCAGCCCACGGTCGGAGCCGATGGCTCGACCATTGACCTCCAGTTGGAGCCGCAGGTTGTTGAATTTGAAGGATTCATCAACTATGGCAGCCCGATTTACGGCATGGGCATTAGTTTCTTTGATTTTTCGGCATCTACCGTCCTGTTGACCCCCAACGTCATCAACCAGCCGATCTTCAGCACCCGCAAGGTGCGCACCAGCGTCAGCATTTGGGACGGCCAGACCGTCATGCTCGGCGGGTTGATGCGCGAAGACGTGCAGAAGGTCGAGGACAAAGTCCCCTTCCTGGGCGATGTCCCGCTCGTTGGGCGGCTCTTCCGCTCCTCCGTTGATCAGCACACGAAACGGAACCTTGTCATCTTCGTGACCGCCCGCTTGATCAACCCCGCTGGCGACCCGATCAACGTGAGCGACGATGAGAAGGAAGAGACTTCCGATACCGGCATTCCGACCGCCGCCGGTGCGGCGGTCGATACGGCCCCGCTCCTCGCGCCCTTGCCCATGAAATAGCCCGTGACGGGTTCACGGGGAACCCAAGGTGATTCGTGCCCATCATCGGGATCACAGGAGGAATTGCGTCGGGAAAGTCGAGCTTCACCAGCCGGCTCTCCCGGTGGCTGCGCGCGAAAAACACCGGGGCCTCCGTGCCGGTGTTTGACGCCGACGCCGTGGCGCGGGATTTGGCCGCGCAGGACGCCCAGGTTCAACGCGCCATCGTCCAGCAATTTGGCGCCGCCGTGCTGACCCCGGAGGGGACGATTGATCGGGACTGGCTGCGCGAAAGGGTGTTCCGCGACGCCGAGGGGCGGAAGGCCTTGGAGGCGATCCTGCACCCGGCCATCCGGGCCCGGTGGGCTGCCCAGGCGGAAGCCGCGCGCCGTGCCGGGAACTGGCTCCTCCTGGATATCCCGCTGCTGTATGAAACGGGAGCCGAGAGCGCGTGCGATGCCGTGGTCGTCGTGGCTTGCCGGGAGGAAACCCAGCGCGAGCGGATCGTTGCCCGGCGCGGTCTTTCGCCGGAGATGGCAGGGAAGATCATCGCCTCGCAAACGAGCCTTGCTTCCAAGGCCGCGCGAGCCGATTATGTGATCTGGAACGACGCCCCCGAGGCGCGTTTGGAAGAACAGGCCGAACTTTTTGCAGGATACCTTACACTATGGATGAACAACCTGCCCCACTAACGCCGGGAATGGGCGCCGCAGCACCGCTTGCGGAGCCGATTCAGCGGCCCGGGCGCCTTCATATGGACGAGTTGCACGCGATGACGCATGCCGCGCTCATCGAGCGTGCGGATACGTTGCGGATGCGTGTCAACCCGGACCGTTCGCGGCACCATCTCATTCTCGATTTGTTGAAATTCCACGCCAACCGGGGCGGGGAACTGGAGGCCGAGGGCGTCCTCGAAATCACCCCAGACCACCAGGCGTTCCTGCGCTGGCCCCGCTTCAGCTTCAAGCCGTTTCCCGAGGACGTCGCCGTGCCGCGCGGCATCGTCCAGCGGTTTGGCCTCCAGCAGGGGCACCTGGTTTCCGCCCGCATCCGGCCCCCGCAGGGCAAGGAGCGCTGGCTGACCGTCGAACAGGTGCTCGCCATCGAAGGCATCCCGGTGGACCGCTGGGTGGAACCCAAGCCGTTCGATAACCTGACCGCCCTTTTCCCCAACCAGCGGATCGTTTTGGAAAACAACGTCACCCGGTCGCTCACCGGCCGGGCCGTCGATTTGATTACCCCGCTGGGCCGGGGCCAGCGGGCCCTGATCGTCGCTCCGCCGCGCGGCGGCAAGACGATGATCATGAAAGACATCGCCAAAGCCATCCGGGCCAGCTCCCCCGAGACGCAGGTCATCCTCCTGCTGGTGGACGAGCGCCCGGAGGAAGTCACCGACCTCAAGCGCGAGGTCGATGCCGACATCTATTCCTCCACCTTTGACGAAAGCGCGCCGCGCCATGTGCAGGTTGCCGAGCTCGTTCTCGACCGGGCCAAGCGCCTGGTGGAGCTGAAAAGGCACGTCGTCGTCATGCTCGACAGCATCACGCGCCTCGCGCGCGGTTACAACAACCTCATGCCCGGCAAAGGGCGCATCATGTCCGGCGGCGTCGATGCCAAGGCCCTCACCAAGCCGAAGAAATTCTTCGGCGCGGCCCGCAACGTCGAGGAAGGCGGCAGCCTCACCATCATCGCCACCGCGCTGGTGGATACCAACAGCCGCATGGACGAAGTCATCTTCGAAGAGTTCAAGGGCACCGGCAACATGGAGTTGCACCTCGCCCGCGAACTGGTCGAAAAGCGCATCTTCCCGGCCATCCATATCCTCAACTCCGGCACCCGGCGCGAGGACCTCCTCTACCACCCCGAGGAGTTCGCCCGCATCAGCCTCCTACGCAAACAGCTTGCCCAGCTTCCGCCCATGGAGGCCATGGAAATCCTCGTGCAACAACTCAAAGCCACCAAAACCAACGCCGAGCTGCTTCTGCGGGGCATCCGCGCCGTCTAGCCGCGTCGCCTTTTTTCAACCGTGATCGTCTCGTCCGAAGCCCTCGCCGAATTCCTGGAACCGCTGCAACGCGCGGGGCGCATTGGGCTCGACACCGAAGCCGACAGCCTCCACTGCTACTTCGAGAAACTCTGCTTGATCCAGATCAGCATCCCCGGCCACGACGTCTTGATCGACCCGCTCGCCGGGTTTCCGCTGGACCCGCTTTTTGAGGAACTTGGCCGGCATGAGATCATCATCCAGGGGCTCGACTACGACCTGCGGCTCCTGCGGCGCGTTGGAATGACCAAGAGCGGCGGCGTCTTTGACACCATGATCGCCGCGCGGCTCACCGGTTCCACCGAGTTCAGCCTGGCCGCCTTGTTGCACACCCACTTCGGCATCGTCCTGGCCAAAGGCTCCCAAAAAGCCAACTGGGCCCGGCGGCCCCTCTCCCCGCAGATGGAGGAATACGCCCGCAACGACACCCGCCACCTGGAAGCCCTGGCCGCCAAGCTGGAAGAACGGCTCTGCCAGCTCGGGCGGCTGGAATGGTTCCGGCAATCGTGCGAAAAAGCCATCGAAGCCACCCGCATCGTGCGCGAGCGCGAAGTGGACACTCTCTGGCGCATCACCGGCAGCGGCGAACTGCGCGGGCGGGCCTCCGCCTTGTTGCGGGAACTTTGGAAATGGCGCGACGAGGAGGCCCGGACCGTGGATCGCCCGGCCTTCCACATCGCCCGCAACGATCTTCTCATCGACGCCGCCAAGCGGTTCGCCTCGGGCGATCCCGTGCCGATGCCCCACCTTTCCGGCAGCCGCCGCCGCCGGTTTTTTGACGCCGCCGAGCGGGCACTGGCCCTGCCCGAGAGCGAGTGGCCCCGGCAGATTCGCACCCAGCGCGCCCGGCCCACGCCGGAAATGGAGCGGCGCTTTGCCGACTTCAAAAAGCGCCGCGACCACGCCGCCACCATCCACCGCATCGACCCCTCCCTCATCGCCCCCAAAAGCATGCTCGAAACGCTCGCCGCCGATACCGACGCGACGCTGGAGAAACTCCTCCCCTGGCAGCGCTTGCTGCTGGGGTTTGAGGGATAGAGCGGTTTCGGTTTATTTTGTCGTATGCTCTTCGGCGGCGAGAGTCGCTGT
>JBAWXX010000056.1:0-16687 GCA_037143855.1 Verrucomicrobiota bacterium | reverse complement strand
ATCCTTAATAGCAGCCCTTTGGATATTTGAAAGAACTTACCTAACGGGACACTAGAGTCTATTCTCTTTTCCCCTATTCCTGTCGCAGCGCCTTGACCGGATCGAGCCGGGCGGCGAAGTAGGCGGGGATGAGCGCCGCCAGCGAGCAGATGACAAAGGCGCTCAGGCAGATGACGGCAACGTCGTGCGGCACCACTTCGGCGGGGATTTTGGAGAACTGGTAGACATCGGCCGGGAAAACCTGCACGTGGAGCGTCTGGGCCAGCCAGTCCTTGAACTCGTTGCGGTATTTGATGAGCGTCATGCCGAGGGCGACGCCGGTCAGGTTGCCGAAAAACCCGACCACCATCCCCTGCCCCAGGAAAACCCAGACGATCTGCGAGGTCGTCGCCCCGATGGCTTTCATGATGCCGATTTCCCGCGTCTTCTGGACCGTCACGGTAATCAGCGTGTTGGTGATGCCGAAGGCCGCCACCACGACGATGAAGAGGAGCAGGAAGAACATGACGTTGCGCTCCATGGCCACGGCGTCAAAGAACGTCTTGTTGAGTTCCTCCCACGTCGCCGCCGTGACACCCAAGGGGAGGACGGGCCGGAGCGCCGTCTTGACCTCGCCCGCGCGGCTGGCATCGCCCGTCTTCACGGAAATGCCGGTGACCGCGTCGCTGTCGCTCATGCCGTAAAGCTCCTGGCCGACGTAGAGGGGCACGAGGAGAAAGCTGGAGTCGTAGGCATAGCGCCCGCTCTTGAAAATCCCGGTGACGGTCAGGTCGCGCGGCAGCACCAGTTCCTTGACCTTTTCGAGCGCCTTGGGATCCTTTTCGGCCTTCTTGATGGCGTCCAGCACGGGCCGGAGGTTGCCGGGCGAGTAAACGGTGATCTTATCCCCCACCATGACGCCGAGGGTGAGCGCGAGGTCCGCGCCGATCACCGTCTTGTCGCCGGAGAGATCGAAGCTGCCCCCTTTTTGCACAAACTGGGCAATGTCGAGGACCTCCTTTTCCTGCACGGGGTCGATGCCCCGCACCACCGGCGTCATCCGCTGGTTGCCGAACTCGGCAATCACCGGCCCCTGGACAAACGGGGAGGCCGCCACCACGCCCGACGTGCCGCGGATCTTCTTGAGCAGCGGCTGCCAGTCTTCCAGGGCGTCGGCGTTGTTCTGGACGAGAATATGCGGCTCGAACCCGAGCACCTTGCTGCGCAGTTCGCGCTCGAAGCCGGTCATCACCGAGATCACCAGGATGAGCACCGTGATCCCAAGCGTCACCCCGAGGATGGAAATGAGCGTGATGACACTCACAAACGTGCGCTTCGGTTTGAGGTAGCGGAGGGCGAGAAACAGGCTGAACGGGACTTTCACTTGCTTGCAATGCTTACAGGTTTCCCGGCAATGCGCAAGAAGCGGGAAGGGCCGCATTTCTATTGCCCTTGGCCGGGGGTGCGGTATCTTCCCCAGCGTGGAGGGCGGATGACCGCTGGCGGGGCAACTTAGTCCAGAGGAAAGTCCGAACACCGCAAGGCAACATGCCGCATACAACATGCGGGGGCCGCCGGTGAAAATCGGCGGTCACGGACAGTGTCACAGAAAACAAACCGCCGGGGGCGACTCCGGTAAGGGTGAAAAGGCGAGGCAAGAGCTCACCGCCCGGGGCGCAAGCTCCGGGGCACGAAAAACCCCATGTGGTGCAAGACAGAACAGGGAGTTGGGCCGCCTGCCCGTTGTCTCCCGGGTAATCGTCGCACCGGCCGCAAGGCCGGCTCGCCGCCTTTAACAAGCGGCGTGAGATAAATGGTCATCCGGCCGGTGGCAGCACCGGCCGACAAAATTCGGCTTACAGCCCTCCGCATTACGGGCGCTCTCTGGGAAACCGGGGAGCGCCCCCTTTATCCCCATTTTTACCTCGTCCCCAAGTGCTTGAGCACAGGGAGGGGGTATCCCGCAGCCCGATGGGGCACAATGCCGGTCACGGGCGCCATATTTTGGGGTTGCCCCTGCTCAGAGAAATTCATTAGATCGCAGAGTGAATTCTGATATTACATCGGCACATCAACCCGCTTCCGGGGATTTCTTCCCTTGCCTTGACGGTTTGCGCGCCTTCGCGGTTCTAAGCGTTGTAATATTTCACTCCTTTTATTTCAACCAGCATTCCCCTGTTCAAAAAATAATTGGCAGCTTTGTGAATGGCGGCTGGATGGGGGTGCCTGTCTTCTTTGTATTGAGCGGATATTTGATTTCCTACACGGTTTTCAAAAATCCCGATCAGTTTGATGTGCTTTCTTATGCGGCCCGAAGATTTGGGAAGATCGCGCCCCCCTATATCTTGTCGTTGATCGTCTTTGCTGGCCTTCTGTTTTTTTGGAAACACCCCGGCAATCTCGTGGCATCCGTTTTTGCGTATGCGACTACATGGGCACATTTCCAACGCGGATGGGCGGACATCAACGGAGTTTATTGGTCCTTGATGATCGAAATGCATTTTTATGTCGTCCTGCCCTTGCTTTTTTTTGGCTTGAAGCGCGTTTCCCGATATCCGGATTGGCTGACGTTCTTTGTCTTTCTCCTTATTCCACCCGTCGTTCGCTTTTTCTCGCATTTCCCCTTCTACGCTTCACTGGAGATACGGCTTGTTTACGAGAATTTGTTCCCAAGGGCCCTGGATAATTTCGCGCTGGGCATATTGTTTTCCATTATTCAGATCCGCTTCCGCAATCATCCCTCTATCACCAGGATTGCGGCGGCGGTTGCAGCCTCGGGGGTCTTTCTGATGCTGGCAACGTATTGCCTGTACGCATTTCTGGAATGGAAATTTGGCGTGCGCTATGGAAATACCATTCCAACATTTGAAATGCTCCGATTTTTGCCGGAGCTTTCCACCTTTTGCCTCTTATTCGTAGTGTTCACCCCTCAGCAGAACGTGTTAAATCGGATTCTGTCTTGGCCTGTCCTTGGATTCATTGGCCTGATTTCGTACGAATGGTTCCTCTTTCACATGCCGCCGGCTCAGTTTCTTGCGGACATCGTGGGAAAATCGCACGGGGACCTTTCTAACTATTTAGTAAAGGCAATCATACCATTTGCCACAACATTCTGCGCTTCGGCTTTTATCTATTTTTATATGAGCGCCCCCATCCTCTCAAAGATAAAGGGGCAACTCAAAGCCCGCAAACAACGCATCTTGGATCAGGCAGGGGAGGCGAGCCCCGCTCAGTTATCCTAGTGTGGTGAGTGATAAATTCGCGTCATAATTCCGGCCCCTTTTTCAATTTTTCGGCGTTGCTCAATCGGTCGGTATCTTCAGATACCGCCCTCATTCGCGCCTTGAAAAATCGAAAAATTGTCTCGGACTTATTTAGCGGATTTATCTTTCACCCCACTAGCCGCCTGTTGAAAAAATGGCCTTTGTTCATTTTCAACACGCTGCTAGAGTTTCCGGCCCTCGAACCCCGTCCCATGTCCTTCCGCCTTTTCGACCTCAACGATCCCCAGCGCCACGCCGCCACCACTCTGGAAGGGCCGCTTCTCATCCTCGCCGGGGCGGGCACGGGCAAGACGCGCGTCATCACGGTGCGGATCGCCTACATGCTGGCGCAGAAGATCGATCCGAATTCGATCCTCGCCGTGACGTTCACCAACAAGGCCGCCAACGAAATGCGCGAGCGCCTGGCCGGGATGGTGGCAAAGGAGGTGGCCTCCAAAGTGACGATGTCCACCTTCCACGCCCTCTGCGTCCGCATCCTGCGCACCGATATCGAGAAGCTCGGCTACAAAAAGAATTTCACGATCTACGACGAGGGGGACCAGACGGGCCTCATCAAAAAACTCATCACCAAAACGAGCGCCATCGGCGAGAAACTGGAGCCGAACGTCGCCAAGGCGCTCATCAGCAAAGCCAAGAACAACGGGTGGAATGCCCCCAAGGACGAAAAAACGCTGATCGGCGCGGTCTTCGCCCGCTACCAGGCAAACCTCAAGCAGCTCAACGCGGTCGA
The DNA here is from genome assembly GCA_037143855.1 of Verrucomicrobiota bacterium. GTDB lineage: Bacteria > Verrucomicrobiota > Verrucomicrobiia > Chthoniobacterales > Chthoniobacteraceae > UBA695. The sequence goes on along the minus strand of JBAWXX010000056.1, from coordinate 12,694 downwards.
TTTCGACGACCTCCTCCTGCTCACCGTCAAGCTGCTGGGGGAGCACGCCGACGTGCGCGAACGCTGGCAGCGGCGTTACCGCTATATCATGGTGGACGAGTTCCAGGACACGAACCGGCTCCAGCTCGAACTGGTCGGCTACCTGGCCAAGCGCGACGACGGGACTCCCCCCAACGTGGCCGTCGTGGGCGACGACGACCAGTCCATCTACGGCTGGCGCGGCGCGGAAGTCTCCAACATCCTGGAGTTCGAGCAGCATTTCCCGAACCCCACCGTCGTCAAGCTGGAGCAGAACTACCGGAGCACCAACGCGATCCTCAACACCGCCAACGCGCTCATCAAAAACAACCCGCGCCGCCGGCCCAAATCACTCTGGAGCGGCAAGGGCGGCGGCGACAAAATCCGGCTCGTGCAAGCGCCCAACGACCGGGAAGAAGCCGAGTTCATCGCCAATGAGATCGCCCAGCGCAAGGCGGCCGAAACGCTCCCCTTCGAGAGCTTCGCCGTTCTCTTCCGCATGAACGCCCAATCGCGGCTGCTGGAAGAGGCGTTCCGCGAACGGGGCATTCCCTATAAAATCGTCGGGGGCAAGAGCTTCTTTGACCGGCGCGAGGTGAAGGACGTGCTCGCCTACTTCGCCTGCACGCTCAATGCCGACGACGACGTGAGCCTGCTGCGGATCATCAACACGCCCCCGCGCGGCATCAGCGAGGCGACCGTCGAGCGCGCCCTGGAACTGAGCATCCGGCACAAGTGCAGCCTCTTCCAGGGGCTCCAGCTCCCGGAACTGCGCCGCAACATCCCAGCGCGGGCTGGCGCGGCCATCGACGAGTTTGTAGCGCAGATTGACGCCTGGGAGACAAAGCTCAACGAGCCTCTGGTGGACCAGGCCGCGATCCTGCGGAAGATCGTGGACGAATCCCGCTACTACGAAGATCTTCGCCGTTCCTGCAAAACGCCCGACGAAGCCCTCAAGCGGGAGAGCGGTGTGCGTGAGGTGATCGAAGGTTTCGACCGTTTTCTGCAAACCTCCAAAGGCGACCTGCGCGGCTACCTCGACGCCATGGCGCTACGCCAGGACAAGGAAGAGGACGACAAGGAGAAGGAGCAGGGCGGCGGCGTCATGCTCATCACGCTCCACGCCAGCAAGGGGCTGGAATTCCCGCACTGCTACCTGGTCGGCCTGGAGGAAGGGATCCTCCCCCACGACCGCTCCAAGGTGGAAGGAACGCTCGACGAAGAGCGCCGCCTGCTTTACGTCGGCATCACCCGGGCGCAGCAAACCCTCACGATGACGTATTGTTACAGCCGGTACCGCTACGGCGGGACCGTCCCGTGCACGCCGAGCAGTTTCATCAAAGAGCTCGACCCGAACCTGATCGAGCGCATCGACCTGAAAAAGCTCATGAACACGCCCGTGGAAGCCCCGGCAGCCAAATCCCGCTTCGCCGCCATGCGCGCGGCGGTGGACCGGGCTGGATAGAAAAAAGACAGGGAGAGTCTCCGCGTCGTGCTGCATCTTCGGCGCGGCGTAGCGCTCTCGCCAATTTGAAGGTTCTCCTGGCCCGCCGCTGCCAGCAGGACGATCCGGGCTCGCTCCATCAGCCGGGCCGGAGACTTACGGCGCGTCACTTCAGGATGTGCAGGGCGCGCAGGAGCACTTCCGGGACGAGTTCGTAAAAGCAGTTGTAATCGATGGCGAGAATCCGGTACTGCCGCAGGTCGTAGAGGCAGAGGGCGGTGACGGCGGCCGCGAGCCAGAGATTGCGGCGGCGGCGCAGCCCAAAACGGTCGGCCAGGAGCCCAAGCTGGGTGAAGGCGAGCAGCCGCAACGGGGCGTCCCACATATTGGCATAGCGCAGGTTCATGCCGTAGGGGATGTTGCACATGACGAGGTAGCTCGCCGCGACGAAGAGCGCCAGGTAGATCTGGGGCCGGTGCCGTTCCCGGTCGAGCTGGAAGAGCGCGCCCAGCGCCAGGATCAGCACGAAGGGGCTGACCAGGAGGAGATCCACCAGGTAACGGTGCCACGGGCCGTCTCCGGTGCGGATGGCGAATTCAAGGGTCAGGTTTTTGGAGACGGAAAGCTGGTAGCAGCCGACGAGGTTCCCCACGCCCCCCGCCAGGGCAACCAGCCCCAGCACGCCCACGGCGGGCCCGAGCAGGGTGGCAGCGAGCAGCGGCACGCTGACTGTCCCGAAACGCAGCCAGCGGTTGGCGGCCAAAATCGCCAGGATGGCCACGTAAACAAAGGCGGCGTTCTCCTTGGTCAACACCAGTAGCGCCAGGCTGATGCCATACGCCGCGAGGAGCGCGGGCTTGCGCGGGCGTTGCAGGTTCTCCCACAAGAGCCAGAGGGCGAGCAAGGCCCAGAAGGTGAAAAAACCGTCCACCAGGGCGTGCTGGCTCATGTGGATCTGCGTGGGGGCGCAGGCCATGAGGGCCGTGACGGCCAACGCCGTGCCGCGCCCGGCCATCCGCCCCATGAAGACGAAGGTGAGGGCAAGGGTGAGGATGGAAAAGCAGGAGGCAACCTGGTCGAGGCCGCGCATCGCCTCCACTCCAAAGAGATGGCTCCAGAGGGCGGATGTCCCGATGAAGAGGAACCGGACGGGCGGGAGGATCAGGTTGGGCAGGGTCTTCTGGTACTCGACGTAGTCGTGGATGATGGAGGGGTAGCCCGTGAGCCCCCGCTCCAAAAGCTGGGTGGTGTAGACGCGGTAGAGGCCTTCGTCAAAGCCGATGCCGTGGAACGCGGTGTAGGGAACACTTCGTAAGGTGATCCCAAGGGCAAAAACAAACACGGTGGCGGCAATCCAGGCGATGCGGGAGGCGGAATTCATGGAATGGAAGGATTGATAGGCCCGGAGGGAGGAGCCCGTCGAGCCAGTTCGTTGGCGCAACGCTCTCTAAGCACGCGCATCCCGGCGTCGCCGGGCTCGATCCGAAGCGCCATATCCAGGAGGTTTTGCGCCGCGTCCCAGCGGCCTTCGGTCATCGCCAGGATAGCCAGGTTGTTCAACGCGCCGACGGTGGCGGGGTTGGCTTCCAGGGCGCGCTTGTAAAAATGTTTGGCCTGCTCGAAATCGTTCGAGCGCAGCCAGTAAGTGCCCATCGCGGTCAGGACCTCCGCATTGCCGGGCGCGAGGGCAAGGGCGCGCTCCAGTTTGGCGCGGGCGGCGGGAAGGTCGCCGCTTTGGAGGGCCTTGAGGCCGCTGTTGTAGGTGTCCAGCCAGCGCAGCACCGGCTCCTCCACCGGCCAATAGACGCCGCAAGCGCCAACCGCCGTCGCACCAAGCCACAGGGCCGCCGTCCGCCAGTGACGCGCCGCCAGCGCGAATCCCAGTTCCGTCAATCCCGCCGCTCCCAGCAGGAGCAGGCCCGGTACGGCGGCCAGCCGGTAACGCTCGGTGACAAACACGGGCAGGATCGCCGCCATGGAAAGCGCCACCCCCCCCACAATCCAGCGCGAACGCGGAAAACGCCTCCAGGCAAGCGCAATGCCGGGAATCGCCAGCAACGCAGCGGCCCCAAACCGCAGGCCCGGAGTGAGGACGCCCTCCTCCCACATCGGGGTGATGACGCTCAAATCGTCGTATTGGGTCGCATTCCAGAAGTTCCGCATCTTTGTGGCCATCAAGGCCAGCCAGGGACCCGGGTGCTCGCGGATATAGGCGTGAGCCTTGGCCGACCAAAACCGGGAGACTTCCCCCCGGCTGAGCGGCCGCCCCGCCTCGGCCTCGGCGACGCGGATGGAATCCTTGAGCAAATCCCCCTGCGAGGCCCGCAATCCCGGCGGCATGGAGGGGTAGCCGGTGGCTCCGGGATGATTGCCGATCCAGAAGTTCACGCCGCTGTGGGCCGAAAGGAAGACCGGCTCCCGGGCAAGGAAAACGTTGTGGAACCAGCAGGGCGCGGTTCCTGCCGCCACCCCCCCGAGCAGGCACGCCACGGCGGCGAGCACCGCACCCGGCCTGCGCAGATTGCGCACGGCCGCCGCCAGGGGCACCGGCAGCACGAGCAGCGCGGTGGCGACCAGCGTCGCCGCGAGGCCGGTGAGCACGCCCAGCACCGCCCAGGGCCGCCAGAGCGAACGGCTCCCCGTGCGGACGCTCCAGGCAAACACGCCCCAGAACGTCAGGACGGCCCAGGTCGTCGGCATGACGATCACGGAAAACGCCTGCGCGGGCTGAAAGAGCGTCCAGCCGAGCGCGGCCAGCGCGCCGGTGACGCGGGCGCGGGGACCGGGAAAAGCCCACGCCGCGATTTGGTAAAGCATCGCCGCAATTGCCGCCTCCGAGAGCGTTTGCAGGAAAGCGACGGTATAGGGGGAAAACCCGGCGAGCCTGAAAATGCCCCCGAGCAGGAACGGGTAGCCCGGCAGCCCGTAGAAAGCGTGGGGTTCGGCTCCCTGGCCCGCCGCGATCCGCCGGCCCCAGTCGGCGTAAAACTGCATATCCCCCGAGGTGGGGGAAAAATAGGCGGAGTGCCCGAACTGGCTCAAGACCACCATGCGCACGGCCAGGGCCAGCGCAAAGATCCAGGCGGCATCCGGCAGGAAACGCTTGGCAGACATTTTGAAACGAGAAAAACGGCTGCCGGGCAAACGCGGCATCGCGCCCTAACTAATGCACGGGTCGGGCCGTGGGTGCCGCGCCGTGGTAAAGCGAAAGGATCGGCACCCGCTCCAGGAACGAAAATTCGTGGCGGCCGGTGGAATTGACCACGCAGGCGACGGCGGTGACCTGCACCTTGTGCATGGTCAGCGCGGCCATGGCTTCGTTGAGCCGGATGAAGTTGCGGCACTCGTCGATCACGAGCACGACCTTCTCTTTCGGCACAAGGTGGTGGCGGGTCATCTTCGGCACGCCGTCGAGCACCTGGATGGAGGCGAAACGAGAGCCGGAAAGGTAGGCCAGGTGGAACGTGAGGGCCATCGCTTCGGGACACGCGGCGGCGACCATGCAATCCGCTTTCCCTTCATCGAGCTGGTCCGGGTAAAGGCGCATCAGCTCGCGTGCGAAGAAATCCATCACGCCGGGAAACTGCTCGGCCGCCGCGACGCTCCCCCCGCAGTTGGCGAGGGTGGCCGGGATGTCGCCGGGAACGATCAGTTCCCTTGGTTTGAGATGGAGCAGGGCGCGGAGATTGGAAAGAAGATCCATGATGGTTTTTTCTCTTGGGAAAGGGGAAGCAAACCCGGTTTGCGCCCAACAGTAAATCTTAAAAACGGCAAGGAATCGACGCTACGCCGTCTTCGGGTAGCTGCCCAGAATCTTCACCTGCGTGCAGCGTTTTTCCAATTCGGCCAGTGCTTCGACCACCCGGGGGTCTTCGGCGTGGCCTTCGATGTCCACGAAGAAGTAATACTCCCAGGCTTTGCGCTTGGAAGGGCGGCTTTCGATTTTGCTCATCGAGATGCCCAGGCGCTGGAACGGTTCCAGCGCGGCGAAGAGGGCGCCGCTCTCGTCCCGGACGGTGAACATGAGGGACGTCTTGTCGTTGCCCGTGGGGGGGCAGGAGTCCGGCCCGATGACCAGGAAGCGGGTGGTATTGAAGGCGCAATCCTGGATGGACGCCTCCAGGATGTTCAGCCCGTAGAGTTCCGCCGCGAGTTTTCCGGCGATGGCCGCCGCCCCCTGTTCCTCCGCCGCGTGCTGGGCGGCCCGGGTGTTGCTGGAGGCGGCGATGATCTCGGCGGCCGGGAAATTGGTTTGCAGCCATTGGCGGCATTGGCCGAGCGACTGCGGGTGGGAATAAATCTTGCGGATTTCCGCGCGCGGGCATTTGGCCAGGAGGTTTTGCTCCACGCGCAGGAGGATCTGGGCGCAGATTTTCAGCTCGGACGCCATGAACTCGTCGAGCGTGTGGGTGACGGCCCCCTCGGTGGAGTTCTCGATGGGGACGACGCCAAAATCCGCGCTGCCGCGCGCGACGGCGGAGAAGACATCGGTGATGCTGGCCTGGGGGGCGTATTCCACGCTGGCCCCGAATTTGTTGCGGGCGGCCTCGTGGGTGTACGTGCCCGCCGGGCCGAAGTAGGCGATGGTGAGCCCTTTCTCCAGCGCGTAGGAGGCGGACATGATCTCCCGGTAAATGGCCCGTACGGCGGAGGCGGGGAGCCGCCCGCCGAGGCTCGCGTTGCGCTCCGCCAGCGAGCGCAGGAGGGTTTCCTCGCGCTCGGGGGCGAAGACGGAGCCGCCGCTCTGGCGTTTGATCTCGCCGATTTCGTGGACGAGGCCGGCCCGCTCGTTGAGCAGGGCGAGGAGCTGCGCGTCCAGGGCGTCGATTTTTTTACGGATGGGAGTCAGCGGCATGGTCGGTGGAAGGGGCTTCGGCGGGGGCGGCCTCTTGATTTAAATCAGGTTCCGCCTCCGGGGGCAACCCGGATGACATTTCGGCCTCCGGCGCGGGCGCGGGTTCGGGCGCGTATTCCTGGGGCGGGGGGGCGGCGGCTCCCGGGGGGAAAAGTTCGCCCGTAACGGGAGGCGTGGCGGTGGGAAGCTTGACCCGGCGCAATTCGTCCACGTTGGGGAGTTCCTCCAGCGAGCGCAGCCCGAAGTGTTGCATGAAGACCTGCGTGGTTTCGTACAAGAGCGGCCTGCCGGGGACTTCGGCCCGGCCCGCGATGCGCACGAGGCCCCGTTCCAGGAGGCTTTGCATGACGCCGTCCACGGCGACGCCGCGCACGGCCTCGATGTCGGCGCGGGTGACGGGCTGGCGGTAGGCGATGATTGCCAGGGTTTCCAGCGCCGGGCCGCTCAGGCGGGTCGGCTTGCTTTCCGGGTAGAGCTGGCGAACCCAGAGGGCGTAGTCGGGCTTGGTGACGAGCACCCAGCCGTCCACTTGCTCCACGAGATGGAAGGCGCGGTTCTCCTGCTCGTATTCAAACCGGAGCTGTTCCAAAAACGCCCCCACTTCCGCCTCCTTGAGCTTGGCCATGGCGCGCACGGGCTCGTCGTCCGAGTCCTCCAAGGCGGCGCGCAGGGCGGTCACGATCTCCTTGGTCGTGAGCGGCTTGGCGGAGGCGAAAATGAGCGCCTCGATGACTTCTTTGAGCAGCATGCGTTCTCGAAATTACACCACAGAGGACACAGAGGGCACGCAGGAAATGCAAAGGGGAAATCGCTTATCTTCCGCAGATGGCTATTCAGCGGTTCCCGAATCTGCGTCCATCGGCGAAATCGGCGAAAAAAAACGTCTTCACTCTTTCCGCGTGACTTCGATTTCCGCAAACGGCTCGCTTTGGGTGATGGCGAGCTGCTTGAGCCGGATCAGTTCCAGCATGGCCAGGAACGTGACCACCATCTCCGTGCGCGAGGCGGCGTGGGCGAAGAGTTCGCTGAACTTGAGCGGCACGCGGGAGTCCGTCATCCGCAGCACGAACTCGATTTTGTCCGACACCGTGTAGTTTTCCTCAAAGATTTCACGCAGGTCCTCGGTTTTGTGGAGCCGCTTGAGGGCTTTCTGGAAGGCGTTGATCAAGTCGAAGATGCTGACTTCGGAAAGGGGGCGTTCTTCCGGGACCTCCGGGGCGGGCGCGATGCGGGGGTAGAGATTCGACTGGTGCGCCTCGCGCTCGGAAAGGTGGGCGGCGGCTTCCTTGAATTTCTTGTATTCCAGGAGCTGCCGGACGAGTTCCCAGCGCGGATCGGCCTCTTCTTCCGTCTCCTCCTCCCCCTGCGGCTGGACGGGAAGCAGGCTGCGGCTCTTGATGTAGATCAGGTTGGCTGCCATGACGACGAACTCGCCCGCGATGTCGAGGTCCAGCACCTGGAAGGCCTCCAGGTATTCGAGATACTGGCGGGTGATGTGCTCGATGGGGATGTCGTAGATGTCGATCTCGTCCCGCTTGATCAAATAAAGCAGAAGGTCGAGCGGCCCCTCGAAGACCTCGAGTTTGACTTTGTAATCTTTCTCCATCGGCGAAATCTGCGGGCCCTCTGTTTCTTTCCCAGGGACGCGTTACCGGTGCTGGGCAGCCGCTTCGGCCTGGACGCGCTGGCAGTCGGGGCAGATGTAGGCGGAGGAATCCTCGTTGGGCTGCTCCTGGATGTACGCCTCGAAGTCCTGCCAATAGGCGCTGTCGTCGCGGATTTTCTTGCAGCACATGCACGCGGGCAGGAGGGCCCGGATCTGCCGGATGTGGCGGGTGAAGTCGAGGATGCGCTTGGCGACGAAAAGCCGCCGCCAGACGTCGTCCGGGTTGATCGGCTTGATCAGGAAGTCGTCCACGCCCGCCCGCACGGCGGCGTCGTGGTCGGCATCCCCCGTCCGCCCGCCGGTGGCGATGATGAAGTAGACGTATTTCTTCACCGATGCCTGGCGGACGCGTCGGCAGAAATCCAGGCCGTCGAGCCCCGGCATGAGCCAGTCGCTGAAGATGACTTCCGCCGGTTCCGCCTGATATGCCGCCCAGGCTTCGTCGCCGCTCAGGTAGGCCCGGACTTCATGTCCCAGGTTGGTCAGGATTCGGATAATGATATCCCGGGAAATCGGGTCATCTTCAGCAACAATCATTTTCATGGTGTCAAGGGGGGCCCGAACAATGGTTCGGCAAGGGAACGATAGCCGGGCGGAATGGCAAAGTCGATATTCTCCAACGGTTCTTCTTTAATGGCAAGCAGCGTGGTGACAATCCGCCGGCCATCGGGGGCGCAAAGCTCGGTTTTCACGGCCAGGCCGGGAAGCTCGAACCCGGCGGGCAGGACCCCGAGACTTTCCGCCAGTTGGACCATGGGAGCCCGTTGCAACGGGGCGAGCTGGGGCAGGTATTTCTCCCAGTCCCCGCCTTTCCGCGCGATCCACCAGGTGACTTTGAGAGCCCCGCTCTCGGCGGTAAAAATCTCGGTTTCGCGGCCCCCGACGCTCTCATGCCGCCCGGTGGCGACCAGCTTGGGTTCCTCCCCGGCGGGCCGCGCGGCCTCTCCCGGGAACCGCCGGATCTCCTCCTGGAGCCGCCGGGCGGTGGCGGCAGTGAGGAGGAGGGAGGTTTTCCGGGAATGGCAGAGTGTCGTGGTGTCGCCGGTGGCGGTGTCCATGAGGAGGGTGATCTCCGGCGAAAGATCGGCGCGGAGCTTGGTCCCCTTCACTTTGAGGAGGATTTCGGCGGGCGGGCGGTGCGTGCCGCTTTCCTCCACTTTTTGCACGAGGACGAGATCGCCCCGCACAAGAGTCGTCCCCGCGCAAAGCACGGCGGCCGCCGCCATCCCGACAGTCCACGATTTCATGCCGGGGCTTCGGCGCGAACGCCCCGGGCGGTTGCCGCGGCGGAAGAAAACGGGGCGAGGAACCTGCGGATTCCCGGTTTGCACGGGGCCGCCGGATTGGTTACGCTGGCATTCCTTGCCTATGCCGACTTCCCCGCCCGTCGCCCTTTCCATCGCCGGTTCCGACAACAGCGCCGGAGCCGGTGCCCAGGCCGATTTGAAGACGTTCACGGCGCTCGGCGTGTACGGGCTCACGGCCATCACCTGCGTGGTGGCGGAGGTGCCCGGCAAGGTGAGCGCCATCGCCCCGGTGCCGCCGGAGGTGGTGGCGGAGCAGATCCGGCTCTCGCTGGCGGCCTACCCGGTCGTGGCGGTGAAAACCGGGATGCTCCATTCGGCGGCGGTGATCGAGGCGGTCTGCGCGGTGCTGGAACCGGCCCGCCTTGCCCTGGTGGTCGATCCCGTCATGGTCGCCACGAGCGGCGCGCCGCTGCTGGAGCCGGACGCGGTCGCGGCCTACCGGCGCCGCCTTTTTCCGCTCGCGGCCCTGGTGACGCCCAACCTGCCCGAAGCCAGTGCGCTCTGGGGCCGCCCGGTGGGGAGCCTGGACGCCATGCGGCAGGCGGGGAGGTCGCTTTGTGCCAGCCATGGGTGCGCTTTTCTGCTCAAGGGGGGGCATCTCCAGGGGGAAGCCGTCGATTTGCTGGTGACGCCCCAGGGGGAGGAAGAATTATTTTCCGCGCCGCGCATAGCCCACGTTGCGACGCACGGGACGGGCTGCACGCTTTCCGCCGCCATCACGGCCGGGCTGGCCTCCGGGAAGCCCCTCAAGGAAGCCGTCGCCTGCGCCAAGGCGTTCGTCACGCGGGCCATCGCCGGGTCTTACCGCTGGAACGGCGGAGAAACCCAGGCGCTCAACCATCAGGCACGCTAAAAAACAGGATTCCGCTTTTGCCCGGTTCCTGCTTTCCTTGGGTCCCATGAAAATCCTTGTGATCGGCAGCGGCGGCCGGGAGCACGCCCTCGTCTGGAAATTGAAACAGTCGCCACGCGTAAGCGAGATCTTCTGCGCGCCCGGCAATGCGGGCATTGGCGCGTTGGCGACGAATGTCCCGGTGCCGATCAGCGACCACGCGGCGCTGGTCAAATTCGCCCACGAGGAGGGGATCGACCTGACGGTGGTCGGCCCGGACGACGCGCTGGCCGCCGGCATGGTGGACCACTTTGAGCACGCCGGGCTGCGAATTTTCGGCCCCACGCAAGCGGCGGCCCGGCTGGAATCAAGCAAGGTGTTTGCCAAGGAGTTCATGCAGCGTCACGGCATCCCGACGGCCAAGAGCGGCCATTTCTCCGATAGCGCGGCGGCTCACCGCTTCTGCCAGAAGAGCCGCTATCCGCTCGTCATCAAGGCGGACGGCCTGGCGCTGGGCAAGGGGGTGATCATCGCGCAAGCCCCATGGGAGGCGGCGGAGGCCATCCACGCGATCATGGAAAAACGGCAGTTCGGCGCGGCGGGCGACCGCGTGGTGATCGAGGAATTTCTCACGGGCCAGGAATGCTCCGTGCACGCGCTGGTGGACGGCGAGCATTACCTTCTTTTCCCGGCGGCCCAGGACCACAAGCAGATTTTCGACGGCGACAAGGGGCCGAACACGGGGGGGATGGGGACGTTCTCCCCGCCCGAAAAACTGGTCACGCCGGAGCTGATCGAGCGGATTCACCGCGAGGTGATGGAGCCGTTCATGGCCGGCTTGAAAAAGGATCACTTGCGCTTCCGCGGCCTCCTTTTCCCGGGCCTGATGGTCACCGACGAGGGGCCGAAGGTGCTGGAGTTCAACTGCCGCTTTGGCGATCCCGAGACGCAGGTGCTCCTGCCCCGGCTCCAGAACGACCTGGCCGACCTGCTCAATGCGACGGTCGACGGCAGGCTCGACACGATCCAACCCGCGTGGGACGCGCGCGCGGCGGTTTGCGTCGTCCTGGCCTCGGGCGGCTACCCGGGGAACTACCCCAAGGGCAAAAAGATCACCGGCATCGCGGACGCCGAGGCGCTGGAAGGCGTCACCGTTTTCCACGCGGGGACGCAATGGGACGAAAAGGACCTCGTTACGGCGGGCGGGCGCGTGCTGGGCGTGACGGCGCTGGGAGCCGATCTGCGCGCCGCGCAGGCCCGGGCCTACGAGGCCGTGGCGCGGATTCACTTTGAAGGGGCCACTTTCCGGCGCGACATCGGCGCGAAAGGGTTGTAGCGTTCCCCCCTCCGCACGCCAAAGGATGCCTTCCATGATGAAACCCCTTCTTCCGCTAGCCGCCGCGCAGCTTCTGCTCATTGCCCCCTTCGCCCTGGCCGGGAATGCCCCGGCCCCCTCGCCCACCCCGGCGCCAACCGCTCCGGCCAAGCCGTCCCCGACACCCGCGCCCCGGCTGACGGTGGACACCCTCTCCGACGCCGAGACCCAGCAGGCGCTGGAACTCCTGCGCTCCAACTACGTCCGCCGGTCGGCTTTCGAGGATGCCGCGCTCAACCGGGCGACCCTGCAAGGGCTGATGGAGCGGCTCGGCGGCGGCGCGTCGCTACGCGCCGAGGCGGCCGTGAAGGAAACGGACAGCCCCTTCCGCAGCGAAATCCTGGACGAAAAAATCGGCTATGTCCGGTTCGGCTCGCTGACCAAGGGGCACCTGGCGGAATTCGACGCGGCGCTGGGCAACTTCAACGCCAAAAAGATCCCCGCGCTCATCCTCGACCTGCGCGCCACCCCTCCCGACAGCGATTTCGAGCTGGCGGCGGAGGTGGTCAAGCGCCTTACGCCCAAGGGCAGGATGCTTTTCGCCGTCCACCGCCCCAGCGTGAAACAGGAGCGGATGTTCACCTCCGACCGCGACCCCCTCTTCCAGGGCGTGGTGGTGACGCTGGTGCACCGAGAAACCGCCGGGGCTCCCGAGGTGGTGGCCGCCGTGCTCCGGGCCGTGGACAACGCGCTCGCCGTGGGCCAGAAGACTTCCGGCCAGGCGGCCGAATTTCTCAACCTGCCGCTGCCCGGCGGCGGCAAGGTGCTGCGCGTGGCCATCGCCGAGGTAAAGCTGCCGCAGGACTTCCCGATTTTCCCGGACGGCCTGAAGCCGGACATCTTCGTGGACGTTTCTGCAAAAGACGAGCAGGAGGTGCTCAAAGCGGGCCTCGAAAAAGGGGTGGGCGGGCTGGTCTACGAAACCGAGCGGCCCCGCATGAACGAGGCGGCGCTGGTGGCCGGAACGAACCCGGAGATTGACGCCGAAGAGGAGTCCCAGCACAACGCCGGCACCGACGCGGACGACCAGGCCGCGCTCTTCGACACGGCGCTCCAGCGGGCCGTGGACCTGGTGACGACGATCCGCATTTTCGGCGGCAAAGCGCCGTAGAAGAAAGACACGCGGAGACGTGCCCCTTTTTGCTCTAGAGCGGTTTCGGTTTATTTTGTCGTATGCTCTTCGGCGGCGAGAGTCGC
>JBAWXX010000055.1:0-17188 GCA_037143855.1 Verrucomicrobiota bacterium | reverse complement strand
TGCAATCGTACCAGCACTTTCTCAAACTTTTTCGTACGCCAACTTTAATCGCACCTTTTCGACGGCCTGTGCACGCTTCCGCTTGCCATTCCCGCCGCAACCGCCTAGAAGTAACTCTCAGCCGCTTGCCAAAAGCGCCGTGGTCACGCGCCCTGCGAAAGGAGAGCGGCGTCGACGGAGTTCTTGCGGTAGCGATCAAGCGCACTCGTAGCTCAATTGGATAGAGCGTTGGCCTCCGAAGCCAAAGGTTGTGGGTTCGACCCCCGCCGGGTGCACCACTCTGAAAACCAGTGTAATTCAACGATTTACGACTGCGATTGCAGCCAAGAAATAGGCGAAAATCTCTTCTGATACTTTGCTTCTAGTTGCCCTTTTTTGCTCTAAATGCCATATTTTTGGGCAGCAAAATGGCAGCAAATTACACACTTAGAGAAACAATGAACCACGGCAAGCCCGCGTGGGTGGTCGATATTCCGGCATCCATCGCTGGCAGTCGCGTGCGCATCTTTTTGCCGTAGGCGGTCGACGCGAGCCGTTGCGGATCGGTTCAACAGAGGAAATTTTAGCGCAAAAAGGGCAAACTACGCAAAAGAGGCCAGCGCCGCCTCCAGCCGCCGCCAAAGCTCCTCCGGGTCTTCGAGCCCGGCGGAGATGCGAATGAGGTGGCTGGGAATGCCGCACGATTCCACCCACTCCAGCTCGGTGTAATGGGCCATCAGCGTGAACGGGCAGGCAAGCGTGAAGACGGTGCCGAGGCTCGGCCCCTTGCAGTAAGCCAGGGCGTCGTAGATGCGCGGGGCCTCGGTCGCGGCGTTGCGCGGCAGGAAGGTAATCAGGGAGCCCCAGCCGCCCCCAGGCCGCCGCACGGCTTCGTAGGCTTCGCTGAATTCCCACTTCGGATACCAGACGCGCTCCACTGCGGGGTGCGCGCGCAGGCGCTCAGCCAGATAGAGGCCGTTGGCGTTGTGGCGGCGCATCCGCTGCGGGAAACCAATCGCATTCGCGTCGATAACGGCGGCGTCCCCGCTCCAAAGCAGTTCCTCGTGCCCGGCGGCGACAAGCAACTTCAATTCCCGGTAATAGGGCGACTTCGGGTTGCAGATCACGGCCCCCCCCATCACGTCGCCGGTCCCGGCAATGTATTTGGTGAGGCTCGTAACGATCAAGTCGGCATGACCGCTCAAATCGACGTTCGCGGGCGTAGCCACGACGTCGTCCACGACCAGCGGGACCCGGTGCGCCCGCAGCACGGGCATCACTTCCCGCACGTCGGCGCTCCCGAGCGTCGGGTTGCCCGGGATTTCACAAAAACAGGCGGCCAGCGAACGCTCGGCCAGCACGGCGCGCAGATCTGCGGCAAGCGAGCCGAGGCGATGCAGGAGCGTCACCCCGTCGCCCAGCTTCTGTTGCAATTTGAGGGTATCGACATAGGGGAAGCCGAGCTGCGCCGTCTGCCGCCCGGGGCTGCGCGCCCGGACGGCCCGCAGGGCGGCGAACTGGGCGGCCATGCCAGTGGGGGAGAGAAAGACATCCTCCGGGGCGCATCCGTAAAAACCGGCAAGCCGGCGGCGCAGCGAGCCGTGCACTTCCCCCTCGGCGGCATCGGCGCGGTTTCCGGCCAGGAAAGCCTCGGCCCGGCGGGTGGAAACAAGGAGGCCGGTGTGCTGCCAGAAGGCGCGCAACGCCGGGGCTCCGCCTTCGGTGGTCGTGACGCACGTCAACCGCGCCCCGCCGGGCTCCCGGGCGGGCGAGGGCAGAATGGAGGCCGGTTCCCCGGTGGTCCGTTGGATAAACCCGGCGCACCATGCGGCGGCTCGCCCGGAAGGAAACGGCAGCGACGGGGCATCCCCGCCGCCCAATTCCCGGGCCACGGCCCGCACCAGCGGGTGAATGACAAACCGGGGGTAGCCGCATGCGAGCCGCGAGAGCACTTCCGGCTTCTGTTCCTCATACCCGATCACATCCTCCCAGCGGGGCAGCGCGACGGAGACGGCATGGACGGAATCGGGCAAGGCGCGGCCCAGGTCCTCCCCCCGCCATGGAGGGTTTGTGAAAAGATCGTTGCTCATCCGAGGACCTCCGCGAGCGCCGCCTCAAGGTCCCGGCGCAAATCGGCCGCGTCTTCAATGCCGATGGAAAACCGGATCATGCCGTCCCGGATGCCGACGGCTTCCCGGATTTTGGGCGGCACGGCCGCGTGGGTCATCGTCGCCGGATGGCACACCAGGCTCTCCACCCCTCCGAGGCTTTCGGCGAGCGTGAACAGGCGCAACCGGCGGCAGAACGCGAGCGCCTGTTCCTGCGAACAGTCCAAATCCGCGATCACCATGCCGGAGCCCCCGCGCATTTGCCGCCTGGCGAGTTCATATTGCGGATGACTGGGTAAAAAAGGATAGCGCACCGAACGGATGCCGGGCCGCGCTTCCAGCCAGCCGGCAAGTTCCAGCGCCGTGGCGCAATGGCGCTCCATGCGCAGCCCGAGGGTCCGCTGGCCGCGCGTCACAAGCCAGGCGTCGAAGGGCGAGGGCTGCAAACCGAGCGCCTTTTGGGCAAAGACCATGCGCGAATGCCAGATCTTGTCATTGGTCGCCACCGCCCCTCCCAGGCAATCGCTATGCCCGTTGATGTACTTGGTGGTGGAAGAGAGCGAAAGCGTGGCCCCCAGCGCGAGGGGCTGCTGCAAATACGGGGAGGCAAACGTGTTGTCCACCAGCGTGGCGGCTCCCGCTTCGGCGGCGATAGCGCTGATCCCCGCGATGTCCACGATCTTCAAAAGCGGGTTGGTGGGGCTTTCCAGCCAGACCAGCGCCGGACGGCTGCGGCGGATTTCCTCCCAGTTCTCCTCGCGGCTCAGGTCCACATAGCGGGCCTGGACGCCAAATTTGCCAAAAACGCGCTCAAAGAGCCGGTAGGTGCAGCCGTAAAGGTTCTCCTCGGCCAGCACGAGATCACCGCTTTTGAGGCTCGAAACCACCGCCGTGATGGCCGAAACGCCGCTGGCGAAACACGTGGCGAATTGCGCCCCTTCCATCGCCGCCAGGCTCTCCTGGAGGAGCCGGAAGTTCGGGTTCCCGGAACGGGTGTAGTCGAAGCCGTCCGCGTTCCCCTGCTCAAACGTCGAGGTCAGGTAAACCGGCGGCATCACCGCGCCGGTGTTGCCGGTATATCCGCGCCCTTGATGGACCGCCTGTGTGTTAAAGCCTGGGGCAGTTTCTGGGTTCATGGGAAAAATTAAATCACGTAATCCAACACTCCCGCGCTGCCGCGGAGGTTTCGCGCCCGTTCGCAAAGATCGGCAAGCGTGACGTGTTCCAAGACTTTCAAAATGGCCACCCTCACCTCTCTCAAGACACTACGGATGGCGAGTTGCACCTCGTCGGGCTGCGCCGCGCCCCGGCCCGTGGTTTCCGTATCGGGAGGCAGCGCCACCAGCGAGCCTTCCACGTAACGGATCAGGTCCGCCAGCGTGATCTGCTCCGGGGGGCGCGCAAGTTGATAGCCGCCCGCGATACCCCGGCGGCTTTCGACAAACCCGCCCGATTTCACGTCATTGAGAATTTGTTCTAGGAACCGTTTGGGGATGGCCTGCTGCTCCGAGATCGTCTGAATGCGGACGATCCCCTGGCCGTAATGCTCGGCCAGCACCATCAAGGCACGCAAAGCATAATCTCCACGAAGCGAAAGTTTCATAGCTCTATCATCGCAATCTCCATCGAGAAAATCAAGATCAAGGCGTCAGCTCCCTTTTTGAAATTTCTACATAAACCCGATTGACATGCAGTAGTTTTTACCTATTCTTGCCCCCAAGTCACCGACGAAACGTAAAACTCAACCAAAAAACCAATCTATGTCCCGCATCTTCAACGACATCAGCGAAACCATCGGCAACACCCCGCTGGTGCGCCTCAACCGGACCGCCAGGAAACACGGCGCGAATGCCGAAATCCTGCTCAAGCTGGAGTTCTTCAACCCGCTCTCCAGTGTCAAAGACCGTATCGGCGTCGCCATGATCGACGCCGCCACGCGCGAAGGCCGCATCAAAGAGGGCACGGTTCTGATCGAACCGACGAGCGGCAACACGGGCATCGCGCTCGCCTTCATCGCGGCGGCCCGCGGGCTGAAGCTGATCCTCACCATGCCGGAGACGATGTCGCTGGAACGCCGCAAGCTGCTCAAAATCCTGGGGGCGAAGCTGGTGCTCACCGAAGGGCCCAAGGGGATGAAAGGGGCCATCGCCAAGGCCGAGGAACTCCACGCCAAAATCCCCAACAGCATCATCCTCCAGCAATTCTCCAACCCGGCCAACCCGGAAGTTCACCGCCGCACCACCGCCGAGGAAATCTGGCGCGATACCGACGGGAAAGTGGATTTTGTTGTCGCGGGCATCGGCACCGGCGGGACCATCACCGGCATCGCCGAGGTCATCAAAGCCCGCAAACCGGGCTTCAAGGCCGTGGCCGTGGAGCCGGCCCGCTCCCCCGTCCTCGCTGGCGGCCAGCCCGCCCCGCACAAATTGCAGGGCATCGGCGCCGGGTTTGTCCCGGCTGTCCTCAACACCAAGATCATCGACGAGATCATCCCGGTGCTCGAAGAGAACTCCGGCCCCATCTCCAAGGAAGTCAATCAGTTGGACGGCATCCCCGTGGGCATTTCCAGCGGCGCGGCCATCTGGGCGGCCCTGGAACTGGCCAAACGGCCGGAGAACGCGGGCAAGCAAATCGTGGCCATCGTCCCCTCCTCCACCGAGCGCTACCTCTCCTCGTGGCTCTTCGCCGACATCGCCGCCGAAAGCGACAACGTCGATGATTTGATCCCGGCATAGCCCGCAGGCCTTTTGCTGCCCGGCGATCTTCGGGTGGACTTTCCCCGAGGCGTCGGGCAGCATGGCGGGTCTTATGCCGATCGTTTCGAAGCTCAAGGGCAGCACCGTTTTTGTCGGGTGCGGCTTTGCCGCCAAATACCTCCTGGGAGGAGGGAATTTCTCGGTGCCCTTGCAGTGGATGCTCGGCTTGCGCCGGCTGGGGATCGACGCGATCTGGCTGGAATTGCTCCCCGCCACCGACGATCCGGAAAGCGACGCCCGGCACATCCGCACTTTTCAAGCCCGGCTGGAACAGCACGGCCTGGGCGACCGCTACTGCCTGCTCCACCACCGCCACCCCGGCGAGGAACAGGGCCTTGGTGAGATGGATGCCCACGGGCTCCCGAAGGCCGAGCTGGAGGCGCGCCTGGCCCGCCCCAACGTCCTCCTCAACCTGAGCTACTCGATCCACAACCCCCTCCTACAGCGCTTTGAACGGCGCATCCTCTGCGACCTGGACCCCGGCGAAATCTCCTACTGGATGGCTCGCCTTGAAATGGGGCAGTCGTTCCACGACGTCCTCTGGACCATCGGCCTAAACCTGAACGCGCCCGACTGCACCGCCGCCAAGGCCGTCATGCCCCGGCACACGTTCTACCCCATCGTGGACACGCAACTCTTCCAACCCGTCCCCCGCCCCGCCCGGCCCCGGTTCACCACCGTCACCCAGTGGTATTGGGGCAAATACATGGAGGTCAACGGCCAGTACCCGGAACTCTCCAAACAAGCCGCCTTCCAGCAATACATGCCCCTGCCGGGCCGCGTGCCCGAGGCGGAAATGGAGCTGGCCGTGAACCTGAATCCGGACGACCCGGAGCGGGAACGCATCCGCGGGTTCGGCTGGAACCTCGTGCACCCCCACAAAATCGCCCCCGGCCCCACGGAATACAGGGGCTACATCGCCGGTTCGCTGGCCGAGTTCACCCCCGTCAAGCAAGCCGACGCCCTCTGGCGCACCGGGTGGTTCAGCGACCGCGCGGCGGCCTACCTCGCCTCCGGGCGGCCCGAGATCACCGAAGACACGGCGGCTTTGCGCTATCTACCCGAAGACTCCGGCGTGCTGATTGTCTCCAACCTGGAAGAAGCCGTGGAAGCCGTCCGGCGGGTCCTCAAAGATTGGGACCACCTCTCCCTGCGCGCACGGGAAACGGCGGTGGAATACTTCGACTCCGCCAAAAACCTGGAGCGCATTTTGGCGAGCGTGGTGTAGGCAGTGTTCACGTGAGGTAATCGCGGCCTTCGATCGTGAATCTTCAGGGCCAAGGCTCCAGGGAGGGCGGATACGGGCATTTTTGCCGTTTTGTGCGATATTCTTTATATAAACCCGGCATTTCTTGCCGTTTTTTTCCTATGAAAACCTATCGCAATATTCTGCTTTTAGGGGCTGCCGTTTTCCTGAGCGTGGGAGCGCTCACGACCAGTTCGGCTTATCCCGTTTATTACGTCCGCGGCCATCACCATCACCACCACGGCCGCGTTATCATCGTCAACCCCTCGCCGGTCTATTCCTACAACCCTTACTACTACAATTATCCCTATTACGGCTACTATGGCTATCCCTATGCTTACGGGGGCGTCTACTACCGGGGCGGCGGGCATTGGGGTGGTGGGCATGGGCACCATCACCACCACTAGTGCCTAATTGCATAAATTCGCGTAAGAATGACGCCGGGCTTTTGGTGTGGGGCAAGGCGGAAGGCGATGACAACGCGCCGATTCCCAAAGCCGATGATGTCGAAGAGCGCATCTGGCGGCGGCCAGCGAAACCTGCCGTGGGCATGGCCCAAACGCTGGCTCAAGATGCAGCAAGAGCGCCTCAAACGCCCTGGCAGCGCTTGGCTTCAACCTAATGCGGATGACCTCGCCCAGTTACGTGTCCTCCGCGCCAACCAGCTTTGGGATCACTTCTGGAAAACTGCCGCTTGATGCCTGCACCACTTTTCATCACGCCCCCACCCAAGGTCCGGTTCCCCCGCCGGTAAAATCCATCCGGTGTGGCCGTTGGCAATTCATTGGCCAGAATCCAAAAGTCTCGCTGCTCTTCGCCAGCTTCCCGTCGCTATCGCGGGTGTTTCCCGGCGGCGAGATGCTTTTCCAGATAGGATCGGAGTGTCACGGCGTTGTTATGTTCCGCATCGTGGGCGCTGTAGAGGAGTGTGACCACGCCGTGTTGAGCGGCTTTCAGCAGGGGTTCCCAGGCTTTTGGATTTTGATCCAACTCGGCCCGGTAGCGGCGCTCGAATGCGTGCCATTTGTCCGGGTCGTGCTGGAACCAGCGGCGCAGTTCCTGGCTGGGGGCGGCATCTTTGCACCAGGCTTCCATGGGCAACGCCTCCTTTTTTGTCCCCCGGGGCCAGAGGCGTTCCACCAGAAAACGGGCGCCGTCTTCCTTTGACGCCGGTTCATAGACTCGTTGGATGCGGATCGTCATTGCCGCTCTCCGGGCCGGTACCATGCGGCGCGGTTCAACGGAACATTCGCCACGCCGTTGGCATGGAGTTTGGCAAGCAAGGTTTGGTAAACGGCAAGCTGCCCGATCTTGAACCGGTGGGCCGCCCCCGCCATATAGAGCCGCCAGGTGCGGTAGACCGGTTCGCTGACAAAGGCCAGCGCCTCCTCATGCCGCGTTTCGAGCCGTTGCACCCAATGGCGGAGCGTCAGCGCATAGTGTTCCCTGAGATTTTCCACATCCCGGATTTCAAAGCCGGCCTCTTCCGCGGGAGCGTTCATTGCCGAAATGGGGAACAAATCGCCATCGGGGAAAACATACGCATCCACGAAGGAAGCCCCGCACTGGAGGGTCGGCACGGCTCCAGTGCCGATGCCGTGGTTTAAAAAGACGCCGCCGGGCTTCAACAGCCGATGCGCCGCGCTGAAATAAAGCGGCAGATTTTTGCGCCCGACGTGCTCCACCATGCCGACGCTCACGACCGCGTCATAGGCTTCCTCTCCTTCCGCTGTCCGATAATCCTGGAGCCGAACCTCGGCGCGGTCCTGAAGGCCCAATGCGCACAGCCGCTCTTGGGCATATTCCGCCTGGCGCTCGCTCAGCGTGATTCCCGTCGCCCGGACCCCATAATGGGCAGCGGCATGCTCAATGAGCCCGCCCCAGCCGCATCCGATATCCAGCAATCGGTGGCCGGGCCGGAGACCAAGTTTGCGGCAAAGCATGTCCAGCTTGTGCCGTTGGGCGCTTTCCAGCGGCTCTGCCTCGCTTTGGAAATAGGCGCAGGAATAGACCCTCGCGGAGTCCAGCCAGAGGCCATAAAAGTCATTGGAGAGATCGTAGTGAAACTGAACGGCAGAGCGGTCGCGGGCGGGGGAATGCGGTTCTTCGGAGAGGACGGCGCGGCGATTGGCCGGTTTCTCTTGCTCCGGACGCCCCGGCAGTTGCCACAGGAGATGGGCCATGTTGAGTTTTTTGGACCATCCCGCCGTCTGATGGCTGATGAGGTCACCCAGTTCAAAAACGGCCTCCATGTCGCCTTCCACATCGAAGTCGTTTTGCAGATAGGCTTCGCCGAGCGCCGCTTCCGAGTTGGCCAGGAGCATCTCCCGCAGCGCGCCGGGATGATGGAGGACAACGGTTGCAGGAACGGAGTCCGGCGCATTCTCGGGCCAATACGAGCCGTCCCACAGGCGGATGCGGACACGCTGAAGCGGTGCGGAACCGGCCAGCTCCTTCAGAATACGTAGAGTGAGTTCCCTTGCGGGGCCGACATGAGGTTCGGAAGCAGCCATATTCTCGATGGAGTCATCGAAAAAAGGCGCGGAAGTGGTCGTAAGAAGACCTCTCAACTGGCTGCTAGAGCCTGGGCGGCAGGGGCCGGTAGAAGATGGCCACGTGTCCGACGATTTGGAGGAGGGCGCTCCCGGTGGCTTGGGCAATCTGTTCAGAAAGGGCGCGCTTTTCTTCCTTGAGGGCGGCGAACTTGATTTTGATGAGGCCGTGCAGGGCTAGTTCGTGTTCCACGCCGGCGAGAAAGGCGGGGCTGACGCCATGGTGCCCGACTTTGAGGACGGGTTCGAGAAGTTGTGCCTGGCCTTTGAGGCGGCGGCGGTCGGCGGATGTCAAGGTGGGTTGCAAGGGGAGGAGGATGCGGGGATACGGGAAAGAACTCAAGAACGGAAAGCGGGGGACTTCCGATCTCTGGGGTATATGAAGCTTGCAGGAATTTTTAACAGGGGAGTTGGGGTGGGGTTGGTTTTGGCGGCGTTTGCAGCCACGGCGCAGGCCGGGTTGTTGAAGGCGAGCCCCGCGCCGCCAAGCCCGTTTCTGGAACACCCGCAACTGATGGGGCGCGACCCGGGCCGAACGCCTTTTGACAAGGTGTGGCGCAATCCATCGCCCGCGGCATGGGAGCGGGTGAGCGGTTTTGACCGGGTTGTCATTATGCCGGTGAACATTACGTATGTGCAGGTGCCGCCCCGGCGGCGGGCGGAGGTGGTCAAAATGGCGGCCTTTATGCAGGCGCAGTTCCAAAAGGAGTTTGCGCAAGGGGGCTTCTACCGGGTGGTGTCGCACCCGGGGCCGAAAACCCTGGAGCTGCAAATGGCCCTGGTGGAGCTGAAGCCGACGAATGTCCCCGGCAACGTGGTGAGCACGGGAGCGTCGGTGGTGGCGCCCGGGGCGAATTTAGTCGGCCAGGTGTTCACGCATGGGACGATTGCGTTTGAGGCAAAGTTGCGCAATGGCCAGACAGGGGGACTGTTGGCGGAATATGCCGACCGCGAGTTTGATAAACTCTCGCTGTTTTCGTTCCGGGATTATGATCCCTACGCACACAATCGCCGTGCGGTAATGGATTGGGCCAAGCAGATGAAGGCGCTGGCGACGATGCCGGTCGGCGAGAAGGTGCCCGGGGCGATGCGGTTGACGCTGAACCCGTTTTAGGCGTGCATCAGCCGCCGCAGAGCGTGGTAGCGGGAAGCAGGTCAAGCGGCACGCTTGCGCGGCTATTTTTGCAGGAAGTAGCCGCGCTGTTTGGCGGTGATGGGGCGTCCGAGTTTTTCGAGCACGAGCAGCATGTCTTCCCAGACTTTCCGCTTTTCCGAAAGGGACTGGTTGCGCAGGAGATAGGCGGGGTGGTAGGTGGCCATGAGCGGGATCCCTTTGAAGGTGTGCCAATGGCCGCGGACGGCCCGCATGACGACCGGTTCGCCCATCAGCCCCTCCATGGCGGTGGAGCCGAGCGCGACGAGGCAGCGCGGGCGGATGATGTTGATTTGCTCGATCAGGTAGGGCAGGCAGACGGCCATTTCCTCGGGGCTCGGCTTCCGGTTGCCGGTGGAGCCGGGGGGCATGTCGGGGCGGCATTTGAGGACGTTGGCGATGTAGACGTCCTCGCGCTGGAAGCCCATGGCCTGGATGATTTTGGTGAGGAGCTGGCCCGCCCGGCCCACGAAGGGCTCCCCTTGAGCGTCTTCATCCGCGCCGGGTGCCTCGCCCACGAACATGAGTTCGGCCTCCGGGTTGCCGACGCCAAAGACGACGTGGGAGCGGGTGCCCGCCAGTTGCGGGCAGCGGGCGCAGGGCAGGAGGCGCTCGCGCAGGGCGGCGAGCTGTTCGGCTTTGCTCGCCTCCGGCGTGGAGGCGGCGGCGGGGGGCTGGGGGGCGGCGGCCCGGGGGGCGCGGACCAGGCGTTGCAGGGCTTCGCGGGAGGCGCGGGGCAAGGGGCCGGAGGCGGTTTCGCGCAATCCGGCGAGGGCCTCGGAGGCGAGGGAGACGGCCTGGTCAAAGGGGTGCATAGGGGAGGACTCTAGGATGCCGGGTTCCTGCTGTTCCAGTTTTCTTTTTCCGGGGACGCTATGGGAGGGCGCCCGCGTCAAGGAAGTCTTGCGGGAGGGGGGCCTGGAATTCCATCCACGCGCCGGTGCGGGGGTGGGTGAAGCCGAGCCGCCAGGCGTGGAGCATTTGGCGGGAATACCCCCCGCGGCGTCCGTAGAGGAGATCGCCCAGGAGGGGGTGGCCGAGGTGGTGCAAGTGGACGCGGATTTGGTGGGTGCGCCCGGTGTGCAGGGTGCATTCGACGAGGCTGGCCCCGGGGAGTTCGCGCAAGACCCGGTAGTCGGTGACGGCGAGTCTGCCCTTGCCTGCGGCGGCGACGGCCATTTTTTTCCGGTGGACGGGGTGGCGGCCGATGGGGGCGTTGATGACGCCGGTTTGGGAGCGGAGCCGCCCGGCGGCGAGGGCAAGGTAGACTTTCAGGACGGTCCTCCCCGCAAATTGCCGGGCGAGGCTTTGGTGGGCGGCGTCGTTTTTGGCGACGACGATGCAGCCGCTGGTTTCCTTGTCGAGCCGGTGGACGATGCCGGGCCGCTGCTCGCCGCCAATGGCGGAGAGGGCACCGCAATGGTGGAGCAACGCGTTGACGAGGGTGCCGCCGGGATTGCCCGCAGCGGGGTGGACGACCATGCCGGGGGCTTTGTTGAGGACGAGGAGGTCGGCGTCTTCAAAGAGGATCTCAAGGGGGATATCCTCGGCCTCGGTGCCGGGGACAGGGACCGCTTCCGGTTCCTGGATGCTGATCTGCTGGCCGGGACGGAGTTTTTCGCCCGGCTTGACGGTGCGCCCATCCACGAGGATGTGCCCTTCCTTGATGAGAGCTTGGAGCCGGGACCGGGAGAGGCGCGGGTGATGGACGGCGAGGAAGTGGTCCAGGCGCTGGCCGGAGGCTTCGGGAGGGGCGGGATATTCCGGCATGATCAAGTGTAGGTTGCGCCCGGGAAGATAATCAGTCAAAATAGTTGCGCTCAATCTCTATTTCCCCATGTCCACCGAAGCCGCTCCCCTCCTTCACACCTGCCAAAGTTGCGGGACGATCCTGGATGTTTCCGAGATCGAACCCTTCTCGGAGGTGCATTGCCCAAGCTGCGGGTTGTTGCAGCGGGTGCGCACCCGGTTTGACCACTTCCAACTGCTGGAGTGGATCGCCTCGGGAGGGATGGGGACGGTGTACCGGGCGATGGATGTCAATCTGAACCGGGTGGTGGCGCTCAAGCTGCTGCGCAAGGAATACAGCGAGAATGCGGATTACATCGCCAAGCTGGGCACGGAGGCAAAGCTGACGGCCTCGGTGACGCACCCCTATGTGGTGGAGGTGTTCTCGTTCGGGTGCGACCAGGGGGTCTATTATATTGCGATGGAGCTGGTGGACAAAGGGTCGCTGGACGACCTGATGACGTTGCAGGGGAAGGTGCCCGAGGCGCAGGTGCTGGAGATCGGCCTCCAGGTGGCCCAGGGGTTGCGCGCCGCGTTTCGCGTGGGGCTGATCCACCGGGATGTGAAGCCGGGCAATATTCTGTTCGCCGACGCCCATACGGCGAAGATTGTGGACTTCGGCCTGGCGCTGCCGCTGGAGCAGGCGAAGGAGGGGGAGGAGGAGATCTGGGGGACCCCCTATTACGTGGCTCCGGAGAAGCTCAACCACGAGCCGGAGGATTTCCGCAGCGATATTTACAGCCTGGCCGGGACGCTCTTTCACGCGCTGGCGGGCCGTCCGCCGTTTGAGGCGGAGAACGCCTCGCTGGTCGCCCTGAAACATCTCAAAAGCCAGGCGGTCAGCTTGCAGGCGTTCGCACCGGAGGTTTCGAGCCCGACGGCGTATGTGATCAACCGGATGCAGGCCAAGAACCCGGACGACCGCTACGCTTCCTATGATGAGTTGATCGAGCACCTGGAATACGCCCGCTCCGAGCTGCTGGGCAACGCGGGCAAGGTGCACCAGCCCAAGGCTCGCGTGGTGTTGGAGTCGGAAAAGGAGCAGAGCGTATTCACCTATATTCTTTGGGCAGCCATTCTATTCACGGCGGTGATGGGGGGTATTCTTTATGCCTACAAGGATACGATCATCAGCCGCCACACCGGGGCGGAGGATCTGGCACGGATGCGGATGGAGCGTTCGCTGGGAACGGTGGAACAGACGCTGGCCCGGGTCCGCAAGGAGATGGCGGCCGCGCGCCCGCAGACAGCGCTTGCGGCGTTGCACACGCTGGATGGGCGAGCCGATGTCCCCGAGACGTCGAAGGTCTGGGTCGCCCTCCACGAGTGCGCCGCGCGGCTGTTCGACGAGCAGTTTTGGAAAGGAAGCGAGATCGTCTCCCAACTCCTGGAAAAACAGGCTTATAAAAGGGAAAACCGGGGCGAGGAGGAGCAGTTGCAGCTCTTTTTGACGAACCTCAACACGCTGATGCGCACCCGTGTCAAAGTGGCAGCTCCGGCGATCAACGGCTGGGCCAAGGGGAGTTTTGAGCCGCTCGGGCTGCTCCTGGCCGGGCTGAAAGAATGGGACGCGGCGCGGTTTGACACGGCGGCGGACTTGTTCCAGAAATTCCTGGCGTCGGAGCCGAAGGGAAACTGGGCGTGGATCGCGGAGTTCAAGCCGCTGGCGCAGAAGGCCCGGGAGGATGCCGCGGCATTCCAGGTGGCGAATGCGTTGGTGAGCGATGCCGATACGCCACAGAAGAAGGCGGCGGCCGCCAAAAAGATCGCCTCGCTCAAGGCGGATTTGAAGTTGCCGGGCCGGTTGCCGGAGGAGCTGGCTATTTATGAAACGGAACTGCGGGCAGCGCCGGTGGCGGCGGGCGGACAGGGACCGCGCCCGGCGGTTTCCGCGTCGGTGCTGCGCGCGCGCGTGGCCACGCTTTTGAGCCGGATGCAGCCCGAGGAGGCCGGCCGGGAGATGGATGCCACGCCGCTTTCGCCCGAGGATCCGGCGGCCAAAAAAGCCCTCTCGCAAAAAGTGGCTTACATCATAGAACTTCAAAAAGTGCTCATCGACGATCTGAACCGGTTCTGCAACAACCGCTTGATCGCCCGGCGCAGCGGTCCGGTGTTGAAGGGGCGGATTGTCCAGGCCGACGCGAACATCATCCAGGTCGAACCGGCTGACGGCGGCGCGCTGGTCGCGGTGCCGTGGGCCGATGTGATGCCTTCTTCGGTGCTGGTCTGGACGGATTCCGTTTCGGGAGCTTCCATGAATCCCGGGCTCTTGTGGCTGGGGGGCGTGTACGCCTCGGTCGCCGGGTATCCCCGGGAGGCGGCGGCGCGCGCCGCCCGCGCCGCGGAACTGCGCAAGGAATACGTCCCCTTCCTCCCCCTGCTGCAACCCGCGCCGTAACCGCAATCTCTCCCGCAAAGAAAGTTTCCCGTGCGCAGTCTCTTGAAACCAGTTCTCCTTTGCGGCGCGTTGGCGTCGGCACTGGCCGGTCTTTTGCACAGCCTGGGGGCGTTCGCGCCATGGACGCGCGCGGTGTTTGGCATGGCTGGGGGCGGTCCGGCCTGGACGCAGGGGCTCGGAGCCGTGGCGCTTGGCTTTGGGCTGGCTTGGACGACGCTGGAGATCGACGCTTTCGCGCTGAAGCTGGTGACGGCGGCGGTGGTGCTGGTGGAGACGGTGGCGTTGGCGTGGGCGCTCTTTCTCTTCGGCGTGGCGTGGGCTCCGTTTACGGCGCTGGCGGCGGGAACGGCAGCTTGCGGCTTTGGGCTGGCATATAGCCTGAGCGGGCCGGGCCGCCGCAAACGGGCGCTTGTGCAAGGCTTGGGCGGCCGGGTTTCGCGGGAGACGTTTGAGCGGCTGCTGGCTTCCGGCGCGTCGCTCCCGCCTGCCGGGGCGGAGCGGGAGGCGAGCGTGGTGGTCTGCCGGTTGCTCAACCGCCGGGAGCTGGCCGAGGCGCTGCCGGCGGCGGATTTCGTGGCGCTCTCCAACGCCTTTTGTGACGCGGCCTCACAGCCGCTGCTGGAGGAGGGGGGCGTGTTGACGGAGGCGGACGGAATGCATGTGGAGGCGGTGTTCGGCGTGCCGCTGGCCGATCCGGCGCACGCGGCGCAAGCAGCCCGCGCGGCCTGCGCGCTGGGGCGGCGGATGGAGGATTTCCGCCGGGAATGCGCGGAGCGTTGGAACGTGGAGCCGGACGGCCGGATCGCCGTCAACGCGGGGAGCCTGATCGCGGGGACGTTCGGCTCGGGAGCCCTGGCGGGCTTTGGCGTGGCGGGGAAGGCGCTCGATTTCTGCCGCCATCTTTGCCGGATGAACGCGAGCTATGGGACGCGCATTCTCGCGGGGCCGGAGGCGTTCCGGCTGGCGCGCGGGGCGGTGGAAGTGCGGCCGGTGGATTTGTTGTGGGACCGCGCTGAAGAGGTCTACACGGAACTTTACGAACTGCTCGGCCCGCGCGGCGCGCTGGCGCCGGAGGCGCTTCAGCGGCGGGACGCTTTTTGGATCGCCGTGATTCTGTTCCGGGCGCAACAAGGCCAGGAGGCGGCGGCGCTTTTCTGGACGCTTTTGCAAGACGAGTCCGGCTCGAAAGATCCCCTTATTCAGTATTACCTGGACCGCCTGCAATTGCCGACCCCATGAAACGCGCCGAATATCCCGCCCCGCTCCAAGAGTTGATCGCCCAGTTGAAACGGATGCCGGGCATCGGCCCGCGTTCCGCCGAGCGCATCGCCCTCTGGATGGTCAGCGCCCGCAACGCGCGCCCGGGAGAGATCGCCGCCGCGATTGCCGCGGTGAGCGAAGGGGTGCGCCCCTGCCCGCAATGCGGCTTTTTCACCTCCGACCCGCTCTGCGCGATTTGCGCGGACCCGGAGCGAACGAGGGAGACACTTTGCGTGGTCGAGACGGCCACGGAGATCCTCCCGCTGGAGCGGACCGGGATGTTTCGCGGGCTTTATCACGCGTTGGGGGGGCGGATTTCGCCGCTCGACCACGTGGGACCGGAGGATCTGCGCATCGCGGAACTGCTGGAGCGGGTGCGCGCGGGCGGGCCCGCGGAGGTGATTCTCGCGCTGGGAGTGGACGTGGAGGGGGAGGCGACGGCGAATTACCTGGCGGGTTTGTTGCGGGAGTTCCCGGTCCAGATCACACGCATCGCCCAGGGGCTCCCGGCCGGAGGCGGGCTGGAGCAGGCCGACGAACTGACGTTGAGCCGCGCGCTGGGGGGCCGGGTGCGGATGTAGTTTCTCTACGCTTCCGGCGCAGGGGGCGTCCATTCGGAGGCTTGCAAGTGGCGGGGAACGGTTTCGATCTGCTCCAAGGCCGGCGGTTGTTCCTCGCCGGGTGCCGCCGGTTCCAGGCCGTGGAATTTGCGCACGGTGACGAGCACGCGGCTTTCGGTGGTGGCGACGAGGCGGTTGTAATGCTCGACGGCGCTTTTGAGGCTCCGCCCCAGGCGATCCACGTGGCCCCCCATGTCGGCGAGCCGTTTGCCCAGTTCGCGGCCGAGGCTTGCGATTTCCTCGGCGCTTTCCGCGAGCCGCTGCTGGCGCCAGCCGTAGAAGACGGCTTTGAGCAGCGAAATAAGGGTGGTGGGAGTGGCGAGGATGATTTTGCGCTCCGTGCCGTATTCGAGGAGCGTGGGATCGCTCTCCAGCGCGGCGCTAAAGAAGTTCTCGCCCGGCAGAAAAAGGATCACCAGCTCGGGCGCTTGGGGGAATTGCTCCCAGTAGGCTTTTTTGCCGAGGGCCTCAATGTGGGCGCGGAGGTGCGCCGCGTGTTCGCAGAGCTTGCGCGTGCGAGTTTCTTCATCGCGGGCTTCGAGCGCCTCCAGATAGGCGGCCAGGGGAGCCTTGGCGTCCACGACGATTTCCCTGCCGCCGGGGAGATGGACAAGCAGGTCCGGCCGCTGGCGTCCGGTTTCGGTGGCCTGCGAGGATTGTTCCGTGAAGTCGCAGTGGGAGAGCATCCCGGCCAGTTCGACGACGCGCCGCAACTGGACTTCCCCCCAGCGTCCCCGGACAACCGGGGAGCGGAGCGCCGTGGAAAGCCGGTGGGTCTCGGCGCGGAGCTGATTTTGCGCTTCCGTCATGGAGCGGAGTTGCGTGGTCAGGCCCTCGTAGGCTGCGGCGCGCGTTTTCTCAAGCTCCTGGATTTTGGCATCCACTTTCTCCAGCGACTCGCGCACCGGTTTGACCAGTTCGGCGATGGCCGTCTGCCGATGCTCCAGGTCGCCCCGGGCCGATTCCTGGAAACGTTCCAGCGAGATATTGGCCAGTTCAAGGAAGGAAGCGTTGTTGCGCCGCAGGGCTTCGGCGGAGAGGGCTTGGAAGGCGTCGGAGAAGCGTTGCCGGGCGTCGTCGAGCAGCGCGAGCTTTTCCTTGGAGGCGGAGCGTTCGAGCGCCAGCTCGGCTTCGAGCCGGGCGGCTCGCGCCTGCGCCAACATCCAAACCAGGCCGCCTCCGGCGCAAAGCCCCGCCACGAAGAACGCAAGGGAATCAAACATATCCCGAGGTTTACCCAAACCAGAGTGCGTTGGCGAGCAGGGAGGCGTTTTGGGTGCGATTAAAGTTGGCGTACGAAAAAGTTTGAGAAAGTGCTGGTACGATTG
>JBAWXX010000054.1:0-18415 GCA_037143855.1 Verrucomicrobiota bacterium | reverse complement strand
TCGAGCACCAGGAAGGGCCGTTCTACTACACCGTCAACGGGGTGCGTTACACCGGGTTCGCCGACAGCAATGCCTATGGGCAGATCGGTGAGTACGACTGCTGGACCGAGACGGCTTGTTTCCAGCCGCCGCACGGCGCGTACAAGGGGTGCCCGGAGACATGGAAGCGCTACCAGCGGATCGGATTTAACTCAATGCGGGTGCACCAGAGCGTGCCGACCCGCTACATGCTGGAGACGGCGGATGAGGCCGGGTTCCTGTTGGTGCCCGAAGGCGCGGGGCGTGGCGAAATGCACGAGTTCAAGTTCGACCAGGCCAATTACTCCTTTCAACTCCAGGAACTGATCCGGTTCTCCCGCAACCATCCCAGTGTCGCCCGCTATTCATTGTCCAACGAATCCTTGTGTGGGAATCTTGCCAGCCCTGAAAATAAATGGCGCTGGCTGATCGACGCCGCCGTGGGCGTCGATCCGACGCGGCCCTATGTCTTTGAGGTCAATAGTGGGCAGACCGGCCCCGTAGCCGGTATGGAGAAGGGCCATGCCTATCAAATGGGGCATTACATGGCGATGCCGCATGTCAAAAGCGGCGACCTGATCCGCGGCATGGGCGAGTGTGCCTGGTCTAACGACGGCATGGCGTACTTTACCAGCTATGTTCTGGCGATGCGGTTGAATGACTGGGCATATTTCGCGCCGTGGAGCTGGCTCAACTATTGGCCGAACTTCCTAGAGGGGATGAACGCGGAACGGCATCCGTGGAAACACAACGACTACGGCGATCGCAAGGACGGGGTGGATGGCTGGGGCTCGCCTATTGTCCAGACCATGCAGTGGGGCTTGCATCCCTATCTGGTGATTGATCGCGGGCTGTACGACGCCAACGAGCTGATCACGGAGAATTCCAAGTCCGGCGCCATCAAGTGGCCTTATTGGGTTCCGGCCTATTCCGCCGGAAGCCGGCTGGAACGGCCGCTCGAAGTCTTCAACGATGCCTTGACCGGCGACACGCTCGCGTTGAACTGGTCGACGCATTGGGACGCGGCGAACGGCCCGCTGGCCGCGCAAGGAGCGGTCGGCCCATTCAAGATCGAGCCGGGATTCCATGCGACGCAGACGGTGGCGTTCGACACGCCCAACCCCGGCCAGCCCCAGCGGACGCTTTTCCTGGTGCTGGAGTCGGTAAAGGACGGGAAGGTCGTTTATCATGACGAGCGCAGCCGATTCACCGTGACCGCTAATCCGTTGCCGCAAACCACGGCGGTCTTTGTTGGCGAGGATGCAACGACCAAGGGCGACTGGCGGGGGAAATATGGCAAAGCCGGTTTCCTGCTGGCCGGGAAAAAGCCGAATTTTCCTGTTGAAAGCCAGATTGATCTCGGACTGCTAAACATTTCGCAATGGGTGTCGGTGAAAGAAAGCACGGAGACCCGGGCGTTGGCGCTGGAGGATGGGAAACGGATCATCGGGTATTGGCGCAGCTGGCAGCTGGGTAATCTCTGCCTGCCGTTGAACCTGGGCGAGACCCCGAGGCAAGTGAGTTTATATTTTCTTCTAGATGATAAGGAGCAGCGTCAGTTCGCCGTGCGGCTCCGCAGCGCGCGCGATGGCCGGTTGCTGGACCAGCGCGCGGTGGAGGGTTTCCAGGAAGGCAAATACCTCACTTGGAAGGTTCAAGGCAGCGTGCTGGTGGAAATCGAGCCACAGGCACCCGTCGGCAAGGAAGCCGTCCTCAGCGGGCTCTTTGTGGATTGAGCAGGAATTATGGAAACTGATTACGAAAGACCTAACAAGAAATCGAATCTGATGAAAACGACATTGAGCCTGATAGTAAGCGTCCTGCTGTGCGCGGGATATGCAAGTGGTGCGGCGGAGAATCCCTGGGCCGCGTACCGGTATGCGCCGGACGCGCTGCGGGAGATGGACCTGGCCTCGGACAAGGACTGGACGTTGTCGGTCGATGGCGGCGCGCCGCGACCGATCAAGGTGACGGCGGGAGGCTGGAACTCCGACCAGCAGGAGCCGCAGATCCCCTCGGCGGACGTGAAGGATTATGTGATCTACGAGCGGACGATCGCGATCCCGGCCCAGGCCAAGGGTCAGGTAGTGAAGATCCTCTTCGGCGGCTGCAACTACGGGGCGGAGGTGTATCTCGATGACCAGAAGATCACCGAACATCACGCGCCGATGACTCCGTTTGAGGCGGATGCGACCGCCGTGGCGAAGCCGGGCCAGACGCAGCGGCTGAAGGTGAAGGCGTACGCTCGATGGCACTACGGCAACCCACCCATCGTGCCCGGCGGTTTTGATTACAACAAAGGAATGGGCGGTCTGAAACATTTCGATGGACATACGAATCACCCCTACGGCCTTGTCGGGTATGTGCGGCAGGCCATCTATCCGGCCGTCCATCTGTCGGCTGTTTTTGTCCGACCGTCGGTGAGCGGGAAGTCGCTGGCCTATGACGTCTGGATAGCCAACGGCAGCGCTACCGAACGCGAGGTCGTCTTGAAGGGGGCCTTGTCCAGTTGGGATAAACGCACCTGGTCCTACCCGGCATTGCCAGATCGGATGATACATTTGGCACCTGGCCAGGTGCAGAAAGTGACGATTGAAGGCGTGCCCTGGACCTTGGGTTCTGAAAGCTACTGGCGGCCGAACATCCCGTTCCGGGAAGACTACCAAGCTACGCTGCACTGGCTCAATCTGAGTTTGGAGGAGCAGGGCAGCGTCTTGCATCAACTGCGGCAACGCTTCGGGTTTGCCGAGCACAAGGAAGGGCCGTTCTACTATACGGTCAACGGGGTGCGTTACACCGGTTTCGGCGACTGCAACGCCTATGGGCAGATTGGCGAGTATGATTGCTGGACCGAGACGGCTTGTTTCCAGCCGCCGCATGGCGAGTTCAAGGGGTGTCCGGAAATGTGGAAACGGTATCAGCGCATCGGGTTCAACATGATGCGGGTGCACCAGAGCGTGCCGACTGGTTACATGCTGGATACGGCGGATGAGGCCGGGTTCATGTTGGTGCCCGAAGGCGCGGGGCGTGCCGGGGATTACAAGTTTGACAAGGCCAATTTCTCCTTTCAAATCCAGGAACTGATCCGGGCCTCCCGCAACCATCCCAGTGTCGCCCGTTATTCCTTGTCCAATGAATCCGTGCCGGCGCATTTTGCCAGTTCTTACAATCCCTGGCGCTGGCTGATTGATGCCGCCGTGGAGGTTGATCCGACGCGGCCGCTGGTGTTTGAGGTGTCCAACGGGTTGAGCGGTATGGTGCCCGGCATGGAAAAGGGGCACGCGTTCCAGATGTTGCATTACGAGCAGTGGGAGCAGAAGCCCCTGCAGACCGACGCCAAGATCGGCATCCGCGGTGTGGGCGAATGCGCCTGGGCCACGGATGGCATGGCGGCGTTCTGCGGCTATGCTTTGGCGATGCGGTTGAATGACTGGGCGTATTTCGCGCCGTGGAGCTGGCTCAACTATTGGCCAAACTTCCTGGAGGGGATGAATACGGAGCGCTACCCTTGGAAGTTTAATAATTACGGCAACCGCCGGGACGGCGTCGATGGTTGGGGCTCGCCCATGGTTCAGGCGGTGCAGTGGGTCTTGCATCCCTATCTGGTGATCGATCGCGGGCTGCGGGATGCCAACGAGCTCATCACGGAGAATTCGAAGTCAGGAGCCATTAAGTGGCCGTACTGGGTGCCAGCCTATTCCTCAGGAAGCCGGCTGGAGCGGCAGATCGAAGTTTTCAACGATGCCTTGGCTGGCGACACGCTCGCGTTGAACTGGGCGGCGCATTGGGATACGGCGGACGGTCCGCTGGCAGAGCAAGGAGTGGTCGGCCCGTTCAAGATCGAGCCGGGATTTCATGCGGCGCAGACGGTGGCGTTCGACACGCCCAACCCTGGTCAGCCCGAGCGGACGCTTTTCCTGGTGCTGGAGTCGGAAAAGGACGGGAAGGTCGTTTATCATGACGAGCGCAGCCGGTTCACCGTGACCGCTAATCCGTTGCCGCAAACCACGGCGGTCTTTGTTGGCGAGGATGCAACGACCAAGGGCGACTGGCGGGGGAAATATGGCAAAGCCGGTTTCCTGCTGGCTGGGAAAAAGCCAAATTTTCCCGTTGAAAGCCAGATCGATCTCGGGGAGCAAAACATTTCGCAATGGGTGTCGGTGAAGGAAAGCACGGAACCCCGGGCGCTGGCGCTGGAGGATGGGAAACGGATCATCGGGTATTGGCGTAGCTGGCAGATGGGCAATCTCTGCCTGCCTCTGAACCTGGGCGAGACCCCGCGACAGGTGAGCCTGTATTTTCTTTGGGATGGCAAAGAGAAGCGCGAGCTCGCCGTGCGGCTCCGCAGTGCGCGCGATGGCCGGTTGCTGGACCAGCGCGCGGTGGAGGGTTTCCAGGAAGGCAAATACCTCACTTGGAAGGTTCAAGGCAGCGTGCTGGTGGAAATCGAGCCACAGGCACCCGTCGGCAAGGAAGCCGTCCTCAGCGGGCTCTTTGTGGATTGAGCAGGAATTATGGAAACTGATTACGAAAGACCTAACAAGAAATCGAATCTGATGAAAACGACATTGAGCCTGATAGTAAGCGTCCTGCTGTGCGCGGGATATGCAAGTGGTGCGGCGGAGAACCCCTGGGCCGCGTACCGGTATGCGCCGGACGCGCTACGGGAGATCGACCTGGCTTCGGACAAGGACTGGACGTTGTCGGTCGATGGCGGCGCGCCGCGCCCGATCAAGGTGACGGCGGGGGGCTGGAACTCCGACCAGCAGGAGCCGCAGATCCCCTCGGCGGCGGTGAAGGATTATGCGGTTTACGAGCGGACGATCACGATTCCGGCTGAAGCGAAGGACCAAGTGGTGAAGATCCTCTTCGGCGGCTGCAACTACGGGGCGGAGGTGTATCTCGATGATCAGAGGATCACCGAGCACCACGCGCCGATGACGCCATTCGAAGCAGATGTGACCGCTGTGGCCAAGCCGGGCGCGTCGCAGCGGCTCAAGGTGAAGGCGTACACCCGATGCCATTACGGCAAAGTGCCGAACGTGCCCGTCGGGTTCGATTTCAACCAACCGCGTGGGCAGACCAAGTTCGCCTATGGCCTGACCGGCTACGTGCGGCTGGCGCTTTACCCGAGCGTTCATATTGAGGAGGTCTTTGTCCGGCCATCGGTGAGCGGCAAATCGCTGGCCTATGACGTCTGGGTTGCTAATGGCGGTGCGGATGAACGCGAGGTCGTCTTGAAAGGAAGCTTGTCCGGCTGGGGAAAGAAAAGCGACTGGCAGTACCCGGCGTTGCCGGTGCGGACGGTGCGGCTCAAACCCGGTCAGGTGCAGAAAGTGATCATTGAAGGCGTGCCCTGGACATTGGGAACGGAGAGCTATTGGTGGCCGAATCTTCCCTTCCGCGAGGATTACACCGCCACGCTGCACTGGCTGAAGCTCTCGCTCGAACAGGACGGTAAGATCCTTCACCAACGGCAACAGCGTTTCGGGTTCGTCGAATATCAGGAGGGGCCGTTCTACTACACGGTCAATGGCGTACGTTTCACTAGTTTCAGCGATAGCAGCAGCTATGGCCAGATCGGCGAATACGATTGCTGGACCGAGACGGCGTGTTTTCAGCCGCCGCACGGCGCGTTCAAGGGGTGCCCGGAGACGTGGAAGCGTTATCAGCGGATCGGGTTCAATGACATGCGGCTTTCCACCAGCGTGCCGACCCCCTACATGCTGGAGACGGCCGACGAAGCAGGCTACATGCTGGTGCCTGAAGGCGGGTCCTGGGGCAACCACACGTGCCAATTCGACAAGTCCAACTTCGGGGCCCAACTTCAGGCGTTGATCCGGGTGGCGCGCAATCATCCCAGCGTGGCCCGCTACTCGACGTGCAACGAATCCCTGCCCAAGGATTTCGCCAGCCCGAAAAATGAATGGCGGTGGCTAATTGATTCCGCCCTGGAGGTGGATGCGACCCGTCCCCTGGTCTGCGAGGTCAATCCCGGATTGAGCGGCCGGCTGGCGGGCATGAACGGCGGCCACGCTTGCCTGATGGAACACTACATGCCGATCGTCCGGAATGCAGGCCAGTTGCGCGGCATGGGCGAATGCGCCTGGACCGTCGACGGGATGGTGCCGTTTGGCGGCTATGCTCTGGCCCTGCGGCTCAACGACTGGGCCCACTTTGCCCCGTGGAGCTGGGTGAATTACTGGCCGAATTTCCTGGAAGGGATGAACGCCGAGCGGCATCCGTGGGGACACGCAAAATATGCGGATCGCAAGGAGGGTGTGGATGGCTGGGGCTCGCCCATCGTCGGGGCCGTGCAGTGGGCGCTACATCCGTACTTGGTGATCGATCGCGGCCTGCTGGAGCTGAATCCGAGGATCAAGGAATACTCCAACTCTGGTAAAGTGGAGTGGCCCTACCGGACCCCGGTCTATGCGCCCGATGCGAAGATCGAGCGGTCCATCGAGGTGTTCAATAACAGCCTGAGCGGCGGGGATTTCACGTTGAACTGGTCGGCGCACTGGGACAGCCCCGCGGGTCCGGAGGTCGGCCGCGGCGCGGTCGGGCCGTTCAAGATCGAGGCGGGCTTTCATACCACGCAGACCGTGGCGTTTGCAGCGCCCAAGCCGGACCGGGAGGAGCGGATGCTGTATCTTGTTCTGGATTCGATCAAGGACGGCAAAGTCGTGTGCCATGACGAGCACAGCCGACTCACGGTCACCACCAAAGCCTTGCCCTCGGTGGCGACTTTCGTGGGCCAGGATGAAACGACTCAGGGTAACTGGCAGGGCAAGTATGGCAAGGTAGGGGTCTCGCTCGCAGGCTGGTGGAAACCGAAACAACCGGCTCCTGCCGGGATCGACCTGGCACATTTTAGCTATGAAAACTGGGCGCAGAAACCGACTGAGCCGAAGGCGCTGGCGAACGACGGCGGGAAACGGAGCGCCTTCTATTGGTGGGGCGATCTGAGTTTTGTGGTGGATGTGGGCCCCGCGCCCCAGAAGGTGTCGTTCTATTTCCTGGATTGGGACGACGAAGGCCGGCGCGAACAAACCGTGTCGATGCGAACCATGGATGGCCGGGTGCTCGACGAACGCACCGTGAGCGGGTTCCAGCAGGGCAAGTACCTGACCTGGACAATGCAGGGCCGGGTGAAGGTGGAGATCAAACAGAAGGCCGGGAAATTCGCCGTCTTCAGCGGGGTTTTCGTGGATTGAGCCGGAGGCATGGGAATTGATTAAGAAAGACCTAAGAAAGTGAACAGGATGAAAAAGAAATTGATATTGATTGTGAGCGTCCTGCTATGCGCTGGATATGCAAGTGGGGCGGCGGAGCCTAATCCCTGGGCCGCGTACCGGTATGCGCCGGACGCGCTGCGGGAGATCGACCTGGCCTCGGACAAGGACTGGACGTTGTCGGTCGATGGCGGCGCGCCGCGCCCGATCAAGGTGACGGCGGGCGGATGGAACTCCGACCAGCAGGAGCCGCAGATTCCTTCAGCCGACGTGAAGGATTATGCGGTTTACGAACGCCAGATCGCCATTCCGTCCGAAGCAAAAGACCAAGTGGTGAAGATCCTCTTCGGCGGTTGCAACTACGGGGCCGAGGTGTATCTCGATGACCAGAAGATCACCGAACATCACGCGCCGATGACTCCGTTTGAGGCGGATGTGACCGCCGTGGCGAAGCCGGGCCAGACGCAGCGGCTCAAGGTGAAGGCGTATAGCCGCTTTCACTACGGTGAGAGGCCGAACGTGCCCGTCGGGTTCGACTTCAACAAGGGGATGTGCGGTAAAACGCGTTGGGATACCAAGTATGCGTATGGCCTGACCGGCTACGTACGGTTGGCGCTCTACCCGAGCGTGCATATCAGGGAGCTCTTTGTCCGTCCGTCAGTGAGCGGGAAATCCCTAGCCTATGATGTCTGGGTTGCCAATGCCAGCGGCACCGAACGTGAGGTGATCTTGAAAGGGGGGTTGTCCAGTTGGGATAAACGTACCTGGTCCTATCCGGCGTTGCCGGATCGAACGGTGCGCCTGGCTCCCGGCGAGGTGCGGAAGGTGACGATTGAAGGCGTGCCCTGGACATTGGGACCTGAAAGCTATTGGTGGCCGAATATCCCGTTCCGGGAGGATTATTCTGCCACGCTGCATTGGTTGAAGCTGACGCTGGCTCAGGATGGCAAAGTCCTTCACCAACGGCAACAGCGTTTCGGGTTCGTCGAGTATCAAGAGGGGCCGTTCTACTACACTGTCAACGGCGTGCGTTTCACCAGCTTCAGCGACACTAATAGCTTCGGCCAGGTGGGGGAATATGATTGCTGGACGGAAACGCCTTGTTTCCAGCCGCCTGCCCTGAGCGCAGTCAATGGGCTACATGGGGAGTTCAAGGGCTGTCCGGAGACATGGAAACGCTACCAACGGATCGGGTTCAACTCGATGCGGTTGTCCACCAGCGTGCCGACTCCTTATATGCTTGAGACGGCCGACGAGGCAGGTTACATGCTGATTCCCGAAGGCGGTTCCTGGGGTAACAACACTTGCAAATTCGACAAGTCGAACTTTGGTGCCCAACTCCAAGCCTTGATCCGGGTGGCGCGGAACCATCCTAGCGTAGCCCGCTACTCGACATGCAACGAGTCCCTGCCAAAGGATTTCGCCAGCCCGAAAAATGAATGGCGGTGGCTGATTGATTCCGCGCTGGAGGTGGATGCGACTCGCCCTCTGGTCTGCGAGGTTAATCCCAACCTGACCGGGCGGGTGACGGGCATGAACAGCGGCCACGCTTTCCTGATGGAACACTACATGCCGGTCGTTCGGGATGAAGGTCATTTGCGCGGCATGGGCGAATGCGCCTGGACCACCGACGGCATGGCTCCGTTCGCCTATCAGGCACTGGAGATGCGGCTGAAGGATTGGGCGCATTTCGCCCCCTGGAGTTGGGTCAATTTTTGGCCGAATTTCTTGGAGGGGATGAACACTGCGCGCCATCCCTGGCTATCGAACAACTACGGAGACCGTCACGATGGCGTGGATGGCTGGGGATCGCCCATCGTCCAGGCGGTCCAATGGGCGCTGCATCCGTATCTAGTGATCGATCGCGGTTTGTTGGAACTCAATCCGCGGATCACGGAAAGTTCCAAGGTTGGCAAGGTCGGCTGGCCTTACCGGACGCCGGTCTATGCGCCCGGCGCGAAGATCGAACGGCCCATTGAGGTGTTCAATAACGCGCTGGCTGGCGGCACATTTACCCTGAACTGGTCGGCGCATTGGGACAGCCCAGCGGGTCCTGAGGTTGGCCGAGGAGCGGTCGGGCCGTTCAAGATCGAGGCCGGCTTTCATACCACGCAGACCGTGGCGTTTGAAGCGCCCAAGCCGGACCGGGAGGAGCGGACTTTGTATCTGGTTCTGGAGTCGGTCAAGGACGGTAAAGTCGTGTGCCATGACGAGCACAGCCGACTGACGGTGACCACCAAGACAATTCCCGCGAGTGTGGCGGCTTTCGTTGGGGCGGACGAAACAACCCGGGGCGACTGGCAGGGCAAGTACGGCAAGGAAGGATCCTGGCTTGCAGGCAGAGGACCGAGATTATCCGCTTATTTCGGGACCGATCTGATGCATTTTAGCTGGGGGAGCTGGGCACAGAAACCGACAGAACCGCAGGCACTGGCGGACGACGGCGGGAAACGGAGCGCGTGCTACTGGTGGGGCGATCTGAGCTTTGTGGTGGATGTGGGCCCTGCGCCGCGGAAGGTGTCGTTCTATTTCCTGGATTGGGATGATGCAGGCAAGCGCGAGCAAACCGTGTCGATGCGCGCTGTGGACGGCCGGGTGCTCGACGAGCGCACCGTGGGCGGGTTCCAGCAGGGCAAGTATCTGAGCTGGACAATGCAGGGCCGCGTCAAGGTGGAGATGAAACAGAAGGCGGGGAAATTCGCCGTCTTCAGCGGGGTTTTCGTGGATTGAGCCGGAGGCATGGGAATTGATTAAGAAAGACCTAAGAAAGACCTAAGAAAGTGAACATGATGAAAAAGAAATTGATATTGATTGTGAGCGTCCTGCTATGCGCTGGATATGCAAGTGGGGCGGCGGAGCCTAATCCCTGGGCCGCGTACCGGTATGCGCCGGACGCGCTGCGGGAGCTGGACTTTGCCTCGGACAAGGACTGGACGTTGTCGGTCGATGGCGGCGCGCCGCGACCGATCAAGGTGACGGCAGGCGGCTGGAACTCCGACCAGCAGGAGCCGCAGATCCCTTCGGCAGACGTGAAGGATTATGCGATCTACGAGCGCCAGATCACGATCCCCGCCGAAGCCAAGGGCCAGGTAGTGAAGATTCTTTTCGGTGGCTGCAATTACGGGGCGGAGGTGTATCTCGATGACCAGAAGATTACAGAGCATCACGCGCCGATGACCCCGTTCGAAGCCGATGTGACTGCCGTGGCCAAGCCGGGCGAGACGCAGCGGCTCAAGGTGAAAGGGTACACGCGCTTTCATTACGGGGACCGGCCGAACGTGCCCGTCGGGTTTGATTTTAACAAGGGGATGAAACAACACAAATACCACGACGGCTGTGCGAAATATGCGTATGGCCTGACAGGCTACGTACGGTTGGCGCTCTACCCGAGCGTGCATATCGCGGAGGTCTTTGTCCGTCCGTCAGTGAGCGGGAAATCCCTGGCTTATGACGTTTGGGTTGCTAATGGCGGCGCGGATGAACGCGAGGTGGTCTTGAAAGGCTCCCTCTCGCCTTGGGGAAAGAAAAGCGATTGGCCGTACCCTGCTCTGCCGGACCGGAGCGTCCGGCTCAAACCCGGCGAGGTGCAGAAAGTGACGATTGAAGGCGTGCCTTGGACATTGGGGCCTGAAAGCTATTGGTGGCCGAATATCCCGTTCCGGGAAGACTATCAGGCCCGGCTGCATTGGCTGACCCTGACGCTGGAGCAAGCGGGCAAGGTCGTTCACCAGAGCCGGCAACGCTTCGGGTTCGTCGAGTATCAGGAGGGACCGTTCTACTACACCGTCAACGGAGTGCGTTTCACCAGCTTCAGCGACAGCAACAGTTACGGCCAAATCGGCGAATACGATTGCTGGACCGAAACGCCCGCCTTCCAACCGCTTGGCGGGTTCAAGGGGTGCGCGGAAACGTGGAAACGTTACCAGCGGATCGGGTTCAATAACATGCGGCTTTCGACCAGCGTGCCCACTCGCTACATGTTGGAAACAGCCGACGAGGCAGGTTACATGCTGGTGCCCGAAGGCGGTTGCTGGGGGAACGGCACCTGCAAGTTCGACAAGACCAATTTCTGTTTCCAAATCAAGGAAACGATCCGGGCGACCCGCAACCATCCCTGCGTCGCGCGTTATTCGCTGGCGAATGAATCATTGGGGGGGGATGTTGCAAGTCCTGAAAATAAATGGCGCTGGCTGATCGATGCCGCCGTGGAGGCCGATCCGACGCGGCCCTATGTCTTTGAGGTTAATACTGGGCAGACCGGGGCGGTGTCCGGTATGGAAAAAGGTCACGCTCACCAGATGGGGCATTACGAGATGATGCCGCATGTCAAAAGCGGTGACCATATCCGCGGCATGGGCGAATGCGCCTGGGCCACGGATGGCATGGCATACTATACCTCCTATGTTCTGGCAATGCGGCTCAATGACTGGGCGCACTTCGCTCCCTGGAGCTGGCTGAATTTTTGGCCCAACTTCCTGGAGGGGATGAACGCGGAACGGCATCCATGGAAGTCAAATGACTATGGCGATCGCAAGGACGGTGTGGATGGTTGGGGCTCGCCCATCGTTGAGGCCGTGCAGTGGGCGTTGCATCCCTATCTGGTCCTGGATCGTGGGCTGTTGGATGCCAACGAGCTGATCACTGAGAATTCGAAATCCGGCACCATCAAGTGGCCTTATTGGGTGCCGACCTATTCCGCCGGAAGCCGGCTGGAACGGCCGATCGAAGTTTTCAACAACGCCTTGACCGGCGACATGCTCGCGTTGAACTGGTCGGCGCATTGGGACCGGGCGGGCGGCCCGCTGGCCGCGCAAGGATCGGTCGGGCCGTTCCGGATCGAGCCGGGCTTCCATGCGACGCAGAAAGTGTCATTCGACATGCCCAACCCCGGTCAGCCCCGGCGGTCGCTTTTCCTGGTGCTGGAGTCGGTCAAGGACGGGAAGGTCGTTTATCATGACGAGCGCAGCCGATTCACCGTGACCGCCAAGCCGTTGCCGCAAACCACGGCGGCCTTTGTCGGCGAGGATGCAACGACCAAGGGAGACTGGCGGGGGAAATATGGCAGAGCCGGTTTCCTGCTGGCGGGGAAAAAGCCGAATTTTCCCGTTGAAAGCCAGGTTGATCTCGGGGAGCAAAACATCTCGCAATGGGTGGCGGTCAAAGAAAGCACGGAACCCAGGGCGCTGGTGCTGGGGGATGGGAAACGGATTATCGGGTATTGGCGCAGCTGGCAGCGTGGCAATCTCTGTCTGCCGTTGAACTTGGGCGAGACCCCGCGGCAGGTGAGCTTATATTTTTTACTGGACGGCAAGGAGCAGCGTCAGTTCGCCGTGCGGGTTCGTAGCGCGCACGATGGCCGGTTGCTGGATCAGCGCACGGTGGAGGGCTTTCAGGAAGGCAAATACTTCACATGGAAAATGCAGGGCAGCGTGCTCGTGGAAATTGAGCCCGGGACACCCGTCGGCAAGGAAGCCGTCCTCAGCGGGATCTTTGTGGATTAAAAAAGGAATGAATAAAATGATGAACAAAATATTGAACCTGATTGTAAGCTTCCTGCTGTGCGCGGGATATGCAAGTGGTGCGTCGGAGAACCCCTGGGCCGCGTACCGGTACGCGCCGGACGCGCTGAAAGAAATCGATCTGGCATCGGACACCGACTGGACGTTGTCGATTGACGGCGGCGCGCCGCGACCGATCAAGGTGACGGCGGGCGGTTGGAACTCCGATCAGCAATCACCGCAAATCCCTTCGGCAGACGCGAAGGATTATGCGATCTATGAGCGACAGATCACGATTCCGGCCGAAGCCAAGGGGCAGGTGGTGAAGATCCTTTTTGGCGGCTGCAACTACGGGGCCGAGGTGTATCTGAATGATCAGAAGATCACCGAGCACCACGCGCCGATGACGCCATTCGAAGCCGATGTGACCGCCGTGGCCAAGCCGGGCGAGACGCAGCGGCTCAAGGTGAAGGCGTACACGCGATGCCATTACGGCAAAGTGCCGAACGTGCCCGTCGGGTTCGATTTCAACAAGGGCATGAGCAAGTCCTATGAAGGACACACGAAGTATCCCTATGGCCTGACTGGCTACGTGCGGCTGGTGCTCTACCCGGCCGTGCATATCGCGGAGGTGTTTATCCGGCCATCGGTGAGCGGGAAGTCTCTGGCGTATGATGTCTGGATAGCCAACAGCAGTGCCACCGAGCGCGAGGTGGTCTTGAAAGGGGCCTTGTCCAGTTGGGATAAACGTACCTGGCCGTATCCGGCGTTGCCGGATCGAATAGTGCGCCTGGCCCCCGGCGAGGTGCAGAAAGTGACGGTTGGAGGCGTCCCCTGGACATTAGGAGCGGCAAGCTATTGGTGGCCGAACATCCCGTTCCGGGAAGACTACCAAGCCACGCTGCATTGGCTGAATCTGACGCTGGCGCAAGAGGGCAAGGTCGTTCACCAATGCCGGCAGCGTTTCGGGTTTGTCGAACATCAG
The DNA here is from genome assembly GCA_037143855.1 of Verrucomicrobiota bacterium. GTDB lineage: Bacteria > Verrucomicrobiota > Verrucomicrobiia > Chthoniobacterales > Chthoniobacteraceae > UBA695. The sequence continues at coordinate 4,679 of JBAWXX010000054.1, read as the reverse complement.
GAGGGACCATTCTACTACACCGTCAACGGCGTGCGCTTCACCAGCTTCAGCGACAGCAACGCCTACGGGCAGGTCGGCGAGTACGATTGCTGGACCGAGACGCCCTGTTTTCAGCCGCCGCACGGGGAATTCAAAGGATGTCCCGAAACGTGGAGGCGCTACCAGAAAATGGGGTTTAACTCAATGCGCTTGCACGTCAGCGCCGCGCCGGCCCGCTACATGCTGGAAACGGCCGATGAGGCGGGCTACATGCTCATTCCCGAAGGCGGTTCCTGGGGCAACGGCACCAGCAAGTTCGACAAGAATAATTTCAGTTTCCAAATCCAAGAAATGATCCGGGCGGCCCGCAACCATCCCTGCGTGGCCCGTTACTCGCTGGCGAATGAATCGTTTTGGGAGGATATTACCGGTCCAAAAAACGAATGGCGCTGGCTGGTGGATGCCGCCGTGGAGGCCGACCCGACCCGGCCCCGCGTGTTTGAGCTCCTTAAGGGTTCTAGTACCAGCGGTGTGATCCAAGGCATGAAAAGCGGGCACGCCTGCATTATGCAGCATTATGACCCGATCATGAAAGGGGGCGACCATATCCGCGGCATGGGCGAATGCGCCTGGGCCACCGACGGCATGGCTGATTATACCACCCAGGCCCTGGCCATGCGGTTCAACGATTGGGCTCACTTTGCCCCGTGGAGCTGGGTGAATTTCTGGCCGAATTTCCTGGAGGGGATGAATGCAAAGCGGCATCCGTGGAAGGGCAACGACTATGGAGATCGCCGCGACGGCGTGGATGGCTGGGGCTCGCCCATCGTCCAAGCCGTGCAGTGGGCACTGCAGCCTTATCTGGTCATTGATCGCGGGTTGTTGGAACTTAATCCGGCGATCAAGGAGAACTCCAAAGCTGGCAAGGTCGGCTGGCCCTATCGCTTCCCGGTCTATGGGCCCGGCGAGAAGGTTGAGCGGCAGATCGAGGTGTTTAATAACGCATTAACCGGCGACACGTTCCTGCTGAACTGGTCGGCGCATTGGGACAGTCCCACGGGTCCAGTGGCAGCCCAAGGCGCAGTCGGTCCGTTCAAGATTGAGCCTGGCTTTCATTCCACGCAGAAGGTGGCGTTTGAAGCGCCCAAGCCGGAGGCGGAGGAGCGAACTTTGTATCTCGTGCTGGAGTCGGTCAAGGACGGGAAGGTGGTCTGCCGCGACGAACACAGCCGCCTGACGGTGACCACCAAGCCAGTCCGGCCGTCCGAGGTGACTTTTGCCGGGGTGGATGAGTCCACGAAAGGCGATTGGCAGGCGAAATATGGCAAGGGCGGTTACTGGTTTGCGGGGATGCATTCCAAATTCCCTGCCGAAAGCGGGGTTGATCTGGGGCATCTCATTGGCAAGGCTTGGAATTGGGAATGTGAGGATCCCCGGGCCCTGGTGCGCGACGACGGGAAAAAGCGGATCGCAGGCTGCTGGTATGGCCCGCTGAGTTTCCCCCTGCATCTGGGAGGAGAACCGCAGACAGTGACGTTCTATTTTCTGGATTGGAATGCGAAAAAGCGCGAGCAAACCGTGCGGTTTCGGACGCAGGATGGCCGGTTGCTCGATGAGCGAAGCGTCAGCGATTTCCAGAATGGCAAGTATTTCACCTGGAAGATCCGTGGGAGCGTGCTGGTGGACATTCAGGAAACTGGGGGCACGGAGGATACGAATACCCAAGGTCCTGTCCTCAGCGCCGTTTTCGTGGATTGAGCTGTAAATGAATGGAGCCTTATCGATATGAGACTTAAAAATTCGACGACAAAACTTGTCTTCGCCGGGTTGCTGGCCGGATCGATGGGCTGGGCTTCGGAACCGTGTGTGCCGATTGACCGGCAGGCGGTGGTGACGCGGCATAATGTAAAACTGAGCCGGTTCGAAACAGGGGGCTTACAGGTAGGCAACGGTAACTTTGCCTTTAATGCGGATGTGTCCGGACTGCAAAGCTTTAGCGGAGACACCTTGTCCAACTGGGGTTGGCATGAGGCGCCGTTGCCGGATGGCACGAAGCCGGAAGACCGGAAACGCACGGAATTCATGAGCCATGGCCGGAAGCGGTATTATCTGAGCGACCAGAATGCCTTGGACAAGTGGCTCTATGATAATCCGCATCGCGCCAATCTGGGACGGCTGCGTTTTGTGACGGGACAGGATGCGGCGGTACCATTGACCCCCCAGAACCTGAAAAATATCCGCCAGACTCTGGATTTGTGGAGTGGTTTGCTGGTGAGCGAGTTTGAGTTGAATGGCAAGCCGGTGCATGTCGAAACGGTTTGTCACCCGGATCAGGACACGGTGGCGGTCCGGGTTGTTTCCCCCTTGCTTGCGAGTGGGGAATTGAGCGTGACGTTGGATTTTCCCTATCCGACCCGTGCGGGCAATGACTGGGACCAACCCGAAAGCCACATAACCCAACGGACCCGAACCGATGGCGAACGGGCCGATTTCGAGCGCAAGGTGGATGCGATGGAGTACCATGTGGCGCTGGCGTGGTCGGAGGGGGCGGCGCTGCACGATCCAGCTCCCGAGTCGCCGCTAAAGCCGCTGGTGATTGGCAAGGCCGAGTATGGCGCCGAAACGACGTGGGTGGATGTGACTGGCGCAGTCGCCAAGGCCATCAGGAATGATCGGTTATCGATGAAGGTGACCTCCGGTAACTTTGGGATCAAAGATTTCCTCCCCAAGGTGCGGAAGCAGATGAAGGTTTCGTACACGCTTGGAGGCGAGGCATTGCAGGCGGCATTGTCCGATGGCGAAACCTTCCAGGTTCAGTCGGACTCGAAGCGCCATTGTTATCGCCTCTCCGCCGGGGGGCGGGACACGCTGACGGCCGTGTGCGCCTTTTCAGCCAAGCCCGTAGCCCCCAAGCTGCCCTCGTTCGAAGAGACCAAGACGGCTTCGGCGGGAATGTGGAAGACTTATTGGGCATCGGGCGGCGCGATGGACTTGTCCGGCAGCAAGGATCCACGCTGGAAAGAACTGGAGCGCCGGATCGTTCTGTCGCAGTACCTCATGCGGGTGAACTCAGCCGGCTCCATGCCTCCTCCCGAGATCGGGCTCCATGGCTTTGATATGTGGGCGAGTAAATTCCACTTGGAAATGACGGCGTGGCATGGGGCCCACTTCATGCTGTGGGGGCGGCCGGAATGCGTGAAAGGCTGGGTTCAATGGTTCCAGGACGTGGGGCTGCCCTCGGCGGAACGCGAGGCTCAAGCCGAAGGCTGGAAAGGCGCCAAATGGCTCAAGATGTCCGATCCGTTTGGCCGATGGGAAAGCTGGGCTTGGGGGCCGAACCGTGTGACCCAGAATGCGCATCCGTTCTATTGGGCCGAATTATCCTACCGCGATAAGCCCACACACGAGACGCTGGAACAATGGAAGAAAATTCTGTTTGAAACCGCCACGATGATGGCGGATTTCGTGGCGTGGGATGAAAGCAGCGGCCGTTACATACTCGGCCCCCCGGTGATGAGCGGCGCGGAGGGGAACTCGGGTTTTCAATCTTGGAATTCAACCAGTGAACTCAATTATTGGGCGATGAGCCTGGAGATCGCCCAGAAATGGCGCGAACGCCTTGGCCAGCCGCGCGACCCGAAATGGGATCATATCCTGACGCACCTCTCGCGCCCGCCGGTAAAGGACGGAGTTTACATCGACGCGGAGTCGCACCCGGACGTCTGGAATCAAACCAGCCCTGGCAGTTTCCTTCGCCCCGCGTGGTTTGAGGTATATGGATGCATACGCGGACCGATGATCGATCCGGCGATCATGGAAAAGACGTATGAACGGGCCGCAAAGGAAATTCGATCCGGCGAGTGGAAGGGAAATCTGTGGGGCTGTGATTACCCGATGATGGCCATGACGGCCGCGCGGCTGGGCAAAACCAAGGAGGCCATGGACTGGCTGTTGCAAGCAACGCCGCGCAACGAATACTCGCCAAATGGGTTCTGCAGCCATTGGTATCTGCCCGGTAACGGCGGTCTTCTTTGGGCGGTGGCGATGATGGCCGCGGGATGGGATGGCGCGCCCGCCCAGCCAGCCCCGGGTTTTCCAGATGACGGTTCGTGGGTGGTGAAGTGGGAAGGATTAAAACCCGCCCCATGAGGGGAATATGTTTTTAACCTGCGCGAAACTTTCCGCTTCGATCTTCTTTTCAAAATATTTTCGGACCCATTTTGTAGCTATTTTTTCGGGGCGGCGCTCAGACTTATCCACAATCCCCCCGGCCCGATCCACGGCGAGAATGCCCGGCGCGGGTTCGCCACGTCGCAGCCGGGAAGCGGGCCGGAAAATGGGGATTGTGGGGAAGTCGCTGATTGAAGCCGGGCCTCGCTACGGATTGAGCCTGTGTTTTCCTCCCACCTGCATCAACGCCCCCGGCCAAACCAAAAGTTTCCCGTTGTAATGGCGCGAATCTCCAACTTGCGCCACATCAGGCGATTTTAGTGACGCGAAACGCTGATTTGCGCCATATAAAGAGCCGGAATGCCAAAGCAAATCCCACCAGCCGCATTGGAGGCGCTTCTTCGTGGGATATCCCGATTTCCCGAAGGAGCCTCGCTGGATGCTAGAGCGGTTTCGGTTTATTTTGTCGTATGCTATTCGGCGGCGAGAGTCGCTGTGCGTCTTTTTGCGCTTGGGCTGTATTTACAAAT
>JBAWXX010000053.1:0-18999 GCA_037143855.1 Verrucomicrobiota bacterium | reverse complement strand
AAAATGACGCTCATTTTCAACCGTCCCTGCCGGGACGAAAGGCTTCGCTCTCCCTACCCGGCGTTAAAACGCCGGGCTACTCTCAGAGCGTCCCCATGGGACGCGAAAGCGAAGCCCTCCGCCATAAAGCCCTCTGCCAATTCTACCAAATAAACCGCATAGATGGTATTAATCCCGGAAGTTTTTGAAGGAAAGGGCTACGCCGAAATCCTTGCCCCGCACAAATTGGATGACCTCCTGGAGATCGTCGCGCTTCTTGCCGGTGACGCGGATTTGCATCTCCTGGAGGGCGCACTGGACCTTGGCCGCAGTGGCTTTGATGGCTTTGGTGATCTCCTTGGCCTTCTCCCCCTCGATCCCCTGCTTGATGACGATCTTTTGCGTGGCGTGGCCCAGCGGCGAGATGGCGGGATCTTTGCGGTCCACGTTGCGGAGGTCGATATTCCGCTTTGCCAGCTTGCCGACGAGGATTTCCTCCAGCCCCTTGAGGCGGCTGCCGTCTTCGGCGGAGAGGTTGATTTCGTTTTTCTCCCACTCGATTTTGGCGGTGCTCCCCTTGAAGTCGAACCGCGCGGCCAACTCCTTGCGGGCCTGGTTGATGGCGTTGTCGATCTCCCCTTTGTCGATTTCGGAAACAATGTCGAAGGATGGCATGGAGCGGATTAGAGCATGGGCGGAAGAGGATTTCCAGACAAGATGGGAGCGCCCGGAGATGGGGGGGAGCCGGGATAAGAGAGCCCGCCATCAGCCCGAGCGATAGATCAGGGTTGTCGCCAAAAAAAAGCGTTGCAATCGGCCGCGGTTCTCCAGATAACCGGAGCCCTATGGCAGACTCCGCGAACAAATATCCTGAAAACGTCCCCGGCCCCTTTTACGTGGATGACCAGTGCATCGATTGCGATCTGTGCCGCGAAACCGCGTCCGCGAATTTCGCCCGCAGCGAAGAAGGCGGCCACTCCTACGTCATCAAACAGCCGGAAACGCCCGAAGAAGAAGCCTTGTGTAAAGAGGCGATGGAAGGCTGCCCGGTGGAAGCCATCGGCAACGACGGCGAGTAGCCCCCCCGATTTCCCGAGCCCTCCCGCCCCGCCGGGCGCGAGGGCTCTCTTTGCAATGACCCCCTCCCAACGCGCCGCCATTTTCCGCGAATGGCGCGGGCTCCCGGAGCCCGCTCCCAAGCCGGACCGCCTCAGCTCCGCCTCGGACGTCATTGGCAAGGTGATGTCGGCGCTGGGCCTGAAGGAGCGATTCCGGCAGGAAGAGGTGCTGGGCGCATGGCGCGGGATGGTGGGGGATTTCATCGCCGAACACGCCACGCCCCACCGGCTCCAGAACGGCGTCCTCTTCGTCCAGGTGCTCCAGCCGACGATGCACTACGAGCTGGACCGCGTCTGGAAACCGAAGATCCTCGCCAAATTCAAAGAGCGCTTCGGCGCGCGCGCCGTGCGGGAGATCAAATTCCAGATCGGCTAACTTTCCGCCTCCCCGCGCCTCCCCTTCTCCGCGTCTTTTTCTTCCCCCATGCCCGACCTGATCCACATTGAAGCCCTGGAAATCCGCGCGCGCATCGGCGTGCCGGAAGCGGAGCGGGACGCGCCGCAGCGCCTGACGGTGACGCTGACCCTGGAGCCGCTGCAGGACTTCCGGGCGCTGGACGACCGGATCGAAGCGACGGTCGATTACGCCGCCATCTGCGAGGCGGTGAGAGCCCTCGCGGCAGCCCGGCCCCGGCGGCTGGTCGAAACCCTCGCCGAGGAGATTGCCGCCGCCTTGCTGGCCCGCTATCCCCTCCAGCGCGCGGAGGTGGAGGTCCGCAAATTCATCCTGCCAGAGACGGATTACGTGGCCATCCGCATCACGCGGCCTTAACAGCCTGTTAACGGAGCGAGAGGACAAAAGTCCGGATGCCCTGGAGGAGCATTTCCACGGCGACGGCCGTCAGGATCAGCCCCATCAGCCGTTCCGACGCGGTCAACACGCGCGGCCCCACCAGCCGCGCGAGCGCCCCGGAGGAAACCAGGATGAGAGTGGAAAGCCCCATCGCCACGGCGACGGCGGCGAGAACCGTCCAAAATTCCCCGGGGTTGTGCGAAACGAGCAGGAGCACCGTGGCAAGGGCGGAAGGGCCCGCGATGGTCGGGACGGCCAGCGGGAATAGGAGTGGCTCGGTTCCCGGTGTAACGCCAAAAATAGGCTCTGAATCCGGGAAAATCATGCGCAGGGCGATCAGGAAAAGAATGATGCCCCCGGCAATTCCGAGCGACGTCTCCGAAAGGCGCAGCATGTGCAAAAAAACCTGCCCAAAGAGAAGAAAGAGCACCAGGATCAGGAAACCGAGGAGGCACTCGCGCAGTGTGACAATCAGACGCCGCTCCTCGGGCACGCTGCGGAGCGTGGCCAGGAAGATGGGGATGTTGCCGATCGGGTCGATGACCAAAAAGAGGAGAATCGTTGTCGCCAGGAAATCCACAAAGGGCAACATCGCGCGGAACGCTCTTTAGAGCAATTCTCAAAAATCCTTTCCGAAAGAGCTGGGAGCGGCACAAGCCACAGCCAGCTCGTGGCGCTCCCATTTCTTGATTCGGGAATTCTTTTCGGCTTAGAAATGCTATAACGCAACGCAAAGCCGGACTGAGCGCAAAGGGAGCGAAGAACGTAAAGAGATACGTCCTCTTGCGGCGGGGATGGTTTATTATACAGCGCCTTTTCGGTTTCCACGGTTCTGTTTGGATCAACAGCTACCCCCCATCCAGGGTTCGTCATTCTAGAGCGGTTTCGGTTTATTTTGTCGTATGCTCTTCGGCGGCGAGAGTCGCTGTGCGTCTTTTTGCGCTTGGGCTGTATTTACAAATACAGCCGCTGCGCTCAAAAAGCCCCGCATCAACCCTCGGCGCTCTCAGATCATTGCGACAAAATAACCCAAAAACGCTCTAGACTCGCCGCGTGTTGCATATCATGAGCCACGTTGCTCTCGAAGAGCGGCTTGGAAGCGCGAGGTCAAGTTGCGCCTTTGCGTGAGACTCTCTGGGCTCGCTTTTAAAATACCCTTTCTCCGCTGCGGATTTTCTCCCCGTCACGCTCCCAGCGGTAGAGGGAGCCGGGGGCTTTCTTCATCACCTTGAAGAGTTCCGGGGCGTCGCGCTTTTGCAGGATTCGCTCGGCCACGCCGTCGGCTTGGCAACTCAGGATTTTCGCAAAGCCTTTGTAGTAACGGGGCGTGCCGATGACGCGGGCTTCCGCCGGGTTTGCTGGGGCGGGCCGCCGGTCAAGCACGAGGTAGCTGAACGGGACCGTTCCGAGGTCGAGTTCGAGCGTCTGGGCGAAGCGTCCCCAGCCGGGATCGGTGTGGACGAACCCCGGGACGCGGGCGAAATGGTGGCACCAGTGGCGCTCGTTCCCCGCCGCCAGCATCCCGCAAGCCGCCTGGTGCGTGCAGGGGGAGACGGCGCGGAAGTGGGGGGAGAGGCGTTCGCGCACGGCAAGGAGGCGGCGGCTTACCGGGTGCGTCCCCGGCTCCACCCAGAGGATGGCCTGAGCCCGGCAGGCTAGGGCGAGGAGCATTTCCAGCGCCTCGGGGGAAAGTTCGTTGAGGACGTGGCTCAACACCAGCACATCGGGCGCATCCGCCGGGGTGGCGGCCCGCACTTCCAGGTCCGGCGCTTCGGCGCGGGCCCGCCCGATGGCGAAGTGCCGGGCCGGGCCGGAGCGGTCGGCCAGCAAAAGACTCCCGAACGCCTGGGGCCAGGCGGCTGCCACGCGCCGCCCTGCCACGCCGGTGCCGCAGCCCCAATCCAGGAGGGTGCCTTCGGGGGGCGTCCAGCCGCGTGTTTTCAGTTCCGCCAGCACCGTGTCCCACTTCCAGCCGATCCGCTCGGCGAAGGTGCCGTCGTAGCTGACGAGATCGCTGAGCGAGCGCCAGTAGTCGGTGTGGTCCGCCTCCGCGCCTTGTTCCCGCTCGTCAAAATGAAGGAACCTCGTCCGCAGCCGCCGGAGCGCGTTCCAGTTCACGTCGGCCCAGGAGAAGCTGTTCGAGGCGTTGGTGTTCGATTCCATAAAAAGTCTTCAAGCGCGCGATGCGCCGGTCGAGTTCGGCCACCGCTTGGGCAGAGAGCGGGCCTTGCCGCCGGGTGGCGATCAGCATGACGTTCTTGGCCGTGTGCTCTGCCGCCACGAACTCGGTGACGCGCACCCGGTAGCCCGCGCGCTCCAGCAGCAGCGCCCGCAGGGCGTCGGTGGCCATCTCGGCGTGGCGTTCGGCAAACAGCCCGTGGCGCAGCACGTCGGCGAGCGGTCCGGCGGGGTTGGCGTGATCCACCTGGGGCCGGGCCTCTTTGTGGCAGCACGGGGCGGCGAGCAGGATTTGGGCGCCGGCCTGGAGCCCGGCGAAGAGGGCGTCGTCGGTGGCGGTGTTGCAGGCGTGAAGCGCCACCAGGATGTCCAGCGGCGGGAGCCGGAACTCGGCAATGGGGCTGCACACAAAGCGCAAGCCTTCGAAGCCGCATTCCCCGGCCACGCGGGTGCAAAGGCGCGTCAGATCCTCCCGCGCTTCCACCCCCGTGATCGCCACGGGGCGCTGTTCCACCCGCTGGAAGTAATCGTATGCGGCGAAGGTCAGATACCCCTTGCCGGAGCCCATGTCGCAGAGCGTGAGTGGCTCGGCGGAAGCGGCCAGGGGGCTTTCCCGGAAGGCCGAGGCGAGCAGGTCCACGAAGCGTTCAATCTGGCGGAACTTGTCCCCCATCCGCTCGCGCACCTTACCCCGGGCGTCGCTCACCTCCAGGGCGCGCAGGTACGGCGCGGTGGCGTCCACCCAGCGCGCGCGGGCGCGGTCGTGCTCCTGCGGGGCGGGGGCGTTGGCCTGCTGGAGCAGGCGCAGCCGGGGTTGGGCTCCGAGTTCGAGCTGCGCGGTTTCGCGCGTGGTGAAGAGGTGGGCGCTCAAAAACTCCGGGCCGAGCCGCGCCTGGACCATGCGCAAGGCGTCGGGAAACGCCAGATTGTGCGTTTCGTCGCGGGTGGCGAACCGGCTCACCACGTTGCAGCGGACCTCGCCCTGGAGCGTCACCGGACGGAGGCGGAGCTTGCGCAGGGGGGCTGAGGGCGCGGCGGGGCGCCCCAGCGTCAGTTTGACGAAGGTGCCATCGTCCAGGCTGGCCTGGAACCGCGCGAGAAACCGGGATGCCGCCGAGTCGTTCATCGGCTTATCCTCGCCTCTCGGGAGGCAATGAGCAAGAACGCGCGATTGCAGAAAGCGCATTCTTTTGGCAGAGTGCCGCCGCCGTGAATTTAGAGCGATTCCATCAAATATGTAGCCGCCCCCCAGGATTCAGCCACACCTTTTCTGGAAACGCTCTAGCCCTCCGCCTTCTGCTCGCCGCCGCGCTGGGGATCATCCAATGGATGATGGGAGGCGTGCGCCTGGCCTACAGCTTCCCGGCCTACGCGCTTGTGGGGCTGGCGGCGGTGCTTTCGCTGTGCTCCTTCCACAGGCTTTCGGCCAAGCCGTTCGCCGTCTGCCTTCTCTCGGCCGTGTTGTTCGCCGGTTATGTCCTGTTGCGCGGCTGGACCTCCCCAAATCCTTTCCTGGCGCGCCCGGATCTCTTCCTGGCGGCCGCCTGCCTGGTGGTCTATTTGCTGTCGGCGCTTTGGGTCGTCTCCTCGCGCGCTCGCATGGGGGTGATCTATGCGCTTTTGGGCGTTGCCGTGGTGCATGTCTGCGTGGGAGAGATGCAATTTACCGGGGGCGACGATTTCATGCTCCTCGGTTTCCAGCACCCTGCCGTCTATGGGACGCGGGCTCATGGGATGTTGGGCTGCCCAAATCACCTCGCGGGTTTTCTGAACGCGGTGGCGATTTTCGCCTTGAGCTTCCTTCTCTGGGGCCGCCGCAAGCTCCCGGCCAAACTGTTGATGGGATACCTTTTGCTTGTTTGTTTTCTAGGCGTCGCGCTCACCGGGAGCCGGGGCGGTTATTTGAGCCTGATTGCCGGGCTGCTGGTCTTCGCCGGGCTTTCGCTCTGGGGCCTCCGCTTTTGCCGGCCCGCCCGCTTTTCCCAGGCGTTCCTGGCGTCCGCGGCGGCCATGCTCCTGTTGCTCGGCGGCGCGCTCTATTCCATGGGGCACAGCAGCATGCTCCGCCAACGGTTGGGGCAGATCGGCGCGGTTTCTGAAAATGCGCGCCGCTGCAACTGGCTTTCCGCGCTCGACCAGTTCCGGCTCGCCCCGGTTTTCGGGACGGGAGCGGGCACCCGCCTGCCCTATGGACGGCTTTTCCGCCGTCCGCAATTCCAGGGCGATCCCCAGCATGTCTATGGCGATTACCTGGAGCTGCTCGCCGAATACGGCGTCGTCGGCGCGGCGCTGGGCGCGTTCTTCCTCTTTGTGCACCTCCGCTGCGGTGTTCAGGCCGTCCGCGCCGTGGCCGTCCGGCGGCTGACCAATATGTATGGGCCGGCCCGTAGCGATACCCTGTCGGTGACGCTGGGGGCGATGGGAGCGGCAGCCACCTTGTTGGCCCATTCGGTGGTCGATGGCAACATGCACATTCCGGGCAACGCCCTCCTTTTTGCCTTCATCTTCGGCATCCTGGCGAGCCCGGGCATCACGACCTCGGCCGACGGCTCCCCGGCTTCCCGCGCCGAGCTTGGCGCGCGCGGCGTCCTGGGGCTTGCCGGGGTGGGGCTCCTCCCCGTGCTGGCTTTCCAATTTCCGGCCGAATGGGCATCGGAGCGGGCGGCCCGCGCGATGGACGCCAACCATCCCCAGGCAACCCTCCGGCTGGCCGCGCTGGCCATCCAAAAGCGGCCATCCAATCCCTTTAATTATTTTTATCAAGGAGAGGCGCTGCGCGTCACGGCCTCCACCCTGCCCCGCCGGAGTGCCTCGCGGGAGAACTGCCTCAACGAGGCGATTGCCGCCTACCGCCAGGGGCTCCGCCGGTTCCCCGAGGACGAGAATTTCTGGATCCGCCTGGGGCAATGCCTGGACGGCGTCCACCAACCGGGGGAAGCGGAGGAAGCCTACAACCGGGCCATCGCCCAGGACCCCAACCTGGGCATTCTCTACGCCTATTATGCGGCGCACCTTGAACGCGCGGGCGATTTGGAGGGGGCGCAATGCTGCCGCGAAACCGCCCGGGCACTGGGCGCGGACCCGGACCGCAAGATCAGCCTGGGCGAGCCGCCGTCTTTTCTGAACACCGCCGTCCCGCGCGCCCTGCCCGCGCCGCAAAGCCCGGCGCCGCGCGTCCCAACGGTGGAACCCGAAGACATGCTCTGACCCCTCCGCAACGGCTTGACGGCCCCGGCGCTCGCCCCCTAAGTTTGAACCCCCATGCGCACCCTGCGATTTTCCGATCCCGATTTCTCCGACGCCATCCGTTTTCTCGACCGTCATGCCGAGCCGAGCGCCGAAGTCCATGCCACCGTGGCGGAGATCGTCAGCCGGATTCGCCGGGAAGGGGACGCCGCCCTCTTTGAACTGACCCGGAAGTTCGGAGGCCCGCAGTTGACCGCCGCCACCGTCCGCGTCAGCGCCGAAGAACTGGCCGCCGCCATCGCCCGCGTGGCTCCGGAAACGCGGGCCGCCGTCGCCGCCGCGCACGCGAACGTCCAGGACTTCGCCCAAAAGAGCCGCCGCGTGGATTGGAAGGATCGGAACGCCCAGGGCGTGGAAGTGGGCGAACGCTTCGACCCCTTCCAGCGCGTCGGCATCTACGTCCCCGGCGGCACCGCCCCCCTGGTTTCCACCTCGGTGATGACCTGCACCCTGGCCGCCGTCGCCGGAGTGCCCGAAATCGTCGTCGCCACCCCCGCCGGTCCCGATGGCACCGTCAACGACGCCCTTCTCTTCGCCCTGCAGTACGCCGGAGCCACGGAGATCTATAAAGTCGGCGGCGCGCAAGCCGTTGCCGCGCTCGCTTTCGGCACGGAGTCGATCCGCCCCGTCGCCAAGATTTACGGCCCCGGCAACGCTTACGTCGTCGAGGCCAAGCGGCAGGTCTTTGGGCGCGTGGCCGTCGACCTGCTCCCCGGGCCGAGCGAAATCTTCGTCATCGCCGACGGCTCCGCCACCCCGGCGTGGGTGGCCGCCGACCTCCTGGCGCAGGCCGAGCACGGCCACAACAGCATGGTGGTGCTGGCCACCGACTGCGCCGAACTGCTCCCCGCCGTCGAGTGCGAAGTGGACGCCCAGGCCGCCCGGCTGACCCGTGGCGCGCATATCCGGGAAGTCCTCGACACCAGCGCCTACCTGGTCCTGGTCGAACGGCTGGAGGAAGCCGTCGCCCTCTGCAACGCCTTTGCTCCCGAGCACGCCTCCGTCGTCACCGGCCGGGACGACGCCATCGCCGCGCAGCTCCGCACCTCGGGCGCGATCTTCCTGGGCGGGTATTCGCCCGTCGTGGGCGGTGATTTTGTGGCCGGGCCCTCGCACGAACTCCCCACCGGCGGCGCGGGGAAATCGTTCCCCGGCCTCACCGTGGACCAGTTCCAGCGCCGCACCAGCCTCGTCCGGTTCGACGCCGCCTCGCTGCGCGCGTCGCTGCCCATCATTGAGACGTTCGCCGCCGTCGAGGGGCTCGACGCCCACGGCCGCTCCGCCGCCATCCGGCTGGAATAACCGTCCCGGAGCTCCCTCCGTAATTTGCTTGCCGGGCCGCCGTCGACCCGGAGAGAATCTCGCCCATGTTCCCAAGCCTTTTTGTTTCCGTGCTGACCGGCTACCTGCTGGGGTCCTTCCCCTCGGGGTTTGTTGTCGGGAAGTGCCGGGGCATTGATATTCGCCAGCACGGTAGCGGGAACATTGGTGCAACCAACGTGGTCCGCACTCTGGGTAAGAAATGGGGCGTGCTGGTCTTTGCCCTGGACGTTATCAAGGGGATCGTGGCCACCCAGTTGATCCTGCGGTGCTATGCCTCCCCGAACCTTGGCATCGTCGCCGGGTTTGGCTGCTTTTTGGGGCATTGCTTCCCCGTCTGGCTCGGGTTCAAGGGGGGCAAGGGCGTGGCCGTCGGCGCGGGCATTTTGATCGGGCTCACGCCGCTCGTGGCCATTATCGGGCTGGCTCTCTGGGGCATCGCTTTCAAAGTGACCCGCTACGTCTCGCTCGCCTCGCTCATCGCCGCCGTCTCCCTGCCCATCACCTCTTGGGTGCTCTATCGGCAGACGGGGGCGCTCTTCTGGTTTACCCTCGTCATCTCCCTGATCGCCATCTGGCGGCACCGGAGTAACATCCAGCGCCTCGTGGCGGGCACTGAAAGCCGATTCGAAAAGAAAAAATGAACCGCGTCGCCGTTATCGGAGCCGGGGGCTGGGGAACCGCCCTCGCCAATCTCATGGCCTCCAAGGGCCACCCCGTCGCCCTCTGGGGCTACGAGCCGCCATTGGTCGAAATGCTGCGCGAGACCCGCGTGAACACGCCGTTTTTGCCCGGCGTCCGCCTGCACGACGCCGTGGCCCCCACCGCCGACATGGCGCAAGCCGTGGACGGCGCCGAGCTGCTCCTGGTCGTCCCCCCCTCCAAGGGGATGCGCGGCGTGGCCGGGCGGCTGGCCGCCGTGGCCGCGCGCGGCACGATTGTTTCCTTCACCAAGGGGATCGAGCAGGGGAGCGGCCTGCGGATGAGCGAAATTTTGCGCGAAGCCCTCCCGGGGAATGCGATAGCCGTCCTTTCCGGCCCGAGCCACGCGGAGGAAGTGGCGCTTTCCATGCCCACCGCCGTCGTCCTCGGGTGCGAAGACGCGGGCCTCGCGGCGGAAGTGCAGCTTGCCCTCAACAGCCAGACCTTCCGCGTCTACACAAGCACCGACGTGGCGGGCATCGAGTTGGGCGGGGCGTTGAAGAACATCTTCGCCATCGCGGCGGGCGTCAGCGACGGCCTCGGCTTTGGCGACAACAGCAAGGCGGCGCTCGTCACCCGTTCCCTGGTCGAATTGATCCGGCTCGGGACCGCGCTGGGCGGGCGCAAAGCCACCTTCCGGGGCCTGAGCGGCATCGGCGATTTGATGGTCACCTGTTTTTCCCAGCACAGCCGCAACCGGGCCGTGGGCGAGCGGATCGGCAGAGGGGAAACGCCGGAGCAGATCGCCGCCTCCATGCAAATGGTGGCCGAGGGGGTGCCCACCGCCTTGAGCGCCTACGAATGCGCGCGGAAGCATGGCGTGGATACGCCGGTCATCGACGCTGTGTACGGCCTGCTCTACAAGGGCAAGAGCCCGCGCGAAGTGCTGTCCGAGATCCTCTCCCGCGAGCCGAAGCCGGAGGAGTAGGACATTCTGCCGCCGCTCCCTCGCAGACGGCATTCTTTATCCCGGGGAGGTAATGAGGCCATGGGCCGCACAAAAGGGGGCTTAGAGCGTTTTAAATTGAAGTGTTTACAATGATGCGAGAGCGTCGTGGGTTGATGCGCATGGTATCCTACAGATAGCGCCTCCGCCATCCGCCAGGCGAAGCACAAAAATCCAGCCATTTCAAAGATTTGGGTAGAGCAATTCTCAAAAATCCTTTCCGAAAGAGCTGGGGGCACAAGCCGTCTGGAGGCGTTGCGGCGCTTGCGCCTTGCCAGCCAGCTCGTGGCGCTCCTTCATGCACCACACAGTGCGAGAAGCGCGGGCGGCTATCGTCCGCGACTGAAACGCTCTAGAGGAAAGAAGAGACAAGGAATAGCTTGTTCCGGCCTCTGTGTTCTCTGTGGTGCATCCTCTTCCTGCAAAAGGTTGGGCATTGCTGGGGGAAAAGTTTTCTGCTATGAGTGGACATTCTTAGACTATGCCCACTTACGATTACCATTGTGAAAAGTGCGGGAAAACTTTTGAACTTTTCCAATCCATGAAAGACGAACCCGTGACCGTCTGCCCGGAAGAACGCTGCCAGCAAAAGACCTGGGGCAAGGGCAAGGTGAAGCGCCTCTTGGGCACGGGCGGGGGGCTCCTCTTCAAAGGCTCCGGCTTTTACGAAACCGATTACCGCTCCAAGAGCTACAAGGCCGGCGCCAAGAGCGATAGCCCTTCCTCGAAATAACCCCTTTTATGCCCCCCCTGCCCACCCTCGTTTGTAAGGCCTGCGGGTATGTGAACGAAGGCGAACGGGTGTACTGCCACGGCTGCGGAGCCAAGCTGGACCGCGAACTGATCATCGCCCAGCATCCGGTGGTTCCCCTGGAGCAAAAACAGCGCGAGGTCAAAAAAATCATGACCCCGAAGAACCCACTCTTCCCCGGGTTCTGGAAAAATTTGGTGAAGACCGTCGCCCTTGCGGCCGTGGCCGGGGCTCTGGTGGACGCCGCGCTGCCCCCCGGCGGCACCATCCCGGCGACGGCGCAAAAAGAGGCCGTGCTCGCCAGCCCGCCGCAAATCGACATGGTGATGGAAGCCTTAAGCATCGCCACCGACGGCCAGCGGAAAGCCGTCAGCGAAGCCGATCTGAACGCCTACCTGCAAAAGGAGCATTTCCGCAAAGTCCCGAAGTGGCTGACGGATTACCTGCCGCTGCACCGGGTGTTCGTGAACCTGGAGGAGGGCGGGGGCCGCCTGAGCATCCAGGCCTCTCTCTTCCACTACCCGCTGTACGCGGGGCTCACGGGCCGGGTCCAATCCACCGGCCCCGGCAAGTTGACCGCCGTCTGCACGGGCGGCTTCATCGGCCGGTTGCACCTCCCTGCCGCCGTGGCCTGTTACGCGGGAGCCGCCGTGCCGGTGCTCCTGGATTCTCTCAAGCGCGACCGCCAGCTCCTGGAGCAGCTTGGCTCGGTGGAAATCGCCCAAAAGCGGCTCATCCTCGGCGCGCCCAGAGTGGCCGCCGCCCGCCCCCTTCCCGGAACAACGCCCGCTCCCGCACGGCCCGCCGTGACCCGATGATGCCTCCCCGCCGCCACCGTGGCCGCTGGGCACCGCGGCCGCTCCTCCTGCTGGCAGCGGCGCTCGCCCTTCTCGCTCCCGTGGGCGGGAGAGCCCAGGAACCGATCCAGCGGAGCGTCAGCCAGTCCCGGCAATTTGTCATCTACTGCTCCGACATCCGGCTGCGGATGGCCGTCGCCGGCTATGCGGAAACGGCCAAGCACGGCGTGCTGGAGGCGCTGGGCCTCGGCGACCATTGGAAGTTCCCCATCGTGATCGACCTGCGCCAACCCGCCTCCACCGACACCGGCCGCCCGATCAGCCAGGTGGGCTTGATCCAGACCGACGGTGGGTGGAAAACGGAGATCGACGTGCTGTTGCGCGAAGGGGAACTCAAGCAGGTCCGCTTCCCCCAACTGGTGATCCGGGCCATCCTCCTGGAACTGGCCTACCGCGACCGCCCGCCGCAAGTGGGCGCGGCCTATTCCCAGCCCCCCGCGTGGCTCGTCGAGGCCCTGGCCCAGGCGATGCAGACGCGGGCCACCGGCGCGGCACCCAACGCCGCGCTCTTCCGGCAATTGATCGCAACCGGGCGGCCGCCGAAGATCGCCGATTTCCTGAAAAGCAACGTGGAGGTGATGGACCCGACCTCGCTGGCCATCCATGGCGCGTGCGCCGCCAGCCTCCTGGACCTGCTCGTGGGAACACCTGGCGGCCAGGCGGGGCTGGCCCGGATGGTCCACGGATTGCCCGATTCCAACGGCGACGCGATGGCGCTCCTTTTGCAATATTTCCCCCTCCTCGGCGGCAACGAGGCGGCGCTGGAGAAATGGTGGACGCTGGGGCTGGCCCGCACTTCCGCGCTCGACAGCCACCAGGCGCTCACGCTGCCGGAAACCGACGCCCGGCTCACGCCGCTGCTCAAGATCACCCTCGTGACCGACCCGCAAAAGAAGACCACGGCGGAGTATGCGCTCACCGATTACAAAACCTTCCTCAAAAATCCGGGAGCCAAGGCGGCGCTGCTGGAGTGCTTCAAGGGGCTGTCGGACCTCATGCCCCAGGCGCATCCGCTCCTGCGCCCGGTGTTGCTGGAATACCAGCGCATCATCGGCGAACTGGCCCGGGGCAAAGCGCACGGCGCGGACAAGGCGCTGGAAGCCATCGCCGGCTACCGGGAGTTGATCGTCGCGCGGATGGACAAGATCGACGATTACCTCAACTGGTACGAAGCCACGCAAATGCCGGAGCAAAGCGGCGCCTTCAACGACTTCCTGCAAGACGCCAAGGCGATGGAAACCTGGACGCCCCCCAAGCGCAACGACGCCATCTCCAAATACATCGACCAGTTGCAGCGGGAGTTTGAGTAATCTCTGCGCCCCCCCCGTCTTTCTCCTCACCTTCCCAAAGCGGCGCGGGCCTGGTGCTGGGCCTCTTCGTCCTCACGGCTTTCGGCCGGAAGATCGCGCACAAGCTGCCATTGGCGCAGCGCCTCGGTCCGTTTCCCCATCGCCTGGTAGGCGAGGGCGAGTTGTTGGTGGAAGAGGATCGTCCGGGGCGAAAGCTCCACAGCTCTCCCGAGGTGGCGCACGGCTTCCTGCATCGAGGCGGGCGGAAGCGCCCCCACGGTAAAGCGCGCTCCTAATCGGGCCAGCGGCCCCACCCCCGCCAGCCCCAGGTGCCACCTCCCCAAGACGTGGTGGGCAAGGGCCAGTTGCGGATCGAGCGCGATGGCCCGTTCGGCCTCGGCGCGGATCCGGCGCGCGAGCACCACCTTGGTGCGCGCATCCACGAAATCGGTCTCCTTCCCGCAGGCGATGGCCAGGGCAAGGTGGGCCTGCGCGGATTGGGGGTCGGCGCGAACCGCCGCCTCCGCCAGTTCCAGCGCCCGCCGGGCCGCCTGCCGTGCGGCGGCATCGGCGGGGGACGGGTTTTCCTCCACCGTATCCGCCCAGGCGCGAGAGAGCCGTGCGAGCGCGCGGGCGTCGTCCTGCGGGACTTGGCTGCCCGCCTGCATCAAGACTGCCCGGGCCTGCCGGGGCGGCAGCCCGGCCGCGCGGGAAATCGCGTCATCCTCCGGCGGGGATGCGGCGGGAGCGGCGTGCAACGCGACGGCGGCAAGGAGCGGGAAAAACAACATGGCACCGGGGAATTCGGCAGCGGCGGCCCCGGAGCGCGTCCCGTTTTTTTCCCCTCTCCGCGTCTTCCTACTTGGCGAGGTGGGTCCGGAACCACTCGGCGGCTTCGTGGGCCACGGCTTCCAGCGCGCCGGGTTCCTCGAAGAGGTGAGTGGCGCCGGAGATGAGCCGGATCTCCACCGGGCACGTCATGCGGCGGAGCGCCTCGCGGTTAAGGCCGATGACGATGGTGTCGAGCTCGCCCACGAGCAGCAGCGTGGGGCTTTTCACTTTCGGCAGCCAGGCCGAGGCGAGGTCGGGCCGACCCCCGCGCGAAACGACGGCGCCGATTTGCTCCCCGAGCTTGGCCGCTGCCATGAGGGCCGCGCCGCCGCCGGTGCTGGAGCCGAAGTAGCCGATGTTCAGGCCGCGCGCCGCCTCCACGGTGCCGAGCCAGCGGGTAGCCTCCACGAGGCGTTCGGCTAGGAGCACGATGTCGAAGCGGAGATGGCGGGTGAAGGAGTCGATGGCCTCTTCTTCCCGCGTCAAGAGGTCGAACAAGAGCGTGCCGAGCCCGGCGTCGCGGAGCAGGCGCGCGACAAATTGATTGCGCGGGCTGAAGCGGCTGCTGCCGCTGCCGTGCGCGAAAAGGACAATGCCAGCGGCATTTGGCGGGATCTGCAATTCCCCCTCCAACGTGACGCCGCCCACCGGGATCAAGACTTCGTTTTCAAACTGGACTGCCATGATGATGCCCTCCTCTTGCGGCAACATCGCTCAAATCCGCCAAAAGTCCAGAGGCGCGGGTGCCGCTACGCAAACAGGAGGCGGCAGATGAGGATGGAGGCGATGACGCCCGCCAGGTCGGCCATGAGCCCGGCGGGAAGGGCGTGCCGGGTCCGCCGGATGCCGACGGAGCCGAAGTAGACGGCCAGGACGTAAAACGTCGTTTCCGTGCTCCCAAAGATGGTCC
Source organism: Verrucomicrobiota bacterium (assembly GCA_037143855.1). Lineage (GTDB taxonomy): Bacteria > Verrucomicrobiota > Verrucomicrobiia > Chthoniobacterales > Chthoniobacteraceae > UBA695. The sequence continues at coordinate 4,079 of JBAWXX010000053.1, read as the reverse complement.
CGGCCATGAGGCTGTTGAGACTGTCGGGGCCGAAGTGCTGGACGATCTCGGTGAAGACCCCGGTGGTCGCGCTGCCGCTTAACGGGCGCACGAGCGCCAGGGGGAGGAGATCGACCGGGAAGCCGACGGCTCCAAGCGAGGGCCCGAGGACTTTGGAAAAGAGGGCGATGCCGCCCGCCTTGCGGAACATGCCGACGGCGACCAGGATCGCGACCAGGAAGGGGATGATGCGCGTGGCCACCTGGAAGCCTTCCCTGGCTCCCTCGACAAATTCCTCGTACACTTTGACGCCCCGCAGCCAGGCGTAGAGGGGAAAAAAGGTGAAGGCCATGGGGAGCGCCAAGAGCCCCAGGAGGCTCAGGAGCCGGGGCAGCAGGCTCATCCGGGCGAGGTCGGCGCTCAAAGGGGCGAAGGCGAAGGCTGGAACCACTTTGGGCATCCAGCCGTGCAGCGTGGCGAAAAAGGCGTTGGTCTGGTCGGGGAAACCGAGAGTGCAGGCCAGGGCCGCCAGGGCGAGCCCATACAGGGCGAGCAGGAGCCGGCCCTCGCGCGTGAGCGGCGCGGGTTCCGGCACCCCGGCTTCGGCGGGTTCCCCGGAGGCCACGGGCGCGGCGGAAGCGGGGGGCGCGGGCGGGAGCTGGAAGCGGGGGAGTTTCTCCAGGAGCTTGACGCTCGTGATGCCGGTGGCGAACGCGCAAAGGGTCGCCAGGAAAGCGCTGCTGACGATGGCCGTGGGGTGCTGCGAGCCGTTGATGGCCAGGATGCCGATGGCGGTGGCCGGGATCAACTGGACGGAGGAAGTGTTGATGGCCAGGAAGGTGCACATGGCGTTGCTTGCGACGCCGGGACGCGGGTTGAGGGTTTCCAGGTGCTTCATGGCCTTCAGGCCCAGGGGCGTGGCGGCGTTGCCGAGCCCCAGCATGTTGGCCGCCATATTCATGGCCATGGCCCCGAGCGCCGGGTGTTCCGCCGGGACGTCGGGGAAAAGCCAGCGCAGGACGGGCCGCAGGGCGCGCGCCAGGACGCGGATCAAGCCCGCCAGCTCCGCCAGCCGCATCATCCCCAGCCAAAGGGCGAACCAGCCCGCAAGCGGCAGCGCGATTCCCATCACGGCGTCCTTGGCGCTCTCGGCCGCGCCGGTGGTGACCGCGTTCAAATTGCCGGAAAACCCGCCGATGAAGACGGCGAGGATCACAAGCCAGAGCCAGATGGGGTTCAACACGGAGGACGAGTATCGCCGTCCCGGGCCCCTTCGCCAAGCAGGAAGAGAAGACGGGGAGAGGGGCGATTACCCCGGCGTGAGCGGCGAGGTGCAGTGGGCGCAGCGGCTGGCCTGGGCCGGGATGGCCGAGAGGCAGTAGGGGCATTCCCGGGTGGCCGGTGCCGCCGGCGCGGCTTGCGTGCGGCGCAGGCGGTTGATCGCGCGCACGAGCAGGAAGATCGCAAAGGCAACGATGAGGAACTGCAGGATGTTGTCCAGGAAGGAGCCGATCTTGATCGTGGCCTCGCCCACGCCGGGAATCGGGAGCTTGATTCCCCACTCTTTGACGAAGTCGGACGACCGGGTGAGCAAGCCCAGGGGCGGCATGATGATGTCGCTCACCAGCGAGTTGATGACTTTGGTGAACGCCGCGCCCACGATGATGCCGACGGCCATATCGAGCACGCTCCCCTTGAGGGCAAATTCCTTGAATTCCTTGAGCATGGCCTGTTTCTGCCATAGTCCGGGGAAATACGCCACCTGATCGCGCCGCCGGGGCAAGGCTCACGCATTCAGAAACAAAGGGGAAGCCTTGCTTTCGGGCTCACGCCTCGCCGCGCAGGCGGGCGATCACGCCGGGGAGGATTTCCAACGCCCGGTCGATTTCGGCGCGGGTGGTGAAGCGGGAAAAGGAAAAGCGGAGGCTCGCTTTGACCCGCTCGCGGGGATGCCCCATGGCCCGCAGGACGTGCGAGGGCTGTAAGGAACCGGCCGTGCAGGCGCTCCCGGCGGAGGCGCACACTTGGGCCCGCTCCAGGAGCAGCAGCGCGGACTCTGCCTCCACCCCGTCGAAGGCGAGGTTGGAGGTGTTGGGGAGCCGGGACGCGCCGCCGCCGTGGACGTGCACGCCGGGGATCCGCTCGCGCACGCCCCGCTCAAAGGCGTCGCGCAACGCGCCAACTTCGGCCGCTCCCACCTCCAGGGAGGCGGCGGCCAGCTCGGCCGCTTTCCCAAACCCGACGATCCCGGGGACGTTCTCCGTCCCCGCGCGCCGCCCCCGCTCCTGGCCGCCGCCGAGCAGGAGGGGGCTCCAGGCGGTGCGGCGGCTCACGTAGAGCGCGCCGACGCCCTTGGGGCCGTGGATTTTATGACTGGAGACGCTCATATAAGAAACGGGCATTTCGCTCGCGCGGAGCGGCACCTTTCCCGCGGCCTGGACGGCGTCGGTATGGAAGAAAACGCCCTTCGCCCGGGCGAGCTGGGCCAGCTCCGCGAGGGGGAAGAGGACGCCGGTTTCGTTGTTGGCGGCCATGACGGAAAGGAGGGCGGTATCGGGGCGGATTTCATGCTCGACTTCACTCATATCGAGCCGCCCTTCGCCGTCCACGCCGAGGTGGGTGACGGCGCAGCCTTGCGCCGCGAGGGCCTCGCACGGCTTGAGGACGGCGTGGTGTTCGACGGCGGTGGTGACGAGGTGGCGGCGGTCCGGGTTGAGCCGCAGGGCGGCGGCGAGCGCGGCGTTGTCGGACTCGGTGCCGCCGCTGGTGAAGACGATCTCGCCCGGCTCGCACCCGAGCAGCGCGGCGACCTGTTCCCGGGCATATTTGACGGCGTTGGCGGCCCGTTTGCCGAGGCGGCATCCGCTGGAGGGGTTCCCGTATTCCTCCCCCAGGAAAGGCAACATGGCCTCCAGCACGCGCGGATCGAGGCGGGTGGTGGCGTTGTTGTCGAAGTAGAGCAGCGGGGCGCCGGACATGGGGGAAAGTTAGATGCCCGCACCGTAAAGGAGCGTTTCCTTGAACACTTCCTCGCGCGTGACGGGCTCGGCCTTGAAGACCGATTCCAGGGTGGATTCGTCCATCAGCCGCGTGACGTAGTTGCGGGCGTCCAGGAAGAGGCGGCGGAAGCGGCAAACGGTTTCCTGGGTGCAATATTTGTAGCCGGTGGAGGAGACGCAGGCGATGGGGGAAAGGCTGCCGTCAAAATGCCGGATGACCTCCCCCATGGTGATGGCGCTGGAGGGTTTGGCCAGGCGGTAGCCGCCGCGTTTGCCGGTGACGCTCTCGATCCACCCCTTGGCTTTCATTTCGGTGAGGATCTGCTCCAGGAATTTTTTGGGGATGTCGTTGCGCTCGGCGAGCTTGCGCGTGGATACCAGTTCCTTGTCGGCGCATTCCACCAAGGTAAAGAGGGTGCGCAGGGCGTAATCGGTCCGGTTGGAAAGTCTCATCTACGTATCGGCTAGGTCGTCTTTCCGCCAATCCCGGGGCAGAGTCAACCGAAAAGCGGCCTCGCCACTTGAAAAACGAAAAAGGGAAGCACGCGGCGCAATGCCATGGCTTCCCCTGAAGCGTTGGACGAAGCGGGCTTATACCATCAATACGGTTTATTTGGTAGAATTGGCAGAGGGCTTCGCTTTCGCGTCCCATGGGGACGCTCTGAGAGTAGCCCGGCGTTTTAACGCCGGGTAGGGAGCGCGAAGCCTTTCGTCCCGGCAGGGACGGTTGAAAACGAGCATCATTTTTCCCCCATCAAACGTCCCTCCGGGACGAAGCGTTGTTTCCCGCGGACCCGGCGTTCAAACGCCGGGCTACTTTCGGGTTGTCCCTTTGGGACAATAAGGCCAATCCATCAGACCGATCCAACTGTGTCATTGGTATTACGCGTCATACCATCTCTACGGTTTATTTGGTAGAATTGGCAGAGGGCTTCGCTTTCGCGTCCCATAGGGACGCTCTGAGAGTAGCCCGGCGTTTTAACGCCGGGTAGGGAGAGCGAAGCCTTTCGTCCCGGCAGGGACGGTTGAAAATGAGCATCATTTTTCCCCCATCAAACGTCCCTCCGGGACGAAGCGTTGTTTCCCGCGGACCCGGCGTTC
>JBAWXX010000052.1:0-22071 GCA_037143855.1 Verrucomicrobiota bacterium | reverse complement strand
CAACCCTCGGCGCTCTCAGATCATTGCGACAAAATAACCCAAAAACGCTCTAAAGTTGTTTGCGGAGGATTTTGAAGACGTCGGTGTTTTCCAGGAAGCCGCTGATTTCTTCCGAGCCGGGGCCGGAGCCGAGGAGGATCATGTCCCGGGCGGTGCCGATGGCTTGCGGCGCGGCAAAGGCGGCGGGCTCCTTGGGGGCCGCCGTGGCGGCGGCGGGGGCAACCGGAGCGGCCTCCGTTGCGGAAGGCGTGGCGGTGGGGGCGGCCCCGCTGCTGGGAGCGGGCGAGGGGAACGGGGCGGGCTCGGCGCCGCGCGGTCCGTTGGGCCCGGTGCTCCAGGTCAGCGAGGGAATCCCGGCGGCGTTGGTGCCCAGCAGGGCCACGCCCCGGTCGCTCCGTAGCGGGTAGCCGTTGAGGCTCAAGCCCCCGACATCGTGCGTCCCGACGCAGAGGATGAGGGTCTTTTCGCCCGCGTATTGCAGGGCCGTGGCGACGGCGTGGTCAAAGTCGGCCGTCTCGCTCATGACCCGTTCGCCGTTGTTCTGTTCGGCGGCGCGGGTGACAAGCGCGGCATCGACAACAAGGAGGTAGCCCTTGGGGTGGATTTGCAGGAACTGGATGGCCCGGCGCACCATGTCGGAGAGGGAGGGCTGCTGGCTGCCGCTTTCGATCTGGGTGGAAAAGGGCAAGTTTCCGTTGGCGAAGATGCCGGTGAGGGGGCGCGAGAGGAAGGCGGGGGTGTTCTCCAGCTCGGCTTTGCTGCGAACCAGCGCGTGGTCTTTGCCGCGCAGATCGAGCCAGATGTCGCGCCCGTCCTTGCGCGCGCCGCCCTTGCTCTCGGGGGTTAAATCATTCATGCCGCCCGCGAGGACGACATCCAGGAAGTCGCTGCCCGCGAACTGCTGGGCGATGGCCTGGGCGTCGCGCGCGTCGGTGGCGTGGGCGTAGAAGGCGGCCGGCGTGGCGTCGGTGAGGTTGCCGGTGGTAACGATCCCGGTGGCGCGTCCCGCGTCATGGGCGAGGGCGATGATGGAGGAAAGCGGTTTCCCGCCGGGGTCCATGGCGATGGCCCGGTTGTTCCCCTTCACGCCGGTGGCCAGCGCGGAGGCGGCCGCGGCGGCATCGGGCACGGCGAAATCATTCGCGCTGTTGCGCACGAGGGCGAGCCGGGGGAACGCCTCCACTTGCAGCCGCGAGCCCGCGCCGCCCTGGTAGAGCCGGGCCGCCGTCAAGGCGTTGGGCGAGAGGCCGTCGCAGACAAAGAGGATGATCCCGAAGGGTTTCTGCTCCACCCAGGTGTGGAAGTAGACAAATCCAAACCCGATGAAGACCAATAAGCAGACAAGTGCGAGAAGCCGGTTCCGAAGTTTCATGGTGCGGTGAACAAATTAGCAAAGCAGGAATCGCAGCGTTGAGAAGCGAGAATTGCAAAAACGGAAGGAATGCGGGCGCGAAAGAGAAAAAATGCCCCTGCTTGAGGGGTGAGTGAATCCCTGGCACGGAGATCGCTACGTGTGTTAACGATCTTGTGCCAATAATGAAACACCTGTTAACCACATTCGCTCTTTTCCTAACCGCCACCTGCGTTTTTGCCCGACCCGATCTTTCCAACGGACGGCCCGGCCCGACGCCCTATGATCCCTACCGCGCGCCCGTGGATGCGGTGATGCGGCATCTGGACGGCCCGGCTCCCAGCTTCCCGGCGGTGGCGGCGCTGGTGCGCCAGGGGTATTCCTTCCGCTACTCGTTTGACGCCCCTTACCTGGCGCAGACCCCGCAGGAGACGGCGGCCAAACGCGCCGGCGATTGCAAGGCGAAGTCGCTCTGGCTGGCGAGCCGCATGAACGACAGCAACGTGCGTTACGTGATCGGCAAGGCCCGGCGCACGTCCAAAATCAGCCACGCCTGGCTGATGTGGAAGTCGCAGGGGCGGTGGTGGATTCTCGACCCGACCAATGCGGCGGAACCGATCCCGGCCGATGCGGTGGGCCCGGACGATTACATCGTGCATTACTCTTACGACCGGACGGGCTCCTACTGCCACGATACGTCCCGCACGGGGCGCTCGGTGGCGGGCCGGGGTTGATTTCCCCCCGCAGCAAGAGAACGGGACCGCTCTTTTCATGGGGGCGGTCCCGTTCTGGCGTACGGTTCGGGGTTGACGCGGCAGGGGGAAAGGGGAAGGTTCCTTGTAAGATGGGTTCCGAGATCCAAGAAACTCACGATATTCCCTCCCGCGAATCCCGCGGGGTGAACGAGGCCGGGCACGCCGCGCAGGCGGTCGCGCGGCTGGCGGCGATTGTCGAGTCTTCGCAGGATGCGATCATCAGCAAGACGCTGGACGGCGTGATTGAGACGTGGAACCCCGGCGCGGAGGCGATGTTTGGATACACGGCCAAGGAGGCTGTGGGGCAGCCTATCACCATCCTGATTCCGCCGGATTACACGGCGGAGGAGGAGCAGATCCTGGAGCGGATGCGGCGAGGGGAGAACATCACGCATTACGAGACGGTGCGGATCGCCAAGGGGGGGCGGACGGTGCCCGTATCGCTCTCGATTTCGCCGATCAAAGACGGGGAGGGGAGGGTGATCGGCTCGGCCAAGGTGATCCGGGACATCACGTTGCGGCGGGTCGTGGAGGAGGAAAAACTGCGGCAGGCGAACTTCGATACGCTGCTTACCGAAATTCTCGCCCGCTTCGCCTCGTGCACCGGGGCGTGCATCGACGAGCAAATCCGCAAAAGCCTGGAAAAGGTCGGCTTTTTTATCGGCGCGGAAGCGGCGTTTATGATTTCGTTGGCCAGGGACGCTGGGACCTGGAGCATCGCGTATGGGTCGTCTTTGCCGGGGGGCCCCTCCATGCCGCGGAAATCCCAGGAGATTCCGCTGGGGCAACTGCCGTGGTTCGAGCAGCGCCTGTTGGCCGGAGAGACGGTGCAAATCGCCAGGCTCGATGATTTCCCGCGCGAGGCGGCCCTGGAACGGGCGTATTACGAACGGGAAGGGGTGCAATCGGCCTTGCTGCTGCCGCTTCGGGGCCGCGGGGGGCAAGTCTCCGGGTGCATCGGCCTCCGCACGTTCAGCCGCACCCTGGATTGGTCGCAAGAAGATGTCCGGCGGTTGCGGATCGCCGCCGACGCCATTGCCAACGTGCTGGAGCGCAAACGGGTGGAGAACGAGTTGGTCGATTCGCGGCAGATGTTGCAGCAGGTCCTCGATACCATCCCGCAGCGGGTGTTTTGGAAGGATTTGGATCTCCATTACCTGGGCTGCAATCGCCCCTTCGCCGGCGATACCGGCCACGCCGACGCCCAGGAGGTGGCGGGGAAAACCGATTATGAACTTCTCCCGCGGGAGGCGGAGATGTACGGGGCCGACGACCGGGAGGTGATCACCTCCGGCGTGGCCAAGATCGGTTACGAGGAGCCGCAACAGCGTCCGGACGGCTCCACGGCGTGGCTGCGGACAAGCAAAGTGCCGCTGCGCGACCACGAGAATCGCATTTTCGGGGTTTTGGGAACCTACGAGGACATCACGGACTTCCGGCGCGCCCGGGAGGCGGCAGAGCGTGCCAGGGAAGCCGCCGAGGCCGCCAACCAGGCCAAGGACCAGTTTATCGCCGTCTTGAGCCACGAACTGCGCACGCCGCTGACCCCCGTGCTGGCGATGGTGACGGCCATGCAGGAAATGGAGAGTCTGCCTGCCGGGTTGCGCGCCGACATCGAGGTGGTCCACCGCAACGTGGAACTGGAAGCCCGCCTCATCGACGACCTCCTGGATGTGACGCGCATCAGCCAGGGCAAGCTGATCCTGCGCTACGAGACGGTGGATGCCCATGTCTGCCTGCAGGGCGCCCTGGCGATCTGCGAGGCCGACGCCCGCGAAAAACACCTCGCCCTTGTGCTGAGACTGGAAGCCCCCCTCCACACCGTCCGGGCGGATCCGGCCCGGTTGCGGCAGGTGTTCTGGAACGTGCTCAAAAACGCCATCAAGTTCACGCCCGAGAAGGGGCGCATTGAGATCCGCACGGCCAACGTAGGCGGGCGGCTGGAAATCGGAATCGCCGATACGGGCATCGGGATCGAGCCCGAGGCGCTGGCGCGGATTTTCAACGCCTTTGAACAAGGCGAACAGACGGCGATCCGCCGCTTCGGCGGCTTGGGCCTTGGGCTCAGCATTGCCAGGGCGCTGGTGGAAATGCACGAGGGAACGCTCACGGCCCGCAGCGACGGGAAAGACCATGGCGCCACCTTTACCGTCAGCCTGGCGCTGGCCGCCCCGCAAGCCGAACCGGTGGCTGCCGCACCCCTTTCCGGCCCCGGCCGCGGGGCGTCCCGGAGCATCCTGCTGGTGGAGGACCACGCGGATACGCTGCGGATTCTGGCCCGGCTGCTGCAAAAGTGGGGATACAGGGTCGCGACGGCCTCTTGCGTGCGGGACGCGCTGGCGCGGGCCTCGGAGAAAAAGTTCGATCTGCTCATCAGCGACCTCGGGCTGCCCGATGGGAACGGGCGCGAGGTAGTCCGCAAGATGCGGGCCGCTGCGGCCATTCCGGCCATTGCATTAAGCGGCTATGGGACCGACGAGGATATTCGCATGAGCCTGGAGGCCGGGTTTGCGGAACATCTCACCAAGCCGGTCAGTTTCCAGGCGTTGCGCGCCGCCGTGGAGCGCCTGTTGGCGGCACCGGCGGACGGGTGACGGAGCCCCGGCGTTTCTTCTTCGGCTCGACGCACCTGCGATTCTCTGAAAGAGTGGCTTTTTTCAATGGAAATCACCCTCTACAATCGCCAGCGGAAGGTCCGTTTCGCGCTGCCCTGGCTGCGGCGGCTCGCGGCGGAGGCCCTTGCCGCCGCGCTCCCGCACCGCGCCCGGCCGGATGCCCCCCTGCCGCGCCTGCCGGAGGTGGAGGTGACGTTTGTCTCCGACGCGGCCATCGCCCGGGTGCACCGCGATTTCATGGGGATTCCCGGCGCGACCGACGTCATCACCTTCGACCATGGCGAAGTCATCATCAGCACCGAGACGGCTCTCTCCAACGCGGCGCGCTACGGCCGTCCGCTGGATGAGGAGCTGGCGCGCTACATTGTCCACGGGCTGCTCCATCTGAACGGGTATGAGGACAAGGTGCCGGCGGATTTCGCCCGGATGCACCAGCAGCAAGAACGGATTTTGGCCCACTGCCTCCAAAGGGTGAAATGAACGCAACGCAAACCAAAACCAAGTCGCAAACCCAGACGACGCTTGAGACGCCGTGGAACGTCGTGGTGCACAACGACCCGGTCAACTTGATGAGCTATGTGACCCTGGTTTTCCGGCGCGTGTTTGGATTTTCCAAGGAGAAGGCCGAGCAGCACATGCTGGAGGTGCACCAGAAAGGGCGCTCGATCCTCTGGTCCGGCGGCCGGGAACGGGCGGAACTGTATGTCCAGCAGCTCCACGCATCCCTGCTGCTGGCCACGATGGAACGGGCAAACAACCCATGAAGATTGAGCGCGATGCAGACGGCGGATTTGTCTTTGCCGAGGTGGAGCCGCCCCTGGTGGAGCTTTTCCTGGCGATTCCCCCCGCTGCGGACCCAGGGGGGAGCCGGGCCGCGCAAGACAGGCTTTTCCCAGACCCGGCCGCGCACAAGGAGGAGGCGCTGAGCGCGGAGTGGAACGAGCTGGTGCGGCCGGAACTGCGCGAGGCGTTTGAAAACGCCACGGCAACGGTGGAAGGCGACCTGGAGCCCCTGGCGGCGGGGCGGGACGAACTGACGATCCCCCTGGAGCACATGGACGCCTGGCTCAACACGCTCAACCAGGCGCGCCTGGCGCTGGCGGCGCGCTACGGAGTGGGCGAGGCGGATCTCAACCGGGCCGCCGCGTATCCGCCCCGGGACGAGCGCGATCTGGCGGTTTCCCAAATCCACGTCTACGGCCTCTTGCAGGAATGCCTGATCCAGGGGCTGGAAGCGGAGGAGTGAAGGAGGCGCGGAGAGAGGGGGAGAGCCTTCCGCGTTAGCGCACGCAAGGCGCCAGGTTGATGGCGTCGATGAGGGCGCGCAGGCGGCCCAGGTGGTCGCGGCGGGGGGTGAACACGAGCCGGGGCAGATGCGCCAGCTCGGGCTGGTTGGCCTCTTCCGGCAGCGGGCCGGACGCTTCGATGTTCCCGCACACGAGCAGGTCGGCGAAGTTCCGGTTGAGCGTTTTAAGGGCCTTGGCCGTGAGCGGGCAGCGCAGGCGCACGGCGATCTGCTGGCGCACCCAGCGGTAGGAACAATAGTTGCGGTAGAATTGGGCGATCTCCTCCACCGCTTCGTCCACGCTGGTGACGAGCCGGAAGAAATTGAAATCCTCCGGGCTCACCAGCCCGTGGCCTTGCAGGTGGTTTTCCAGAAAGGCAAAGAAGGCTTTCCAGTAAGTGCCTCCCGGCTGGTCGACAAAGACGATGGGGAAGATGCGGGCCTTGCCGGTTTGCATGAGGGTGAGCACTTCAAAGCCTTCGTCGAGCGTGCCGAACCCGCCGGGGAAGAGCGCCACGGCGTGGGTTTCTTTGACGAAATTGAGCTTGCGGGTAAAGAAATAGTTGAAGGTGATGAGTTTATTATCGCCGTCGATGGTGGGATTGGCGTGCTGCTCAAAGGGAAGCCGGATATTGAGCCCGAAGGAGTTGTCGCGCCCCGCGCCGCGCTGGGCGGCTCCCATGATGCCGTTGCCGCCGCCGGTGATGAGCATGAAGCCGCGCTCGCTGATCTTGCGGCCAAACTCCTCCGCCGCGAGGGCCTCCGGGGCATTCGGAGGGGTGCGCGCCGAGCCGAAAACGACCACTTTTTGCCGGTCCGTGTAGCGGGAGAAAACGCGGGCGGCATGGCGCAGTTCGCGCAGGGAGCGGTTGAAAAGCTTCAAATCGGCCTCGTTCAAGCCGTCGCGCCCGATTTTCAGCGCGGTGACGATCATTTCCTGGATGAAATCGCTGGAGGCGTTGCAGCCGTAGTCGCGCACCAGATCGTGGATGCGTTGGTCCACCTGGGCGTTGCCGATGGAGCGGGTTTCCGTGGGCAGGGCGTGGATGCCGCCGCCCGTAAAATCGGGGGTCATCATAAATTAAAGGTTTCCGGGAAGCGCAAAATAAGCTCTCGTAAGGAGATATTCCAACACCCGGCCCTGCTTTTCCATGATTATTGTTATCAAACCCCATACGTCCCGCGAGGGAGTCGATCAAGTTGTCGCTGAAGTCGCCCGGCTGGGCTACGATCCCCGCCCGATTTTCGGGACCGAACAAACGGTGGTCGCCGCCATTGGCGACGAGACCACGCACCAAACCCTGGAGAGCCTGACGGTGCTGCCCCAGGTGCAGGAAGTCCTGCGCGTCCAGAAGCGCTACAAGCTCGTCAGCCGGGAAGCGCATCCCGAGGACACCATCGTGGACGTGGACGGCGTCAAAATCGGCGGTCCGCATTTCGCCGTCATGGCGGGGCCGTGCTCGGTGGAGAGCGAAGAGCAACTCCTCGCCACCGCGCGCGCCGTGAAGGCGGCGGGAGCCGTGATTCTGCGGGGGGGCGCTTACAAGCCGCGCACCTCCCCCTACGAATTCCAGGGCCTCGGCAAGGAGGGCTTGCGCCTCCTCCAATTGGCCAGGAAAGAGACGGGGCTCAAGATTGTCACCGAAGTCTTAAGCGAGCGCGACGTGGAGCACGTAGCCGCATCCGCCGACATCCTGCAAATCGGCGCGCGCAACTCCCAGAACTTCCAGCTCCTCATCGAGGCGGCGCAGAGCGGAAAACCCATCCTGCTCAAGCGCGGCTTGAGCCAGCGGATCGAGGAATGGCTGCTTTCGGCCGAATATGTGCTGGCCCACGGCAACCCGAACGTCATGCTTTGCGAGCGGGGCATCCGGACTTTCGAGACGTTCACGCGCAATACGCTGGACCTCTCGGCGGTGGCGGTGGCCAAGGCGGAATCGCACCTCCCCGTGGTGGTGGACCCGAGCCAGGGCTGCGGCAAAGCCAGCCTGGTCGCGGCGCTCTGCCGCGGCGCGGTGGCCATGAATGCCGACGGCCTGATCATCGAGGTGCACCCGAAACCCTCCGAGGCGATGAGCGACGGCCAGCAGCAGGTCGATTTCGACGCCTTCGACAAGCTGATGAAGACGCTGCCTCCGTTCCTCGGCCTGAGCGGGAAGTCGAGTTAAAGCAGTTCCGCGCACTGGCAGGCGGCGGCGAGCATCTTGTGGACGGGGGGCTGCACCGCTCTCAAGTAGGCATGCGCGTCCCGTTTCCAGGCGCGGCGTAGCGTGGCGAGATGCGCCTCCGGCAGCGGTTCGGAGCGCGGGGCCGCCGGGTCGTGGGGAAGCTCCAGCGTCACGATGGCCGTGGCGCTTCCATCCGGGTAACGGAGTCCCTCGCCGCACCATTGCCCCAGCGAGCCGGGGCAGACGGAATTGGACCCGGCAAGCCGCAGGCGGTAGGGGGCCCGTTCGGTTTCCGTGAGCGCGTCCCACATGGTCTGCGCCAGCGGGTTGGAGTGTTCGCCGTCGGCGTCGAGTTCGCCCAGCGCCCAGTGGAGCGTCACCATGCGTTGGGGCCTTTGGTAGAGGATGAAATCGCGTAGCGCGCGGCTCTCCGGTTCCGACCACGGAGCCGGCCCGGGCGGTTCGTCGCTGGCGGCGCTCCAGGCGGTTGCAAAATTCCGGTTCAGATCCACGTTCCGCGCGTTGAGGCGCGTGTTGCGCACGAACCCGTCCGGGTTGGCCAGCGCGATGATGCCCAGGGGGGGGGCGGCCGAGCCCGCGCGCGCGCCGCGTCGGAGCCGATCCTGGAAGGAGAGGAGCAAAAGCGTCGTGGCGCGTTCGTCCCCGTGCATCCCGCCGATGAGGAGGGTGCCGCCGGGCGCGGCGTCAAAGGCGGCGGTTTGGTGCAAAAGAAGGGGGCGGTTTTCTGCCGAATAACCGATGGTGCGGGTGAAAAACCGGATGGGAGAAGTGGATCTAAACCCGGAATGGGGCATAAAGTAGGTGATTCATGAAGCTCAACGTGGTCACGCAGAGCCTCCACCCGCGTAATGTGTTCCGAATTAGCCGGGCCGCAAGGGGACATGTGCAAAATGTGTTCGTGGAACTCCATTCAGGAGGGGTCTGCGGGCGCGGCGAGGCGTCGCCCAATGCGTTTTACGGCGAAACGGCGGCGGACGTCGCGGAACGGCTCCGGCGGGCAGCGCCGTTCGTGGCCGGGCTGGAAATCGGGAGCGTGGCGGATATCAAGCGCGCCTGGGCCGGGGCGTGGAGCTTGTTCGCCCCCTCGCGGGCCGCGCAATGCGCGCTGGACCTCGCGTTGTGGGACGGGCTGGCGCGCAGGGAGGGGGTTTCCGTGGCGGAACTGGCGCTGGGAGTCCCCGCACGTCCCATACGGACGTTTTGCACGGTGGGGATCAGTGACGCGGACGAATTGGCGCGCAAAGCGGCCGAGCTGCGCGGGTTCCCGTGGGTGAAAATCAAGTCGGACGCCCGCGCGGACCTGGCCCCGGCGGCATTTGTCCGGGAACAGACCGGGGCGGCGCTGGCGGTGGACGCCAACTGCGCGTGGGAGGGGGCGAATCTGACGGCTCTCTCGCGGGCGTTGGCCGCGCTCGGCGGGCTTTTCATCGAACAGCCGCTCCCGCCTGCCGGGGACGACCGGATGCCGGAGCTGCTCGCGGCTTCGGTGCTGCCGATCCTCGCGGATGAAAGCTGCGTGACGATGGAAGACGTGGAGCGCCTTCCCGGGCGGTTTTCCGGCTTCAACGTCAAGCTCGTCAAATGCGGCGGGCTGACCCCCGCGCTGGCGATGGTGCGCCGGGGGCGGGCGTTGGGCTTGCGGACGATGGTGGGGTGCATGCTGGAGAGCAGCCTGCTCATTGCCGCCGGGATGGTGGCCGCGCAGGGGAGCGATTACGCCGACCTCGACGGCGCGTGGCTGCTGCGGGACGACCCTTTCGAGGGAACCACGTTCGCGCGTGGCGTGTTGACGCCAGGGCCCGGGCCAGGCTTCGGCGTGGAGCCGCGCCTCAACTACCGGCTATCGGCTTGAAACCCTCCCGGTTTCCTTTCAACCAGAGCATTTCCTGAATATCGGGCTTCCCCCGGTTGGGTGGTCGGGCGGATTCCGTCCGTCTCCCGGCTGGCTCCTTCCACTCTGCGCCAAAGGCTTGCCGCTCTCTGGCTTCGGGCGGTTGGGTTGAAAATAACGAGGGGGTCGAACACGGTGACTTCTGCCTTTTCTTTCGGAGCGCCGTGGTTACTTTGGCCGCTGTGCACAAGCTTTCCAAGCGTTTCTTGCTGGCGGCGTCAACGGCTCTCGCCGCCGCTGTTCTAGCCGGGTTGTCCCTGGTTGCCGCCTCCATCGGAGGCAGGGAGCAGATGGAAACCGCGTTGCGGCGGGAATGGGGGGTTCCGGTGAAGATCAGCGCGCTCCATTACAACCTCTGGAGCGGCTTCCGCGCGACCGGCGTTTCGCTGGAGTTGCCGCCCTCCGGGGAAGGAGGGGCGCCCTCTTCCCTCAACATTCCCAGCATCACCGCGAGCGTCGGCTTCTGGCCTCTTTTCTCCGGCCATGTCATCATCCGGCGGCTTGTGTTCAGGGATCCCTCCGCCGTTTGGGTGCAAGGCGGCGGGGGAGATTGGAGCCTGCGCCTTAAGCAAGAGCCGCTTTTGCCGCCGGTGCAGCCGGGGGTTGCCGCAGGGACGGGCGTTGCGGCGGAGGCCGCGCCTTCGCCCACGGCATCGCCCAAGCCGCCGAAAGCGAAGAAGCCCCCCCGGCCCGCGCCGGAACGCAACGCCATGGAGTTCCAGATCCAAAGCATTCGCGTCAAAAACGCCTTGTTGCGTTTTGTGGACCGCCGCGGGCGGACCGTGGCCCTCGTGGAGGGGGTGACGGTCCATTGCCCCCTGGAACTTCCCAATAAGGCCCACGGCACGCTTGCGGTGAACCGCGTGACGCTACGCAATGGGGGCTCCTTGGAGGCGTTCGAAACGCCCTTCCTGCTGGAAAACGGCCTGCTGGCTTTCCCCGCGCTCAAGGCCCGCCTGGCGGAAGGGAGCGTCTGGGGCTCCGGGACGGTGGGGATCCTGCCCGGGCTCCCGCCGTTTACCCTCGATTTGCTATTCGATGGCGTGGATTTAAACCGCCTGCTGACAGACCTGGGCCAGGATTCGCAGGGCGCGCAACGCTCGGCCGGCGTCGTCCATGGCAATCTCGACCTGTATGGAACCGCCGGGGATACGCAGAGCCTGCGGGGCGCCGCCCAGCTCCAGCTGCGCAACGGACGGATGGAACAATTCCCGCTGCTCCAAATGATCGGCAAAGTTCTCTTGATTGAAGAGCTCCAGGATGTGGAGTTGCGGCAGGCCCAGCTCGACTTGCGCGCGGACGAGGGGAAGGTCTTTGTGGACAGCCTGGTAATGGAATCGCCCAATCTGCGGCTCATGGCGCAGGGTACGAGCGAGTGGGATGGAAAGCTCGCCCTGGCCGCCCGCTTGGATGTCAACGCCAAGGTGCGGCGCCAGCTTCCCGGCTGGGTGGACGCCAATTTCCACCCCGCGCCCGGCGGCGGCGACCACCGGGAGATCGCCTTTGCCATCGGCGGCACGCTGGCGCGGCCCAACACGGATCTGATGCAGGTGATGGTGGGCCGCAAGGTGGGCGATCAACTCCTGAACCTCTGGAAATCGCTGACCGGGAAGCCCAAAAAGAAATCCGACGATAAAAAGAAAAAGCCGGATGCCCCCGTCCCGGCGGAAGAATCAGGGGAACCGGATGCCCCGCCGCAGGCCGGTTTGGGGAATTGAACGCTTGCACAATCATACGGAGTCTTTAAGATCCGCCCCCAAGCTTCCAAGGAACCGGAAGCTGTTATCTTGATCACCTCTCATGTGCCGAACGCCCGCAGTAGATGGATTCGCCAAACGGAAGACCCCCGTTAAACTCGCTCCAGAGAACCCCGCAAAGGATCGTGCAGCTTGGCCACCCAAGCAGCCGTTGCTTTCCTCCAATCTTGTCAGCGCGGCCTCTTGCGCCAGCGCATCCCCCTCCGAATCGGTTTTTGGGTTGAGCCTGCGCAGCGCGATGCTTGATTTTTTGGCGGAGGCGGTGGCAGCGGCAAACAGGAACGGAGAGGTGATGGAGGCCAACGCGGCGTGGCTTGCCCTCGCCCACGAGCTTCCCTGGCTGGGCCGCCCTGGCGGCCAGGCGGAAGCGGGCGAGCCCGTTTTCGAGGCGACGGCTTTTGGCCTGGCGTGTGGCGAGGCGGCGGCAATTCTTGCCGAAGTCGAAGCGGTTTTCCTGGGAGCGCGGACGCATTGCGAAGCGGAGTTTGCCGTGCTCCAGGGCGGCCGGCTGCGCTGGCTGAACCTGAGGGGCAGGACGCTGAGGGAAGGCATCGCGGTGGTGGAGCTGCGGGACGTCAGCGCGCGCTGCAAGGCTCAACAAGACTTGCGCGAGAGCCACACGCTCTTCCAGCGCATCATGGACAGCACCGGCGACGGCATTTTTATTTACGATAAAGAGGGGCGCTTTTTGATGCACAACGCCGCCTGCGCCGATCATTTCGGCGTTCGGGCCGACCAGATCGCCGGCAGGTCCATCGAGGAAGTTTTTCCGCCGCACCTGGTCGCCACCATTCGCGGGCAGAACGAACTCGTGCTCCGGACGGGGCGCACGCTTGGATATGAAATCGTGTTCGACTCGCCCCTGGGAAGCCACACCCTGCTCGTGCAGAAAGGGCTCTACCGCAACCATCGCGACGAGACGGTGGGCATCATCGGCATTTCGAGGGACATCACCGAACGCAAGCAGACCGAATTGAAGATTGAACGCAGCGAACGGCACTTCCGCGCGCTGATTGAGAAAAGCACGGATTGCATTGTGATCCTCTCCGGCACCGGGATCATTCTTTACGCCAGCCCGGCGGCGAACCGGATCACCGGATATGGCGCCGGCGAATTGATCGCCACGGATGTATTTTTTTGGGTTCACCCCGACGGGGTTGCCTCCGCCAAAAAACACTTTGAGGAGCTTCTGGAAATGCCGGGGGCTTCCATCACCGCCGAATACCGCACCCTTTGCAAGAATGAGGAATGGAAATGGGTGGAAGTTACCGCCTCCAACCTGTTGCAGGACGCAAGTGTCCAGGCCATCGTCCTGAACATCCGGGACGTCTCGGAACGCAAGGAGGCGGAACAGGCATCCCGCCGGTTCGAGGCAATCATCGAATCCTCCATCGACGGCATCTTGAGCCTCAGCCTGGAGGGGAAAATCATGAGTTGGAACCCGGCGGCCCGCCGCATCTTTGGATACTCCGAGGACGAGGCATTGGGCCGAGGTTTCGATTTCCTGATTGCCAGGAATCATCTGGCCGCAGCCGCCCGGTTTTGCGCTGCCATCCAGCGGGGCAAGGCCGTCAAGGAGTTCGAAACGGTTTGCACGGGCAGCCGCGGCGTGCGCATCGAGGTCGCCCTGACGCTCTCGCCCATTTACGGGCGCAACCATCGCGTCACCGGCAGCGCCGTGATTGTCCGCGATATCACCGACCGGCGCAGGCTTGAGAAGGAAGTGCTGGAAATCGCCGACTTCGAGAAACATCGCATCGGCCAGGACCTGCACGACGACCTTTGCCAGCACCTCGTGGGCATCGCCATGTCCATGAGCCTTTTGCATGGCGAACTGGCTTGCCTGGGTCTCCGGCAAGCCCAGGACGCCCGGCAGATCGCCGAAATGATCCGCACCGCCGTGGATCACGCGCGGACCCTGGCCCGGGGGCTGTCTCCCCTGGACATGGCCCACGGCGGGCTGATGGCGGGGTTGGAAACGCTGGTGGCCAATACCGAAAAGATGTTCCGGATGCCGTGCACCTTCGAGTGCCCCGCCGCCGTCCACGTGGCCGACATGGAAGCGGCCACTCATCTCTTCCGCATCGCCCAGGAAGCGCTGCACAACGCCGTCAAACACAGCAAGGGGACCCGGGTGGGCGTGCGCCTGGAACGAACCAGCAAGAGCGTGCAAATCAGCGTCAGCGACGACGGCGTAGGCCTGTCCGATCCCAAGAAACACCCCTCAGGCGGCGGCATGGGTATGCATACCATGTATTACCGGGCGCGCATCATCGGAGCCTCCGTGAAAATTCAGAGCAACCCCCAGGGAGGCACCTGCGTCGTCTGCCGCCTCCCGGAATCCCAGGAACGTTCCGATCTGCATTGCGAGAGCGCAGATTCCCTGCCAGGGAAGGCTAAAAATCCAGGAAAAAGGAAGAAGAACGGATAAAAAATCGACTGGAAAATCCACCGGTGATGGCTCATTTTTTAGCCGCCATGAAATTTCCTCTGATGGTTGCATTTCTGCTCCTTCCGCTCGCCGCATTCGGCCGCGAAACCGCCTACCAGGCGCTGCGGACCGTCGGCGCGCAACGTTCCACGGCGCTGCTCAACAATGTGATCGAGGTTAAAGGCCGCAACGGCGCGCCCCAACCGGCTTCGTGGACAATTTTGCTGAACGACCCGCTCGCGCGCGGCGGCGTGCGGGAAATCGAGGTTGCGGGGGGGCATATCGTCAGCGAACGGACGCCGGTGAAAACCTATGGAGGGCAGGGGGATGGAGTTGCGCTCAATTTCAAGAAGCTGAACCTTGACTCCGAAGGAGCGTTTTCGCTGGCGGAAGGGGAAGCGCGCGCCGCCAAGATCGGTTTTTACGGAGCGGATTACCTCCTGCGGTGCGACGATGCCGGCGGAGCCCCCTTCTGGGTGGTAGAACTGCTCGACAGCCAGCAGCACAGCCTCGGGAGCGTCCGCATCGCGGCGGATACCGGGGCGGTGATTTCCAAGACCTTCGAAGGCGTCACCTCCAAGGGAAGCTGGGCGGCCGGCGGCGGGATGCGTGGACGCCTCATCCGGTTCTCCGACGCCATGGGGCGTTCCTTCCAGCACCTTGGCGATAAAATGGAGGAATTTTGGACCGGCGAGGACCCGGCGAGCAAAGGGAACTGACCGGCAGCCTGGGCCGGTGGCAGGACAAGCCTCGCAAAAGGCTGATTTGCCTGGTTTAATATGCCTGCAATGATGCCCGTTTTTTCACCCGCCCAATGTGTCGGATATGTCGCGTTTATCCTCGGCGTGACCGCTTTTCTTCAGAAGAATGATCGCCGGTTGAAGTTTTTCAATGCCAGCGAGTGTTTTGTTTACACCGTCCATTTTGTGCTTCTGGGGAATTTTCCCGCTTCGGCCAGCTCCTGCATTTCCGGCGTCCGCTCGCTCCTGGCCTTGAAAATCCGCTCCTCCTCCCTGGCGGTCCTCATCATCGTGATCAACATCGCCTTCGGCGTCGCCTTGGTCAAAAGCCCTCTGGGCTGGCTCCCCGTCGCCGCTTCGTGTGCCGCCACCCTGGCGGTGTTCATGCTGCAAGGGATTCCCATGCGGCTGGTCCTGCTTGGCAGCACGCTCTGTTGGCTGGTCAACAATATCGTGAGCCGATCCATCGGCGGCACCTCGCTGGAGACGGTCATCGCCATCGTGAACACCTGGACCATGATTCGCATGTTCCTGGCAAAAACTGAGGTCCAAGCCGCGAGCAGACGCGTTGCGCCTTTGGAGAATCCTTCCTAGTACCTTGCAACAAGGAAAATGGCGCATAGAGCGCCGGATTTTTGGTTCAGGGCAAGGGCGGAAGCCCGTGGTGCTATCTGAAGATAGCGCCTTGGGCTGACAACGCAGCCCTGGGCCAAAAAGACAAGCGGTAGGCGTCATTTTATGCGTTACAAGGTAATAGGGCGAGGAAAATGCATTTTTCCCTTGCAAACTTGCCCGGTTTCAAAGACTTTTCACCTCCCGCAACGAGGTGGCAGCGCCACCCCGGATGCGAAAGAAATGCGCGGTTAGCTCAGCGGTAGAGCACTACCTTGACACGGTAGGGGTCACAGGTTCGAACCCTGTATCGCGCACCATCTAAATTACTCTGGAAACCTGATAAATCCAAGCTTGCAGGGCTTTTTCTCTGATTTCCCATTCGCACGCATAAAAACGCAAAAAACCGCATTTTGCTTGAAAAACTGTCAACAGTTGACAGTTTTGACGCATGGCGAAAGAACACTACCGCGTCAGTCATTACCCGCACGAACGGCTGAAATTCGCCGTTACCACCTACGTTGACGGAAAGCGGCAACGCAAATTCTTTGAAACCAAACGTGAGGCGGAAAGCTACGCCCAGATCAAAGAAATCGAATTGCTGAACCAGGGCGTCGAAGGAGCGACCTTTTCAACCGAGCTTCGCATCCTAGCCCAGCGGGCCGATGCGCTTTTGCGGCCTTTCGGAAAGACGGTTCTGGACGCCGCCGAGTTTTACGCCAAGCACCTGCGCACCATTTCCGGCAGCCGGAAGGTTTCTGAGGTCGTTTGTGAATTGATGGGCGCCCGCACGGCGGACGGCCTGAGCGCGGATTACCTCACCGACCTGAAAATCAAATACGACCGCTTCACCCGCGATTTTGGAGAACGCATGATTGCCAGCCTGACCACCAAGGAAATTTCCGATTGGCTCCGCAAGCTGGGTGTCGGCGCAGTCTCACGCAATACCACCCGCAGCCGACTTGCCACCCTGTTCAGCTTCGCCAAGCGGCAGGGATACACCCCCGAGAATCCGATTGCCAACGTGGAGCGGGCGAAGGAACACAGCGAGGAAATTGGAATCCTGACCGTTGCGGAGACAGCGCGGCTCTTGGAGTGTGCCGACGCGGAAACGCTCCCCTATTGGGTAATAGGCGCGTTTGCGGGCCTACGCAGCGCGGAGATCGAGCGACTGGACTGGAGCGAGGTCGATTTTGACGCGGGCCTGATCGAGGTGAAGGCATCCAAGGCCAAAACCGCTAGCCGCCGCCTTGTCACCATGCAGCCGAATTTGAAAGCATGGCTCGCCCCGTATCGCAAGCACCGGGGCAGCGTGTGCCCGATTGGACTCCGCAAAAAACTGGAGGCCGATCGGGACAAGGCAGGGCTGAGAAAGGATTGGCCCAACAACGCCTTGCGCCACAGCTTTGGCTCCTACCACCTTGCCCAATTCAAAGACGCGGCGGCGCTGGCGCTGCAAATGGGAAACTCCCCCGCCATGATTTTCAAACATTACCGCGAACTGGTGAAACCGAAGGAAGCGGAGCGGTATTGGCAGATCAAACCGGGAACCGTAAGTGAAAAGGTTGTTTCGTTTTCGGTTTAGTGTTTGAGTTATGGCGTTTGGTTTGGCCTTCTTTGTATTTGCTCTCTTAGTAATTCAACGTCCATTGGAGGGTTCGACAAATGCATGGCGCGATGGCAATTTGCGCATAGCGGTACCAAATCGGAAACAGCATCGATATTTCGCGAACCGTTGGATTCGGAAATCTGCTTCCGGTGGTGAACTTCAATAAAGCCCTTCGCACGCTCTCCGTAAAATTGGCCGAAATCAAAGCCGCACACAAAGCAGGCCGTTCCGTAATGTCTGATGCAGGCGAGCCGAGCCGATTGCGAGCGTTGCCGAATGCTTATTTCGGTTCTTTTTCTTCCGCCCTCAGTAAACATGGAGGGAAGCGATTCGTTTGAATTGGTATTATACTCCTCTGCCAGATACGCCTCTAATTGTGCGATAATCTCTGGGTTTCTCACTTCCTGGAATCCCAAGCTAAAATTTGCCATCTCAATCTTCAATTTCCTGAACCATGGCAAATCATTCAGGGCTTCGTTCTCGAAATAGACAACCGAAGAGCCAGAAAGCCGATTTTCTTTACCGGCCGAGGCACCTTCGGCCGCTTCGGCCAAAAATGAATATGCCAAAGAGAATACTGGGTTACGAGTTGTTGTTCCGCATCCCTCGAAAAGCCACACTCGATTTCCGATGGCGGTTTGAAGTATTTTCAGGGATTTCTTCGAGACAATGGCTTCGGTCTCGTATTGCTCGGTGCGGTCGAGTTGTCCCCGGTCATCGGCTTTGTGATATACTATGAAGTGGCGCATTAATCTTTGACTAGCAGTATTATTGAACCAACTGCAACCTCGTTTATTGAGACTTTCGCTTTTCCGGTCCGCAATTTGACGAGGCAGCGCGCGCCGTCAACGGGAAAAAGCCAATTTGGCACTCAAAACGGCGCATCACACACCGGGCCATCGAAATCCAATTCCTCATCTGAGCACATCCAGTAGGGTTTATCGTTCGGGCCGAGGCCGGGCTTCCAGCCGTTCTCGATGGTGAAGAAGAGCATGCGCCGGGTAAAATCCATTCGCATGAAAAAGTCGCCGCGCCCTTCCCATCCCTGCCATTCCTTGCATGCGCGGTAAATCTTACTGAGCAGGCTTTGCTTTTCCACGTCCTTGACCTTGGTGGGGTTCCACCTTCCCCGAAGGAATCCCACAGCCGCCAGCGTTTGAGGCATTCCGGGCGTTTCTTGGAAAGATACTTCGCCAGATACCCGACGTGCTCCGCTGGCATGGGCGTAACGTGGATGCGGCCCCATCCGGCTTGCTCCGCGAGAATGCGGGCTTGGTTCACATCAATGAATTGGTTGGTGACCAGGTGAACGTGCAACCCATGCTCTTTGTGCAACTCAAAGACGCGCAGCCCACGGAGTTCGGGCCATGTCTGCAATAACAACGTGCGCAGGTGGTTCCATTTTTTCCGGGTTTCTTTGACGGCCAGCAATTCGGCAAACGTGAACGTCCACATATAAAGTTTTTCCTTTCCCAACAGGGCACAGGCGAAGAGGAATGCGGCTTGGCTTCGGTTCATGGGTTCTCTGTTCCTTGTAGTAGTTACATAATAAACAAGGTTAAGGGAGCGCCGCGCCTATGGCTGCGCCTGACGGCGCAACCACAGGCCCGCCGCTCTCCATTCCCGGCGCATCATCAATCAACTCCGGGGGACGATTCCCCATGTATCCGCTCAACTGCCCGCGCTTCCATTCATATTTTTCCAGAAAGAAGGCATAGAGATACCCTCTGAGGTAGGGGAACACGGCCTCTTCGGGAGTCTCGATGATTTCCGGGAGCCGCTGGTAAATGATGGCGCGATCTGCGTTCCCACCGCACGCGGGCAACAGCAAGTGCGTTGCGCGAACATACTGGATTTTCTGCCCGCTCTTGTGATCCACGTAGCCGCAGACTTCAGCCATTGAACCGCGGTATTCCCCCACAATAAGGCTTCGCCCATGCAGAACTTCCGCCGTGAGTTCTTTGATTGTCATGGCCGCCCTCCTTGCCCCACGGCCTTCATTTCAAAGCGTGCCAGGGCTTTGCGAACCTGCTCCAAATCAAAGCGCACCGTGCGATGCCCGAGCGCAAGAAAGGGAATCTTGCGGGCGTGCATCAACTCCTCGACGCCGCGCTTGGTGATGCCAAGCAACTGCGCGAGTTGAGTTTTGTTGAGATAGTGTGCGGGTTCGCTCATGCGTGTGCATGAATTTATAGCACACGTTTTCAGGGGTTCAGGGCAGGCCAGAACAGGGTTTGTGCCAGATAGTGACTGGTGACGACATGTGACGACACATGCACACGCAATCACCCCGTTTTTTATGAAATATCGGCTTGACGGATTTTTGCAGCACACAACCCCAGCGGGGAAAAGGCATCAGGGGATGCACCCGGATTGCACAGCAATCATTTGCCGGGAATATGATCCAAAAATGCTTTCTGGAACCATGTGGGGACATGATCCGTTTTTATCTCCAAAACCTTGCCTTTGGTAATTTCCGCAAGCCAAATATGCTCGTGGTTGGAATTGTCGAAAATGTAGGCCCGGTTTGAATGGCGCACCGCCTCAGGCAGCAACGCGAGCGAGCGATAGTAGCGGCTGACGATCTTTTCTTCCGGAACGTCATGGCCTCCCATGATCTTCACCCGGCTTTTCACGCGGGAGATGTTGATGATGGGGTCTTCGGTTGCCACGTAATAAATATAGGTGCGGTAGCCAAGGTCTTGCGCTTTTTCAAGCAAGCGGACTTTATCTGCCGAAGACATGACCGTTTCAAGCGTGAACGACACTCGCTTTTCAATGAGCTTTTGGCGGAGAAAGTCCGCAATCACCGAGGCGAAGTAGGAGTTCACGGGCATGCCTTGGAAAATCAACCTTCCATCGGAAAACTGGAGGCTTTGAGCTTCTTGGCAAAGCCCGGATTTTTGCAGCAGCGGCGAGGCGGCTAAAAATCGGAAAATCTCCTCCTCAACGGTTTCGACATTGAAAGCCCGCAAATCCACGAAACCATGAAGTCGAATGCCATCCTCGATTTCGTCAGGATTGATATAGACCCCAAGTAGCGAGGGCGGGATGACCGATTTGATGGTGCTTTTTCCCGATCCGTTGGGACCGGCAAACATGCGCAACCGTGGAACCGGAGAACTCACGAAAGGAGGATTTTTTGCCCCTGTTGCACGGGAACTGGCGGCTCAATTTGCTTCACGAGACGCTGGTTGCCATTGGAAAAAATTTCGTAAATGGCACCGCCTTTGGCTTCAAGCACACTGCCGCCTGAGGCCAGTGTGTTCGCATAGGCCATATTCACAGCTGCACCAGATAGCGCGGGAATTTGGTTCTCCAAAAAATCAATGTCTTGTTCAGGCATGGCGTAGTAAAAACTACATCGCGCCTATCTCCTTGGCAACCAAATCCACTTGCAGCCACGCCCGGCTCCAATCCGCGACTTACCCACAATCCCCATTCTCCGGCCCGCTCCCCGGCTGCGACGTGGCGAACCCGTGCCGGGCATTCTCGCCGTGGATCGGGCCGGGGGGATTGCGGATAAGTCTGAGCGCCGGTTTGGGGGCGGCCCAAATGCCAAATCCAGATGCGGTCACAGGCGCGGTCAAGGAGCTTTGCGTCCCAGAGCGTCAATCGATGCGTCCGGCGGATGGGCATAATCCAGCCAGCGCGCTCAAGATCCTTGAGCACCGTTGCCCCGCCCACAAATTCTTCGGCTTGCTCTTGGCGGATCCAACGGCGCATGGGGGGAGTCGAAAACGAGGTTATCCCGTCGATATAAAGATTGAGGCCGGCAAGGGCAAAAGCATGCTGGGCACCGTATCTCCCGGGATGCTGGCCCCAAAACGCTTTTCCGACGTGCTCGAAGATCTGCAATCAAGCAGCGATCCGCGTGCCCGAGATCTCTACTGCCAGGATTGCTTTTACGGCACTTGCGCTACTCTAAGCGGGGTGGTGGCTGGATATGGCCCAGGGGAAGGTGAAAGCCACCTCACACACCTCCATCTTTCCATTCCTGCCGTAATTTTCCTGTCCCTGCACCCTCTTGACCAAAAGATGTTTTGATGCGAATATGCTTTTATGAGAACCACGCTTGATTTACCGGACCCTCTCTTCCGGGAACTGAAATCTCAGGCCGCCCGCCAGGGGAAGAAGCTCAAAGAGCTTGTCACCCTTTATGTCGAGGTCGGGCTCTACGGCCCCGAAGTCCAGAAACAAACGCCCGAGCGCCCTCGCCGCAGCCCTCTGCCCGTGGCGCGCCGCGCCACCGGCCGCACCATCCCGGCAATGACCAACGCCGAACAGCAAGCTATTCTTGACGATGAAGAAGCCCAACGCGGTCGTTGATCTCCTGGATGTCAATGTTTGGCTGGCCCTGGCCAACGAAGACCACCAGCACCACCAGCGGGCAAAGCTCTATTGGGAACAGGAAAGCGCAGCAAAGTTTGCCTTCTGCCGCGTCACCATGCTGAGCTTCCTGCGCCTCTCCACCAACCCAAAAGTCATGGCCGGGCAGCCCTTTTCCGCCGCCGAAGCCTGGGCTGCCTACCGCGCCTTCCGCGCCTTGCCAGAAGTCGAATTGGTTGAGGAAAGTCCCAAGGTGGAATCCGTTATGGCCAAATTGACGGATTACCCCGACTTTCCTCAATCCCGTTGGACCGACAGCTACCTGGCATCCGTCGCCCTTTCGTCGAACTCCCGTCTTGTTTCCTTTGATTCGGACTTCCATCATTTCAAGTCCCTCCAATTTTTCCACCTCCACTAGATAGTGTCGTCACGAGATTGACAAAGGAGGGGGAAAAATCATAAAAAACATGGAAAACCATGAAAAATCCCCAAGAGCCCCCTCCCATC
>JBAWXX010000051.1:0-22763 GCA_037143855.1 Verrucomicrobiota bacterium | reverse complement strand
CCAAGATCGTACAAGCACTATATGTTGTGTCCTTCAATTACCGAAAGGCATTGGGCTTAAGTGGCTTAAATCCAGCGAAATGCCGTATTTTCAGAGATGGTGGGCAGGAATGGATTCGAACCATTGAAGGCGTAAGCCAGCGGATTTACAGTCCGCCCCGTTTGGCCACTTCGGTACCTACCCCCAGTTCCCAAAAATGGGAGGCGTTTTATACGCTTTCCCTTCTTTTGGTGCAAGGGATTAAAAAAATATGCCTAAAAAAGCCGCTGGAACAGGCGGTGGAACCGGTTTGGCTGCGGTTCTCCGGCTGCCGCTGCCTCGCGCGGGACGATGTGCACGGATTCGATGACGACCCGGTCGACGGGGGTGTCGTTCGTATCCGTGTGCATCTGGCTGATTTTGTCGAGGGCGGCCTGCCCGTCGATCACCCGCCCGAAGACGGTGTATTGGCCGTCCAGGTTCGGCATCGGTTGCAGGGTGATGTAGAACTGGCTGCCGTTGGAGCGGCGCGCGGGGTTGATTTTATCCGGCAGGCGGGCGGCTGCCACGGCTCCCGCGATGTGCTTGCGCCCGATTTCCGGCGGTAGGGTGTAGCCGGGGCCTCCCGTGCCGACGCCGCTATTGTCTTTCTTTTTGCTCAAGGGGTCCCCCCCCTGGAGCATCAGGTGCGGGTAGGCCCGGTGGATGGCGGTGCCGTTGTAAAAACGGGAGGCGGCCAGTTTTTTGAAATTGGCCACGGTGACGGGGGCGGCATCTTCGTAAAATTCGAGGATGACGCGCTCGACTTGGTTGCCGGCGCGCAACCGCAGGACGGCAACGTCGTCGGCCAGGGCGCTTACGGCAAAGGCGCCAAGCGCCGTAAGGGAGGTGAGGGCGAGGAGGAGGCGGATTTTCATGGGAAGAAGGAGGGGCGGTTATTGCGTGTAACGCTTCATGACGCACGAGAAATCGAGGTCGGCCCACCCGGCTTGCTGCCCTTCGCGCAGGGCTTTGGCGGCGGCTTCGGTGACGGGGAGGTCGAGATGGTGTTGGGCCCCCGTGTCGAGGCCGAACTGGACGTCCTTGAGCATGTGTTTGAGGGAGAAATGGGTGTCTTCGTAGTCGCCCTGCAAGAGTTTGGGCATCTTGAGGTCGGTCATGCCGCTGCGTACGCCGTGGTGCTCGAGGGCTTTCTCCATGGTTTCGGGCGCGATTCCTTCGCCCTTGAGCACGGCGAGCGTCTCGGCCAGCACCTCGATGGTGGCGGCCGCGATGACGTTGGTGAGGACTTTGACCAGCGCTGCCTGGCCGATTTCCCCGATGGGCACGATGGCTTTGCTGACGGCTTGGAGCACCGGTTTGACGGCTTGGAAGGTGGCGTCGTCGCCGCCGATGTAGTAGACGAGCTGTTTTTTTTCGGCCGCTCCCTTGGTGCCGGTGAACGGGGTATCCAGGAACCGGGCGCCCCGGCTTTGGACGCGCTGGGCGGCCTCCAGGGTGGCTTGGCGCCCGATGGTGGAGCTGCAAACGACGATGTGGCGCGGGGTCAGCGCGTCGCCCATGGCGTCGAGCACTTCAAAGACGGCTTTCGGGTCGGCCACGAAGAGTTGGAGGATGTCGCTGGCTTGGGCCACTTCGGCCGGCGATCCCAGGAAGTTCGGTTCCGGCTTCGGCGTCCGGTTCCAGACGGAGACGGCGAACCCGGCGTCCCGCAGGTGGCCCGCGACGCGCGAGCCGATGATGCCGAGGCCGAGAATGCCCACACGGGTGCGTTTTTTTTCAAACATAACGTTGGATTCCTTTGCGTAAGGGGAAGCCTCTCACGCGGCGGAAGGTGCGCCAAGCGGAAAAAAAGCGGGGGATGGGCGCGTTATTGGACGAACTCCAACGCCACCGGGGCGGGGATCAGCCCGGCGGCGGCGGCGCGTTGCAGGAAGAGTTCGATGGAGCACCGGCCGCTGTCGCCGTAATCGAGCGTGTAATCGTTCACATACATCCCGATGAACTCGTCGGCGAGGGTCGTGTCCATGTCGCGGGCATGGGGCATGGCATGGGCCACCCCGGCGGCCCGGTGCTCCAGGCCGTAGCGGACGCTTTCTTCCAAAATGTCCGAAATCTCCTTGCGCAGGGCGGGCGGAATGTCCTTGCGGATCACGTTGCCGCCCAGGGGGAGGGGCAGGCCGGTCGAGTCCTTCCACCATTCCCCAAAGTCGCGGATCTTCTGGAATCCGTCACGGGCGTAGGTGAGTTGCCCCTCGTGGATAATCAGGCCCACCGGGCTTTCGCCGCGCCGGACGTGGTCGAAAATCTCGTCAAAGGGGACCACCACCGTGTCGCAGTCCCCCAGGTAGAGCCGCAGCGCCAGGTAAGCGCTGGTCATCTTGCCGGGAACGGCGATGCGCTTGCCGCGCAGCCACGCCTTGATTTCTTCATCCGAGGCGTTGGGGGCGAGGCCCTCGCGGGAATCGGCGATGAGCATCGGCCCGTAGCCGTCGCCCATGCTCGCGCCGCACGGCAACAGTGCATATTTGTCGAGCACGTAGGCGTAGGCGTGCAGGGAGATGGCGGAGATGTGGAGTTCGCCCCGGGTCGCCCGTTCATTGAGTGTCTGGATGTCCTGGAGGATGTGCTGAAATTGGTGGCCGTGGGTGTCAATCTTGCCTTCAGCCAAGGCGTAGAACATGAAAGCGTCGTCGGGGTCGGGGGAATGGCCTAGGGTAAAAATCTCCGGAATGGACATAAGGCCAAAAGGTCTAACGGAACGGGGCGGGGCTGGCAATCACGGATTGGAAAGTGCAGGGGGCGAACCCCTACTCCAATATCTGTAAGCCGCTCCGTTTTCGGCGATTTTTGGCGTGGGCAAGGAGCCGAGCGCGGCGCCTGTATTCGAGGAATGCAGGAGCCAAGCGAGCGCCGCCGCCGGTTCTTCGGGAATATGATCCCGAGGAGCCCTGCCCTCAGCAGGGTTCGGGTTCCCCCCCTTCAAAAGCTCTTGATGACCTCGCGCATCAGCTCAAAAAAGCGCGGATGCAGGCCGATCGGTTCCAAAAGCTCAAGTTCCAGTTCGGGGAACGCGGCTTTCACTTCCGCCATCTGCGCGGGAATGTCTTCATGGAAATGGGTTCCCCTGGCCATGAACATCGGGAGCAGGCGGGCCTTGCGCACGTTCATTTTCATGATTTCCCGGGCCGCGTCCATCAAGTTGGGCGAAGCGATCTCCATGAACGCGAGGGTGACAGCGTCCTCACCCAGGTCTTTCCGCAGATCGTCCGTCAGCTTGCGAAAGGGAGCCGTCCATTCCGGGTTTTTGCTTCCGTGGGGCATCAAAATGAGAGCGGTCTTGTTCATAAAAGGGCGGCCAGCGTGGTTTGCAGGGTATCCAGTGTCCAAACGATGGGGAAGTTCATTCCAACATCCAGAACGCGCCCGGCTGGACAAAACAGGAAGGGCGCGTCGGCGGTTTGCAACATAGCCACGTCGTTGAAGGAATCGCCCACGGCGGCGACCCGCCAGCCAAGCCGCTGGAACGGAGCGATGGCCCCGGCTTTCCCCGCGGGATCGCGCAAGGAATAGTCTTTAATGTAACCGGCCCCGTCCAGCGTCAGCGCGTTGCAGATCGTCAATGGCGAGCCAAGTTTGGCAAGAAGCGGCCCGGCGAGTTCGTGGTAGGTATCCGAGACAATCGCCACCAGCGCCCGGCGTTGCGCCCAGGCGAGAAATTCCGCCGCACCAGGCAGCGGCTCCATCGCGGCGACGATCTCCCGCAAGCGCATCAGCGTCAGACCGTGCTCGCGGCAAAGCAGAAGGCGCTGCCGCATCAGGGCGTCGTAATCGGGGATATCCCGCGTAGTCTTCGCCAATGCGGGCACGCAGGCGGCAGCCGCCACGGTTTCCCAAATCTCGGGCACGAGTACGCTTTCCAGGTCCAAGGCAAGAACGCTGCACGGGGGGCGCGGCACGACGGATTTCAGGGCCGCCAAAAGGTCCGCCACGCCGTGGAAGCCACCGGCGCTGGGCGGATCGGGCCTGCCGACGACGATCACGGCGCAATGCTCCAGCCGCGCGGCTTCGAGTTTTGCGGGAACGCCGCCCGCAGCGCCGCTGTCTTTCGTCACGAGCACGCCAATCTGGTGTTTCTGAAGGGAGGCCCGGTTTTCCTCGACGCTAAACGGCCCGCGCCCCGTCAGTACATGGTCCGCCGGGATCCCCGCTTCGCGGCATGCTTGGTGCGAATCGGGATGATCCAAAACCCGCGCGAAGAGAGGAACGCCACAGCGTCGCGCTGCCTCGGCATACGGCCGGACATTGCGCGAACCGATGGTAAGCAGCATCGGCTTGCCGGTTTCAGCCGCCAGCCACGCCGCTTCTTCGTGGTTGGCAGCCAATAAAGCGCCATCCTCTTGCCCCACGCAGCCAGGCCGAATATAGCCAAGGTATGGAATGCCGAGTTCCCCGGCAACCGCCGCCGCCGTGGCCCGCACAGCCTGGGCGTAGGGATGCGTAACATCGACCATCGCCCGAACGCCGTGTTCGCAGACCAACGCGGCCATCTGCTCCGCGCCCAACCGGCCACGCCGATGCTCAATGCGCGGGTGGGAGCCGATGGAAAGCTCAATATCGGTGGCCGTTGAAACGAGCACGCGATACCCGGCTTTGGCCAAGGCCTCGGCAAAGAGCGCGGTTTCACTGGTTCCACCAAGAAGCAGGATCATTGGAAAATAGGATAGCGGGGTGAAAAATAGACGATGGAAGCAGATCCACTACACTTTGTATCCGCGAGGGGTCACAAACCAGCCGTCCAGGATTTTCGACGAGCGGTTACCGACGATCACAATGCTCTTCATGGTGATCTCTTCGCCCAGGAAATGGTCCAAGTCCGAGAGCACGAGGCGCTCTTCCTCCGAGCCCACCGCCGTGGCGATGCCAACCGGGGTGCCGCCGGGCCGGTGTTGCCGGAAAATCACGGCAACTTCCTCGATCTGGCAAACGCGCTTGGTGCTCTTGGGGTTGTACAGCGCAACCACCATGTCGCTCCCAGCCAGCGCCTCGACCCGCTGCCGGATGGTTTCCCACGGCATCAGCAAATCGCTGAGACTGACACATGCGTAGTCGAGCATGAGGGGCGCACCCAATCGCGCGGCAGCCGAGTTCGCGGCGGAAATGCCGGGCACGATCTCAATGGGAACGTCCAGCTTGTGCGCCGCCGCCATCTCGATGGCCAGCCCCGCCATGCCGTAGACACCGGCGTCGCCGGAAGAGACGAAGGCGACGGTGTCCCCTTGGCATGCCCGTTCGAGCGCGGCCCGGCAGCGGTCCACTTCCTGGCGCATCCCGGTCGAAAGGAGTTCTTTGCCCTCGGTGAGATCGGTGATGTGGTTGAGGTAGTGTTTGTAGCCCACCACGACGTTGCTGGCGCGGATGGCTTCCTCGGCGCGGTGCGTCCGGTCGAGCGCGCTGCCGGGTCCGATGCCGACTACAAACAGTTTTCCCGGGCGACGGCCACTGTCACCCCGTTGATGATGGTTTTGGGTAGTATTAATTGCGTCCTCCTTCCAGCCAGCAATGCCGACGGCTCGGCGACTGCGGGCAGTTTTACTTTTTCCGCCACAAATGACGAGGAGCGGAACCGTTTTGCCGTCGAAAGAATTTCATCGGCGGGGATGAACCGCAGGCTTAAACCGAGTTCCCGCGCCGCCTGCAAAAGCCCGGCTTCGCCTGACTTCAACTCCGCCGAAGCCAGAAACCGCACGTCCGCAAGACTTGCCTCCACCTTGCCAAGCGCTTGGCGAATAGCCCCGGCGATGCTCTCCGCTTTCGCGCCGCGCCGGCAGCCAACGCCGACGATGAGCGGCTTCACGGCTTCCGTGGTCGTCGAAATGACCGGTTCGGCTCCCAGCGCGTTCGCCACTTCCAGCGCAAGCGCGTTGGCCCCGCCTTCGTGGCCGCTTAGGAGGCTCACGGCATATCGCCAGCCCACGTCCACGACCACCACCGCCGGGTCGGTGAGCTTATGCCGGATGCACGGAGCGATGGCACGCACCACCACACCGCACGGTGCAATGTAGACGAGGCGCCCGTATTGGGTAAAAATCCGCGCCGTCAGCTCCACGACCGCCCCGAAACGCTCTGAATCGCCGGGCTCTTTGACGATGTCATGCGCGAAAACCCGGCAGCCGCCGAGTTTCGCAGCAAGCCGCCGGGCGACGCGCGCCCCCTGGTCGCAAAGCGTGACGATGGCGGTGTTCATTTCTCCGTTGCCTTCCGGTAGCCGTGTGAAAACGCGCTGTTGTATAGCCGCGACACCGCACCGTGTCGTTCCAGGGCACGCCCCACGATAATCATCGCCGTTTTGCCAATCCCGGCTGCGGCAACTTTGGTGGCGATGTCCGCAAGCGTGCCCTCTACAATTTGCTGATCCGGCCACGAGGCGCGGTGAACCACGGCGATGGGACAATCCGCGCCGTAATGGACAGCGAGGGTCCGCGCGACATCGACCATGTTGTGGACGGAAAGGAAAATGCAGAGCGTGGCACGCGTCTGCGCCATGCGGTCAAGCTCCTGCCCGGGGGGAAGCGGCGTGCGCCCGGCCGTGCGCGTGAGCACGATGGCTTGCGAAACTTCGGGCGCTGTCAGTTCCGTTTTGAGCGCCGCGGCGGCGGCCTGGAACGAACTGACGCCCGGCACGACCTCATATGCGATGCCCAGCTTGTCCAACTCGATCATCTGCTCGCGGATGGCCCCGTAGATCGACGGATCGCCCGTGTGCAACCGGATTACGTCGATCCCCCGATCCCGGGCACGGCGGCAAACGTCGGTGGTTTCCTCAAGCGTCATCCCAGCGGAATCGTATTTCTCGGACCCGGCGGGCACGAGCGCCACCACCTCGGGGCTAACCAGTGAACCGGCATAAACACAGCATTGGCAGGTATGCAGCAGCCGCGAGGCTTTGAGCGTCAACAACTCGGGATCGCCCGGACCCGCGCCGACAAAGAGGACTTTCATGATTTTTGAAGAGAAGCGTTTTATTCGCAGATGGACGCAGATTTTTTTCCCGCATGGATCAAGATAACCGAGAGATAGCCGGCTTCCGCTTCCCGGCCGCGCAGGCGGCGCAGGTCGAGTTCGATGCGCTGGGTGGGTTGCCCCGCCCGCTGCACGAATGCGGCATCGTCGATCACTTCCAATTGTTCGAGCAGGTCCAGGATGTCGCCCAGCCGTTTGCCGATCTTCATCAGCACCACGGTTCCGCCTGTTTCCACGGCCTGCCGGACTGCAGTGAGGTCGTCCGCCATAGGCACAATGGTGATCGGCTCCTTGCCTTCGCCGAGCGGGAAATGGGTCAACGCCGCGGCTGCCGAAAACGAGGTGATGCCGGGGACGGTCACAACCTGGAGATCCGGCGCAATGGCTTTCAGTTCGCGCAGGAGATAAATGTACGTCGAGTAGACCAGCGCATCGCCCAGTGTAAGAAAGCAAACATCCGCGCCGGTTTCCAAAAGGGTGGCAATCGTCCGTGCCGATTCCTTCCAGTGGCGCGAAAGCTCCGCCTTGTCCGTGGTCATCGGGAAGACCAGTTCGTGTACCGACGCGTCTGTGGGCACATAGCAGCGCGCGATTCCCAGCGCCACGCTTTCCCCTTCCATCTTTGCCTTGGGAACCACCACGTGCGGGCAGCGGCCGAGGATCGACGCGGCTTTGACGGTCAATAGATCGGGATCGCCGGGGCCGACGCCGATTCCATAGAAAGTTCCAAGGCTCATAGCGCAGCCTCCTTTTTGATGAAGAGCAGGATGCTTCGGGATGCGAGGTTCATAGGCAAGATGACCGGATCGGCGCGGCGGACGGATTCTTCCGGGAGCGTCAGGTTTTCACAAACAAAAATTGCGTGCGTGGCGGCCAGCGCAACAGCCAGGGCTTCCACCCACGCGGCGTTGGCCGGGTTTCCCGCGAGCACGGCGAGCTTTTCTTCGCAGGAAAGCGAGGCGGGATCGAGCTCTGGCGCGTGATCGTGCGAGGAGATTATTCGCGCACCGAACCAGTCCATCCCCACGCTGGCAAACGCGGCCTGCACCGAGCTGATGCCGGGGATGACGCGGCACGCGCTCCTTCCAAAGCGCCGTATGACGGGCTGCGCAAGGCTGCATAAACCGGGGTCGCCCGTCACCAATACGACGATGCGCCTCCGGCCAAAATGGCTGGTCATGGACTCCAGCGCCCGGGGAACGTCCGCACCCACCACGATGCGTTCCTGCGCGCTATCCGGGAAATTCTCCAGCAACCGCCGCGCGCCCACGAGCACCTCCGCTTGTTCAATGGCGCGCAGGGCCGCCGGGGTCATGTATTCCAGCGCACCCGGCCCGCAACCGGCGATGGTGATGGGCTTTACTTCCATGGTGACAAGTCTCCGTCTGTGCCGAGCAGATCCCCGGCCATGTTGATGAGAGCGACCGCAATGCCCTTTGCTGAACCGATGCGTCCGGTGACAGCCTGCCGGACGGCCGCCGCCAACGCGTTCCCGAGGGAGCCTGTTTCCCCGGGATGGAGCGCCTCAAAGATCCCTTCGACGGTGGCGCTTTCCGGCACGGGACGGCCCAGGGCCGATTCCGCGATGCGGGCGACAATGCCCACGGCGCTCGCCGAATGAGAGGAATGCGTGTCCCATTCGCCATCCACGAGCTTTGCCAGCTTGCCGGGATGCCCCAAGACGAGCAGCCGTTCAAACGGCAGACGGGCCGCTTGGTCGAGCATGAATCCCCAATGATTGCTAACCTGGATAATCCGGCTCGCATCCACGCGCAGGTTTCTCAGCGCCGCCCGCTCACCGATGTTTCCCGGGACGAGAACGGGAGCGCGAATGCCGCAGGCCGCCGCCACATTGAGGACGCACTGGAGCGAGGCGGTCAACGCGGGAGCGCTAAACGGCTTGACGATGCCCGTCGTTCCGAGAATCGAGAGCCCGCCTTCAATGCCCAGGCGCGTGTTGAACGTGCGCGCTGCTAGTTCGCGCCCGCCGGGGATGGAGACGGTGACCTTCACGCCGCGCGACGTCACTTCCCGGATCGCTTGCTCGATCATGCGGCGCGGCGCGGCATTGATCGCCGGTTCGCCCGGCGCTATGGAAAGCCCCGGCTTCGTGACGGTGCCCACGCCTTCGCCCGCCGCAAACCGCACACCGTCGTCTCCGGTGAACGCGACCACCACGACCACCGTCGCCTGGTTCGTCACGTCGGGATCGTCGCCCGCGTCTTTGCGAACCGTGGCTTCCGCCGTTTTGCCGTCCCGGCGCGAGGAAACCACTGGGAACCGGACGCTGTCGCCCTCGGGCAGGCTGATTTCCACCGCTTCGGGAGCCTCGCCAGCCTCTCCGCCGCAAAGCAGCGTCGCGGCAGCCTTCGCCGCGGCGGCGGCACAGGCGCCGGTCGTATAGCCGGTACGGAGGATCATGGCTTGCCCTCCTGGATGACGGGCAGAATCACCTCGTCGGGAATGAGTTTAAGAAGCTGCTCGCGCGCCTCGCCAAGAGTCAACGGCAGCCCGTCAATCGGCACGCCATCAAGGCGCTTGAGTTCATCCAAAAGCCGCGAGACATACGGCAGCCGCAAGCTGGCGCTCTCGATCAACGCCCGATCCCGAAACACTTCCTCCGACGGGCCTTCCTTTAGCACCCGGCCACGGTTGAGGAGATAAATACGGTCGGCAAAGAGCGGCAGCGTGTCCACCGAATGGGTCGCCAGAACAATGGTGATCCCCTGCTCCCGATTCAGCCTGCTGAGCAGCCGCAACATGCCGTGCTCTCCCGCGGGATCCAGCCCGGCGGTCGGTTCGTCGAGGATCAGAATAGCCGGTTTCATCGCCAGCACGCCGGCGATGGCCACGCGCTTTTGCTGGCCAAAGCTCAGGTGGTGAATGGCCCGCCCGCCCAGTTCTCCGGCCCCCACGGCATCCAGCGCCTCGGCTACGCGCCGTTGCACTTCGTTCTCCGGCAGCCCGAGATTGCGCGGCCCGAACGCCGCGTCCTCGGCCACGGTCGCGCCAAAAAGCTGGTCGTTCGGGTTCTGAAAAACAAGGCCTATGCGCTGGTAGAGATCGACTTGTGCGTAACGGCGAATGTCGCGCCCGTCCACTCTTACCGCGCCTTTCTGGGGAGTCAGCAGCCCCGCGATGACTTTGATGAGCGTGGTTTTGCCGGAGCCGTTGGAAGCAAGCATCGCCACGAACTCCCCGCGCCGGACACGGAATGCCACGTCCCGCAGCGCCAGAAACCCATCCGGGTAGGCAAACGCGACATTCTCAGCTTCGATGGCAAATTCGTTGTTCATCAATTACCTCTTTCCCGCAGCCCAAAACAAGCCGCTCAGCACGCACACCGCCATGGTCATGATCCCCCAGTCGCGTTTTGCCAGCGGTGGCAGCGGTGCGAGGGGAATGTCGCCACGGTAACCGCGAACACGCATCGCTTCGTCCGTGCGCCCCGCTTGGTCCACGGAACGCAGGATCACCGTGCCAGCCACGACTCCCGCCGCGGACAGCCCCCGCCTGACGCTGGAGTAGCCAAGCCGGAGCCTCTGCGCCGCAGTCAAGTCGGAGGTAAGGTCGAGAAGCGTGAAGATATAACGGTACATCAGCAGCGCAACCTCCACCCAGCCTCGCGGCGCACCGAGTGCACGCATGGCATGGAACAACCGGTGCGCTGGCGTGACGGAACTCAGCAGTTGCATCACGCTCACGGCGCCTAATACGCGGGCGGCCATCTGAAAGCCTGTATGCAACCCTTCGTGGCTGACCGCGATCCTCCATCCAAACACATGCGCACTCCACACCGCCGTCGAACCGGTCATGACCGCTTGCAGCACAAACAGCACCGAGGCGATGCCCAGCGGCGCGGTTAATCGCATGGCGACAAGCCGCGCAGGAACTCTAACGGCGATTGTCGCCGCCAAGCAGCCAATCATGACGACAAGGGGCAATGCCGGACTCGTCGAAAAGATCACGAAAAGCAGCATGGCAGCCGCGACAATCAGTTTCGTGCGCGGATCAAGCCTCGAAAGAGGATTGTCCTGGCGCGCGAAAATATCTGAAAAGAGTTCCGACAACAGGCTCATGTGAGAATTTTTGGCGAAGCTTCTTCCTTCTTTTCCGGCGGAAATAGTTCACGGAAGCAGTAGCCGCCAAGGAACCCGCCGCTGATACCCGCGATGAGGAAAAAGAAGAGCAGCAAATCGCCGCGATCTGTGTCGATGTATGCCTTTTGTGGCGGACGCCCAGCTTCCTTGGCATACTTGCCGACCACGGTGTCATCAACACCTTCCCACTTGGGGGTAACTTGTACGATCAGGCAAGCAAATCCTGCCATGGCCGCAACGATCAGAAACCAAATGACCGTCTTCTTCATACAACGGCCTCGCCTGGGTTGGACGGGAGCACAGGGCGGTTCTTTTTTCCGCTCAATCCCTCGATCAATCCCGGCCTTCGCGCGGTGATGAACCGGTAAACCGCAGCGGTAAAGACGCCCTCGAAAAGCCCCAGCGGGATTTGCGTTGGCATGAACGAAATGCCGATGGCGGTAAACATGTTCAAGAACGAACCCGTTCCGTGGAGCGCGCTTGCCAGTTCAAACGAAGCCGTGGCGTAAGTCGCCCAATCGGAAATCACGCCGCAAAGAAAAGCCGCGCCCCATACAGGAAGCCCGAGCTTGCGGGTGATTCGGAAAACCGCCCATCCCGAAAACGCACCCGCGATTCCCATGGACACGATGTTTCCCCCAAGCGTCGTCAATCCACCATGGGAGAGAAATAGCGCCTGCAATAAAAGCGCGATACTGCTTACAACCACCGTCAAGGTGGGACCGATAATAATGGCAGCCATCCCCGTGCCGCACGGATGCGAGCAGGTGCCTGCGGTTGGCACAGGAATCGGCATGCAGGAAATCACGAAAACAGCCGCGCCGATGAGGCCGACCAGCAGTTTGAAGGATGGGTCACGCTGGCTCTTGGTCCGCAGATCGCGCAGGCCCAACGCCACGAAGGGAATGGCAACGATGAACCAGAGACCCGCCCATTGCGGTGGGAGAACTCCCTCCGAAATGTGCATCGCCCCGGCGGTCGATGGAAGTGCCACTGCCGCCAATAGCAGCATGGCACAAATGGTATGTTTTTTGTTCACAGTGATAGCATCTCCAGCGTTGTCTGCGTATCTTTGTCCCAGCCGTCCCAGAGAAAGGCGTCCTGGCGCTCATCGGCAATCAGGCGGAAGGCGTAACGCACTTGCTCCTCGTAAAGCTCGCAGAACGCGCCGGGCTGCTTCATGCCGCCGTTCATTTCGTGGGCTTCCGCCGGGCAGGGGGAGCCGCAGAAATGCCGCACGGCACAGCGGTTGCACGGGTCGATGTCTTCCACCCGGCGCTCCGAAACCTTGCGGAAAGCGGGGGTCTTGAGCACATCGCTGATGTTGTCGCGGAACAAATTCCCGCCTTTGAACTCCGGCAGCCCAATGAACTCGCTGCACGGGAACATGTCGCCGCCCGCCGCGACGGCAAAGAACGAACGGCCGCCTCCGCACGGCGAAATATCGCACATCAGGCGACGCGCCTGCGGAGCGAGAATGGCGATGAGGACGTTTGCGAAATTCGCCACCACAAGCTTGCGTCCGGTTTTTTGATACAGCTCAAACGTGCGGTCCAGCGCCTTCAGGTAGTGGACCGACATTTCGTGGTCCTTGGGCTTGATGTCCCGCGCGCCCTGCCGCGTGCAGCGCACGGGGTTGAGCATGCAGGTGGGCACTTCGCGTTCGTGGAAGAAATCGACGATTTCCGTGAGCTGCTCCATGTTCTGCTGCGTGACGGTGCAGATGACGCTGTGATTGGGATAGCCGCGCAGCTTTTCCATCGTCGCGAGCACCTTGGCGTAAACGCTGGCGCCATCCCACGTCTTGCGCGTGCGCGTGGCGACGATTTCCGCCGCGCTATCCAGCGAAAGGCCGATGGCGATGTTCAGATCGGTGAGACATTTGATGTCGTCGTCGTCAAGCAGCGTGCCGTTGGTCTGGATGCCAAAGCGGAAGTCGTCATGATACTGCTTTAATGCGGCAAGGAGCGCCTCCTTGTTCATCGTCGGCTCCGCGCCGTGAAAGACGATCTGCGGCTTGATCCCGGCGGGCAGGATCGAGGCAAAATAGTCTTTCAAAATACTCATCGAATGCAGCAGATCGTCCTTGGACATATGGATGCCGTCGTGGCGCAATGTCTCGGGAATGTAGCAATAGCTGCAATTGAGGTTGCAGCGGTCCGTCGGGTTGAAATAGACGGCCGACGGCTTGAGGCCGAAACGCAACACGCGCATTTCTTCCGCAAACGCGGCGGACTTGGCGCGGTAGTTTGCCAGGAACGGGCCATCGGTGAAGGCGTCCGCGAGCTTGTCCTTGCGGAGCAGCGCCCAAAACGCGGTGTCGGGATCAACCACGGCGGCGTAATCCGCGTGGCCGATGTCGAGCGGCGAAAGCGTGAAGCCTGTGCCGGTGTTGAAGTGAATGCCACGGGAAGCGGCGCGGGTTGAGATGGTTGCAGTAGTCATAGGATGAAATGGGATAGGGGGCTGCGGCGGAAGGATGGGATTTTTGCGCCGGACTGCCCACCGCGGGCGGTCCGGCGCAACGTCGGATTATTTCTTGGGAGCTTCCATCATGACGTAATGGGAAAGCCCTGTGCCGGTCGTCTTGCAACTCTTGCGAGTGGCAATGATTTCCTTCTTTTTACTGGTTTTCTGTGTTTTCAATCAATCTCACCTCCTTCCTCCTCGGCTTGTGCAGCGAGGGTGCAAATGGCATGAAGCGCGGCGACAGCCAGCGTGCTGCCGCCGCGACGGCCTTCAATGCCGATAAACGGAACGCCTAGCGCGGCAAGTTCCTCCTTGCTCTCGATAACATGAACAAAGCCGACCGGCATGCCGATGACCAGCGCGGGCCGGATGTCTTCTTCCACGATCATGCGGTTAAGCTCCAGCAGCGCCACCGGGGCATTGCCGAACACGGCGATGCCGCCGTCGAGCCGTGCTTTCGCTTTGCGAATGGCGAACAGAGAACGCGGAAGCCCCTCGTTTGCGGCTTCCTCGGCCACATCGCGGTCGGCGACATGGCAGGCAATCCGATCGCTCGCGTAACTCGGGTTCACGCGATGCAACCGCGCCAGCGAAAGGCCGCTGCGGATCATGTTGGAGTCGGCATAAATCGCCACGCCACGCCGAAGTGCCGCGATGCCCGACGCGATGGCATCCAGAGAAAACCGCACGAGCGACGCCAGTTCGACATCGCCCGTGGTGTGGATCAATCGGCGCACGACTTCCCACTGGTCGACGGAAAATCCGCGCCGGTCGGGCGCTTCGCGGTCGATGATCTCGAAGGAGCGGGCTTCGATCTCGGGACCGCTCATGGGGTGGCTCAACAGGTGATGGATGAAGGGTTGCTTTGTCATGGAATACAAGATTGGAGGCGCTCCACAAAGTGGGCCACCGCGCCGGGGCACGACGCGAAATGGAGATGCGCGTAACTGGCCAGCACCGAACCGCGCTGGAAGCCCTCGGCGGCCGGATGCTCGGAACGCCGGTAGCGCAATGCGTAGGCGCACTCGCAATCCGCGGGAACACTCGTCAGTTCGGAATAATGAAACTCGTGCCCGCGCAACTGGCCGCCCGCGCGGCCCCAGAGCGTATCGCGCATGAGGGTCGCCTCGACGTAGCCGAGCGACTGGCGGCGGGGACACATCCGCGTCCACGCTGGAATGATGCCCGCTAGCGGATGCCGCGTGCCATCGAGCGTTTCGATCCCTTGCGAGAGATACATCAACCCGCCGCACTCGGCATAAATCACCCGGTTGCTTGCGGCGAACCGCCGGATCGATTCCAGCATGCCATGGTTTGCCGCGAGCGCGGCCGCGTGCTCCTCGGGGTATCCGCCGCCCATATAGATTCCGTGCAAGCCGGACGGCAGAGCCTCGCCCCGCAACGGCGAAAACGGCACCAACTCGCAACCCGCCCGCTCCAGCGCATCGAGGTTGTCGGGATAGTAAAAGTGGAACGCCTCGTCCCGGGCGATGCCGAGGCGCACCTTTGCCAGGGAGGCTGATGCCATCTCTCCCGCTTGCTCGAAGGCAAGAGGCGGAGCCGAGCGCGCGACGGCAATGACGTTATCGAGGGAAATGCTCGCCTCCACGGCATCGGCAAGTTGGTTCAAGATGTCTTGCGGCAGCCGGGCGGCATCGGCGGTCACAAGGCCAAGATGGCGGCTGGGCAATTCCGGCAACGCCCCGCGTTTCACCGCACCCAGCAGCGGCGGCAGCGCAGCGGCGGAAAGCGAGGCGCTGAGTCCTTCGGCATGGCGGTCCGACCCGGTACGGTTGGCAATGACTCCTACCACGCGAATTTCAGGAACGAAGGTCGCAAAGCCATGCACGGTTGCCGCGAAACTGCGCCCCGCGCCGTGAGCATTCGCCACGAGCGCCACCGGAGCCTCAATCCAGCGGGAGACTTCTGCCGTGCTCCCGCCGAGCGCCACCGGGTCCGCCCCGTCAAAGAGCCCCATCACGCCTTCGACCAACGCGATGTCGGCCCCCGCACTCGCTCGGCAAAAAAGGCCGCGCACATAGGCTTCATGCGTCATCCAGCCGTCGAGGTTGTAACAGGGGCGTCCCGACGCCAGCGCGAGATAAGTCGGGTCGAGATAATCCGGCCCCACCTTGAATGTTTGCACGCGCACCCCGCGTCGCGTGAGCGCCGCGACAAGCCCCAGTGTGAGCGAAGTTTTGCC
This sequence comes from Verrucomicrobiota bacterium, assembly GCA_037143855.1. Lineage (GTDB taxonomy): Bacteria > Verrucomicrobiota > Verrucomicrobiia > Chthoniobacterales > Chthoniobacteraceae > UBA695. The sequence goes on along the minus strand of JBAWXX010000051.1, from coordinate 6,989 downwards.
AACGCCGCTTTGCGTGCCTGCGATCACTAGGCGCGGAATCATCAAAACTCCACTCCTTTCTGTGCGGCGATCCCCTGCATGTATCCATGCCGGACACAACGCATTTCCGTCACGGTGTCGGTTTGCCCGATCAAACCCGCGCTGGCATAGCGGCCTGTTAAAACGAGACACGCCGTGCGTTCCGGCGCGTTCATCAACGCGATCACGGCCTCTTCCTCGATCAATTCCCGCACAACGGCGCCACAGACCTCGTCCAGGACAACCAAGTCATATTTTTGGGACCCAACGGCTTTGCGTGCGAACACCAGCGCTTCCAGCGCCTTGGCGCGGTGCGTGGCAAATGCGGGATGTTCCGGCGGCGGAACGAAACCACACCCCATTTGCACCACCTCGACGTGGGGCAAATGCGCACAGGCCAGGAGTTCGCCGGTGGCGGCGTTGGATTTGAGAAACTGCACCACCAGCACCCGCTGCCCATGGCCGACCGCACGCAGCACCATGCCGAACGCCGCCGTGGTCTTCCCCTTTCCCTCGCCTGTGAAGATTAACGTACGCGGTTTCATAGGATCACGCGGCGAATGCCCGCAAAGAGCAGCAAGGCCAGCACGGAGGTAAGGAGCATCAAGCGGTTAGCCTGGAGGATGTGGCCGCGCCGCAAGGGTTGAACCGGGTCGCCCATGCGGGGGCGCTCCGAGGGTTCGCCGAAGTAATAGTTCAGCCCGCCCAGTTGCACGCCGAGCGCGCCCGCGACAGCCGCCTCGGTCAGGCCGGAATTGGGGCTCGGGTGGCTGCGCCCATCGCGGCGAAAGGCACGCCACGCATCCGCCGGGCGCAACCCAAGCAACGCCGCCGTGAACGCCACCAGCGGGGCCGTCAGGCGCGCGGGAAGATAGTTCACCACGTCGTCGAGCCGAGCCGAGGCCCAGCCGAAATGCAAATACCGCTCGTTTTTGTAACCGAAAGTTGAGTCGAGCGTATTCACCGCCTTGTAAAGCAGCGCGCCCACGGGGCCCCCAAGCACGGCGAACAAAACCGGCGCGGTTACCCCGTCCACTATGTTTTCCGCGATGCTCTCGACGGTTGCGCGCACCACTTCGGGCTCGTCAAGCCGCTCCGTGTCGCGCCCGACCAACATCGCCACGCGGCGGCGCGCCTCGGGAAGATCGCCTTCGGCAAGCGCCTGGTAAACCCGGTCGCCGTGGCATGCCAGATCGCGCCCGGCAAAGCAGGTGGTGAGCAGCGCGACGGAAACCGCTTCGCCCACCCACGGATGCAGGGCGTGTGCGCCCTTCACGAGCAAAAACGCCGCGAACCCCGTGACACCGAGCGCGACCAGCACCTCGGCCATTCCCGCCGCCCGCTCCTTGCGAATCGCCCGGCGCAACGGCATTTCGACGGCCATCGCAAAGCGTCCAATGGCCTTCACCGGATGCGGCAGCCAGCGCGGATCGCCCAGGAGCAGATCGAGGCCAAAAGCGGCTAATACTTGATATTCGAGTCTCATCACAGGTTCAGCAGCCGGTAAATTTGTTGCATGTCGAGCCGTTCGCGCACGATGGCGGCGAGCCGGTCGAAGGATTCCTGCAAATCGTAGGACGCCACCACGCACCCCACCGCCGCAAGGCCACGGCGCACGCGCAGCCGGTCAATGAACCAGCGGCGGAATGGGTCGGCGTCGAAAATGCCGTGAAGGTAACTGCCCCAAATGATCCCGCACCCGGCCCCAATCACCTCGCCGTCTTCCCGCAGCACCAGCGGCTCCAGACTCTCCGCGCAGGCGCTCTGGCCGTGATGGATCTCATAGCCGTGCACCGCGAGGCCCGATGCCGTATGGCGGCAGGCCACACGCCGGAGCGTCTTTTCCGGCCCCATCACGGTGGAAAGATCAAGCAGCCCCAGGGCTTTCACCGGTCCGCCATGGGATTCGATGCGGTGCGGGTCTTCAATGCGCCGCCCGAGCATTTGATAGCCGCCGCAAATGCCCACAATCTCCGTGCGTCCCCCGCGGGAGAGTTCGGCAACGGCTTCTGCGAGGCCGCTTTGACGCAGGTGCGCGAGATCACCAGCCACGTGTTTGCTGCCCGGCAGGATCACCGCGTCGGGGCGGCCCAGTTCTTCGCGGCAGCGGACAATGCGCACGGCGGCATCCGGCTCAATCCGCAAGGCATCGAAATCGGTGAAATTGGAGAGATGCGGCAGGTCGATCAGCGCGATGTCAACCTTTTCCGATTCGTCGCACGCGCTCCGGGATTTTTCGGCCTTGAACGTGACGGAATCCTCCTCGGGCAATCCGAGATGGGGCAAATACGGCACCACGCCGAGCACCGGCAACCCCGTGTGGCGTTGAACATAGTCGTGCGCGTCTTTCAAGAGCGACTCCTGGCCGCGAAAGCGGTTCACCACAAAGCCCGCGATGCACGCCCGTTCCCATTCGTTGAGCACTTCCACCGTGCCGACAAACGAGGCGTAAATACCCCCGCGGTCAATGTCTCCCACGAGCAACACCGGCGCGTTGGCATAACGGGCCATCGGCATATTGACAATGTCGTGCCGCTTCAAATTGACCTCCGCCGGGCTTCCCGCGCCCTCCATAATTACCACATCGTGCTCGGCGGCAAGCGAATCGAACGCTTTCTTGGCGGCCTCAAACGCGCGCGGCTTGAAGCGGATGTATTCGCCCACGTTCATGTTGCCCACCGGCTTGCCGAGCACGATGACTTGCGAGCCGGTGTCCGAGTTCGGCTTGAGCAGGATCGGGTTCATCCGCGCCTCCGGCTCGATCCGGCACGCCTGCGCCTGCACCACCTGCGCCCGCCCCATCTCCAGGCCGTCGTGGGTGACAAACGAGTTGAGCGACATATTCTGCGACTTGAACGGCGCGACAGACAACCCGTCCTGGTGGAGGATGCGGCAGAGCGCCGCCGTGAGGACGCTCTTGCCCGCGTTGGAGCTGGTCCCCTGGAACATGAGAGTGGCTGCGCGACGCTTGAGCGCAGCCACGGCGGGGAACCCCGAAACCGCCCGCAGCGCTTCGCAGAGCCGCCGGTTTTCCTCCGCCGTGCGAACCGCCACGCGGAAGAAGTGGGGCCCAAGCCCCTCGAAATTCGCGCAAAGCCGGATCGCAAACCCTTCCTTCAACAACCGTCCGGCCAACGTGGGCGCGTCCGCCATGGTGCGCACGAGCAGGAAGTTGGCCTCCCCTGGATAGACATGCAGGCCCGGCAATGAGGCGAGTTCCGCCGCAAGCACCTCGCGCTGTTCCCGGACAAACGCCCGCGTGCGAACCAGGTAGTCGGCATCACGCAACGCCGCCACGCCCACCGCCTGGGCCAGCGTGTTCACGTTCCACGGCGGCAGCAGTTCCCGAACCCGGCGTACCAGCGCGGCGTCGGCCACGGCACAACCCAGGCGCAGGCCGGGAATGGCGAACGCTTTTGTGAGCGAAAGCAACACGACGGCATTGGCCGGGCGCTCGCGCGTGAGGCTGTCGAAGCCCTCGACGAAATCGCCGAACGCCTCGTCCACCACGAAAACTGTCCGGGGATGCCGCGCCGCGAGCGAGCGCAACGCCGCCCCGTCGCAGACATGGCCGGTCGGATTGTTCGGGCGTCCGATGAAAACCGCCTCGTCGCCGCGTAGGGCGGCTTCAAGCGCGGCGAAGTTGAGTTGAAAAGCCTCGTCTTCGCGCAATGCCAGCGTTGTCACCGCCATGCCTCCAAGCTCCGCCGAGCGTGCGTAATCAATGTACGCAGGCACGGGAACGACCGCGCGCGCCTTGCCCAGCAAGCGGGGAAGTGTGGCAAGGATCTCGGCGGAACCATTGCCCGCAATCACCTCGCCGCCGCTCACGCCATAGCGTTGTGCGGCGGCGGCAATCAGCGCCGCGCACTCCGGGTCTGGGTAGTGCACAAGGGCGCTAACCTGCGACGCGATCACGGCTCGCAACCATTCGGGGAACCCAAGCGGGTTCAGGTTTGCGGAAAAATCCATGAGCTCGCTCTCCGCTTTTCCGCAAGCGCGCGCCAGTTCCCTAAGATTGCCACCGTGCGCACTCATAGCTACCTCACAAACCAGGCCGCCGCCGCCAGGGCGGGAATCAGTTCCACCAACTCACATCCCGCGCCCAGGGTGTCTCCCGTGAACCCGCCGATCTTGCTCCGGCACCAAACGGAAAAAATCCCAACGCCCGCGACGGAAGCTCCCACCGCGCAGAGCCCGAACACGCCGCCGATCAGCCAGGCGGCGGAGGCAAACACCCCAAGCGTGAGCACCACGTCGGCGCGCCGCTGATTTTGCACAAATACCGAGCAAAGCCCGCCGGAGCGGGCATAGGGAAGCAGGCTCAACTGGACGACCATGGAGCACCGGCCCGCAAGTGGCATCAGGAGCAGCACAAGCCAGCGCACCGGCCCCGGCACGGAATAGAGGGCGGCGGATTTCAAGGCAAGAACGCAAACAATCCCCAAAACGCCCATCGCCCCAATGCGGCTATCGCGCATGATTTCGAGCATCCGCTCGCGCGGGCGGGAACTCAAAAAGCCGTCGGCGGTATCCGCGAGGCCGTCGGTATGCAAACCGCCCGACGCCGCGACCAACGCCACCACCGAGATGGCGCTGGAAAGCAGCGGAGGGAAAAGCGCGCTCAGGCCCCGGTCCAGGAACGCCACCGCCGCGCCAATGAGGAGGCCGACGAGCGGGAACCAAGGCGTGCTGCGCCCGATGTCCCGCTCGCTGCACGTCACGCGCGCCACGCAGGGGCAAACCGTCAGGAACTGTAGGGCGGCAATGAGCGACTTCATGGGCGGCTTGTTATTCCCCAGTGCCTTGTAACCAGGAAAATGGCGCTATCTGAAGATAGCTTGGGCTGACAACGCAGCCCTGGGCCAAAAAGATAAGCGGCAGGCGTCATTTTATGCGTTACAAGGTACTAGTGCGCCGTGGAGACAGAGGCTTCCTCGAAGGTTGCCACGTCCGTCAGCACACGGGCCGAGGCTTCCACCAGGTTCATGGCCAGCACCGCTCCCGTGCCTTCACCCAGGCGCAAATTGAGGTCGAGCAACGGCTCTTTCCCGAGGCGTTCCTGGGCGGCGCGGTGCCCCGGCTCCACGCTCCGGTGGGCGGCGATCATGTATTGAACCGAAACGGGCGAGAGTCCCTGGGCGATCAACGCTCCGGCGGTGGTGATGAAGCCATCGACAAGCACCGGCTTCTTCAACGCAGCCGCGCCAAGGATCAGCCCGGCAATCGCGCCGATTTCAAATCCGCCAACCTTGGCGAGCACGTCGAGAGCGTCGGACGGATCGGGCTGGTTCACACGCAGCGCTTCTTTGATCACCGCGATTTTGTTTTGCAGCCGGGTGTCGTCGATGCCCGTGCCGCGCCCGGTGATCTCCTCCACCTCGCAGCAGGTCAGCGCCGCCACAATGGCGCTGCTCGGCGTGGTGTTTGCAATCCCCATTTCGCCGGTGGCAAACACGTCCACGGAGTCGGCCAGCGAAAGCGCGACTTCGATCCCCGCTTCGATGGACCGGATCGCCTGTTGGCGGCTCATGGCCGGGCCTGCATGGATGTTGGCAGTGCCGGGAGCCACGCGCTTGGAGATGATCTTTCCGCTCGCAACCAACGCGCTCAGGTCTCCGGCCACCCCGGCATCCACCACCAAGACTTGCGCCCCCACCTGGCGGGCCAAGGCGTTGCAGCCGGCCCCGCCGTTGACGAAGTTGTGGACCATCTGCACCGTCACTTCCTGCGGATATTGGCTCACCCCCGAAGCGGCGACGCCGTGATCCCCCGCCATTACGACCACCGCTTTGCGCGCCACGGGAGGGCGCATCGAGCGGGTCATCGCAGCCAGGTCTTCGGCCAGGTCCATCAGGCGGCCAAGCGCCCAGTGGGGCATGGTAAGCTGTTCCAGGCGGGCGCGCGCGGCGGCGCGGGAAGCGGCATCCTGGGGTTCGATTTTCTTCAGTGTGTTTTCAAGGAGACTCATGGTTTTTTTGGAGTGTTGATTTGCGGTTTAATTTGGAGAGGCTGGCCACAAACAACGAGGAACACCTCGTCACACGCGGCGGCGATCACTTGGTTGACGCGGCCCGCGAGATCGCGGAAGCAGCGTCCGAGCGGCGTCTCAGGCACAAGGCCCATGCCGACTTCGTTGGTGACAAAAATCACGGTGCCGCCGTGGCCGCGGGCGGCGTCGATGACCGGCTGGCAACATTCGGCCATTTCAGCTTCGGAGACAGATGCTCCCCGCTGTTCGGCTTCATATAAGACGTTATTGATCCACAGCGTGAGACAATCGACCAGCACCACGGGCTGCTCTTTGGCGCGGCAAAACGCGGAAGAAAGATCGAACGGTTCTTCGATGGTCCGCCAATCGCGCCCGCTCCGGGCCGCCTGGTGGCGGAGGATGCGGTGGTTCATCTCCGGGTCGATCACCGGGCACGTTGCGACAAACGCACGCGGGCCGGGGAGAGCTTCGGCCAGCTTTTGCGCGAAGGCGCTTTTTCCGCTCCGGCTGCCGCCGGTCACGAGGATGAATTTACTCACGGCAAAATGCGAGAGAAAGCGGCGGGCCCCCTCAAACGGCCAGAGTGAAAAGCAGGAAGTGCGCGGGCGAAAGCACGCGGCTAAGAAGCGGACGGGAATACGGCATGGGGAATTCTCCTTTGTTACGAAGGGTTCTATATTTGCGGCGCTTCAGTCGGTCTTCTGACTTCCGGCTTCGATCCTACCGCCTCGCCTTCCCCTGCTTTTTACAGCCGAGTGGCACTCGAGGTTTCGTATCCGGTTACAGCAGCGACACTGTTGCCGATTTTCACGGCATTCCCAAACCAACGCGCCGGGGACGAATAAACGTCCCGGTTCAAGTGCGAAGTTGTAGAGGAAAAAAATAGCATGTCAAGCCCCACAATCAGCGCTTCAGGGCTTCGCATCTAGAGCGGTTTCGGTTTATTTTGTCGTATGCTCTTCGGCGGCGAGAGTCGCTG
>JBAWXX010000050.1:0-23641 GCA_037143855.1 Verrucomicrobiota bacterium | reverse complement strand
CTGGCCGACTTCCGCGTGAACAAGACCGAAGACGTGGTCCGCGTGGGCGACGCCATCTGGGTCAAGTGCATCGGCATCGACGACAAAGGCCGCGTGAAGCTGAGCCGCCGCGCCGCGATGAAAGAACGCAACGAAGCGGCCGCCGCTGAAGGTGCCGCCCAGCCCGAAGCCAAGTAACCAAAGGCTCCGGTCTTAAAAAATTGACGCCTCATCCGGGCAACCGGGTGAGGCGTTTTTTTTGCGCAAACAGCGCGGGGGAGCAAAAGCGCCAAAAAAACGCCGCGGAGCGTGGGGCTCTGCGGCGCTGGAAATCGCTGTGCGCGGACGTCAGTTCGCTTTTTCGCCGCCGGAGACTTTCTCTTCGAGGCGCTTGACGCGCTCCATCAGTTTGGGCAGGCGGTTGATCCGGGCAAGCTGCTCTTTTTGCTCCTGGATGGGCCCCGCGGGGGAGCCCCACCACATCTGTTTGGCGGGGATGCTCTTGCTGACGCCGCTCTGGGCGGCGACGATGGCCTGGTCGCCGATTTCGATGTGGCCGACGATGCCGACCTGGCCCGCCAGGGTGGCATAGTTGCCGATGCGGCTGCTGCCGGAGATGCCGACTTGGGAGACGATGATGGCGTGTTTGCCGATGACGACGTTGTGCGCGATCTGGACGAGATTGTCGATTTTGCTCCCTTCGCCGATCCATGTCCGGCCAAACCGGGCCCGGTCGATGGTGGTGTTGGCGCCGATTTCGACGTCGTCGTCGATCTGGACGATGCCGGTTTGCGGGATTTTGACGTACCGCCCGCCCGCCATCTCGAACCCGAAGCCGTCGCTGCCGAGGACGGCTCCGCTGTGGATGATGACGCGGCTGCCGATGACGCACCGTTCGCGGATGCTGGCGTTGGCGTAGATTTTACAATCCGCGCCGATCCGGGTGCCGTGCCCGACGTAGACGTTGGCGCCCAGGAAGGTGCGGTCGCCGATCACGGTTCCGGGCTCCACGACGGCGTGGGCCTGGATGGAGACGTTGGCGCCGATGCGGGCGTCGGCGGCGATGACGGCGGTGGGGTGGATGCCCGGCGCAAAGGCGATGGGCGGCGGCGCGAGTTGCTCCAGGACTTTGGAGAAGGCCAGGGTGGGGTTCGCCACCTGGATTTGAACCGCCGGGATGGTCTCTTCAAAGCCTTCGGGAACCAGGGCGCAGGTGGCGCGGCTGGCTCTCAAGGCGGGCAGGTATTTGGCGTTGCCAAAGAAGGTGATGTCGCCTTCCTGGGCGTCGGATAGGGAGGCCGCGCCGGTGATGCGGGCGGCTCCCGAGCCTACGATTACGCGGCCGCCGACGAGAGCGGCAAGTTCTTCAATGCTCGCGTCCACTTGGAGTTCTTATTTGGTCTTGCTGGGAGCGGCGGCGGAGGGAGTGGCGGTGTCTTTCGGCTTATCGGCGTTGAGAGTCTTGATGATGTCTTCGCTGAAGTCGGCGTTTTCCTTGGAGTAGAGGACGACTTCGATGCCGTTGGAACTGAGGCCGGATTTGTCGAGGACGAGGTCATACTGGTCACTCTTCACCTTGTCGTTGATGAGCTTGCGGATTTCCTCGACGATCCCGGCGCGCATCCGGTTGGCTTGTTCCTGGAGGTTTTTGAGCCGGGCGGCGCGGAGTTCCATGATCTCTTTTTCCTGCCGCTTGGCGTCTTCCGCTTTATCATCGCGCTCTTTGGTCTTCTTTTCCTTGGCTTCCTTGCTCAGCTCGGGCTTGTTGAGTTCATCGTTGAGCTTGAGGATGGCGTCCCGGTTCTTGTTGAAGATGTCGACGTGATCTTGCAGCTCTTTCTGCGCGGCGCTCTGCGCTTCATCAATGCGCTTTTTGGCCTGCTCTGTCTTGTAGTAGCTGGTGAAGATTTTGTTCATGTCCACGTAGCCGATTTTGATGTCCGCACGCGCAATGGAGCTTGTGGCAAGGGCGACGATGGCCACGAGAGAGATGGGGATCAGGTTTGTTTTCATAGAAGGCGGTGTTCTTTTAAGACGCTTGGGCGGTCCATTCGTTCAAAATTGATATCCCATATTGAAATTAAAGTGGCCGCCGCGGCTGGTGGCATCGCCTTTTTGGATGGGATAACCGTAGTCGATGCGGATGGGGAACATCGGGAGGTCAAGCCGGATGCCGATGCCGGCGTCGGAGGCGACGCTGTCGGGGCTGAAGCTGTAGGAGGCGCTGTTGACAAAGCCGGTGTCGTAGAAGAAGGCGCCACGGACGCGGTCAACGACGGGGTAGGTGTATTCGGCGCTGAAGCGGGCCATGGAGTTGCCGCCGACGGGTTCGTCGTTGATGTCTTTGGGCCCGATGTCGCGGAATTTGAAGCCGCGCAGGTTATTGGAGCCGCCGAGGTAGAGGCGGTCGAAGATGGGCACGTGGTCGCTGCCGGACCAGTTGTCGACGCTGCCAGCTTCGCCGGAGAGGGTGAGGATGGTGTCCCAGGGCAGCGAGATGTAGTGGGCAACCTGGAGGTTGGCGCCGTAGATGGAGTCGTTGCCGCCCAGGGGGCCGCCTGCCACGTAGGCGGAGAGTTCGGCGCGGGTGCCTTTGCGGGGGAGAAAGACGCTGTCGCGGGTGTCGTAGACGAGGGATGGCCCGATCTGGCTCTTGAGATGGTTCCCGTTGTCGGCTTGCATGGTGGGGGAGGCGTTGGCGGCCATCTTGTAGAGCTCGATTTCCTCAAGCCGGTAGTCGATGCGCCAGGAGAGATCCTGGTTGATGGCTTTGCGGGTGAAGAGGTCGAACCCGTAGTTGCGCTGGTTGTACTCGGTGCTGAGGTAGTCGGCGTCGCGGTAGAAGAGTTCGCCTCCGACGGCCAGTTGGTAGTCGAGGAAGTACGGTTCGGTTAGCGAGACGGTGAAGTCTTTGCGCTCGGCGCCGACTTGGGCGCGGGCGCGGAAGCGTTCGCCGCCGCCGGTGAAGTTGGGCCAGTTGGTGATGTCGAAGTTGCTTTGAGAGAGTTCGACGAATCCGATGACGCTGTCAACGGTGCTGTAGCCGGCGCCGAAGTTGAGGCTGCCGGTTCGTTTTTCGTTGACGACGACGTTGAGGTCTTTTTTGCCGGGCGTCAAGGTGTCGGAGGGGAAGACGTCGACGCGGTCGAAGTAATTGAGGTTTTGGAGGCGCTGTTTGCTGGCGTCGGCGTAGACGCTGTTGTAGAGGTCGCCGGGCCCGATGGCCAGTTCGCGCCGGATGACTTTGTCCTTGGTCCGGGTGTTGCCGCTGATGTTGACGCGGTTGACGTAGGATTGCGTCCCCTCGTCCACCCGGTAGGTGATGGCGAACTGGTGGTTGGCCATGGGGGTGCTGACGGGGATGACCTGGACGTCGATGTAGCCCCGCGCGCCGTAGATGTCCTGGATTTTCTTGACGTCCTTTTGGATGCCTTCGGGCGAGTAGACGCTGCCTTCCTTGAGCCGGAGGGCTTCGCCGATTTCCTGGGCCGAGAAGAGCTTGGTGCCGCCGACGGTGATGGAGGCGACGTGGTATTGCGCCCCTTCCTGGATGGGGAAGGTGACGTCCACCTTGGGGCTGTTGCCGACGCGGCTGATGGTGGGGTCGCCGATTTTGACGTCCACGTAGCCGTGGTTCTGGTAGAAGTCGCGCAGGGCGTCCACGTCGGACGCGATCAACTCTTTATCCACCCGCCCCGATTTATCGAGGAAGGAGAAAATATAATGGCTGCGGGTCTTGATGACTTTGCGCAGTTGCTTGGCGGTAAAGACGGTGTTGCCCTCGAAGCAGATGCGCTGGATGACGGTGCGCTGGGCTTCCGTGATGACGAAGGTGACGTTGGCCTGGTTGGTCTTCTCGTCGGTTTTGATAACCGTTTTGACTTCGGTGTCCTTGTAGCCTTTGTCCTGGTAGGCGGTGAGGATTTTTTGCCGGTCGGCCTCGACTTGCGATTCGGAGAGTTCGCCGCCCGGTTTGGTTTCGAGTTTTTTGCGCAGGGAGCTGGCTTTGATTTCGGTGGCCCCCTCGATCTTCACTTCCTTGACCGCCGCCTTGGACTGGACGACGACGATGACCTTGACGCTGCCATCGGGCAGGCGGTCGCCAAAGATGCGGACGTTGAAGACCTTGGCGGTTTCGTAAAGGTTGCGGACATCTTCCTCGGCGACGCCCACGGAATAGGGCTTGCCCACCTTGGTGCGCATGTTGTTGAGGATGCGCTCTTTGCTCACCGTGGCGGGGCCTGCGAATTGGACGTCGATGCTCTTGACGATGGGGGCCTGGGCCTCCTGCCCCAGGGCGATGGGTGACGTGGCGACGCAGGCGGTGGCGACTGCGGCGAGAAAATGTTTGCTGGTTCTCATAAAAAAGATAGCCGTGCTCCCCAAAATCCGTTCGAAACAGGGGAAGGAATGGCGGCAATGAATGAAGGCTTACCAGTAAAAGGTCAAGTATCCTTTCCTCAGGGATTCCCCCATTGTGGAAATTTTATCTGATTGGGGTTATAGAAAAGGGATGCGCGAGCGTTTGATCAGCGAGCCGGTGACGCCGGTGATGGCGCGGGGGAACGTGGGCCCGGTGGTGCCGGGGTCGCCGCTGCTGCCCGCGCGCTTTCTCTGGCGCGGGGAGGAGTGCGTGGTGGCGCAGGTGCTGGAGGAGTGGCGGGAAACGGGGCCGTGCCGCCACGGCAGCGGGGAGCGCTATGTGCGCAAACACTGGTTCCGCATCCGCACGGCGGCGGGGGAGGAATGGAAGCTTTATTTTGAGCGCCAGGCCCGCTCGGCCCGCGAGCGCAAGCAGCGTTGGTGGCTTTACACGGTGGCAGGGCCGGAATAAGCCAAGACGCTTTCCCATTTCCATGCCGCGTTTAGAGCGGTTTAAATTTTGTTGTTTACACGCTGCTCGGCGGCACGGGCCGTTGCGCGGTCTTTCAAGCTCGGGCAGTATTGAAAAATAGAGCCGCTTCGCTTGAAGAGCCCGCGCATCAACCCACGACGCTCTCGCATCATTGTAAACACTTCAATTTAAAACGCTCTAGCTCCGCAGGCGGGGTTTGGAGACTTCCCGTTACAATTCTTTCAAGAGCCGGGCGTGGATGCCGTCAAAGCCGCCGTTGCTGAAGATGACCAGCACGTCGCCGCTTTGGACGAGGGGCCGCAGCCGGGCGATGATTTCGTTCACGCCGGGCTCGTAAAAGGCCGGTTTGCCGGTGTCGGCGATGTCGGCGATGACTTGCTCGGGCTTGAGCCGTTCGGCCTCGGGGATTTGTTCGAGCCGGGCGACTTTGGAGAAAATCACGCCGTCGGCCTGTGCGAACGCGCCGGGGAGCTGGTGTTGGAAGACGGCCCGCCGGGTGGTGTTGGAGCGGGGCTCGAAGACGGCCCACACGCGCGCGCCGGGGTATTGGTGGCGCAGTCCGGCCAGGGTCTGCCGGATGGCGGTGGGGTGGTGGCCGAAGTCGTCGATGAGGGTGACGCCGCGGACAACCCCCCGCACTTCCTGGCGGCGCAGGACGCCCTCGAAGCTGGAAAGCGCTTTCTGGATGACCGGGAGAGGGACGCCGTAGAAGTGGGCGGCGCAGATGGCCATGGCGGCGTTGCGGACGTTGTATTCGCCCACCAGCCGCATGGCGAAGCGGATCCCCAGGAGGGTGAATTCGGAACCGCCGGGCAGGTAGCTGACGTCGCGGATCGGGTGGGCGGCGTTGGGGGAGAAGCCGACGGTGAGGGTGGGGGCGGGGCAGGTGCGCCCGACGTCGAGGCAGTTCGGGTCGTCGGCGTTGAGGAGCGCCATGCCGTTGCCGGGGACGATGTTGAGCATCCGCCGGAAGCTCAGTTTGATGGCGTCGAGGTTGTCGAAGATGTCGGCGTGGTCGAACTCGATGTTGTTCACGATGACCAGCTCGGGCATGTAGTGGACGAATTTGCTCCGTTTGTCGAAGAAGGCGGTGTCGTATTCGTCCCCCTCCAGCACCACATGCCCGGTGTCGCGGAAGCGGGCTCCCTGGCCGAGGTTTTTCGGGATGCCGCCGATCAGGTAGCTCGGCTCCAGCCCGGCGGTTTCGAGGATCCAGGCGAGCAGCGAGGTGGTGGTGGTTTTGCCGTGGGTGCCGGTGACGACGAGGTTGTGGCGGCCCCGCAGGAAGAATTCCTTGAGCGTTTCGGGCAGCGAGAGGTAGTAGAGCTTGCGGTTCAGGACGGCTTCGACTTCCGGGTTGCCCCGTTTGATGGCGTTGCCGACGACGATGAGCTGGGCCTGCGCCGGGAGGTTGGCGGCGCGGTAGCCGGCGGTGAGCCTGACGCCTTTTTTCTCCAGGAACGTGGACATCGGCGGGTAGACGTTTTCGTCGGAGCCGGTGACGGTGAAGCCGCGTTCTTGCAGGGCGGCGGCCACCGCGCCCATGGCGGTGCCGCAGATGCCCAGGAAATGGATGTGTTGGATGCCGTTGTGTTGCATGGAGAAGGGGGAAGGAAAGCGCAGATTGCACGCCAGCGCCAAGGCTTTTTACCGCGCGCGCCTTTTTTGGATTTGCCCGAAGAGGAGCGCCCCCGCGAGCAGCAGGGTGAACCCGGCCAGCAGGGCGTGGCGCGGGGTCAGCCAGGGGGTGGGGGCCGGGATGGAGAAGCTGAAGGGGAAGGATTCCGCGCACGTCCGGCCGTCCGGGGCGAGGGCGAGGACGCGGGCGGTGTCGCGGATGCCCGCCGGGATGCCGTCAAAGAAGGCGGTGACGCGGCCCGTTTTTTCCGTGAACTGGACGTTGGGGACCGGAATCCAGCGTTGCTGGAGGGCTCCGGCGGCATCCAGGGCGAGACGGCGGATTTCCACCTGGTAATGGAGGCGGCCATCCGGGGAAACGGGGGTGTCCCAGGCAAACTCGGCGGTTCCCCGGACGGTGGTGCGCACGACGGTGACGCCCTGGAGCCGGGGAAGCTGTTCCCCGGGAGGCGGTTCGACGGGAGGGGCTTCCGGAGCGACGGGCTGCGGCAGGGGAAGCGGGGGCGGTGGGGTGGATGCCGGGGTGGGGGCGGGCGGAGGAGAGAGGGGGGCAGCAGGAGGAGGGGTGGAAAGAGAGGGCTGCGCGGCCGGTTCGGCGGGCGGGGTGTGGACGGCGATGTTTTGGAAAATCGCGCCGAGGGAGAGGCGGATCGGTTCGTCGATGCCCGCCGGGTCGCCCGGGGCGAGGGCGGCCTTGAGGGAAACGGCGGCGCGGGGGCTCAAGAGAATCTGATCCGGGAGGTGGAGGCGGCCGGAGGCGGTGATTTGCACATGCAGGTCGGAGCCGGTCCGGTTGGTGAGGGTGAATGTGCCCGAGCGCGCCGGGGCTCCCGCCAGTTCCAGCGCGGCCGGTTCGGCGGTGAAGGGGAGGGCGGCGCGGGCATGGAGGGGCGCTTCGGCTTGGGGATCGCTGGAAAACCGGAGGCGGCCCCGGTATTCCCGGGCTTCACCGGGAGTCAGGCCCAGGTGCAGGGTGAGGCGTTCGCCCCGGTGCAGGCTGTAGGAGGCTGGGCTGACGGTCCAGGGGGGCTCGACGCTGACGCTCCCCTCCAGGAGGCCGCCCCCGGCGTTGGCAAGGGTGAGCTGGCGGGCGGCGGGGAACCCGGCGGGGATTTCCCCGAACTCGACCGGGCCGGGGCCGGCGAGCTGCGGCGGGGCGTCCACGATGTCGAGAGTGATTTCGGCCGCCGACGAGGTGCCGTTGTTGTTTTGCGCGGCAAAGAGGATGCGGTCCTCCAGCCGGGGCTGCCCGTTCATGGGGGCCGTCTGCTGGTAGGTGAGGATCCAGACTTCCTGGCCGGCGGGTTGCAGGCCGACGATTTTTCCCAGCCCCGGTTCCTTGCGGATGAGGAAGCGGGTGGTCTGTTCCTGGCGGCCGTAGAGGCGCAGGGGAATCTGGACGAGCCCGCCGTTGAGGACTTGCGCGATGACGGGAACCGGCATCGGGGGCGCCGGCGTTTCTTTTTTCGCCAGGCGCTTCTCTTTGGGCAGGGGGGGGATGTTGATTTCCGCCAGGGTGCGGAAGGGGGCTGCCAGGAGGAGACAGGCGCCCAAAAGCGCGCAAAGCCGATTCCCCCATCGGGAGCGGCACACAAACAATTGGAGTTTTCGATTGATCGTCAAACGGCCTATCATTAAGAAACAACGACCGTTCGCCTGCAATGAGATTCCCGATCCCTCGCAATTTCGCCGTGCTGGTGGTCGGAGCCGTGCTTGCCTTTGGGAGCGGTTCCGCCCTCTGCGCTCCTTTTTTTGGGCTTTTTGGCGTGAGAAAGGCGAGCGAATCGCTGCATCGCCAGGATCCGCCCAAGGTTTCGCCCCGGTTGCTGGAGCAGGTAACGCAGGCGAACGCCCGGGTGCTGGTTTCCCTCGGCAAACAGCGGGCCTACCTGCTGCTGAACAACGAGATCGCCATCGACACGCCCATTTCCTCCGGCAAAGCCGCCGGGATGACGCCCACGGGCTCGTTCCATGTGCAGGAGAAAGATCCCGACCACCGCTCCAACTTGTACGGGAACTTCGTGGACAGCCAGGGGCGCGTGGTGCGGGCGGGGGTGAGCGCCCGGATCGATTCGGCCCCCAGCGGCACGCATTTCCAGGGATCGCCGATGCTCTATTTCATGCGGATCGCCGACGGGGTGGGGATGCACGTCGGCATCCTTCCCGGCTACCCGGCCTCGCACGGCTGCATTCGGATGCCCGGGGAGATCGCCCCGATGTTCTACCAGCGGGTGCGGATCGGCACGCCGGTGGAAGTGGTGCACTGACTCTTCCCCATGGATGCGCACTTGCTCAGCACACGGCTTTTGCGGTCGGTCAGCGAAGGGTTTTTTCGCCCGCTGGCCCGGCCTTCCGCGCCCGTGTACATCGATTGCGCGGACAAGCTGGAGCAGAGCGCGGATGAAAGCGGGCAACTTCGCCATGCCGACGCCCTCTTACTCATCCGCGACGTGTTGAGCGAACACCCGAACGTCCCGCTCGGCGACGACGAGGGGGCGCAGACGGCCGATTTGCGGCAGCGCGCGGGCACGCTTTTCAACCGGATGCTGGAGGCCCGCTGGCTGGCCGACCGCCGGGTGAGCCTGGATGAACACTGGGTGCTCATCGCCCCGGAACTGCGCCCGCTCTTGCGGCTGCTGCGCGAACTGGCCGCGAGCGAAGCGGCGGAATTGAAGGATTTCGCGGGAATATTGAGGTCCATTTGCAAGACGCTGATGGCGGAGGGGGCGCTCGACCCGGGCCGCCTCTCGCCGGAGGAGATGCGCCAGACGGTCAAGGAGCTGACCGACCGCGTGGGTCGCGCCATCGACCAGATGCACGCCGTGGAGAAGCTGGTGCTTGGCTTCGAGGAGAAACAACGGATCAGCCCCAGCGCGGAGGCGACGCTGCGCGTGTTTTACGCCGAGTTTTACGAAGGGGAGCACATGGTCTGTTACGACGTGCTTCAGCAGGGGGGCCTCGGGGCGCGGCTGAATCTTTCGCGGGCCGTGGCGCAGGAGGCGCTGGGCAATCCCGAGGCGAAGGAGCGCCTCGCCGAGGGCCTCGTCGAACACCGGCAGGGAAGGATCGACTCCACGGAAGCCTACGCGCTGGCCGAGCGGATGCTTTCCACCCTGGAGCGCAGCCTCGGCTCCATCGGCGCGCGGGCGCAGATCATCGACGGCCGCATCGCCGATTTCGCCCGGCTCTCGGCGGAACGCTACCGTTACCAGACGGAACTGCGGGGCCGCCGCCCGGAGCAGGTGAAGGCCTTGATGCAGGCGGCTAACGCCCGGCACGCCGGGGGGCGGTTTTCCGACCTCGCCGGGCTCCCCGGCATGGCGCTGCGGACGCCGCACGCCGAGATCACGTTTGGGCGCGACGCCCTTTCCCGCCCGCGCCGGGGGCGGCTGCCGGTGAATCTGGCTCTGGGGGGAGAGACGGAAGAGGGGGACGCCTCGCTCGCGCAAGACCAGATCCGCCAGCGCAACCTCTACGCCATCACGCCGCAGCGCGCGGCCCGGCTGATCGAGGAGCTTCTGCCCGAAAAAGGGAATACCGTTTCCACCGCCGATTTCCATCTGCGCACCGAGGACGACCTCTTCGACCTGCTCGCCGTGCTCGCCTTCGAACGCTCCAATGGGACGGGTGGCCAGCGCGCCCGCCCGCTGCAATGGCGCATCACGCAGGCCCGCGCCGGAGACGCCGGGCTCACGCCCGAAAACATTCCCGCCGACACGCAGGCCGGGCACCGCATTGAACGCTTTTCCATCGAACGCACCGCATGATCCGGAAAACCGACCAGAAAGCCTCACACGAAGCCACGAAGGGGGTTACAACAGCCTTCTTCTCTTCGTGTCTTCGTGCCTTCGTGTGAGAATTCAATAACAACCGCATGACACTCCCCTGGCCCACCTTCTGGGAGGCGATCCGCGAAGAAGATCGCCCCGCACTAAAAACTATTCTCGCCGAACTGCTCACCACCGGCGTCCTGCTCGGCGACGAGGGGCGGGCGCGCGAGCTGTATCTCATCGCGCGCGAGTATCCCAGGGAACTGGCCGAGTTCCTCGCCGTGCTCGACCTGGAGCTGATCCACGATCCCGACCGCCCGATTTTCCAGGCCCGGCCCGTCGCGGGCGAATGCGCGCTGACGGCCAGCTTCACCAAGGACGAAACGCTCCTGGTCCTGGCGCTCTGGCGGATTTACGACGAAGAGCGCATGGCCCGGCCGGCGCAATCGGTGGTCCTCGACGCGAACATGCTCGACGCCCGGCTGCGCCTCTACTTCGAGGCCATCGAGCCGCCCCAGCCGACGCAGCTTGACCGCATCCTGGCCAAGCTCCGGCGCAAAAAGCTGATCCGCTACCAGCGCGACGAAGAGCAGTTTGGGGCCTCGCAGATCGAGATCCTGCCCACGCTCCCGCGCGTCATCCCGTTCGAGGACGCCGCCGCCTGGGAGGAACAAACCGCGCTGTTTAACCAGAGCGCTCCCGGCGTCGAGTCCGCCGACGAATCCACCCCTGAGGAAACGCTTTCATGATGAACGCCCTTGCACCCAGCCAGCGGATCTCGCTCACCCGCATCATTGCCATCAACTGGTATGGCTTCCGCCAGTTCATTGACGTGGACGACGATATTCTCATCTCCGGCGTGTTCGGCTCGGGGAAATCGGCATTGCTCGATCTGATGCAGTATGTGCTCCTTGGCGAACACTGGCGCTCCAACCGGGCGGCGGCGGGCGCGGGCAAGGGGCGTTCGCTGGTGAGCTACTGCCTCTGCGATAGCAACACCATGCGCAACGGCGAGGACCATTACACGCGGCCGAGCGGCGTGACGGTCATCGCGCTCGAGTTCACCAAGCCGGCCACGGGCCGCAAACCGGAGTCGCGCGAGACCTGGGGCGTGCATGTGCAGTATGAGAGCCCGACGTCCAAGCCGCGCCAGACCTACTTTGGCGTCCCCACGCGCCTGGAATGGGCCGACCTCGCGCCGGAGGGGAACCTGCGCGACGAGGAGGACTTCAAGCGCTTTATCCGCCGTGATTACGGCCACGATTGCCTTTTCAGCCTCCAGCGCGAATACCTGGCGGAGATGGCGACGCCCGCGCACCTCTACTTTGAGCGCGAGCAGCTCAACAAAACGATGCCCAAGGCGCTCGCGTTCGAGCCCGAGCAGGACATCCAGAAATTCATCCGCGAGTTCATCCTGGAGGCCGCGCCCATCGACGTGCGCGAGGTCCGCACCGCCGTCAGCGCCTACCGCGAGACGCAGGAGCGGCTCCAACGGCAGGAGGAGGAAGCCGGGTTCCTGAAGCGCATCTCCGGCTCGCACGAAGCCTGCCTCGCGTCGCAGCGCGAGGAGGCGGTCTGGAGCCACCTGCGCCACGCGCTCGACCACGCGCAGGCCCGCGAACTGGTGGAGCGCCACCGGGGCGACATGCAGCGGCTCCTGGAAAAGAACGCGGCGGACGCGGCCCGCTTTGAAGCCCAGGCCGCCCGCAAGGCCGAGCTGGAGACGCAATACAACGCCGTGGTGCTGGAGGCTCAGAACGATCCCGACGCGGCGAAGTTGAAGGGGCTGCGGGATGAGAAACGCCGCCTGCTCGCCGCGATCAATTCCCTCAACGAAGCGCAAAAGGCGATCCGCGAACGGCTCAAAAACCGGGCCGGGGCCTGGTGGGCCTGGATCAAGCAAGGTATCGATTTGCCGCTCGACGGCCTCAAGGCCGCGCTCGCCATGGACGAAACCGCGCTCGAAGCCCTCCGCTCCAGCGACGAGGAGGCGGCGCTCCAGGCGCTTCCCCGGCTGGCCGAGCAGTTCAACGAACTGGTCCGGCAAACCGAAAAACTCCTGCGCCCCACCGAGGACGCCTCTGCCGCGGCGCTCGCCCGGTTGCAGGAGATAGCGAGGGATCTCGAAAAACTCGAACGCAAGGAAACCCCGGGGAGCTTCCCCCTTTTCAACGCGCTGAAAGCCAAGCTCGGCCACTCCGACACGCCGCCCGAGCAGCTCTGCCGCTTGATCGAAGTCCAGGACGACGGCTGGCGCGAGGCGCTGGAACTCTTCCTCGGGCGCAACCGCTTCGCCGTCATCGTCAGCCCCTCGGACTACGGCGCGGCGCTGGAAATCCTGCGCAAGACGCCCCCGGGACGCGAGGCCGAATCGCTCGTCCACCCGCGTGAAGCCCTGGAGCTTTCCGCCAACGTCAAAGCGGGCTCGCTGGCGACGAAAGTCATCGTCGCCGATCCCGTGGCGAAGCAGTTCACCCAGCACTTGCTCGGCGGGGTGGCCGCCGTGGGGACCATCGCCGAACTCGACGGGCACGACCGGGCCATCACGCAGGACGGCGTTTTCAAGCAGGCCCCCATTCGCCGCCGCCTGCGGCAGATCCCGGGATTCGAGTTCACGCTCGGCCAGGAGGGGCTCAAGCGCCTGCGCGAGGCCGCCTTCCGGGAGCAGCGCGCGCTCATGGCCGAGCGGGAAGCCCTCGACGCCCTGCGCGAGCGCGTCGCCCGCTGGCTGGAGGCCGGGCGCAAGGCTGAACTGGGCGACCCGCGCCTGCCGGACCGCAGCCATGAATTAAAACAACTCCCGGAGATGGAGCGCCGTCTCCAGCAGCTCAGCGACGAGATCGAGCTGATTTCCACGCCCGAACGCGAGGCCCGGCTCGACCGCCTGCGCGAACTCAAAGGTGAACTCGACCGGGCCATCGAGGCCATCGGCGGGATGCGCGAATCACAGACATCGTTTGAAACCAGCCGCTGCCGCATCCAAGAGGCGCTGGACGCCGCGCTGGAGGATTTTGAGAACGCGGAGCGCCTGCTCGTCGAGAAACGGACGCAGATCCGGCTGGATATCACCAACGACGAACTCGACCTGCGCCTCGGCGTGCTCCTCAAGGAGTGCGCCAGTTGGAAAGAACGCGCCGACGTGGCGCAGCACCGGGCGGCCGCCGCCGGGGTGAGCGCGGCCAACCACCGCCACGCCCGCAACAGCGAGCGCCGCGCCCTGGCCGCCGCCGTCGATGCCAACGGGCTCCCCGCCCATCCGCAGTACCGCGCGGATTGCGACGACGAGGACGAGTCCAACGCCCTCTGGGACGCGCGCCTCGCGCTCCTGGAGCAAACCGAGCTTCCCAAGTACCGCGCCATGGCCGACGAACGCCGCCGCGAATGGGAGAGCCGCCTGCAATCCCAGGTGATCGACCGGCTCGCCGAGAATTTGCAAAAAGCGCAGGCGACGATCCGCCAACTGCGCCAGTACCTCGACCGGCCCATCGGCAAATACCGCTACCAGATCGAGCAGAGCCGCGACCCGGCATTCGCCGCCATCTGGCATTTGATCGACACCGGCTTCAACCCCGGCGACGAGCTGATGGGGAGCGTGAAAACCGAGGAGATCGACCGGGCCAAGGCGGAGCTGATGGCGGCGGTGGAGAAATCCGGCACGGAACTCGACGAGCGCAGCCGCCAGTTGCTGGACCACCGGCAGTATCACCGCTACGACCTCCACATGATCCCGGCCAACCGCCCCGACGCCCCGGCCATCTCGCTCGGGCGGCACGGCCACAAGCTCTCCGGCGGCGAAAACCAGGCCCCGTTCTTTCTCTCCATGCTCGCCGCGTTCCACCGCGTCTATGACCTGGGGGGCGGCCAGTACCGGCAGAACATGGGGCTCGTCGTCATGGACGAAGCCTTCTCCAAGCTCTCCGGCGACGGCGTGGAAGACTGCCTGACCCTGGCGCGCAACTTCCAGTTGCAGTTGGTCATGGCGTTCCCCGTGGACCGCCTGGGCATGATGGCTCCGTATGCGAAGACCATCATCCACTGCCGCAAGGAGGAACAGCGCGACAGCTCCGGCTACGTGACCCGGATCGACAACATCCCCACCGTGCTGACGCCGGAGGAGGTGCAGGAATCGCTGGAATAGGGGGAAAAGGTAAAATGGCGTATCGGATGCCGGGCATACGAAAAAAAGCATTTCTTTGAGCCCGCCCCCCTCAAAAATAAAGGCCATTCTTGACCATTGCGGGAGTTCGCCTAAGTTTCTCTTTCGCACTCTGTTGGGCAATCGGGCCAAACGGGGCTGCGGTCACTACCATGGCTCAGTTCGACTCACGCAATCCAAACGAGCGTTCTCCCCGCGACCGCGGCGGCAACAACGCGGACCCCAATTTTAATTGGCGCGGCATTTTGATGATTATGGCGGCAATCGCCCTCGTCGGCTTTGCGATCATCGGCCGCTCCCCCTATGGCACACCCGACACCCTCACCTGGGACAAGTTCGAGGCGTTGATGGAGGCGAACCAGATCAAGAAGACCACGCCGCTGGAGATCCTCGATGAAGGGGACAAGCAGACGCAATGGCTGATCGGCGAATACGCCGACGCCAACGCGCACAAAGGCAATCCGCAATTCCGGGTGGAGGTTTCCGCCAAGTTTCAGCCGAACCTGGTGCAGGATCTCAAGGACGCCGGATATAAGAGCTACCCAAAATCCGGGTCGAACTTCCTCAACTCGCCCCTCATGGCGTTTTTGCCGGTCCTCCTGATTCTGGTGATGATCTATTTCTTCTTCCGCCAGCAAATCCGCATGGCGGGCAAGGGGGCGATGAGCTTTGGCAAGAGCAAGGCCCGGATGCTCTCGCGCGAGAAAAACCGGATCACCTTCAAGGAAGTGGCCGGCGTGGAGGAGGCGAAGGATGAAGTGGAGGAACTGGTGGAGTTCCTCAAAGACCCGAAGCGCTTCCAGAAGCTCGGCGGACGCATCCCCAAGGGGGTGCTCCTCGTCGGCCCTCCCGGCACGGGCAAGACGCTGCTGGCCCGCGCCATCGCGGGAGAGGCGGACGTGCCCTTCTTCTCCATCAGCGGGTCCGACTTCGTGGAAATGTTCGTCGGCGTCGGCGCGAGCCGCGTGCGCGACATGTTTGAGCAGGGCAAGAAGAACGCCCCGTGCATCATCTTCATCGACGAAATCGACGCCGTGGGGCGGCACCGGGGCACGGGCCTGGGCGGCGGCCACGACGAACGCGAGCAGACGCTCAACGCGCTGCTCGTGGAGATGGACGGCTTCGACACCCAGGAGGGAGTCATCATCATCGCCGCGACCAACCGCCCCGACGTGCTTGACCCGGCGCTCCTGCGGCCCGGCCGCTTCGACCGCCAGATCACCGTGAACCTTCCCGATGTGAAGGGGCGCGAGCAGATTCTCAAAGTTCACGCCAAGCGGGTCAAAATCGCCGAAGGGGTGGACCTCGCCGTCATTGCCCGGGGCACCCCCGGCTACTCCGGGGCCGAGCTGGCCAACGTCATCAACGAAGCCGCCCTGATGGCCGCCCGGCGCGGCCTCAAAGCCATCACGATGAAGGAATTCGAGGAAGCCCGGGACAAAGTCCGCTGGGGCCGCGAACGCCGCAGCCTGGCCATGAGCGCCAAGGAAAAGGAAAACACCGCCTACCACGAGGCGGGCCACGCCCTCCTGTGCGAGCTGGTGGACAACATGGACCCGCTCCACAAAGTCACCATCATCCCGCGCGGCCCGGCCCTTGGCCTCACCATGTATCTGCCCGAGTCGGACCAGTACACCAACCGGAAGCTGGAACTGCTCGATCACCTCGTCGTCATCATGGGCGGCCGCGTGGCCGAGGAACTCGTCTTTCACGACGTGACCAACGGCGCCAGCAGCGACATCCGCCACGCCACCAACATCGCCCGCAAGATGGTGTGCGAGTGGGGCATGAGCGAAAAGATGGGCATGGTCGAATACGGCGCGCACGAGGAGCACGTCTTCCTGGGGCGCGATTTCGGCAAAAACCGGGATTATTCCGAAGCCACCGCGCTGGAGATCGACGGCGAGGTGCGCTTCATCTGCGACGGCGCTTATGCGCGCGCCAAGGACCTGCTTTCCGCCAACCGCGATAAATTGGAATTGATCGCCAAGGCGCTGCTCGAATTTGAAACCCTCGACGGAGAACAAATCCGCGACATCATCCAGCATGGGCAGATGAAAAACCCGCCCCCGCTTCCGGGCACGGACAACAAGCCCCGCACGGAGCCGCCGCCGCTGCCCCAAGAAGGCACGATCGTTGCTCCCGATTACCCGGCAGACGGGCTTGCTGACGCTTCCCCTCGCTAGTGCCTTGGGCTTCCGCCTTGCCCTGAACTAAAAATCCGGTGCTCTATGTGCCATTTTCCTTGTTACAAGTTACTAGGCTCATACACGTTTTGAGCAATGGCCCGGGAAAAAACCAGTGCGAAAGGGTGCGGCCGACTCGCTCGCAAGAGCGTGGCGGCGCTCTGTGCCGCCCTGCTGCAGGAGACGCAGGACGCCATTTTCCTGTGCGGCGTGGACGGACGCCTCTTGCAGGCCAACCTGGCGTTTACGGCGCTGGTGGGCGGCCAGAAAAAGAGCGTCACGGGCTGCGCTCCCGCCGATCTTGTGCCTGCGGAATTGGGCGCTTTGGTGGGCGAACAGCATGCGGCGGTGCTCGCCAGTGGGAAGACGCGCACCTTTGAGCGCACAACCGCCACGGCGGGCGGGCTGCGGACGTTCCTGGTCACCAAAGGGCGCTGCTCGGACGCCAAGGGAACCGTGTGGGGCGTCTTCGGCATCGTGCGCGATATTTCCGAAAGCCGGGCGGTCGAACAGGAGATCATCGACACGAGCGACCGGGAGAAGCAGCGCCTGGGACGAGAACTCCGGGAGAACTTTTGCCAGCACCTGGTCGGGATTTCGCTGCTTGGCAATGTCCTTTACGAAGAGCTTTCGCGCGCGGGGCTCGAACAGGCCGAGTTCGCCCGGCAGATCGCGCAATTGGTGAAAGAGGTGGTCAGCCAGGTGCGCATCCTCGAAAAAGGGCTTTCCGTGATGTATCTCGAACAAGGAAATGGCTTGGTGGAGGCGCTGGAGGACCTGGCCGAGCAGGTCCGCGCCGGCGGGAAGACGGAATGCCGTTTCCGCGCCCCCGCCGTCCGCGTGCAGATGGAGCCGCAGACCGCCATGTACCTGTTTCGGATCGCCCAGGAAGCGGTCCACAACGCGCTGACCCATTTCCACGCCGGGCGGTTGGAGATCCGGCTCGCCATGAAGCCGGAAGCTGTGGTGCTCTCGGTGCGGGACGACGGCGTTGCGTTTCCCAAAGAGGAAGACCCCGCCTTTGCCGTGCCTTCGCGGATTGGCTTCCCCATCATGCGCTACCGGAGCCGCGCCATTGGCGCGAAGCTGGAGATCAAACATCTGCGGCAGCAGGTGGAAGTGATCTGCACGGCGCCCAGAAGAAAGACGCGGAAACGCGAAGACGCGGCGAAGGGGAGGGCTCGTTGATGCGCGTTGTTTCAGGAATCGCCGGGGGCATCCCCCTCATCGCCCCGAAGACCGGCCTGCGTCCCACTATGGACCGGGTGAAGGGGGCCATTTTCGACAGTCTCGGAGAGGCCATTGTGGGGAGCCGCGTGCTCGATTTGTTCGCGGGCAGCGGGGCGTTGGGCATCGAGGCCTTGAGCCGGGGGGCGGCGTTGGCCACGCTGGTGGAAAAGGACGTGCGCGCGGTGGAGGCGATCCGCTTCAATCTGGCCAAGACCCGGCTGCAAGGGGCGGCGGTGGAGGCGCTCGATATTTTCTCCTTCCTCCACAAGCGGGCGGTTGCGGGCGGCTACGACTTTATTTTGGCCGACCCACCCTATGCCAAGCAGAAGGGGGACAGGGACTTTGGCGTGGAACTGTTGAGCGACCCCGCCCTGGCCCGCGCGCTGGCCCCGGAGGGACTCTTCATTTTGGAGAAGCTGCCCGGCGCGCCGCTGCCGAAAAAGACCGGCTGGGAACTGCTCCGCGAGCGCCGTTATGGGGCGACGGAGGTGGCATACCTGCGCCGGGTGTCACCTCCCGAGGAGTGAATTTGCCCTTTCCTGGGTTTCGCTTCCCTGTTTGTATGGGAGAGATGGAGATTTCCCGCTCTTTGCCCGCTGCGGCGCGCCTGCCGTTGCGGGTGTACCGTTCGCTGTTTCCGGTTGCATTTGCCGCGATGCTGCCGGGTTTTCTCGCGCGCATGCTGCGGCGCGGCCATTACCGGCACAAGTTCGGCCAGCGCCTGGGGCTCTACACCAGGGAGGACCGGGTGCGCCTGGAGCCGGGCGGCTGGATCTGGATTCACGCGGTGAGCGTGGGGGAGATGATGATGGGCCTCAAGCTGGCGCGGACGTTGCAGGCGTGCGAGCCGGGCGTCCGTATTCTCCTTTCAACGACGACCTCCACGGGCTACGCGGTGGCGCGCGGGCAGATCGAGGACGCGGCCCGGATGGCGCTGGTTTATTACCCCCTCGACCTGGCTTCCATCGTGCGGCGCGTGCTGGACCTGACCCGGCCAGCGCAGCTCGTGATGGTGGACAAGGAGCTCTGGCCCAACATGGTGGCGGAGTGTTACCGGCGGGGGATTCCCGTTTCGGTGGTGAACGCGCGCCTGAGCCCGAAGTCGGAGCGCGGTTTTCGCCGGTGGCGGCGCTGGACGGGCCCGTTTTTCGGCATGCTGGAGCGGGTCTGCGTGCAGGAGCCGGAGGACATCCCGCGGTGGGAGGCGCTGGGAGTGCGCCCCGAGGCGCTGGTCTGCACGGGAAGCCTGAAATTCGATTTCGCGGAGGGGGAGGCGTCGCGCGCGCGGGAGTTCCGGGCGCTGCTGGGGCGCGTCGGGGTGGGCGAGGAGACGCCCGTCTTGCTGGCGGGAAGCACGTTTCCCGGCGAGGAAGCCCTCCTGGGCCGGATGACGCGGACGTTGCGGGAGCGCTTTCCCGATTTGTTCCTGATCGTCGTCCCCCGGCACGTGGAGCGGACGCCGGAGGTGGCGGCCGATTTGCAAGGCTTGGGGTTGCGGGTGGCGTTACGCTCAGTGCTGCCGGGATTGCCGCCGGGGAGTCCGCGCCCGGATGCGCTGATCGTGGATACCACCGGGGAGTTGCGCGACTGGTATGCGCTCGCCGCCGTGTGCTTTATCGGCAAGAGCCTGTGCGCGCAAGGGGGGCAGAACCCTGCGGAGCCGGTGCTGGCGGGCCGCCCGGTGGTGTTTGGGCCGCATATGGAGAATTTCGAGGCGCTGGTGCGCCAATTCCTGGCGGTGGACGGGGCGGTGCAGGTGCCGGACGAGGCAGGGCTGCTCCGGGAGACGGAGCAATTGCTGGCCGATCCCGCCCGGGGCGAAGCGCAGGTCGCCGCGGCGCGCGGAGTGCTCCGGGCGCATCTGGGGGCAAACCGGCGGACGGCGGAACTGCTGCTGGGGCGATAGGCATTAGCCTAAAACCCCGTGAATACGGCTTGGTCGGGGAGAGGCAGACCACGGGGGCGGCGCTGCCCGATACCCTCGTTGTGGCGCGTTGGTGGGGAGTGCTTTGTGTGGTGTTGACGGCCTGCGAGCCGGAGTTGCGCGGGCCGCCGCCCTCCGCCGCGCCGCAGGAGACGATGTGTTTTGACACGGAGGCCGTCCGGGGCGCGGTGGATCTTTACAAGGAGGCGCCGACTCCGGCGGCGCGGCGGCGCATGGAGAGCGCCTTTGAGACGTTGGATTCCCGGATTAAGGGGATGGAGGCGCTGGCCGGGATGCAAAGCGGGGCGGAGCGGGAGGAGGCGGACCGGCGGATCGCCGATTTGAAACGCCGCCGGGAGTTGCATTGGGCCCGGGCGCAAACGGCGCTGGCCGAGAGCGCGCCGATTCGGCGCGCGGAGCCGGTGGGGGAGTCTGTGGATGGTCCCCGCGGGGTGAGGAGGGCGGGCCGGGCGCGGGGAACGGCCATCCGGCGGACGTCTCCAGCGGCGGCACGGCCCGCGCCGGAGAATCTTTTCCAGCGCCTCTTCCGGTGAGCCTATGGCGTGACGGTGATGGCGTTGCGCTGGAGGGTGGTTCCCGTTTGCCGGTCGTATTCGGAGAGGGCTTTGCGGTAGTCGGCTTCGGCGCGGATGAGGGCGGCTTCGGCCTCGGTCATGGACCGCTGGAGCTGGAGGACTTCGAAGGTGGTGGCGCTGCCCGCGGCGTGGCGTTTTTCCCCGGCCGAGAGGCTTTCCTTGGCCAGGCGCAGGGCTTCCTGGGTGGAGTCGATCCGCTTGCGGGCGGTTTCGATTTCCCCCGCCGCGTTGGCGACATCCACGATCAGGGACTGTTCCAATTGGTTGAGGGTGATGAGCGCCTGGGCGTCGAGCAGCCGCGCGGCCCGCAGGTTGCCTTTGGCGGTGCGGTTGCCCAGCGGCATGCTAAAGAGGGCGCCAATGCTCCAGCTTTGCGGGTTGCGCGCGTCGCCACCGAAGAAACGCAGGCTGTCGGCGATGTCGTGGGAGTCGAGCCCCAGGAGGTTCAAGCTGCCGATGAGGTCGAGCCGGGGGAACGTTTCGTTGCGGGCGGTGACGACGTTGATGTGGCGGGTTTGCAGGGCGACGAGGGCTTCCTGGCGGTCCGGCCGGCTGTTCCAGGCTTCTCGCAACCCGGCTTGCACGTCCACCTTGCCGATGGCGGCGGTGGGGGGCGGCTCGATCTCTACGCCGATTTCGAGCAGGGTTTTGGTGTTGGAGGTGACGAGTTGCTTGAGGATGCGCTCGTTGTTCTCGATGTTGTTTTTGGCGAGGATGACGGCTTCCTCGCGGGTGGCCGCCTCGGCCTGGGCGGTGACGACGTCCAGCTCGATTTTCACGCCGATCTCGGCGCGGGCTTGCTCTTCCTTGCAAAGCTCCAGGGCGAGGTCGCGCGAGTGGCGCGTGGCGTCGTAGTTGCGCAGGGCGGAGTAGAGTTCGTTGTAGACAAAGACCGTCTCGGTGACGACATCGATGATCCCCTGCTTGAACTCCCACTGGCTGATCTGCCGGTTGTTGCGGGCGATGCGCAGGGAGGCGAGGTTCACGTCGGAGCCGAACCCGCGCAGAAGCGGCTGGGTGAGCCCGAATTGCGCGCCGGTGGAATAGCGGCTGTAACGGGTGGCGATGCTGCTGAGCCCGATGTCGTATTGCGTGCCATAAATGCTCGTGCCACCGATGCCCGCGCCGATGTTGCCGGTCTGGACTTCGTCGCCGGAGGCGGTGGCGGAGTCATGCGAGGCGCTGAAGCGCAGCGAGGGATCAAACGCCCCGAGTTCGGCGGTGATCCGGGCGTCGGCGATGTCGGGATTGAACTCGGCGACTTTGATGGCGAGGTTGTTCTCGATGGCGAGCTGGATGGCTTTGCGCAGCGTCAGGTGCAGGACGGGCGGCGTGGCGGCGGGCGCGGCCGCCAAGGCGGCTGCCGCGGTGCAAAAGAGGCAAAAAAGGAGTCGGGGGAAAAACATGCGCCTATGCCCGTAAGGCAAACGGGCCCGGGAATCAAGCATGGTGCTTCGTTGACAGAAAGAAATCGCCTGCCTACCTTTTCCTTCCCCCTATGCCTGCCATTGCCTCCCTGCCCAGTCTTTCCGGCACCCGGACTTTCGTGGTGACGATGACTCTGCTTGGGGTGGTCGCCATGGGGGAAATGGGAGTCTTGTGGTGGCGGCTTTTTGGGCGTTCGTCGCCGCCGCTTGCCGCCGCTCCCGCGCATCCTGCCACCGCCCAGGCGGCCGCGCCACCGCTTTCCGCGCCGGACCCGGCGCAAGAGCAGGCCGCCGCGGCCGAAAAATCGCTGCTTGCCAGCCTGCCCAAACCGACGCCGACGCCCGCGCCGCAGCCCACCCCGGCGCAGCCGGCGGTGACGCCGCAATCCCAGGTGGCCGAGTTGATCAGCATGGCCAAGGACCTGCGCGACCGGGGGGACACGGGCACGGCAATGATGCGGCTGCGCCAGGCGCAGGGGATTTTCTCCAGCTACGCCCCGATCATTTCCGAGATGGCGATCACGTATGAGAAGATGGGCCTTACGGACAAGGCCGTTGAACAGTGGCGCAGGATTTACGAGATGGGCGAGCGGGCGGGGATCTACTATGCCGCCGCCGAGGCGAAGCTGCGCGCGCTGCAATTGCCCGGCCCCGCGCCGGAGGAAACAACCTCTTCCCGGGCGGCGGCGGGAGGGCTCGCGCCCGACACGGCGGGGGACGCGGCGACGGTCTTTTCGCTCGGGAAAGTCGGCACCACGGACGATACCGGGACGACCCAGCCCGCGCGGCGCTTGAAGCTGGCGCTGCCCATTCTGGCCCGGCCTGGCAGCCGCGTGGACCCGCGCGACGTGGTGATCCAGGTTTTCTTTTACGAGATGCTGCGGGACGGATCGGTGGTGGAAACCAACGCCAGCGTCACCTCTTCATGGGTGCGCCGGGTGAACGCGGCGGGCGAAGTGCAGCCCGTGGACTGGTCCACGGCGGCTCCCGAGGTGCTGGAAGTGGCTTATGCCCAGCCGGAATTTGACCCCAGGGACCCCCGGACGCGCGAACGGCGGAATTACTTTGGCTATAGCGTGCGCATTTACTATAAAGGCGTCTTAAATGCGAAGTTCGCCGACCCGCCGAGGCTTCTCACCCAATTTATCCCCCCGTCCGCTCTCCCCTCCACTGATCTCCCCCAATGAAAATCCTGATTGTTGATGACGATGCCGCCGTCTTGCAAGTGTTGACAGACCTTTTGAAGGACACCCCCCATGAAATCGCCGTCTGCCATGGTGGCGCGGCGGCGCTGGAAAGCGCGGAAGCCCTGCAGTGGGTGAACCTGCTCATCTCGGACGTGGTGATGGACCCGATGGACGGGTTCACGCTGCGGCAGAAGCTCTTGGAGCGCTTCCCGGCGATGAAGACGCTTTTTATCTCCGGCTATGACCTGAGCGATTACAGCGCCTACACGGCCGGGTGTGACCTCCTGACCAAGCCGTTCGAGGGGCATCAAATTTTGGAAGCTATCGCCAAGGTTGCGGCGTCGATGCCCAAGGTCGTGGCGCATGTGGTTGCGACGCCCGTTCCGGTTGCGACGCCCGTTCCGGTTGCGAAGCCCGTTCCGGTTGCGAAGCCCGTTCCGGTTGCGACGCCCGTTCCGGTTGCGACGCCCGTTCCGGTTGCGACGCCTGCTCCCGTTGCGAAGCCTGTTCCAGTTGCGAAGCCCGTTTCGGTTGCGACGCCAGTTCCGGTTGCGCCGCCTGTTCTGGTTGCGACGCCCGCTCCCGTTGCGACGCCCGTTCCCGTTGCGCCGCCTGTTCTGGTTGCGCCGCCTGTTCTGGTTGCGAAGCCCGCTCCCGTTGCGAAGCCCGTTCCGGTTGCGCCGCCTGTTCCGG
>JBAWXX010000049.1:0-24071 GCA_037143855.1 Verrucomicrobiota bacterium | reverse complement strand
CGACTCTCGCCGCCGAAGAGCATACGACAAAATAAACCGAAACCGCTCTAGCGTTCCAAAAACCGGCGCACCAGCGCCTCGCCGGGGTCAAACGGGTCCGGGAGCGGCAGCGGCGCCTCGCCATCCAAGGTCAGCGAATCCCAGTTGATCAGGTAATTCGCCTTCGGATGCTCCAGGAACCAATCCACCGCGATCCCCCGGCCGTGGGCGCGCGTATCGGCGGGCGGGGTGACGAGCGCCTCCTGGCGGAAAGCCCCAGCATTCCACTCCGCAACGCGCCCCACCGGCTGGAGCGAGAAAAAGAGCCCCCGCTCCGGGTCGATATTGTGATACTCCAGGTCCAGACTTTGCAGCCACGGGTCCTGCCACGAAAGATCCTCGCTCGTGCGGAAGAGATCCAGCAGCCAGCGTTTGGAAATCCAGTCCACCCCGCCGATCAGCAGCTCGGGGCGCGATTCCAATGACTCCAGCGCAAACTGCCAGCTCTCCAAGAGCCAGTCCGTCTCCGCGTCCGCCCCGGCGAACGTCCTCTGCGCATGGGCGAGGAACGCGTATTGAATATCGAGCGCATCGCGCGTCCGGCCATCTTCCAGCTTCACCAGGCCGTGGCCCGTCCCCTCATGCGAAATCTCGCGCGTGGCGGCCACCGCGTCGCGCAACACCACGTCGCGGGGAAGGCACTCCTGCTCCAGCAGCGTCAGCACCAGCGACGTCAGCCCCACCTTCAGCGCCGTCGCGAACGGGCTCATATTCGAGTCCCCCACCAGCAAATGCAGGCGGCGGTAACGGTGATGATCCGCCAGCGGCTCATCCCGCGCATTAATAATCGCCCGGTTGAACTGCACCCACTGGTAAATATCATTCACAATGTGGTCCGCCCGCTGCGAAATCTGGAAATCCACCGGAGCCGCCTGCCGGTTCTCGTATTCAAACGAAAGCGGGTTCGTCTGCCCCACCCGGCCCGCGCCGGTGTAAATCTGGCGCGTCGCCAGGAACGAAAGCAGGGCACCCAGCGCCTGCTGCGTAAACTGCAACTCGCGGCGCATGAGATAATTCTCGTGGCAGCCGAACGTGGCACCCGTGAGGTGATCCACGTTATTCTTGATCAGGGAAACTCGCTGTTCCGCCCGCAGCGCCGCAATCGCCCCCTGCGCCAGCGCATCGCCCGCCAGATCAAAGGCCACCATGTCGCGCACGCTCCGGCACTCCGGCGAGGCATATTCCAGATGCCCCATGTCCACATACATCCGCCCCCCGTTGCGCAGAAAGCCCCCATTGCCCGGCGGCTCCTCGTAATCACGGTAATGGAGATCCACCGCCCCCACCCTGGCCTTCTTGAACAACTGGTTCTTGATCCGCACGGGCCAGGAGTCCGAAGCGTTCTGGGGCGTCTCGTCACAGACCAGACAGCCGTATTCCGTTTCAATGCCGGTAATCCGATTCACAGTGCGTCCGGCACCAGTTTCGGCCCCCGGCAAGCAAACGGGCGTGCGCAAACTGCCGCATCTCCCCGTCTTCCCTACTCGCCCGGCTTCCAGGTCTTCCCCTGGCGTTCCCCAAAGAGCGCCGTGCCCACCCGCACCAAAGTCGCCCCCTCCCCAATCGCCACCGGAAAATCCCCGCTCATCCCCATCGAAAGCTCCGGCAACGGCACGCCAAATTCCCCGCTCAGCCGGTCGCGCAACTCCCTCAACGCCGCGAAATAGCGCCGCGAATCCTCCGGCTCCGGGGCATACGGCGGGATCGTCATCAGCCCATCCACCGCCACGCGATCCAGGCACAGAATCTCCTCCATCGACGCCCGGAGCGCCTCCGGCCGGAACCCGAACTTGCTCCCCTCCCCCGCCACATTCACCTCCAGGAGAACCTTCGGGGAAAGGCCCATCTCCCCCGCCACCCGGTTCACATCCCGGGCCAGCTCCACCGTATCAATGCTCTGAATCCGCTCAAACACCCCCAGCGCCTGCCGGATCTTGTTGGACTGCAAATGCCCGATCAAATGCCACCGGAGCGCGCCCGGCAGCAACAACGCCTTCGCCCGCCCCTCCTGCACCCGGTTCTCGCCAAAAAGCAACTGGCCCGCCGCAATCGCTTCCCGGACCGCCTCCGGCCCGTGCGTCTTGCTGACGGCGATCAGCGTCACCTCCTCGGCGCGGCGGCCGCAGCGGGCGGCGGCATCGGCAATCTGGGCGCGAACCCTGGCGAAATTTTCGGCGATCATAAGTGGAAAGAGGAATAGTTGACGATGCGGACTCTTATCCATTAGGATACTTAATACCCCCATGCATATAGAGACGCTCAAAATTTTTTGTGATGTAGTCGAAACCGCCAGTTTCTCCAAGGCGGGCGCGCTCAATTCCATGACACAGAGCGCGGTGAGTCAACAGATTCTCTCGCTGGAAAAGAAACTCGGGCGCACCCTTCTGGAACGGGGGCGGCGGCAATGCTGTGTCACGCCCGAAGGAGCGGTGCTCCTCTCCGCCGCCAAGGAAATCCTGGAAATCTACGAGGGCCTTGGGGAACGCTTCAACGAACTGGCCGACGTCGTCGCGGGCGAACTTCACATCTCCGCCGTCTACTCCATCGGCCTGCACGATCTCCCCCCGTATCTGAAAGCCTTCGAGAAAAAATATCCCACCGTCGAAGTCCACGTCTCCTACAAACGCTCCGCCCAGGTGTATGCCCAAGTCTTGAGCGGCGAGGCCGTCATGGGGCTCGTCGCCTACCCATCCGTGCGCAAAGGCATCCACATCGAGCCGTTCACCGACGACGAAATGGTCGTCATCTGCCCACCCACCCATCCGCTGGCCGGGTCCGCAACCATCACCCCGGCCGCCTTGAAAAAAGAGCGCTTCATCGCCTTCGACCCCGACCTCCCCACGCGCCAATTCGTCGACCGGCATTTCCGGGAAAGCGGCATCCTCCTGGGGCATGCCATCGAGTTCGACAACATCGAAACCGTCAAGCGCGCCGTCGAAATCGAACAAGGCGTCTCCGTCGTCCCGCTGGCCACCGTCAAGGCGGAAGTCAAAGCCGGAACCCTGCGCGCCATCCCCCTCGACCCGCCCCTGCGCCGCCCCATCGGCATCCTGCTCAAGCGCAACCGCCCGCGCACCCCCGCCCTGCGCGAATTCCTCGCCCTCCTCCAAAACCGCGCCAAAGCGGAATAAACCCTCCCCCCTCCGCATCTTCCGCCGCTACCCCTGCACCGCGGCGAGGTGAATCTCGCCCACCTCCAGCCCCAGCGCCCTTTCGGCCACCGGCAGGAACCCGTCGGAGGCATCCGTCAGCGCCACTTGCAACGCGCCCGCCCCCTCTTGCGCCGCACCGATCCCGTGGGCTTGCAGCAGCTCGCGCACCGCAATCGCGCAATTCTCCGCCGAATCCACCAGCCGGATTCCCGGGCCCAAGAATCGGGCAAGAGCCGGTTTCACCAAAGGGTAATGCGTGCACCCGAGCACCAGCGTATCGATCCCCGACCCGGCCAGCCCATTCAGATAATGGGCGATGATCGCATCGGTAATTGCGTCCTCCAGCCAACCCTCCTCAATCGCCGGGACCAGCATCGGGCACTCCTGGCTGACCACCTGGACCTCCGGCGCCAGCGCATGGATCGCCCGCTCGTACGCGCCGCTGCGGATCGTCCCCCGGGTGCCGATCACCCCCACCCGGCCGTTCCGGGTCATCGCCACAGCCGCCCTCGCCCCCGGCAGAATCACCCCCGTCACCGGCACGGAGAGCGTCTCCTGCAACCTCGGCACCGCAAGCGCCGAAGCCGTATTGCAGGCGGCCACGATCATCTTGGCCTGCCGGCTTAGAAGCATCTCGCTGATCTCCAAAGAATAACGCTCAATGGTCGCCTGGCTTTTGCCGCCGTAGGGAACGCGGGCGGTATCGCCAATGTAAAAAATGGCTTCGTGCGGGAGCAAGCGGCGCAGCTCCGCCGCAACAGTCAGGCCGCCAATGCCGGAATCGAAAACGCCGATCGGGCGCGCTGGAATCGTGGAATCCATGGATGGCGTGTATTAGGAACGAAACCGCGCCGGAAATGAAGAGGATTCTGCCCCGCTCTCCCCCCCTCTCCGCGTCTATTACCTTGTAACAAGGTACTAATCTTGAACAGGGAGCCGGATCTCCACTTCCAGGCCATGCGGCGCCCGATTGCGCGCCACCACCGTCCCCCGGCACGATTCCACGCACGTCTTCACAATCGTCAACCCCAGGCCCACCCCCCCCGTATCGCGCGTGCGCGAGCCGTCCACGCGGTAAAACGCGTCAAAGAGTTTGGGGAGTTCCTCCTCCGGCACGCCGGGCCCGCAGTCGGCCACCCGCACCACCACCGCGTCCCCCTCCCGGCGGGCCGCCAGCGTGATCGGCCCGGTGGCTCCCCCGTGGCGCAGCGCATTGCGCAGCAAATTCGAGAGCGCCCGCACCAACAACTGCTCATCCGCCTGCACCGTGAGCCCCCCGGCAACGTCCATCTCCACCGGCACCGCGCCGGTCGCCTCCCTGCGCACCGCCTCCTCCACCGCGTGGCGCACCTCCACCGGCCCCAGCCTCACCGCGTTTGCGCCAAAAGAAGCGCGGGAAAACACCAGCAATTCATTCACCAGTGCCGCGATCTGCCCCGCCTTCTCCGACGCGCTTTGGGCATACGACGCCTGCCCCTCGCCCGCCCGCTGCTCCAAAATGCCCAGCACCATCTGCAAGCGCGCCAGCGGCGAGCAAAGCTCGTGCGCGATGTCCCCCAGAAAACGCTTTTGGCCCTGCACCAGCCCATTGAGCCGGGCCGCCATCTGGTTGATCGACTCCGCCAGCAGCCCCAGTTCATCCCCCCGCCGCGTCGTCACGCGCACGTCAAAACGCCCCTCCGCGATCTGGCGCGTCGTCTGCGTCATCTGGCCGATGGTCCGCGTCATCCCATGCAGCAGGGGGAGCCAAAAGAGCACGGAAAACACCACCACCCCGCCCACCAGCCAGAACCACGGCTTGGGATCAAGAATCAGCCCCCCCATGCTCAGCGAATTGGCCTCTGCCACCAAAATCACCCGCAGCCCACCGCCCACGCGCGGGTTATCCAGCCGGGTACGCTGGAGCAGCCAGTAGCGGGGCGGGCTCCCCGTGCGCAGGAACGCCCGCGTCGGATTCGCCGCCTCCGGGGCAAACCCGGGCCGGGGGGATGGCCCCGGCTTGGGCGGAAGCGCCCGCATCCACCCGCGCACCTCCTCCGGCAGCTCCGTAATGCCCCCGATGAGATGCTTCCCATTCGGTTCAAACAGCGAAAAATGGACCCCATAGGCATCGCTAAAGCGCTCCATCACCCCCACCCAATCGTCCGGAGCCGTGGTATTGAGTTCCCCCACAATCAAGGCCCGCAACGCCTCCACGCGCAGCCGCGCGCTGCTGGCAAAAACCCAGTCCAAATCGAACCGGAACTGCGTGTGGAAAAGCAGCACAAACACAGCCGCCAGCGCCGTCAGGTTCAGGAAAAACCAGATCAGAATCTTCGCAGAAAGCGGCAGCCGGATTGTCATAGAGCCTGTGAAGCCATTAGGAAATGGCGGGTTGCGGCGGATTTTCGTCCTGGGCAGGGAGCCAGCGAAGCGACGCCGCACAGGGCGAAAAAGACGCGCAACACGGCTGTTTCGGAATTTCTTTCACAAGCTCTACTCCGCCTCCGGGTTGATCAGCATGTACCCGATGGCGCGCACCGTCTTGATAAACCGGGGCGCCTTGGGATCGTCCCCCAGCTTGCGCCGCAGCGACCAGATATGCACGTCAATCGAACGGTCCAGCCCGTCGTAGAGCCGTTCGCCGATCTCCTCGATCAGCCGCTCGCGCGTCTTCACCCGTCCGCAGGCGCGCGCCAGGCTCAAGAGCAGGTCAAACTCCAGCGCCGTCAGCTTCAACAGCGCCCCGTCCAGCGTCGCCAACCGGGACGCCGGATTGATCCGCAACGGCCCGGCCGCCCATTCCGTTTCCGCCTCCGGCGCATCCGCCGCCTCCGGGTGCGCCCCCCGGCGGCGGGTCACCGCCCGCAACCGCGCCAGCAACTCGCGGGAAGAAAACGTCTTCGGCAAATAATCGTCCGCCCCCATCTCCAGCCCCACAATCCGGTCCGTCTCCTCCCCGCGCGCCGTCAGCATCAGCACCGGCACATCCGAGCGGCCGCGAATGCGCCGCAGCACCTCAAAGCCGTCCATGCCCGGCAGCATCACGTCCAGAATCACCGCGTGGAACGGCTCCGCGAGCGCCCGCTCCGCCCCGGCCCGCCCGTCGTGCTCCGCCACCACCTCATAACGCAGCGGTTTCAAGTAATCCTCAATCAGCGCGCACAACTCCCGGTCGTCATCCACAATCAGGATTTTCAACGCGCTAGCGGAAGAAGTCGGAGAGGAGGGGGGCATAGGATTAACCATCTCTTAACAATTTTGCAGATTCTTCCAAATGCAAACTTAACAATCGTTCCCTAGAAAGGAACAAGAGAGAAAACGCAACTCCGCCATTTCATCCCATTCTGCACGCAAAACCCCGACATCCCATGAAAATCACCCGCTGGACATCCCTCGCCGCCGCACTGGCCCTCGTCACCCTGACGCCAAGCATGCCGGCCCAAGACCCCGCGCCCACCGCCACTCCAACGGCAACCCCCAACGGGGCGCCGCCTCCCGGCGCACCCAGCCGCGACCGCATGGAACAATTCCGCCAGCGGATCAACGAGTTTTTAAAAACCTCCCTGAAAGCCACCGACGAAGAATGGGCCGTCATCGAGCCGCTGCTGGAGAAAGTGGAAGCCAAACAGCGCGAAGCCATGACAGCCCGCTTCAGCGCCCTGGGCGGCGGACGGCGCGGCGGGCATCCCGACCAGCAGCCCTCGGCTGACCGCCCCAACCGGCCGGCGCCTCCTTCCTCCGGGGAAACCGACGCCCTCAAAGCCGCCCTGGAATCCGAGAGCACCTCCCCCGCCGACATCAAGGCAAAACTCGAAGCCGTGCGGACCGCACGCAAAAAAGCCGCCGCCGAACTCGAACAAGCACGGGAGGACCTCCGCAAAGTCCTCACCCAGCGGCAGGAAGCCACCCTCGTCATGGTCGGCATTTTGGAATAGCGTCCATGCCCGTTCCCCCCTCCCCCGCACGCTCCGACCTGCTCACCCGCATGGTGGAGAGCCGCCAACTCTCCGCCGCCGATGCGGACACCCTCGCGCGGCAGAGTCACACCGGCGGCGTTCCGGTGGAAACCGAGGCGCAAGTCCTCCAATGGCTGGCGGGCGAATACGGCCTCGCCTTCACCGCGCTGGAAGGCGTGGAGCCCGACCGCGCGCTGGCCGCGCGCTTCCCCGCCCGCATCCTGCTCAAAGAGGAACTCCTCCCCCTGCGGGAAACCGGCGGCCGCATCGAAGTCGCCTTGAGCCGCCTCTTTGCCGAGCCCGGCTTGGACAGCCTCAAGCCTTACACCAGCCTCCCCATCGAGCCCGTCCTCGCCCCCGGCGAAGCGTTGCAGCGGGAAATCAAGCGCCACCTGGGCGTCGGCGCGGACACCCTCAACCTCCTCGAACAGGAAGAAGGCTTCCAGGTCGTCTCCGACGACGCGGCGGACGACGCCGACCTGGAAAAAGCCGCCGAAGACGCCTCCATCATCCGCTTCGTCAACCAGATCCTCAGTGACGCCGTCTCCATGCGGGCCTCCGACATCCACGTCGAGCCCTTCGAGCACGAACTGCGCATCCGCTACCGCATCGACGGCCTCCTGCAGGAAGTCTCCGTCCCCCCGCAGATCAAGCGTTTCCAGCCCGCCATCGTCTCGCGCATCAAAATCCTGAGCAACCTCGACATCGCCGAAAAGCGCGTGCCGCAGGACGGGCGCATCAAAATCCGCATCAAAAACAGCGAGATCGACATTCGCGTCTCCGTCATCCCCATGCTCCACGGCGAAGCCGTCGTCCTGCGTCTCTTGCGCCAGGACGCCGGGCTGATCGGCCTCGACGGCCTCGGCATGGCCGAACGCGAGCGGAACCTCTTTGGGCGCATCCTGGAAATCCCCCACGGCATCGCGCTCGTCACCGGCCCCACCGGCAGCGGCAAGACCACCACCCTCTACAGCGCACTCACCCAGATCAACGACACCGTGCGCAAAATCATCACCATCGAAGACCCCGTCGAATACCAGCTCAAAGGGATCAACCAAATCCAGGTCTCCGAAAAAGCGGGATTGACCTTCGGGCGCGGCCTGCGGGCCATCCTGCGGCACGATCCCGATGTCGTCCTGATCGGCGAAATCCGCGACCGCGAAACCGCGCAAATCGCCGTCCAGGCCTCCCTCACCGGCCACATGGTCTTCTCCACCCTCCACACCAACGACGCCCCCGGCGCGCTCACGCGGCTCGTGGACATGGGGGTCGAGCCCTACCTTGTCGCCTCCTCCCTGGAAGCCGTCATGGCCCAGCGCCTCGTGCGCGTCCTCTGCCCCGAGTGCAAGCAGGAAGACCACTCCGCGCGCACCGAAGCCCTGCGCACCCGCGTCGAAGCCCTCCACAACGCCACCATCTACCGCGCCTGCGGCTGCCGCGCGTGCCGCATGACCGGCTACACCGGCCGCCAGGCCATCTTTGAACTCATGCCCATCAGCGGCACCCTGCGCCAGTCCCTCCTGCGCGGCGGCTCCAGCATGGAAATCAAGGAAATCGCCCGGCGCGAAGGGATGCGCACCCTGCTCGAAGACGGCTGGCGGCTCGTCTGCCTCGGCATCACCACCCCGGCGGAAGTCCTGCGCGTCTCCAAAGACGAAGACGCCGCGTTCGCCAACTAATCCCATGGCCCTCTTCGCCTACAAAGCATTGCAAAGCGGCGGCACCCCCGCCGAAGGCCGCCTCGAAGCCGGGGGACGGCAGGAAGCCATGCGCCAGCTCGAAGCCCTAGGGATGACCATCCTGCGCCTGGAGGAAGTCGCCAAACCGGGAGCCGCCCCCGCCGCCCCGCCCGCCCGCTCGTGGGGGTTCACCTCCACCCGCGTCTCCTTCGACGCCCTCGAAGACTTCACCCGCTCCCTCTCCAGCCTGCTCACCGCCGCCGTCCCCCTGAGTCGCGCCCTCACCATCCTTTACAAGGAAGCCTCCAACCCGGCGGCCGCCGCCAAATGGAAGGAACTCCACAGCCTCGTCATCGACGGCGTCCCGCTCGCCGCCGCCATGGCCCGCTCCCCCGACGTCTTCCCGCGCGTCTACACCGCCATGGTCGAATCGGGCGAAGCTGGCGGCTTCCTCGACGTCGTCCTCGCGCAGATCGCCGACTTCCAGGCGCGCGAAAAAGAGATCCGCGCCAAAGTCCTCGCCGCCATGATGTATCCCGCCGTTCTCCTCACCATGGCCACGGGCGTCATCATCTTCCTGATGGTCTTCTTCATCCCCCGGTTCCAAACCCTCTTCGCCGGGTTCAACGCCGCCCTGCCGCTCATCACCCAGATCATCATCGGCACCAGCAACGCCATCCGCACCTACGGCCTTTACATGGCGGCCGCCGTCGCCACGGCGGCTTACTTTGGGCGCAAGTGGTTCTCCCTCGACGCCAACCGCCGCAAATGGGAGGCCCTCCTCCTGCGTCTGCCCGTCGTGGGACCGCTGGCCGCCAAGCTCGCCATGGCCCGCTTCTGCCGGATGCTCGGCACGCTGCTGGGCGCGGGCGTCCCCCTCATGAACGGCCTCCACGTCGCCCGCCGTTCGCTGGGCTACCAGACCCTCATCGACTTGATCGCCGACTCCTCCGAGCGCGTCTCCAAGGGCGAAACACTCGCCTCCGCCCTGGCCGGCTGCCGCGCCCTCTTCCCCGGCTCCACGCTGGAAATGATCTCCGTCGCCGAAGAAAGCGGGCGGCTCGACAAAGAGCTCGTCCGCCTCGCCGGAACCACCGAAACCACCCTCGACCGCCAGTTGAAAGCCGCCGTCACCCTGGCCGAGCCGCTCCTGCTCTTCCTCATCGCCGGGTTCATCGGCCTCATCTTCATCGGCATGGTCATCCCCATCTTCTCTCTCCAAGATCACATCAAATAGCACTCACCATGAAACACCCGACCCCACAACACTCGCAAGGCTTCACCCTCGTTGAAATGCTCCTCGTCCTGGTCATCCTGGCCACGCTCGCCGCCATCGTGTATCCGAAAATCAGCGGCCGCACCGAACAGGCGAAGAACACCGCCGCGCAAACCCAAATCGCCAACCTTGAGCAAGCGCTCGATCAATTCGAAGTCGACAACGGCTACTACCCCAAGAGCGGCTCCCTCAACGCCCTGCTCGAACAGCCCGGCGACGCCGCCAACTGGCGGGGCCCATACCTCAAGAAAGCCATTCCGCTCGACCCGTGGAACAACCCGTATCTCTACGAATACCCCGGCAAACACAACCCCAACGGCCCCGACATCTCCTCCGCGGGCCCCGACGGCCGCCCCGGGACCGCCGACGACATCAACAACTGGGATGTTAACAAGCACTGACAACTCCCAAAAGCCCGCCGCGTTTACCCTGATCGAACTCGTCCTTGTCATGGTGCTCCTGGCGACGCTGCTGGCCATCTCCGCCCCCACCCTTTCGCGCTCTTTCAAAGGGCGCGCCTTGGAGCAGGAGGCGGTGCGCCTGCTCGCGGCCACCGAGTACGCCCGCGAAGAAGCCGTCTCCCAGAGCCTCCCGATGACCCTTTGGATCGACCCCGTGGGGGGAACCTTCGGCGTCCGGGCCAAAGGCGACAACCCCGGCGATCCCTCCCGCGAAGAAACGTGGGCCCTCCCCCAGGAACTCCGTTTCGACCTCCAGCCCGCCCCCACCGACACCGCGGGCCGCGTGATCGCCGCCACCTTCGACCCCGAAGGCACGCTCGCCCTGGAAAGCCTCACCCCCCTCGTCCTCGTCCACCGCACCGCGGGCCGCATCACCCTCGTGCAGACCGACGACGGCTGGGGGTACGAAATCGCGCCAGCCTCCCCATGAAATCGCGCGCCGCCTTCACCTTTGTCGAAATCCTGGCCGCCCTGATGTTCCTGGCGATCCTCCTCCCTGCCGTCTTCGAAGGCATCACCCTCGCCAACCGCGCCTCCGTGCTCGCGGAACGCCAGGCCGCCGCCGCGGAACTCGCGCAAAACAAGCTTGCCGAACTGACCCTGGACGACGCCTGGACCAGCGCCGACCCGCGCGGCGACTTCGGCCCCGACTGGCCCGGCTACCGCTGGGAATCGACCCAAACCACGTGGGACATGGACTCGATGATTGTCCTCACCGTCCAAACCTTCTTCCCCGTCCAGGGCCGGGAAAGGAGCATCACATTGAGCACCCTCGTGAGCTCCACCGCCTCCACGCTCACCGGCACCTCCTCCTCTTCCACGAGCGCCTCCTCCGCCTCCGGCACCGCGAAGAAATCCAGCAAATGAGCAACCGCGGCTTCACCCTCATCGAAATCCTGGCCGCCGCCCTCGTCTCGGCCATGGTGCTGCTGGTCATCTACGGCACCTTCCAGCGGGCCGTCCAGACGCGGGACAGCGCCCTGGAGCGCACCCGCCAGGCCCGCCTGCGCACGCGGGCCGCCGCCCTCCTGCGCAACGATCTGCGCAACGCCTATCTCTCCGGCGGCCTCTTCGCCTGCACCATGGAAGGCGGGGCGCAAAGCCAGAAATCCCGCTTCCCAGGCTACCTCCGCTTCACCACCACCACCGGCATCAACCACCCCGGCGAAGCCTACGGCGACGTCCAGCAAATCGAATATTACCTGATCGAAAATAGCGCCCCCTCCGCCGATGCCAACACCGGCATCCTCGTGCGCGCCATCACCCGCGACCTTCTCACCGTCCCCGCCCCGGACCCCGACGAACAGCAACTCCTCGCCCGCGTCCAGACCTTCACAACCTCCTTTTACGACGGCCAGAACTGGCAGGATAGCTGGCCCGCAAGCAGCGGCACCACCACCCTCCCCGAAGCCATCCGGGTCCGCTTCCAGCAAACCGCCCCCAGCCCGAAGCTGCCAGATCCTCCGCCCCTGGAAATCCTCGTGCCGCTCACCACCGTGGCGCTCACCTCCACCGCCGCCACCACGGGAACCTGACGTATGCGCCCTCCTCTTTTCCAGCGCTCCCGAGCCTCCGTGCTCATCGTCGTCATGGTCCTCTGCATCGGGCTCGTCGGCCTGACCCTCGTCTTCGGCAACACGATGCTCATGGCCTACCGGAGTGCGGACAACAGCCTCGCCGGGCAGCAGGCCGAACAGGCCATCGAAGGAGCCGCCCGGTATGCCGAATACCTCATGACCCAGGTGGACCGGCCCGGCGCCGTGGCCAATCCCGACAACTTCCAGAGCAATGCCTTGCCCATCGGCGACGCCACCCTCTGGTTCCTGGGCGAACCCCTCTCCACCGACCCCATCGACCAACCGGCCTTCGGCCTCGTCGACGAAGCCTCCAAGCTCAACCTGAACACCGCAACGGCCGACATGCTCATGGGGCTCCCCGGCATGACCTCCGACCTTGCCTCCGCCATCGTCACCTGGCGCAGCGCCTCCTCCGGGACCTCCGCCGGCATCGTCCTCTCCTCCTCCAACGGCAAGGGGGCAACCTTTGAATCTCCCGACGAACTGGCCCTCGTCACCGGCACCGACACCTCCCTCCTCTACGGCTGCGATCCCAACCTGAACCACGTCCTCGACCTCGCCGAAAGCGGCAGCGCCGCCCGCACCTTCACCACCAGCGCCGCCGCCAGCCGCATCGACTCCGGCTTCCTGGAATACGTCACCGTCTTCAGCCGCGAGCCCAACACGATGACCGATGGCACCACCCCGCGCGTCAGGGTCACAGGGACCGCCTCCACGGCGCTTTCCACGCTGCTCAGCACGACCTTCGGCGCCAGCCGCGCCACGGAAATGCTGCAAAAAGTCAGAACCTCGGGCACCACCAACAGCGTCCTCGGCTTTTACATCCACAGCGGCATGACGGAGGCCGAATTCGGGCAAATCGCCTCCAGCCTCACCGCCAAAAGCGGAGCCTACGTCAGCGGCCTCGTCAACGTAAACACCGCCAGCGCCACCGTCCTCGCGTGCCTCCCCGGCATGGACACCGATAAAGCAGCCGCCCTCGTCGCCGCCCGCGAACAACTCTCCACCCCCCCCTCCAACCTCGCCTGGGTCGTCCCCATCCTGGGCGAAGAGAGCGCCCTCAAAGCCGGGCCGTACCTGACCGCCAACAGCTACCAGTGGAGCGTGGACGCCGCCGCCGTGGGCCGCAACGGGAGGGGGTACCGCCGCGTCCGCTTCGTCCTCGACAACAGCACGGGCACCCCCCGCATCGTCTACCGCCGCAACCTCTCCTCGCTGGGGTGGGCGCTGGGCAGCGCCGTCCGCGACACCCTCCTCTCCCAAAAAGCAACGCCATGACGTTCGACTTCACCAATCTGAAAAACCGCCTCCGCCCCCACGCCGTCCTGGCGCTCACCTACACGGGCGAGAGTCTTGCCGCGCGCCTCGTGCGGGAGAGCGAACCCGCCGCGCCGGAACGCTTTCGCCTCCCCCTCCCCGAAGCCGCCCTGTTGGAAGCACCGAAGCAAGCCGGAGCCGAACTGGCCGCCGCGCTGGCCCAGGCCAGCCTTCACGAACATCGGTGCGTCCTCTGCCTGCCTCCCTCCTGGGCCCTCTCCACATCCGCCGACCTCCCCGAAGTCGCCCCCGAAGACCTGCGCGGCTACTTTGAACTCCGGGCCGAACGCGAATTCTCCACCGCCGACCTGCGCCTCGGCCACAGTATGTGGACACTCCCCGGCGGCCAGCGGCGCGCCACGTTG
This sequence comes from Verrucomicrobiota bacterium, assembly GCA_037143855.1. Lineage (GTDB taxonomy): Bacteria > Verrucomicrobiota > Verrucomicrobiia > Chthoniobacterales > Chthoniobacteraceae > UBA695. The sequence goes on along the minus strand of JBAWXX010000049.1, from coordinate 10,267 downwards.
GCCGGCCTCCCCGCCAAGCGCGTGGAAGCCGTTGAGCAATACCTTGCCGCAGCCGGGCTGCGGCTCGTCTCCCTTTCCCTCGCCCTCCACGACTGCCGCCCCGTCGCCGCGCCAACCCTCCACTTCCTCTCCCGTGCGGCGGGCCAAACCGACGCCATCCTCACCGCCGGGGGCGGCATCGCGCTCCTGCGCCCCCTCGGCAACGGTTCCGGTCCGGACGATCCCGCCGCCCTCGCCCGCGAACTGCGCATCACCCTGGGGCGGCTGCCCGAAGCCCTGCGCACCCACGTCCGGCACGCCCGGCTCACGGGCGCCCCCCCCGCCGAACTGCGCGGCATCCTGGAACAGATCGGGTTCGAAGCCATCGTCGATACCCCGGATGATCCCGGCAGCGCCGCCGTTGCCGCCGCCCGGCAATTCCTGCGCCGCGAGCCCGTCCCCTTCGAGTTTCTCCTGCCCGAGCCGGACCGCTGGCCCGCGCAACTCCAAAGCCTCCAGCGCTTCAACACCGCCAACGGCCGGCGCATCGCCGCCGCGGCCGCCGCCCTCATCCTCCTGCCGCTCGTGGCCTTCCTCTGGCGAGTCCATGTCGAAAACCGGCTCACCACAGAGTGGGACGGCATGAAAAACAACGTCGCCGAACTCGAAACCCTCCAGCAGCAAATCCGCCAATTCCGCCCGTGGTTCGAACCCGCCCCGCAAAAACTCCAGGCTTTGAAAACCTTGATCAACGCCTTCCCGGAAAGAGGCGACGTCTGGGCACGCTCCATCCAGCTCGCCTCCGAGAAGCCCGACCCCGGCTCCCACACCCCGGCCGCTCCCGACGCCGTCACCGTCAACGTCTCCGGTTTCTCGCGCACCAACGCCGCGCTCATGTCGTTGCAGGACAGCCTACGCAAACAGGCCGGCGTCAGCGCCCTGCAGCTCAAGCAAATGCGGGGCAACAACCCGCTCCAATTCACCCTCACCTTCAAGTGGCAACCCAAACATGACTAACGAGCGCCGCCAACTCCTCTTAAAAATCGGCGCGGCAGCAGCCGTCGGGCTCTACCTGCTCGACCTCTGCATCCTCGAACCCGCCCTCCACGCCTGGTCCGAACAAAGCGACCGCATCACCGCCCTGCGCGAGAAAGTCAGGCAGGGCCGCCAATTGAGCGAGCGCGCCCCCTCCCTGCGCGAACGCTGGGCAGGCATGCAGAAAGCCAACCTTCCCGACGAAGAGTCGGCGGCGGAAAACGTGGCGGTCAAAGCCCTCAACCGTTGGGAACGCGACAGCCAAATCAGCCTCTCCGGCTACACTTCGCAATGGCAAAGCCACGAAGACGGCTTCAAAACCTTTGAATGCCGCGTCACCGCCAACGGCACCCAAGCCACGTTTGGCCGCTTCCTCTACGAACTGGAAAGCGACACCACCCTCCCCGTCAGCCTGGAAGAATGCGAGCTTGCCACCCGCGACGCGCGCGGCGGGCAACTCACCCTCACCGCCCGCATCACCTTCCTGCGCCTCAAAGACTCCGCCAACCCCACCGCACCATGAGCCCCTCCCTTTCGGCCGCCACCACGGCGTGCCTCCTCCTCGCCGCCGGAACCACCGCGTTCGCCACCCCGGCCCCCAAAAAACCGGGCTTCGACGCCTACGCCCTCCTGCGCACCCGCAACATCTTCGACCCCGAGCGCCAGCCCGGCGCAACCACCGACGCCACCCCCGCCGCTAGCACGCAAGCGCCCCCCGGGCGCGCCGATTTCGCCGCCCTCACCGGCATCATGATCACCTCCGAGAAGCCGCTCGCCTTCTTTTCCGGCTCCCGCCCCGAGTACAGCGGCGTCCTCCCCGCCGGTAGCGCCATCGCCGGAGCGCGCCTCGCCCGCATCACCGCCGACGCCATCGAAATCGAGCGCAACGGCAAGCGGACCCTCGTCGCCGTCGGCCAGACCGTCCCCCTCGACGCCACCTCCGCCCCCACCGCTGCCCCCACCCCAATCGCCGCTCCCGATCCCTCCGCCTCTTCCGCCGCACCAACCGGCGCCGCCACTTTCCCCTCCTCCCCCGCCGCTTCCACACCGGCATCCGCCGACCGCGAAGCGCTCATCCGCCGCATGATGGAAAAACGTCAAAAGGAACTCCAATGAAACCAACCACCCTCCGGGTCTTCACCCTCGGCCTCCTCCTGCCACTCGCCGCCCTCGCCCAAAGCGACGCCCCCACCCCGGCCGCCGCCAGCACCCCGCAACCCCCCGTCGAAGCCGTCGCGGCAGAGGCCCCCGCCACCATCGCCGCACCATCACCCGCCCCCGCCCTGGTGCAAAAAGGAGAACTCCGCCTCAACTTCCAGAACGCCTCCCTGGCCGACGTCCTCAACTACTTGAGCGAAGCCGCCGGATTCATCATCCTCCAGGACACCCCCGTCACCGGAACCGTCAACGTCGTCAGCAAACAGCCCGTCAGCGTGGAGGACGCCATTGATCTCCTCAACTCCGTCTTGATCGACAAAGGCTACACCGCCATTCGCAACGGGCGCGTGCTCAAAATCGTCACCCGCTCCGGCGCGCAGAAACTGGACATCCCCGTCATGACCGGCAGCGACCCCTCCCAAATTCCCCACAAGGACGGCATGGTCACCCAGATCCTCCCCGTCCGCTACGTGGACGCCACCAAACTCGTCGAAAACCTGCGCCCCCTGCTCTCCCCCGACGCCACCCTCAACGCCAACGAAGCCAGCAACACCCTGCTCCTCGCCGACACCCAGACCAACATCCGCCGCATCGCCCAGATCATCAGCGCGCTGGACACCTCCATCTCCAGCATCTCCGCCATCCGCGTCTTCCCGCTGCAATACGCCGACTCCAAATCCCTTGCCACCGTACTGACCCAACTCTTCGCCACCGACGCAAGCGCTTCGGCGAACAACGCCGGCGGCAGAGGCGGCCGGGGCGGCGGCCTGCCCCCCTGGATGGCCGCAATGGGAGGAAACAACGGAGACAACAACGTCACAAAAGGCGCCGCGCAACAGGCCGCCACCCGCGTCGTCGCCGTCTCCGACGACCAAAGCAACTCCGTCGTCGTCAGCGCCCCCGAAGCCGCCATGGCCACCATCACCGACATCATCAGGCGCATCGACACCAACATCGCTGACGTCACCGAAACCCGCATCTTCCGGCTCGAACACGCCGACGCCACCGAAACCGCCAACGTCCTCAACTCCCTCTACAGCGACAACGGCGTCACCAACTCCACCGGCGCAAACGGAGCAAACGGCGCCAACCGCCGCCCCCAGACGCCCACCAACGCAACCAACAGCAACCGCAGCGAACGCTCCATCCTGCAAGCCCGCGTCGTCGCCGTCGCCGATCCGCGCACCAACTCCCTGCTCGTCTCCGCCTCGCGTGACTCCATGGCGCAAATCGCCGTCACCGTCGGGCGGCTCGACAGCGGCGACTCCAAGAAACAGCAGGTCTACATCCACACCCTGGATAACGCCGATCCCGACAACGTCGCCACCATCCTGCGCGGCATGTTCAGCAGCCAGGGAACCAACAACAGCACCTCCGCCCAGCCCACCTCCAGCCGCCTCAACCAGCGCAGCGCCAACGGCGCGTCGAGCGACATCACCGGCGTCCTCAACACCAACTCCACCCGCTAACCTCGCCGCCCTCCATGACCACGCTCCCCAACAACCTCCGCGCCGTCCTCGCCCTTGCCCTCCTCCTGCTGGGCGCGGCGGCCCCCTCAAGCGCCCAGACCAGCAGCCGCTCCACCTCCAGTTCCTCCCGCAGCACCACCTCCTCGGCCATCTCCTCCCGCGGCACCTCCGGCGGCGCCTCCGGCAACAGCGGCTACTCCTCCACCGGAGCCCGCCAATACCGGAGCAACACCCTCCTCGGTGACGCCCTCATCCAAGTGGACGCCGAGAGCCGCTCGGTCGTCGTCGTCACCGACGAAGAAACCCACGCGTCCATCGCCAAAGTCATCGCCAACCTCGACCATCCCAAGCCCCAGGTGCTCATCAAAGTCGTCTTCGTCGAAGTCACCCTCGACAAAGACTTCGACGTCGGCCTGGAAGGGAACTACTCCATCAAGACCTCCGGCAGCGGCACCGTCGCCCTCAAATCCCTCTTCGGCATGGCCAGCGCCCTCTCCAGCGGCAGCGACGGAGCCTATGCCACGCTCAACTCCAGCAGCCTCACGGCCACCCTGCACGCCCTCTCCAGCAGCGGCAAAGCCAAAGTCCTCTCCCGGCCCTCCATCATGGCCCGCAACAACCAGGAGGCCGTCATCGTCGTCGGCCAGGAAGTCCCCATCGTCACCAACAGCCAGATCACCGACCAGGGCAACACCATCAACACCATCAAATACCAGGACGTCGGCATCATCCTGCGCGTCACCCCCTTCATCTCCTCCGACAAAACCGTGGAAATGATCGTCGCCCCCGAGATCTCCTCCCTCTCCAACCAAACCGTCGCCGTCTCCACCAACGTCAACGTCCCCGTCATCAACAAGCGCTCCGCGGAAACCGTCGTCGTCACCCCCAACGCCACCACCGTCGTCATCGGCGGCCTGATGCAGAAACAAGACAGCTCCACCGTGCAAAAAATACCCCTTCTGGGCGACATCCCCCTGCTCGGGCTCCCCTTCCGCCGCACCGTCAAATCGGAGACCCGCAGCGAGCTCCTGATCTTCCTCACCCCCTACATCGTCGAGAACACCGCGAGCCTCACCCGCCTCACCGTCAACGAAGCCAACCGTGCCGAACTCAGCCGCGACTGCCTCTCCCCCGACGACATCCGCAACAACCTCGACACCCTCCGGCTCATGCCGCAACTCGACCCCAACGGCCCCGTCACCGTCCAAACCCAAACCATCGTCGACACCGCCCCCGTACCCACGCCCAAACCGGCTTCCAAACAGCCAGCCAAGGCCATCCCCACGCCGCCCCCATCCCCCACGCCCAAAGCGAAGGCCCAAAACTAGAGCATTTTAAGTTGAGATATAGCCGATGATTTGCGAGCGGCGTGTAAACAACAAAATTTAAACCGCTCTAGCCGACCTGAGCCGTTATGTTAACAGGCCCTAGCTAAGGCGCCGCCGTCCGGGGCACGACGTGCAGCAGCGGCATGTCCGCGTCGGCAATGGAAATCGAAACCACCAGAAACGCCGTATAAATCCCCAGGAAACGGCGGGCGGGAACCACGTCATCGGCTTGGGCTCGCCAAGCCGGGCGCAGTGCCTGTATTCGAGGAATACAGGCCAGGCGAGCGACGCCGCCCACGGCAAAAGATGCGCAAAATGGCCTTTGTTCTTTTTTCAACAGGCTGTTAACGCAATCCCTCAAAAACTCGAGACAAAAACATCCTTTTTGCCCTTTTGCGGCTCACTTTTTGGCGTACAATCCCCCCATCGCCAGCCCTTTCCCGTTTGCCCCGATCAAATGCTGCCACAAAAACCTTTCGTCTTTCACGACCCCGCCGGGAAACGGTGGCCCCGCTTGCGTCTCTTCGGCATCTTCGCCGCGCTGCTCCTGCTCATCGCCCTCACCGGCTTCATCCAATCCCTCTTCGTCAAACCGCAACTGCGCCTTCCCCCCAAGGTCCGGCAAATCAAAGGGCAACTGCGCGCCATCCAGCAACAAGAGCTGGCCCAGCCCAAAGCCATGGACTGGCAAAAATTCACCCGATCCGGCACCCCCCTGGCGCTCCCCCCCGCTTCCCTCATGAAACCTGCCGCCCCGCCCCGGCCCAAAGCGTCCCAGGGCATCCGGGCCGCCTATTTTTGCGACTGGGACCCCGACAGCCAGCGTTCCCTCATCGAACACGCCTCCCAGATCACCCACCTTCTCTTTGAATGGGGCACCGTCCTCGACGGCGAAGGCGGACTCTCCTTCCAGGACTGCTCCAAAACCACGCACCTCGCCGCAGCACAGGGGATCGTCCCCATCCCGATCCTCACCAACCTGATCGGCCGCCAATGGCAGCCCGAAGCCATCGAAGGCCTCGCCAACGGCCCCGCCGAACGCCGCGCCGCCTTCATCGTCAAACTCCTCGGAGCCGTCCAGGAAGCCAAAGCCGGCGGCATCCTCCTCGACTGGGAACAACTCGACCCCGGCGACCGGAGCACCCTCACCAGCCTCGTCGAGCAAATCGCCGCCGCCCTGCACGCCATTGGCAAGGAACTCTGGCTCCAGGTCCCGATGAACGAAGAGATCAACACCTTCGACCTTGGGCGGCTCACCGGCACCGTGGACCGCTTCGCCGCCAGCCTCTGCGACGAAACCAGCAGCGACGAACCCGCGGGCCCCATCGCCTCGCAGGACTGGTTTGAGGGGTGGCTCAAAGTCATCGAAGAATACGACTGCTCCGACCGCTGGATCGCCATCCTCGGCACCTACGGCTACGACTGGACAGAAGGCAAGCGGCGCGCCGAGGAAATCTCCTTCCGCGACGCCATGAGCCGGGCCAGCTTCTCCGGCGTCAAAACCATCGAAAGCGGCACCCCCAGCTTCAACCCGATCTTCAGCTACCAGGAATCCGGCGGCAACCATACCGTCTGCTTCCTGGACGCCATCACCTTCCTCAACCAAATGCGCGCCGTCAAAACCATCGGGTTCGGCGGCATCGCCCTCCAGCGGCTCGGCGAGGAAGACCCCCAACTCTGGGACGTCCTCGCCCTGCGCGACATCATGGACCCCGGCAAAGATGCCCTCGACGCCCTCCAAAAGATGCACCCCTCCGACTGCATCGCCAACGTCGGCCAGGGCGAAGTCGTCACCGTGGACTGCACCCAGGACAACGGCTTGCGCCAGATCCACTTTCAGAACGGACGCTACGGCACCACCTACACCGCCAACTTCCCCACCTACCCCACCGTCTTCCACGAAGGGGCGGGCGACGAACACGCCATCACCCTCACCTTCGACGACGGCCCCGACCCGAAGTGGACCCCCAAGATCCTCGACATCCTCAAAGAGCGGGGGCTCAAAGCCACCTTCTTCATCCTCGGCTGCCAGGCCGAAGCCTACCCCTCCCTCGTCCGGCGAATCGTCCAGGAAGGGCACGAAATTGGCAACCACACCTACACCCACCCCAACATCTCCGAGATTTCCAAGCAGCAGCTCCGGCTTGAATTTAACGCCACCCAATTCCTGCTCCAAAGCATCACCGGGCGCTCCACCATCCTCTGCCGCCCCCCCTACAACGCCGACTCCAGCCCCGCCACCCGCAAGGAAATCGTCCCCCTCATGCAGCTCCAGGACGAACTCAGCTACCTCGTCGTCCTCGAAAACATCGATACCGAAGACTGGGCAAAACCGGGGGCCGACGTCATCCTGGACCGCGTCAAGGAACAGCGCGAACTCGGCAACATCATCCTCCTCCACGACGCCGGAGGCAACCGCTCCCAGACCGTCGAAGCCCTCCCAAAAATCATCGACTACCTGCAAGACCGCGGCGACCACATCGTCTCCCTCTCCGAACTCCTCCACATCCCCCGCGACGAGCTGATGCCCTACGTCAACCAGGCTCAGCAGCCCTACGTCCGCATGATCACCAGCATCGGGTTCCACACCTGGCACCGGCTCGTCCAGGGGCTCTGGGCCTTCATGATCACCGCCACCGGGCTCGTCGTCCTGCGCGGGCTCCTCGTCGCCGCGCTGGCCGCGCGCCACCATCGGCAAACCGCCAGCGCCGACCCCGTCTTTTCCCCCCCCGTCAGCGTCATCATCGCCGCCTACAACGAGGCCAAAGTCATCGCCAGCACCGTCCAATCCGTCCTCGACACCACTTACCCGGGCGAACTCGAACTCATCATCATCGACGACGGCTCCACCGACGACACCGCCACCATCATCCGGGGCCTCGCCCAAGACGAGCCGCGCATCCGCTTCCAGCAGCAGCCCAACGGCGGCAAATCCCAGGCGCTGCTCGCCGCCATCGCCCTGGCGCGGCACGAAATGATTGTCTTCCTCGACGCCGACACCCGCTTCGAACCCGGCACCATCGACGCCCTCATCGCCCCGCTGGCCGACCCCGCCGTCGGCGCCGTCTCCGGCCACGCCAAAGTCGGCAACCTGCGGCGCTTCATCGCCCGCTGCCAATCCCTGGAATACACCTGCGGCTTCAACCTCGACCGCCGGGCCTATGCCGTCTGGAACTGCATCACCGTCGCCCCGGGAGCCGTCAGCGCCCTGCGCCGCAGCGCCCTGGAAACCGCCGGCGGCATCAGCCTCGACACCCTGGCCGAAGACACCGACCTGACCCTCTGCCTCCACCGGACCGGCTACCGCGTCGCCTACGCCCACGACGCCGTCGCCTGGACGGAAGCCCCCGAGACCCTCCGCACGCTGGCCAAACAGCGCTTCCGCTGGGCGTTTGGCACCCTGCAATGCCTCTGGAAACACGGCGACCTCCTCTTCAACCCGGAGTTCAAAGCCCTTGGCTGGTTCGCGCTGCCCAGCATGTGGTTCTGCCAAATCGTACTCGTCGCCATCACCCCCTTGATCGACCTCCTGCTCCTCTACTCCATCCTCGCCGGAGACGCCGCCGTCATGGGCCTCTTCTTCGTCGCCTTCCTCGCCATGGACATGCTCCTGGCGCTCATCGCCTGCTGGCTGGAAGACGAGCCCATCGCCAAATCGTGGCGCATCCTGCCCATGCGCTTCATCTACCGGCCCTTGCTGAGCTGGGTCGTCTGGTGCGCCATCCTGAAAGCCTTCAAGGGAGCCTGGGTCACGTGGGGAAAACTCGAACGCACCGCCAGCGTGGAGGTCAAAACGGTATGAGCCTCTCCTTTCATTTTTTGACTTCTTTCCTGCCTTTTCTTCGTCCCTTCGTGCCTTCGTGCCTTCGTGTAAATAAGGGCAGCGAGGAGCGTCAACTGGCGCTTCTCTGGAACACCCCCAGCGGATCGGCACCGGGGACCCCCGGGACCTGTTTGTCCTTTCTGCCAACACCCCGCATCCCAGCGGCTTTCGGCATTTTCCACCTCTGGGAAACACTCCACGGGCGGTTTCATCACCCAGCTTTTCTTTTTTCACGCGAAGGCACGAAGGCACGAAGGCACGAAGGGAATTCCTTTGATCCACTTTTAAGATTCGCGGCGCTCGGCGGCGCTGTGGCATTGGCTTGCGCCGGGTGCAAACCGGCTTCTTCCGCGCCGCCCAAACCCCAGGGCCCCCTCACCCTTGCCATTCCCGCGCAAGGAGCTTACACCGGCGCGTACATGGACTTCGGCGACAACGAAGACGACGTCACCCTCGATGGCATCGAAGGCTTCGAGAAACTCGTCGGCAAACACCAGGCCATCATCGCCTCCTCCAGCTACTGGGGCGAACAGAGCTTCCCGCAGGCCAACCTCGACATCATCCGGCGGCACCACTCCGTCCCCCTCCTCTTCTGGTCCCCGTGGGACCGGCCTTACAAACAGGAAGCCGGGCCCGACCGCTTCTCGCTAACCTCCATCATCGAAGGCCGATGGGACGCCTATATCGACCGCTGGGCCGACGCCGCCCGCGACTCCGGCTACCCCATGCTCGTCTCCTTTGCCAACGAAATGAACGGCACGTGGTTCCCCTGGTCGGGCTTCTTCTACGGCGGCGGCACCCGCGTTCCCGGCACCCCCTCCCCCTACATCCAGCCCGGCAAGAAATTCCCCGAAGGGTTGCCAGGCCCCTTCCAGGGCCCCGAAACCTTCAAAAAAGCCTACCGCCACGTCGTTGACCGCGTCCGGGCCCGGGGCGCGCGCAACATCCAGTGGGTCTTCCACACCGTCAACTACTCCATCCCCCAGGACACCTGGAACCTCATCGGCCAGTACTATCCAGGCCCCGACTATGTCGATTGGCTCGGCTACAGCGTCTACGGCAAACAATTCTCCGATGAAATCTGGTGCCCCTTCGCCCCCCTGCTCGACTGGCCCTACCTCGAAATCTGCGCCCTCGACCCCGGGAAACCGGTCATGCTCGCCGAATGGGGCGTCGCCGAATTTCCCAAGGAAGGGAGCAAGCCCGATTTCATCAAAAACGCCCTGGGCACCATTCAGGGCAAATACCCCCGCATCAAAGCCTCCGTCTTCTGGCACGAACGCTGGCAAAACAGCAACGGCGAATACTCCAACCTGCACGCCAACTCCTCGCCCGAATCGCTCTCCGCCTACCGGCGCGGCGTCGACAGCCCTTTCTGGATTAGCGAGCCGCAGATCGTCCCCGTAAAGCCCTAGAGCGTTTTAAATTGAAGTGTTTACAATGATGCGAGAGCGTCGTGGGCTGATGCGCGGGCT
>JBAWXX010000048.1:0-24286 GCA_037143855.1 Verrucomicrobiota bacterium | reverse complement strand
CAACTCCCCTTTTTCTCTTTCGTACCAGCTCTTTCTTCGCTTTTTTTGGGGGGGGCTCGAAATGAGCGGGTTATGGTGCACCCTCTGGGACTCGAACCCAGAACCTAGTGATTAAGAGTCACGTGCTCTACCAATTGAGCTAAGGATGCCCTTGGAAACGGGGGATGAAAGATGTCTTTAAAATCCGAATTTGTCAACGGGAAGGGCGAACTTTTTTTGACCGGCCAAAAAAGGGGTGCATCGGGGTGCAAAAAACCATCCCCGCCGCAAGCGGACGGGGATGGTTTAATACTCTGACCCTCGCGTTTCGGCCCAGGCCTTGCCGCCTGCGCTTCTCGCACTGTGCGGTGCATGAAGGAGCACCACGAGCTGGCTGGCAAGGCGCAAGCGCCGCAACGCCGCCAGACGGCTTGTGCCGCCCCAGCTCTTTCGGAAAGAATTTTTGAGAATGGCTCTATTCATTCCCGGCGCGCATACACGTAGAAAGCCCCGCAGAGCGGCTTGTCGCCCTTGTCAAGCAGCGTGGCTTCGATGTCGGCAGGCCCCGCCTCCAGCGCGACGGTGAAGGTCGTACATTTGTCAGTGGCGGCGACGACCGCCTCCTGCTCCTTCCCGCCGATCTTCAAACGCGCCTTGGCCACGGGCAAGGCCTTGGGAGTACCGGCATAAAGTGTGCCTTTGACAGGGCTGCCGTCCAGATAGGCATCCGGCACTTTCGGCGGGGAGATAACGCCCGCCATCGGCCCATCCATCTCGCGGGGCCAGCGGCGAAGCTCGAAGCGGTACCGCCCCGCAGCCGCGATCCGCACGGTCCAGTAACCGAAGAAGTTGGAGCCCGAACAAACGTGCGACTGGGCAAAAGGACAATAGTTTGCCGTTGGATACCAGCTTTCGCCGCACAAGCCGGTTTCCGGTGCCTGCGGCGCACCGAGGATCGGCCGGCCTCGCCAGCCCGCATCCTTGGCGCTCACGTCGGTCCAATATTTCTCGTAGTCCGCCAATAACTTGCTGACCACTTCGGGATGGTCCTTGGCGACGTTCGTCTTCTGGCCCGGATCGGCGCCAATGTCGTACAACCGATGGGCATTGGATTGCCAATTCGTCAGCAGCCGCCACTGCTGAGTCATCACGCAGTCGAACTTCCGCGGCGGAGTCGGCGGCGGATTCGGGCTGTTGAAGTTCGGCGCCGCGCCCATCACGATCGTGCGATCGGGCCACGGCCCCTGTGGATTGGCCAGCAGCGGCTTAAGGCTGATCCCGTCGAAGGCGACGGGCTTGGGCATTTTCAACGAGCAGAGATCCACGAAAGTCGGCAACAGGTCCAGATGCGCCGTCAGCCGGTCGATCTCCACCGGCTTGTCGAAGCCGCCGGCAGGCCAGTACAGGAAACAGGGCTCCCGGTGGCCGCCCTCATACGTAGAGCCTTTCATGCCCACCATGCCGGCGTTGTACACTTTGGATCCCTGGGCGGTCCCGTTGTCGCTCAGGAACAGCAGGATCGTGTTGTCGCTGAGCCCCTCTGCTTTCAGGAACGCCCGCAGCCTCCCCAGGTTCTCGTCCACCCGGGCGATGCTGGCATAAAAGTACGCGACATTCTTCGGCACCTTGTCCATGTAAGGCTCGGCCCAAGCCTTGTCGGAAATGCTGCACGGTTCGTGCGGGTTGTAGGGGGCCAGGTAGACAAAGAATGGGCTTTTCTTGCGCGCGCGGATGAAATCCATCGCGGCATCGAAGAAGACGTCGGCTTCGAACCCTGGCCGCAGCTTTTCCTCCCAGCGGCCGTTGTGAATGTAATAGTCGTTGACGCGGTCGTTATTCCAGTAATCGCTGGTGCAGCCGGTGCCGCCGTCGCCATGGCCGAGCCACTCCTCGAAGCCGCGGTCGATCGGCCGGTAGGGGAAATTCTCACCCAGATGCCACTTGCCGAAATGCCCGGTGCGGTAGCCGTTGTGCCGGAACACATCGGCCATCGTCACCTCGCCGTCTCGGAGCACGTTGCGCCCGCTGACCGTGCCCCACCCGCCCACGCGATGCGAGTAGCGGCCGGTCATCAGCGCGGCGCGGCTGGGCGTGCAATAGCTATCCACATGGAAATTGGTGAAGCGCACGCCCTCGCGGCTCAGCGCATCCATGTTCGGCGTCTTGATGTAGGGGTTGCCCGTACAGCCGAGATCCCCATAGCCCTGGTCGTCGGTCAGCACGATGATCACGTTTGGGCGTTGCGGTGAAGCCCCGGCGGCAGTTTCGGCGGCGCTCAGCTTACCGAGAGACGCAAGGGAGAGAACCGCTGTTATTAATAGCGGGCTGCGGGTTTGCATCGTCAGCTTCGTGTTCATGGTTTTGTTATCCTTCCTTGTGGCCAATTCAGGCCTTCGGGCATCCCGATGTTTCTGTTCATCCTTTCTTTCACTTGTTCGTTGCCGCAGCGGAGGCAGGGCCGCAGACCACCACATCGGCCTTGCGCGCCGCCGGTGTGATGTCCCAAGTCACCAGTTTGCCGTCCTTGACGGTACCGGTCAGCACCACGCCGCCTTCCAGGTGCAGCTTGAAGTCCGCGTCCCACTCCGAAGGCCAGGCCGGCAGCAGATAGATCTTACCTTTGCCTTCCTGCGCCAGCATTCGCTGCAGCGCGATGGAGCCGGAACCGAAATGGTCGAAGTCGGGCATGCCGTCCGTCCATTCGTTGCCGTAGAGCGGAAAACGGCAGCCAACCGAGGCGGCGCGGAAACGGCGGACCAACCCCTTGGCTGCTTCCGCTGCGTTGCCCGCATACGCCCAACCGATCTGATCCTGCGTCCAGCATCTGCTGTTGAATGTGTCTTTGCAGGCCCGATTCTGCATCGTCCAATCCACCAGATCCTTGCTCCCCAAGGCCAAGCCGTAACAGCGGAAGGGGAAGACCGGATAGATCTCGGGAAGCTCGCGATTGCGGTTATTTTCCTCATGCTTCTCAGCCGCCGCGATGGCTTGGCGTCCACCGATCGTTCGCATCGGCACCTCGGGGATTTCGGCCCGGAACCGCTTCCAGCGCGCCTGATCCTCGGCCGTGCCCGCTTTCATCGCCAGCAACTGGTCCAGGCAAAAGCGCAGGCCGGCCACGTCGGGGGCCGGATTGATGGTGATCCACCAAGTCTCCAGCGCCTGCGACGGTTCCATGTGCAGCTTGCCATTGGGGTCGCGCGGGTAATACTGGTCAAAGAAGAGCAGGATTTGACGGGCAAAGGGGACCAGGCGCTCGTCGCGAAACTTCGTGTCGCCGGTATAGTGGACGTAGTCCGCCATTATGGCCACGGTTTCGAGGCCACTGGTGTAATGAAACGTGAGGTGGCCGCCCGCGTATGCCTCGCCCGGCTTGACTTTGGGTGGCGGTGCCCAGCCATCATCGCCGGTCACCGGATTGACGTTTTCGCGATAAAAGGCGCCCTCCTGCCCGAAATACGCCTTGGTGATAGCCTTGCGCATCTCCAGCACGTTCCAATAATGATCGAAGAAAGGCTTCATCAGGTCGAAATCGCCGCTCATCAGCAGCGGCCAGTAGAGCAAACGCTGGTTTTGGGAGGTGAAATATGTTCCCCAAGCCCGATGGTCCTCGGGCTCCAGCCATGAACCATCAGGGAGCTGAACCGCGCCGGGGTGTACCGGCTTTTCACCGGGTTTTACAAATACCCGGAGCTGCTGGGTAAATAGTCCGCCGTTGAACTTGGTTTGGAACTGGCCGCGGCTTTGGGCACCCATGTAGTACCGGAACATGTTATAACTCTGCGCCACCAGGGCGGCGCCGTCGGCCTCTTCGCGCACGCCATGCTGCCATGCGGGCCCGGGCTCGCCCTTGGCGCTGATTTCGCCATTGAACCGCTCGCGGGCCTCCGCCGGAACCGTGCGGTCGGAGGCGATGATCCAGCCCCGGTCCCAGAAGCGAGCCCACCACTGGCAATGCTTTTCCCAATCGCTTTTGAGATCCACCGGCTTGCTCGCCAGCTCCTCGATTGCCTTGGCCCAGGCGTTGCCGGGGTCGGGCGTCTGCATGGTGAGGGAATGGATGCGGAGGTCAAACTTCGTCCCCTTGCCCCCGAGCGCTCCATTGTGGACCGCCAGCCCCGGGCTTTCCACGAGATTTCCAAACGTGTTGAAGCGGAACAAATCCGGCGCAAGCTTCTCGGGATTTTCGACTTTCCATAACCCCTTGGAATTGATTTTCAGCCGCTCCTGATATGAACTTTTGTCGCCGACGGAGAAATACCACAGCAGCTTATCTCCGCGCTCCAAGCGCACATCCGGGGTCTTGTCCAAACCCCTCGATCCGTTGTAGCGTGTCCAGAACTCCGATTGCGCAGCCAGGGAGAGCTCATGCGGGGAGTCGATTTCGACATGATAAATCGGACGGTTGGCGTCCGCCCAAATTCGGAGCTTCACCCCGTCGGCCTCAATCCGGATCGAGGCGGTCGGCAGGTCGAGCGTCTGGCGGAAGGGCTTGCCCGCCGCGAAAGGATTGGGGGTCAGTGAGACTTTCAACCGTCCCGTCTTGTAGAGATCGCCGTTGTAGTTGAACGCGTCGTTCTTTGACAAGAGCAAGTAGAGGTCACCGTTTTCGATGGCATAGACCCCGGCGCCAAGGTCGCCGTTGCCGATGGGCATCACTCCCGAGGCGTCCTTGGACGGGCTGTTCCACACCACGTTGTAGCGGCCCATGCGCTGGGCCGCCTGGTCGTTCGTATCCGATTGAGCCATCAACTTGGCTCCGGGCCACGCACACAGCGCGGTGATCACTAGCAGGGTAAGGGTCTTTTTCATCGTTCGTTCATTCTATTTTATTTTTGAGGCTGGCCGATGTTCGCGGGAACGCGGCCACCCGGCCATTCTTCCTTATGGTAATAAATGGGGTCGATGGCTTGCGGTTGGCAGACCTCCACGTTCTTTTTCAGGGATGCGGGCTGGATGTCCCAATGAATCATTTGGCCGTTTTTCACCGTGCCCGTCACCACCGCACCGTGCATTAGATGCAGCTTGAATTCAACATCCCACGCCGCGGGCCAAGCCGGCAGCAGATAAATCTTGCCATTGCCCTCCTGAGCGAGCATCCGCTGAAAAGCAATCGCGCCACAACCGGGACCATCTTCAGGCACACCATCCGCGCTCTCGCCGAATAAAGGGAGGCGGCAAGAGGTCGATGCATAGCGGAAACGGCGAACTAACCCGGCGGCGGCTTCCTGGGCATTCCCCGCAAGAGCCCAGTCGATTTGATCCTGGTTCCAACACGTGCCGTCAAAGGTATTCTTGCTGGTACGATGCTGCACCGTCCGCTCCACCAGATCCTTGGTTCCCAAGGCGAACCCGTAACAGCGGAACGGAAAGACCGGATAGAGCTCGGCATTCTCTCCGTTGTGTTTCTCCGCCCAATAATCGCCCGGAGCGAGAGCCTGTTGCCCTTCGATAGTCTGCATCGGGACGGCCGGTATTTCGGCTCGTAACTTCCGCCACCGGGCCTGATCTTCAAGCGTTCCGGCTTTCATGGCCAGGAGTTGATCCAGGCAGAAATGCAGGCCGGCCACGTCAGGCGCGTCATTGACGGTAATCCACCAGGTTTCGATCGCCTGCGAGGGATACAGAAGCAGCTTGCCGTCAGCCCCACGCCGATAATGCAGGTCAAAAAATAGCAGGATTTGACGGGCGAATGGCACCAACACTTCGTCGCGAAACTTCGTGTCGCCGGTGTAATTGGCGTAGTCAGCCATCATGGCGACTCTCTCCAGGCCGCTGGTGAAGTAGTAGCTCTGGTAACCACCCTGGTAAAGTTTACATAGGGTTTCATCACGCTGGTGAAGCATCACGCTCTGGTTATGTTGCAGGGATGAGAGATCTGGAAATTTGCCTTCTCCCTGTTCGGGTCGGGGTGGGAGCGCCGGGGCGTCGTCGCAACCCCCTGTGGGCAGGGTATTCTCTCGAAAAAAGGCGCCGCCATGGCCAAACCAGGCCTTGGTGATGGCCTCGCGGATTTCCAGCAGGTTCAAACCGTAATCAAAGAACGGCTTCATCAAGTCAAAATCGCCGCTCATCAGCAGCGGCCAGTAGAGCAGCCGCTGGTTTTGAAAGGTGAACCGCCGTCCCCAAGCCCGATAATCCTCGCAGCTAAGCCATGAGCCATCGGCCTGGCGCACCTCGCTCTGCCGAGGTTTCCAGGGTTCGGTGTGGCGGGTCTGCTGGGTGAAGATCCCTCCGTTGAACTTGGTCTGGACCCGTCCACGGCTCTGGGCGGCCATGGCGAAACGGAAAAAGTTATAGCTCTGCGCCACCAGCGCCGCGCCATCCTTCTCTTCGCGGAATTTCTTGGGGACAGGTTCGATGTTGAACCGTTCGCGGTCCTCCACCGGCACTGTGTGGTCCGAGGCGATGATCCAGCCCCGGTCCCAGAAGCCCGTCCACCACTTGCAATGCCGGGTCCAGTCCTTCCCAAGGTCCACCGGCTTGCTCGCCTGGGCCTCGATCGCCTTGACCCACACATTGCTGTCGGGCGTCTGCATGTCCAAGGCATGGATGCGGAGGTCGAAGTTCGTGCCTTGGCCACGCAGAGCGCCGTCCTGCAGCGACAAGCCGGGGCCTTCCAACAGGTTCCCGAAGGTGTTGAAGCGGTAGGGATCGGAGAATCCCGCTGGAATGCCAGGGAGTTGGAAATGCTGCAATTCCTCATGGAAAGTGCTTCGATCGCCCACCGCGAAATGCCAGATGATTTTGTCCTCGCGGTCCAGTCGCAAATCGGGGGTGTTGTCCAAGCCACCCCATTGCGTATAGCGTTTCCAGAACTCCGGCTGGGCGCTGACGGAGAGCTTTCTTGGGGAGTCGATTTCAACATGGTAAATGGGCCGGTTGGCGTCCGCCCAAATACGAAGCTTTACGCCGTCCGCTTCGATATGGATCGAGCCCGTGGGCAGGTCCAGCGTCTGGCGGAACGGCTTGCCCGCCGCGAACGGATTCGGGCTCAAGGAAACCCGGACCCGGCCGGTCTTGTAGATATCGCCGCAAAAACTGAACGCATCATTCTTCGCGAGCAGCAAATAGAGGTCGCCATTCTCAATCGCATAGACCCCGGCGGCGATGTCGCCATTACCGATGGGCATCACGCCAGAGGCGTCCTTGGACGGACTGGTCCAAACCACATTGTAGCGGCCCATGCGGTCATCCGCCTGCCCCTCACTTTCCGGTTTGGCAACGGACTTGGCGCATAACACCGCGCAGAGCACGGCGCAAACAACCAAGCTGAATCTCTGTTTTCGTTTATACATAAACTTGTTCTTTGTTATGTTCGCGGTTCAAATTTGTCTTACTTTGGGCTCGTGAGCGAAACCGTTTGGGCTTTGGCGGGGCCGCAGACCACCACATCGGCCTTGCGGGACGCAGGCGCGCAATCCCACGTCACCAACTTGCCATCCTTCACGGTTCCGGTCAGCACCACGCCGCCTTCCAGGTGCAGCTTGAAGTCCGCGTCCCACTCCGAAGGCCAGGCCGGTAGCAGATAGATCTTGCCTTTGCCTTCCTGCGCGAGCATCCGCTGAAGCGCGATGGAACCGGAACCGAAATGGTCGAAGTCTGGGATGCCGTCGGTGACTTCGTTGCCGTAAATCGGGAAACGCAAGGCGGTCGAGGCGATACGAAAACGGTGGACCAGTCCCTTGGCCGCTTCCGTGGCATTGCCCGCATACGTCCACCCGATCTGATCCTGGGTCCAGCACATGCCGCCGAAAGTATCCTTGCAGGTCCGATTTTGCATCGTCCAGTCGACCAAGTCCTTGGTTCCCAGGGCGAATCCATAACAGCGGAACGGGAATACAGGATACAGTTCGGCATTCTCGCCATTGCCCTGTTTTTCCCATTGCGCCGCCGGCGCAATGGCTTGACGCCCCAGGATCGTTTGCATTGGCACTTCGGGGATTTCGGCACGAAACTTCTTCCACCGCATCTGATCCTCCGCCGTCCCCGCTTTCATCGCCAGCAACTGGTCTAGGCAGAAGCGCAGACCGGACACATCGGTGGCCGGGTTCACGGTAATCCACCATGTCTCGATCGCTTGGGACGGATCGAGGCGAAGCTTGCCGTTACGGTCGCGCTGATAATGCTGGTCGTAGAAGAGCAGGATTTCACGGGCGAAGGGGACCAACCGTTCGTCACGGAACTTCACATCCCCGGTGTAGTTCACGTAATCGGTCATCACGGCCACCATCTCGAGGCCGCTCGTGAAGTAATAGTCGAAGTAGTTCCCCTCGTATTGCTCCCCCGGCTTGGTTTTCGGTGGCGGAGTCCAGCCATCGGTGGCAGTCACCGGGCACATGTTCTCGCGGTAAAAGGCGCCCTGGTGACCGAAGTGTTTCTGGGTGATGAGCTTGCGCATCTCCAGCAAATTCCAGTAGTGGTCGAAGAACGGCTTCATGAGATCGAAATCGCCGCTCATCAGCAACGGCCAGTAGAGCAACCGCTGGTTTTGGAAGGTGAACTTCGGTGCCCATGCCCGCTCATTCTCGCTCGCCAGCCAACTGCCATCGGGCTGCTGGGTGGCCGTCGGATAGACTTTTTTTACGTCGCCGTACTTTTTCACCACTCCGGCAATAGAGCTGTCGCTCAACCGGTATTGCTGGGTAAAAAGCCCCCCGTTAAACCGGGCTTGGAACCGCCCACGGCTCTGGGCGCCCATGAAAAAGCGAAACACGTTGTAGCTCTGGGCCACCAAGGCGGCGCCGTCGGGCTCTTCGCGCAACCCCTTGGCGTTGGCTTCGCCGTTGAATCGCTCGCGCTGGTCGGCTGGCACAGTACGATCAGAGGCGAGGATCCAGCCCCGGCCCCAGAAGCCGCTCCACCACTGGCAGTGCTTTTCCCAATCCGCGGCAAGGTCCACCGGCTTTGCCGCCAGCTCTTCAATCCCCTGAATCCAGACATTCAGATCCGGAGTCTGCTTGGTGTAGGAATGGACGCGCAGGTCGAACTTGCACCCCTGTCCGCAGAGTGCGCCGTCGCGGAGCGTCATGCCCGGGCTCTCCAGCAAATTACCGAAGGTGTTGAACCGCCAAAGATCAGGCAGGATTTTTTCAGGGTCTTCGATCGTCCATGCCCCCTTGGCAGAGGCCGCAACCGCCTCTCGATAGCCGCTCTTATCGCCTACCGCGAAATACCAAAGCACATGATTGGCGCGGTCCACGCGCTGGTAGGGAGTCGGATCAACCCCTTTCCACTGGGTCAGTCCTTGGAAGAACTCCGGCTGGGCACTCACCGAGAGTGCGCGGGGCGAGTCGATTTCGACATGGTACAGCGGCCGGTTGACGTCCGCCCAAATCCGCAGCTTGACGCCGTCGGCCTCGATCCGGATCGAAGCGGTTGGCAAATCAAGCGTTTGGCGAAACGGTTTGCCCGCCAAGAAAGGATTGGGGCTGAGCGAGACCCTCAGTCGGCCGGTCTTGTAGATATTGCCGCTGTAACAGAACGCGTCGTCCTTGGAGAGAAGCAGATACAGATCCCCGTTTTCGATGGCGTAGACCCCCGCGCCGATCGTGCCGTTGCCGATGGGCATCACCCCCGAGGCATTTTTGGACGGGCTGTTCCACACCACATTGTAGCGGCCCATGCGGTCGGCCGCCTCGGTGTCTGCGCGAGATTGGGCCATTGCCTGGCTGCCGAAGCCCATGCAGAACGCGGCGGCCACGATTAGGTTAAATATATTCTTCATCAAGAAAATCTCTGGTGTTTAAGTTTTGTTTCAATTGTTTAGTGCTACTCGAATTTCACTTCAAAACAGTCTCCGTCGACGCGGAAGCTTTAAATCGATACCGCCCGCCGCCGACTTCCAGAAAGAGCGCCCCCGGCTCCCGCCGCAGAACTTTCACACCGACAGCCTGAGCCACCGGACGCCCGCCTTCCATCACCGCTTCGGGTTTGGCCGTGGGGATGCGCACGGTCGCCACGGTGTTAGCTGGCACCGTCATCTCCAGGTCGAATGTGTCGTTCGCAATCTTCCATTTCGAAACGATCCGCCCATAGAGTGAATCATACCAGCCCTCGGCCGAGGTCAGGCCGGTGGCCGGATCGGGCTGGGGCGCGAGGATAAATCGCTTGAACCCGGGACCTGCGGGATCGGGCCGGATGCCCAGCACCGCTTCGTAGAGCCAGCGCCCCACCGACCCGCCGCAGGCTGGCATCTGGGCAAACTGGCCATGCCAGTTCTCGAAAAGCACCCCATCGTGCATCAGCGTTTTCCAGCTCGGATAGTCAGGCTGATTGACGATGCGGTTGGCCAGCGCCGACTCGTAGGTTTCGGTCAAGGTCTGGAAAAGATACGTCAGCGAGACAAATCCGCAGGCGTGATGGTCCTTGTGGGCGTGGATCGCATCAATCAGCCGTTGCAGCGTCAGCGGACGGACGGCTTCCGGAACCAGACCCAGTGCCAAAGGCAGAATCTGCGCCGACTGGCTCTTGGGGTTATTTCCGTAAAGCCCCGTCATCGGTTCGAGGAACTTGGCATTGGTCCGCTGCCTTACGTCCTCGGCCATCGCCGCATATCGGGCCGCCTCGTCGGGTTTGCCCAGCATCGCCGCTGTCTGGCTGACGATTTGGGCATAGTGGTACCATGCCACCATGTTCAGGAGTTGATCCGGCGGGCCGTCAGCCGGCCGCATCCAATCCCCCGCCCCAGTCCATACCAACATGCGTTCCTTGGCCGCCTGCGCATCCTGGAAGATTCTTGAGTCGGGATAGTAGCTGATTGCCTTCACGCCACCCCCTGCCGCCGCCAGGCGGTCGAGGAAATCGACGTATTGGCGCATCGGCTCGTAGGCTTCCTCCAGCATCCGGCGGTCTCCGTAATAGAGATAATGCTCCCACGGCAGCCAAACCAGCACACCGCTCCACCAAGGACAGTTCCAATCGTTGGCCAATCTCCGAACCCTCGGCACGACGGCACCGAGCAGACCATTGGGGAGTTGGTTGTCGGCCATATCCCACCACCACCTCCGGTAGTGGCCCTCGACATCGGTCAGGTAAACGGCGGTGTTAAAAAAGCCTTCCGCGTCTTGCGTCCAGGCCTGTTTTTCCCGCATCGGATCCATCGGCAGATCGACGTTGTAATTGAGATGCGTGCGCAGCACTGCCTCATGCAACTGGTTCAGGAACGGGTTGGAGCAATGGAAGGCTCCTGCTGGGCGCAAATCAGCTCCAACCCGCTGAATGCAGACCTGCTCTGCCTTCAAAGGCTCGGTCAGCCCCCTGACCTGCAATTTGAGCGGCCCGGAGCCCCAGATGAACCGCGGTTCCAGCACTGCCGGGCCGTCTTGGGCGAGGGTAAAATGGCAGGCAGGCATCCCGCAATCGCCCTGGACATCAATCACCTGCCCGGCCTTGCCATGTTCGATCGCCAACCGCGGCCAACCCGCCGACAACACGTCGAAATACGCAGTGTCGCCTTCCACCCGGCTGGGTTTGAGTTGCCCCAGGACGCGAACCGACGCCCCCATGGGCGCACAGAGTTTTCCGCCCAACGGTTCGACCCGCCCGACGGCGCGCCAGTCTGCATCGTCGAAGCCGGGCTTGTCCCAGCCGGGCTGGGCAAGGTGTCGATCTTCGGTATAGCCCAACCAAAGGTCGTTCGCTACGATCTCGCTTCGAGCCCACTTCCAGGTTGGATCCGATACGATAAGCTGCCGGGTACCATCGGTGAACTCCACCTCAAGCTGGGCCAGCAAGCTCGGCTGACCATGCCCCCCACAACACCCTCGCCCCCAACTCGGCGGACTGAAAAAGCCGTTGCCCAGCATGGCCCCTAGGACGTTGGGCCCACCGACAAGCAGCCGGGTCACCTCCAGGGTGCGATAAACGATCCGCTTGGAATAATCGACAAATGGAGGGCCGAGGAGGGTATCATCCACCCGGGCTCCGTTGAGCGACAGGTCCGCCATTCCCTGCGCGGCATAGTAGAGCACCGCCCGCTTCACCGGCCGCTCCAGCGTGAACGCCTTGCGTAACATGGGCGCCTGCGAATTGGGACAGGCATCTGGCGGGCAGGTTTTGCCCATGTCGGCGGAAGGCATGCCGTCCACCACAAACCCACTATTCCCGCCGCCGCCCGTATCGATGGTCGGGCGATACAGAGCCACGTTGCTCCCGCCGGACCAGACCTCCAGCTGCCGGAGCCGGGTTTGAAAACTATCTTTAGGCGCAGATTCCTTTGACGCTGAGTTCGCATCGGAGGCTGGCCTTTTCCGGGGGTTGCCCTTTGTCGATGCGCTCTTTTGGGAGACGGGAGATTTGAGCACCAAAATACGAACGTAACGAGCCTTCAGGCCCTTGGCGGGGAACTCGGCCGTACCGCTTGACCCCAGCTCGTAATCCGCCGCGCCGCAATCGGCAACGACGTGGAACGTGGTGAAGTCGAAGTCCTCACCGGCTTCGATCCGGAAGCGCAAGGGGAACGATTCGCGATCGAGCGCAACTAATTTGACCTTGTCGATCGGGAGCGACTGCCCCAGATCCACCCGGATCCAAGCGGGGGAATCCTCCGTTTTAAAGGGCAGGCTGGTCCATCCGTACCCGCAAGGGGCAAACCACTTGGAAGCGCTAATCCAAACGCCCTTCCAGTCCTCCGGCGCAAGCAAACCCATGGTCCACCGTGCGGGCGAGCTCCACGCAGTGGGCTTCTCGTGCGCATCCCCTTCGGCTCCGCTCAGGGCAAGCCAGACACGCACTTTCCAAAAACACTCTGCTCGCGAACCCAACGACTTCCCCGCATACGGCAAGCGCGTGGATTGATCGGTCTCGACGCAGCCGCTATCCCACAGATCGCCCTCGTCGTGAGCCAACTTTTCCATCGAAGAGGCGACGAGGATCTGACAGGCCGTCTGCTTCTGGCCCCGCTCGTCGGACTGGAGCATCCAGGAAAGCTGGGGCTTTGCCGCGTCGATGCCCTGCGGGTTTTCAATCCCCTCACACCGGAGGGCTTCGACCCGGGTTTCCGAGCCCTTAGCCCCCTGCCAGCCACAGACCGCCACCACAACAACCAGCCAAATCGCGATTCTGTTTTTCATGATTTCTCATTTCCTTTTGCTCACGGTATGCACGGTTTGGATCGATTATCTCGGAGGCATTTTCAGATTTGTCTTTTTCGAGTTACTTGGCTTCAAGGCTTAGTTCCGCCGCCTTACCGGCGGTTAGCGAACATTTCCGCGATTCACCCCCTGGCGTGAAGATCGTGACGGTCTGGTCCTTGTCCGAAACCAGCACCGCCTTGGCTTTTGCCCCGTCCCACGTCAATTCGGCCAGGGTAATAGCGCCGCGCAGGCGGGCACCCTTGAGCGACCCGCTCTTCCACTGCGGCGGCCGGGCCGGGAAGAAGCGGATCACGCCGGGATCGGAATAAACCAGCGTTGAGGCGCATAGATAGGGAAGCCCGCCGGAAATGTCCGTGTTAAATATGGTGCCAGGGCAATGATAGGAACCCATCCCTTGGGACCAGTAGCGTTTGCCAAGCTCGTTAATCGCCCGTTGCGCCAGTTCCGCGTCACCGACATGCGCGGCGGCCAGCCCGACCTGCACGATGCCGAACGCCATTTGGCCCCCCTGCTCGTGAAACTTCATCCGTTCCCGCCCGGTATGGCCAACCGCCTTGACCAGCGCCGGATTCTCGACGATCTCGGAGGGCATCTCGTAATAAAGCGGGTAAAGGTGCGACGCGTGCCGGTGCTCATTGAAATCCTTCAACCCCGGCCAGAGCCATTCCCGGAACGAGCCGTCCTCGCCGACTTCGTAGGGAGGCATTTTCTCCAGCAGCTCCGCCCACTTCTTTTGCAACTCCGAGTCGCGGCCCAGCTCTTTGGCGGCGGCGATCGCGTGGCTCAGCAGTTGTTTGGCCGCGCCAACTTCCATCGTCGCATTGATTGCCGTGACAATCCTCTCGCCGCTGGCGCGCACGGGCGCCGTCTCCGGAGAGTAGGAGGGCACGAATACCACCTTCCCGTTCTTGTCGGTAATCGTGAGGAAATCCTCGTAGAAGGCAGCAGCCTCCTTGATCAGCGGATAGGCGCGCTCTTCGAGGAACTTGCGATCGCCCGTATAAAGCCAGTGGTCGTAGTAGTAATGGCAGGTCCAAGCCGCCCCGGCTTGCCAGAAATAGAACGGGTAGGTCGGCGAAACGCCCACAAATCGCGCCGAGGTCGTGATCGCCCCCGGAATCAGGAACCCGCGCATGCCGTAGATTTCCTGCATATTCTTGCGGAAACCGGGCAGGAACTGCTCGTTATAGCGGAAATAGGGCGCCATCAATTCGGGTGTATTGCCCATGGAATTGAATGAAACCGCGCAGGGCAGGTTGCCGTCGATGGTCATCGTGCAGCCCCAGGTCCCAAACCAGACGCCGCTCCAAAGGCCCTGGAGGTTCGGCGGATTATAGCCGGTAGAGGAAATGATGTTGTAACGTCCGGCATCAAAAGCCCGCTCCAACTGGGCCAGGGGACTCTCCAGCGTCTTGGACTCCTGGATCAGGTCTTCCGAGGCTTTGGCGCGGTCGGCTGCCGGCGCATCCAGCGAGAAACTGACGCGGCTCATCAGCTCGCCGTGGATCTTGGCATGCGGCACCAGCAGCTTGTCGTAATCGGCCGGCAGCGCATCCAAATCCTTCTGGATCGCCTCCAGATTGGAGGTTTCATTGCCGGCCGTCAGGAGTGGCCGGATCTTGATGAGCACCAGCAGCTCATCGAAATTGTTGAATTTATGGCCCTCATAGGTCCGCCCAGGGGTTCCGCCCCGGGGAATAAACTTGCCAACCGCTTCGTACCCCCGCACGGGATTCTCGGCGTTGGGGGTGGCAAACACATTACGGAAGTAGATGTAAAAACCTTTGTCGAGGACGCGCTGCTCGGAACTCTTCACCCGTTTGAGCACTTCCTGCATTTCCGAGAATTTCTGCGGCATCAGCCCGGTGAACTGGATCGCCGCAGTCTGCTTGCCGGTGCCCGCCAGCCGTACCACGATCACATCGTCAGCCCGCGAGACAAACGTGCTGCGCCTGAAGGTTCCGGCTGCGGTGGTGTAGGTGACGTGGGCCTCGCCGGTCATGAAATTCACCGAACGCTGGTAGCGGCTGACATCGGTCTCCGGCTGCTCGATTCGCAAGGCGCACGCGCCGATGAAGGGATCGTTCAGATGTGAATGGTAACCGTATTTGGCAATGTGTTCCTTGTACATCACCTCGTTGATCAAACCCGCCTCCTTAAAATTACCCTTGAGGCAGTCTTCTCGGACTTGGCCGAGATGACTGACCATGTCGAGGGGGTTGTCGCTTTTCTCCCTTGGCAGATAGAGGGCCGCGTGGCTGAGATAGATCGTTTCGTCACAAGGGTTGCCTGCTACGAGCGCGCCCATTACCCCGTTGCCGGCCACCAGCGAATGCTCCCAGTTGAAGGCCGGCCTGCGGCTCACAAAACCCCGCTTGGGGGCGGCGAACAAATCAGCCTCCGTCACAGCAAAGGCCGAAAGCGCCGAGGCTGCGAACGCCATTAAGATCATCGCGCGGATTATTTTCATCGGTGTTTTTTTTATGATGGATGCTTCTCGCTGATATGCTCTGTTTTCCGGTTCAATTCGATTTTTATTTGGAGCCGGGCGTTGCAGCCGTTTGAGATTTGGCGGGGCCGCAGACGACCACATCGGCCTTGCGCGCTGTCGGCGTGATATCCCAAGCCACCAGCTTGCCGTCCTTCACGGTGCCGGTCAGCACCGTGCCGCCTTGCAGGTGCAGCTTGAAGTCCACATCCCATTCCGCAGGCCAGGCCGGCAGCAGATTGATCTTGCCCTGGCCCTCCTGAACCAGCATCCGCTGCAGCGCGATCGAGCCGGAGCCGAAATGATCCCAGTCGGGCACCGAGTCGGCTCCTTCCCTGGCGTAGATGGGAAACCGCACGGAGGGCGATGCGATGCGAAAACGGCGAACCAGACCCTTGGCTGCTTCCTCGGCATTGCCCGCGTAGGCCCAATCGATCTGGTCTTGAGTCCAGCAGGTGCCGCCGAAGGTGTCTTTGCAGGTCCGGTTTTGCATCGTCCACTGGACCAAATCCTTGCTGCCCAAGGCCAACCCATAGCAGCGGAACGGGAATACGGGATAGAGCTCGGCATTCTCGCCGTTGCCCTGGTGCTCATACTTTTCCGCGGGCGCAAGGGCTTGGCGACCCTGAATCGTTTGCATCGGCACCTCGGGGATTTCGGCGCGGAACTTTTTCCAAGCCGCCTGATCCTCCGGTGTGCCCGCCTTCATCGCCAGCAACTGGTCGAGACAGAATCGCAGGCCAGCTACATCGGGTGCCGGATTGACCGTGACCCACCAGGTCTCGATTGCCTGGGAGGGATCGAGGCGCAGCTTGCCGTCCGGCCCACGCTGGTAATGTTTGTCGAAAAAGAGGAAAATCTCGCGCGCGAAGGGGACCAACACCTCGTCGCGGAACTTCGCGTCGCCGGTGTAATAGGCGTAGTCGCTCATCATTGCGACCGTCTCCAGGCCGCTGGTAAAGTAATAGGAGTGGTAGTCGCCCTTGACGTTCTCCCCCGGCTTGGTCTTGGGCGGCATGCCGCAGTCGTAATCCGAGCCCGTCAACGGCATCAGATTCTCACGGTAGAAGGCGCCGGCGTGCTCGAAATATTTTTGCGTGATCGCCTTGCGCATCGGCAGCACGTTCCAATAATGGTCGAAGAAGGGCTTCATCAGATCGAAGTCCCCACTCATCAATAGCGGCCAGTAAAGCAAGCGTTGGTTTTGGAACGTAAACCTCCGGCCCCAGGGACGATAGTCCACACCGGACATCCACTTCCATTCATCCCCCTGTTGCTCCGCACCCGGGTAGTTGCTCTTCATCCCTGCAAGATCATTTTCTTTGACGTAGGAGTTCGAAGGGGTGAGACGATACTGTTGAGTAAAGAGCCCGCCGTTGAACTTGGGCTGTAAACGACCACGGCTCTGGGCGGCCATGGCAAACCGGAAAAAGTTGTAGCTTTGCGAGACCAGCGCGGCGCCGTCGGGCTCGTCACGCAGCCCCTTGTCGTTGGCCTCGCTGTTGAGCTTCTCGCGCTGATCTGCCGGCACGGTGCGGTCGGAGGCGATGATCCAACTCCGGTCCCAGAAGCTCTTCCACCATTGGCTATGCTTCTCCCAATCCTGCTTGAGGTCCACCGGCCAGCTCGCCAGATTCTCGATCGCCTGCACCCACGCATCGGGATTGGGCGTCTGCATCGTGAGGGAATGGATGCGAATATCGAACTTGCGCCCCTTCCTCTCCTTTACAAAAGCGATCACGCCGTGCTTGGCCCGCAAATTCGGGTCGCCCGGGATTTCCAGCAGGTTGCCGAAAGTGTTGAAGCGATACGGGTCCGGCGCGATCTTCTCCGGGTTCTCGATCCCGTAGATTTTCTTTATTTCCTCGGGATAGAAACTTTTGTCGCCGACGCTGAAATACCACAGCACCTTGTTGCCGCGCGCCACCCGCTCATCCGGGGTGGGGTCGAGGTGCTTCCATTGGTCATAGCGCGGCCAGAACTCCGGTTGCGCGCTAAGGGCAAGATCGCGTGGTGAATCGATCTCGACATGGTAGAGCGGCCGGTTGGCATCGGCCCAGATCCGGAACTTGACGCCATCGGCCTCGATCTGGATCGAGCCGGTGGGCAGGTCAAGTGTTTGCCGGAACGGCTTGCCCGCCGTGAACGGATTAGGGTTTAAGGAGACCCGCACCCGGCCGGTCTTGTAGAGGTCGCCGCAGTAGTTGAACGCGTCGTTCTTCGAGAGCAGCAAATAGAGATCGCCGTTCTCGATGGCGTAGACCCCGGCGGCGATGTCGCCGTTGCCGATGGGCATCACTCCCGAGGCGTCCTTGGACGGGCTGGTCCAGACCACGTTGTAGCGGCCCATCCGCTGGGCCGCCCCCCCGTCCGCTTGCGACTGGGCCATCGACTCGGCATCAAGGCCGGCGCAGAGCGCGGCGGCCACTAGCAGGTTAAATATCTTATTCATTGTTAAACTCGTTTTTATCTAGTTTCGAAATTTACTTCCGTAGCCTTGCCGGCACCCAGAGTGCATTGCCTCGGCTCCATGCCCAGCGCAGCAATCGTGATGGTCTGATCCTTGTCCGAGACCAGCACAGCCTTGGTTTTCGCTCCGTCCCACGTCAATTCGCTCAGTGTGATCGCCCCGCGCAGGCGCACGCCCTTGAGCGAACCGCTCTTCCACTGCGCTGGCCGGGCCGGGAAGAACCGGATCAAGCCCGGATCGGAATAGACCAGCGTCGAGGCGCACAGGTAGGGGAACCCCCCGGAGAGATCCATATTGAACAGCTCTCCGCCGTTGTGGAATGACGCCATGCCGGTGGACCAAAAGTTTTTGCCCAGAAAGTTGATCGTCCGCTGCGCCAGCTCGGCATCTGCGGTGTGCGCGGCGGCAAGTCCGACCTGCACCGCCCCAAAGGCCATGAAGCGGGTCTGCTCGTGCCAATCCATCCGGGCCCGCCCGGAGTGGCCGACGGCTTTGACCAGCGCCGGATTGTCAACAATCTCGGAGGGCATCTCGTCGTAGAGCGGATAAAAATGGGAGGCATGGCGGTGATCGTTATAATCCTTCAACCCCGGCCAGAGCCATTCGCGGAACGAGCCGTCGGGCCCCACTTCGTACGGGGGCATTTTAGCCAGCAATTCCGCCCACTTCTTCTGGAGATCCTCGTCGCGGTTGAGCTCCTTGGCTGCGGCAATCGCGTTGCGCAGCAGTTGCTTGGCCGCGCCGACCTCCATGGTCGCGTTGATGGCTGTTTCCTTGTCAAAGTCATTGGCCGGCCCGTTCTCCGGCGAGAAGGTCGGCACGAAAACCACCTTGCCGTTTTTATCCGTGACCGTCAGGAAATCCTCATAGAAGGCGGCTGTCTCTTTCATCAGCGGATAAGCCCGCTCCTCCAGGAACTTCCTGTCGCCCGTATACCGCCAGTGGTCGTAATAGAACTGGCAGGCCCAAGGGGCGCCCGCATGCCAGTACAAGAACGGATAGCCCGGGGAGAAATCGGTTTCCTGCGGCGAGGTTGTCAACTGAGCCGGGACATGGAACCCGCGCATGCCGTAGAGTTCCTTCATGTTCTGCCGGAAGCCGGGCATGAAGCGGTCGTAGTAGCGGAAGTAGGCCTCCATCAATTCCGGCGTGTTGCCCATGGACAGGAACGCGATCGCGCACGGCAGGTTTCCATCGACAGTCATGCTGCCAGCCCAGGGCGCGAGCCAGGTCGCGCTCCAGAGGCCTTGCAGGTTCGGCGGATTGTAGCCCGTGCAGCAAATGATGTTATAGCGGCCCGCGTCGAATGCCCGCTCGAGCTGGGCCAAAGGGGCGTCCAGCTTCCTGGCTTCCTTGAGGAGATCCTCCGCCGGCTTCGCGCGCTCCGCCGGGGGTGCGTCGAGCGAGAGGCTGACGCGGCTCATCAGGGAGCCGTGGGCCTTCGCGTGGGGCTCCAGCAGCTTGGCGTAGTCGGCCGGAAGCGCTTCCAGTTCCTTCCCCATGGCCGCCAGATTGGACGTTTCCCCCTTGAGCAGCGGCCGGATCTTCACCAGCACCAGAATTTCCTCCGCGTCGGTGATTTTGTAGCCATCGTAGGTCCGTTGGCGCTTGCCGCCTTTGGCGATGATCTTGCCAAGTCCCTCATAGCCGCTGTTCGGGTTGTAACGGTTCTGGGTCTCAAAGAGCACCTGGGAGTAGAGGTATTCGCCCTCAACGCCAAACCGGGAATGCTTTACGCTTTTGGCCACATCCTTGATCTCATACATGTTGGCAGCAGGCATCCCGTTATACGTAACCGCCCCGGCGGGCAGCCCGTTAAAGGAAAAACTCGCCGTCTGTTTGCCGTCGCCCGCAATCCGCACCACGATCACGTCATCGGCCCGCGAGACGAAAACGCTGCGGCGGACAGTCCCGGCTTCGCCGAGGCAGGTCACATGGGCCTCGGCCGTCATGAAATCGACCGCGCGCTGGTAGCGGCTCACATCGGTTTCCGGCTGCTGGATGCGCAGGCCGAACGCGCCGATGAAGGGATCCCGCTGAGCCCAATAGCTGTTTTCCTTGCTGATCTGCTGCATCATCATCCCGGCTTCCTTGAACCTCCCGGCCAAACAATCCTGGCGAATCTTGTCCAGATGCTTGGCCATGGCCAGGGGATTCTCGCTTTGGTTCCGAGGCAGGTAGAGCGCCGCGTGGCTTAAATAGAGCATCTCGTCCGACGGATTGCCCATCACCAGCGCTCCCATGGTCCCGTTGCCGGTCAAGAGCGAGTGTTCCCAGTTGGCGGCCGGTTTCCTGCTGATGAAACCGCGCGCAGGCGCGGCGAAATAACCGGTATCTGGCACGGCTAAGGCGTGCAACCCAGCGGATAGCAGCAAAGTTAAGATAAAAGCACCCACTGTTTTCATCATGGGATGGGTGTTCTTTGCTTACGGTTGTGTTTAGCAGCCTGTTGAAATAATGAACGATGGACAGTTTGCAGCAGATTTTTGGCGTGGGCAGGGAGCCGGGCGCAGTGCCTGTATTCGAGGAATACAGGCCAAGCGTGCGACGCCGCCCACGGCAAAAAGATGCGCAACATGACCTTTGTTCTTTTTTTCAACAGGCTGTTAGGGTTGCTTTGCCTATTCTTTTCGATTCACAACTTTTTCGGCAACCACCGCACCTCAGCGTCGTTTTTCTGTTTGGCTCCAGGCGTGCTGCGACCGTTGGCGACGAGCTTCTCCATCAGGGCTCGCATCTCGGCAACCCGCTCGGGGTATTGGTCGGCAAGGTCTTTCTTTTCGCCGATATCCTCAGCCAGATTGAAGAGCTGAACCGGGCGCCTGTCCTTCTTATCAACCTCCAAGATCAGTTTCCAATCTCCACACCGGATCCCATACCCTCCTTGGCCGCTATGATTGACGAGATTCGGGCGGATGGGTTTGTCTTGCCCCTTCAAAAGCGGCAGAAAGCTGAAACTGTCTTCGCCTGCGTTCTCGGGGAGCCGCACCCCAAAAATATCAGCCATTGTGGCCATGATGTCCACCTGGCACACCGTCTGGCTGCACACCGTGCCGGGTTTCACCACGCCCGGCCAACGCACGATGAACGGCTCCCGATGACCGCCCTCGTAGGCCTCAGCCTTGCAACCGCGGAATGGGCCGCTGGAATAATGTCCCTTCTTGATCAACTCCCCTATTCCATACGGAGAGTAGCCGTTGTCGCTGCATAGAATGACAAGCGTGTTATTGGCCGCACCGCTCTTATCGAGCGATTCGAGCACTTGGCCAATGGCGGCGTCGGTCTCCATCACCCAGTCGCAATAGAGGCTCAATCCGCTTTTTTTCCGCATCGGCTCGGTCACGGCCCAAGGCTGGTGGGGTGCTGGCAATGCCAGGTAAAGCAAGAATGGATCTTTCGATTTGGCCGACTCGGTCAAGTAAGCGCCGGTATGCTTTATCAACGTCGGCATTGCCGCATAAAAATCCCAATCTTTCACAGTTGGTCCCTGCCACTCGCCCAGCATCGCTGCGGGAAGAATATCCTTTGCCGACAGAAACTGGGAGGGAACTCCCACGGTGCGGTCGTTCTCGATGAAGCAATACGGCGGATAGCCCGGAACATCCATTCCGAAATAATGGTCAAAGCCAACAGCCGTCGGGCCTCCGGTAATGGGTTGGGAAAAAATCTTCCGCCATACGGCCAGTTGCTCGGCGGTGGGCACAGGGGTTTTGTAGCCTGCTATCGGCTGTGCAGTGTAGAAGCCGTCGACGGCCAGCTTTTCAACACTGGGCGTGGGGGTCTCATTTGTTTTCTCGGCTTCCTTCTCTATCTGTTCCAATGTCTCAAGCCCGAGAAACTTATCATCCCCCTTCTCAATCGGCCAGTTCATCCCAATATGCCATTTGCCGATGCAGGCCGTCCGATAACCGCCCTCTTTCGCCAGACTGGCAATGGTGAGTCTGCTCGGCGGGATCAAGGGGGTGCCAAAACCGCCAAGGACCCCCCGCTGCAGGCGGC
This sequence comes from Verrucomicrobiota bacterium, assembly GCA_037143855.1. GTDB lineage: Bacteria > Verrucomicrobiota > Verrucomicrobiia > Chthoniobacterales > Chthoniobacteraceae > UBA695. The sequence goes on along the minus strand of JBAWXX010000048.1, from coordinate 2,253 downwards.
TGCGCCAGTCATACCGCCCGGTGAGAATCGAGTAGCGCGAGGGTGTGCAGGCGCCCGCTGACGAATGCCCATCGGTAAAACGAAGGCCCTGCGCGGCCAGGCGATCCATGTTCGGCGTGGGGATCTTGCCATGTTCCGGGTTGTAGCACTGCACGTCCCCGTAGCCGAGGTCGTCGGCAAGGATGATCAGAATATTGGGCTTGCGCAGGTTGCCTTCCGATGGCACGACGTTTTTGGCCTCATCTGCGCCAACCGCTTGGGGCCCAGTCAAAGGCGCTACTAGCAGACTGCTAAGGATAAATGGACGAATGATTCGGTTCATGTTGGATTGGGGGGGCTATTTTTGCGATGGAGAAATCAATTTTTGGGGTTGGCGCACGGGCTACTTGGCGCGCTATTCACTTGCCATGGAAAGCATTACGACTCCCCATCATCTCGTGGGGGGGATTCCCCGGCTGCGCGGGCGCGGGGGGCTCCGCAATGGCAGAGGTACTACAGAAAGGGGCGGCGGGCAATCCCTCCTTGTTATAGAGACTCGGAGTGACAATTCCCTCATTCCAAGCATAACGGACGGCCACGGGATGAGTCACTGCTTCATGGGATACGATGACACGGTCCCCATCAATCACGGCCCGGCCAGCCTGGTAAACGCCATCCTCGCCGCATACCTCAAAGTAACGCAGCGGTTCACTCGGGTGCGCCACCAACCCGCCACCGGTGAAGTTGAATGAAATCACCGCCTTGCCATTGCGAACCTCCATTTGCTTGAATAACGGGCCACTGGGCACAATTCCCTTTTTCCCATAACAGTCCGCAGCTGCCCAGAGCCAAAGCCGCTTGCCCACATCCCACTTGTCGAGCGGATGGATGTCCGCAGGGTTGTTCGCCAAGTCGGTGGTCACGGCCATGCCCGTGTGCGGCACGGCTAAGAGCCGCCGCTGGACATCCTGGAAAGCCGGCAACTGCTCGGGTGGAATCTGCACCTTTTGCGACCGGCTGTAAAAATTCGGCGCGAGCTGCACATAATAAAAGGGCATATCCTCCCGGCCCCATGCGTTGCGCCAACTGGCGATCAGCAGTTCCATCTTTGCCGAGTAGCGGGCGGGCTTGTCGCCTTCTAGGATGTTGCTCTCGCCCTGGTACCACAGCAGGCCCCGCAGCGCGAAGGGAACCAAGGGCCGGATCAGGTGATCGTAATTCAGTCCCGCAGGCACGCCGTCAATTTGAACCAGAGATCCGGCTGACTTCGCCTCGCCGCCAAAGATGTCCGACTTTTTGTAGGCCTCCGGAGGGGTCCACAACTCAATGCGGGTGCCTCCCCACGCTGCGGTGATTACCCCCACCGGCACCCGTTGGTCGCGCAGCACCTCCTGGGCAAAATAGTAGGCGAGGGCAGAGGAGTCTAACAGGTTACTTGGCGAAGAGACCTTCCACCCGTCGGTGTCCACCTCGCCTTGGAGACGATTGCTTGTCTTGCAGACGAACAGGCGCACGGAGGGGTTGGTGGCCGCCGCGATATCGGTCTTAATGCGCTCACGCTGGGCAGGCGGGGTGCTGGGCCAGCCCGCGGCCTTCTGGAGATACTCGAACGAAAGCCGCATGTTCGACTGGCCCGACCCGAGCCAGACATCCCCCACCAGCAGGTTGCCAATTCGCAGCGTCTGATCGCCGGCCTGCACCAGCAACTCCCTCCCCTGCGCACTGGCCGGCAGAGGGTCAAGAGTCACCCGCCATTTCCCCGCAGCATCGGCCTGCGCGGCCTTTTTTTGCCCCGCAAATTCAACGCTGACGGTTTGACCCGCGTCGGCCTTTCCCCAGATCGGCAGGGGGCAATCGCGCTGTAACACGGCATTTTCGCCAATGACCGCGGGCAACGACAGTTCCGCCCACGTGTTCGTGGCTACCGCCATGACCAGGGTGGCTAGCCCAGCAATGAACGTTTTGTTCTTCATTTTATGCGTTACAAGGTACTAGTTTACATTCCCGCCCGAAAAGCTCGCGCCTTCGCTTTATTTGGAAGTGCCTGACACTGTGGCTGGTTTGTTGGGCGCATTTTTCTTCAGGTCTGGGTTGGTCACTTCGTTGTTTTGGTAGAAGGAATAATCGTCCTGCTGCACGGCGCTTGGCGCGGCGGGCTTTTTGACTTCGGCTGGCTTGGTGGTCTTGCCCAAGCCGTCCCACCAAAGGGCGTTGTCGGTTTTGATGGACGAGGCAAGGACGGGACGACGCTTGGCGGGCGCAAGCTGGAGCTTG
>JBAWXX010000047.1:0-24578 GCA_037143855.1 Verrucomicrobiota bacterium | reverse complement strand
TCAGGCCTTCAGCCCCTATCCCCATTCCATATCACCAGCCCAGGCCATTGGCCTGGGCTGGTTTTTTGTGGGCCGTTGGCGCTCCAATCCGCTCCGAAAGCACCCAGCTTTTGCGTCAGGACTGCAGCATGCCGCAACTCCCGCAATACCTTTACTTGAGAAGGAAAACAACAAGCCCTGCGGCGAGAAGCAGGAAAACCAGGGCCGAAATGATCAGGAGGCGCATCCACTCGTTGCGCTTGTAAAGGATGGCATTCGAGACCAGGGTGCCCTCCAGTTCGCCGAAGTGAAACGTGGTCAGGATGCGTCCGGCGGAGAGCAAATTCACTTCCGAAAATTTCTTGTTAAAGAAAAGGCGGTCTGTTTGTTGCAGTTCCTTGATCGGCTCGGTCTTTGCGATGGCTCCATCCGGGAAGAAGAAGCTGAGCCGTTTTTCTCCGCCTTCCGCAAGTTCCACGGTAGCCGCAACGCCGGTGTCTGAAACTCCACATACCAGGGGGATGGGAATCGTGAACTTGAGATCCAGCTTCCCCGGGTTGGTCAGAAGGAGCAAAACACGCTCTTGCAGCCTGAAAATGGCGCAGACCCACCGGCCATTGGGGGAGTGGTGCACCTCATTGGTCGTGTGTCCCTCATATTCCATCCACCACTCACCGGAATCTTTGGCAAGCCGGGGCCTTGTGTTTTTTGGCATGGGGTTCTTGGGGGGAGTGAGGGGTGGAATTTGGTGATTCTACCACTGAATCACCGAACTGGCCCAGGTGAGCCCGCCGCCGAAGACGACGAGGAGGATGTAGTCGTCGCGCTTCATCCGCCCGGTGCGGTTGGCTTCGTCAAGGGCAATGGCGACGGCCGCCGCGCTGGTGTTGCCGTAGTGTTGGAGGTTGCAGAAGACGCGCTCGGGGCCAAGGCCAAGCCGGGTGCCAATGGCTTCGATGATGCGGAGGTTGGCCTGGTGCGGGATGACGCAGGCGAGGTCTTTGGTTTGCAGGCCGGCGATTTCGAGGGCTTCGTGGGCGGCGCTGACCATGGCGGTGACGGCTTGTTTGTAGACGTCTTTGCCGCTCATCTGGATGGTGTTGGGCCGCTGTTCGATGTTTTCTTTGGTGAGCGGCATCCGGCTGCCGCCGCCGGGCATGTGGAGGATGTCGGCGTATTCGCCGTTGGCCCCCAGGGTGGAGTGGATGATGCCGTGGGAGCCGGGCCGGTGCCGCAGGATGGCCGCGCCCGCGCCGTCGCCAAAGAGGACGCAGGTGTTGCGGTCGCTCCAGTTGACGATGCCGGTGAGTTTGTCGGCACCGATGACCAGCACGGTGTCGCAGGTGCGGCTGGAGATGAATTGCTGGCCGATTTCGAGCCCGTAGAGGAAGCCGGAGCAGGCGGCGGAGAGGTCGAAGCAGATGGCGTTTTTCGCGCCGATCTGTTTTTGCACGAGGCAGGCGGTGTTGGGGAAGGCCATGTCGGGGGTGACGGTGCCGATGATGATCATGTCGATCTCTTCGGCGCTGACGCCCGCTTTTTCCATGGCGGCAAGGGCGGCTTTGGCGGCCAGGTCGCTGGTGCTTTCTCCGGCGGCGGCGATGCGCCGCTCTTTAATGCCGGTGCGGGTGACGATCCATTCGTCGCTGGTGTCGACGAGTTTTTCGAGCGCGGCGTTGGTGAGGACTTTTTCCGGAACGTAGCTGCCGGTCCCAATGATGGAGACGGTGCGTTTCGGCTTATGCAGGCGCGTGGTGCGAGGCTGCTGCTTGTTCATTGGTGCGTTGGATCTGTTCCACAAGGTGTGGATTCACTTGTTTGGCGATGGTCTTGATGGCCATGTGGATGGCGTTTTTCACGGCGATGGGGGAGCTGCCGCCGTGGCCGATGATGCAGACGCCGTTGATGCCCAAGAGCGGCATGCCGCCGTATTCGTCGGCGCTGGTCCGCTTGCGGATGGTCTGGAAGGCGCCCTTGGCGAGCATGGCGCCGAGGATGCGGATGGGGCTCTTTTTGATTTCGTGCTTGAGCCAGCCGAAGATGGCGTGGGCGATGGCTTCGCTGGTTTTTAAGACGACGTTGCCGGTGAATCCGTCGGCGACGACGACTTCAACGGGGTTGAGGAAGAGGTCGTGCCCTTCGACGTTGCCCCGGAAGTTGAGCCCGGCGGCTTTGATGAGTTCAAAGGCCTCGCGGGTGCAGTCGTTGCCTTTTTCTTCTTCGGTGCCGATGGACATGAGGCCGATGCTCGGGCTCTGGTAGCCCAGGATGTGCCGGGAGTAGATCGACCCCATGACGGCGTTGTGGAGCATCTGGCGAGGGGTGGGGGCGGTGTTGGCTCCCGCGTCGATCAGGACGAAGTAGTTGGTTTCCGTCGGGATGGTGGCGGCGATGGCCGGCCGCTCGATGCCCGGCAGCATGCGCAGCTTGATGGTGGTGGCCGCGACGCTGGCTCCGGTGTGCCCGGCGCTGACGACGGCTTCCGCCTCGCCGCTTTTGACGAGGTCCACGGCGCGGGCGATGGAGGAGTCTTTTTTGCGGCGCACGGCGTCCACGGCGTGGTCGCTCATTTCCACGACTTGGGTGCAGTGGACGATCTCGATGCGCCGGTCGTTGCAGCCGATGCGTTGGAGTTCGGCTTCCAGCCTGGCGGCGTCGCCGGTAAGGTGGAGCCGGGTGATTTCGGGGAATTCGCTTAAGGCAAGGGCTGCCCCTTCCACGAGTTTCCGTGGCCCTTCATCGTGGCCCATTGCATCAAGTGCGATTTTCATAGGATCACCGGTTCCCTGTGCGGATGTGGAGAAAAAAGAGAGCCGTCCCACGTGGTCACGGGGACGGCTGGCTCTGGAAAAGGGCGGCGTTTAGGCGGCCTCGACGGTCACGACTTGGCGGCCGCTATAATACCCGCAGGAGGGGCATACGGTGTGTGAACGAAGGGTGCTGCCACATTGGCCGCACTTGGCGAGCTGTGCTGCATGCCAGCGGTTGGCGGCTTTGCGGGTGCGAAGGCGCATTTTCGAGGTTTTGCGTTTTGGGACTCCCATATCGAATCTTTCTGTCGTCTGTTGCGGTCTGTTTTTTTAGCGGTCTTGCTAATGGTCTTTGGGTTTCGGGAGCAGGTCAAGCGTGGTCCAAGGGTTGGCTTCCTCGGGTTCCGACGCTGGTTCCGGCTCCTGAATCCTCTTTATTTCCAGCACCCCGGCGCAGGTAGTTGCGCCATTCCAGTCACAATGCGGATGGGGAGGCAGGGCGAGGAGAATATCCTCCCTTATCTCGTCCGTCAAGTCCACCGTCTCGGTGGGGGGAAGCTCGATTTGGACGGCAAAATCGGGCACTTCGATGGTGTAGGCAAAACGGGTGAGGCAGCGGACGCATTCCAGCTCGAGATCAACGGCGAGGGTGCCGGTGGCAAAGAGGCCGCTGCCGGAGAGTCCAGCGTCCAGGCTGTAGCGGACGGGGCCCAGCGGCCGGGCGAGGGCGTCATGCAGGTCCAGGATGTCGCGGTCTTCTTCCCCTTCAATGTGAAGGGTGCCCCCGGACGGGATTTGGTTCAGGTGAATTTTCATGGGTTGCGGCCCGGGGAGGAAAATTTCTTCCGCAATGCCCGGGCAATGCAATCTGGCACAAAGGCGTCGATGCTGCCACCGAGGCGTGCGATTTCTTTGACGAGCCGGGAGCTGAGGTAGGTGTATTCCTCTTTGGGCATGAGGAACATGGTTTCGACGTCGCTGTCGAGCTTCCGGTTCATGAGGGCCATTTGGAATTCGTATTCGAAGTCGGAGACAGCCCGCAGCCCGCGGAGGATGACCTGGGCCTGGACGGACCGGGCGTAATCGACCAGAAGGCCCTGGAACTGTGTGACTTGCACATTAGGGTGCTGTTGTACGGCTTCCTGCAGGAGGGCGACCCGTTCTTCGAAGGTAAAGAGGCCGGTCTTCGTTTCGTTGTGGGCGATGGCGACGAGGACTTCGTCATACTGACGGGCGGCCCTCTCGATGACATCGAGGTGGCCGTTGGTAACGGGATCGAAACTGCCTGGGTATACCGCGCGGCGCATGGGGGGAGTGTGAAGGCAGGCGCGCTCCGACGCAAAGAAAAATATGCGCCAGGGGAATGGGAAAGACGCGGGGGAGGGGAGACGCGAAGAGCCCCATCTCCCGCCTTTTTGTAAAAAAAAGGTTGCAAAAGGGCGTGGGGCTTCTAGATTGTCCGCTCCTAAATTTATGGCAAAGAAGAGCTGGACCGAAAAAGAAAAACGCAAACGCCTGACTGTAGCAAAGTATGCCGCCCTGCGCGCTGAACTCAAAGCGAAGGGGGATTATGTTGCCTTGCAGCAGCTCCCGCGTGACGCCAGCCCTGTGCGGCTCGTCAATCGCTGCCGCGCCAGTGGCCGCCGCCATGGCTTTATCCGCCGCTTCCAACTTTCACGTATCGCTTTCCGGGAATTGGCTTCCAATGGGATGATCCCCGGCGTCACGAAGTCGAGTTGGTAACACTCCTGGCACGTGGCCGGGGCGGTGAACGTTCCGGCGCACGATTGAAATCATCTTCCGGCTCGCTGCGGCTTCGCGGCGAGCCGTTCCTTTTTTTCGCGGACTTGCCCAGATGAATACCCTGATGCTGTTAGCCGCCGCTTCCCCGGTTGAGGGGGCGCAGTGGGAGTCGGCGGACCTGATTTTCCTCAAGCTCGTGAGCATCGCGGTGTTGGTGCTCTTGAATGCGTTTTTCGTGACATCGGAGTTTGCGATTGTGAAGGTCCGCTCGACGCAGTTGGAGCCGCTGATCGAGGGGGGGGATGCGCGGGCGAAGCTGGCGGGGGAGATCATCTCGAAGCTGGACGCCTATCTTTCGGCCACCCAGTTGGGGATTACGCTGGCGAGCCTGGGCCTCGGCTGGCTGGGCGAGCCGTTTTTGGCCGGGATGCTGCAGCCGTTTTTCCATCTGGCGGGGGTCGGAAGTCTGGCGCTGATTCATACCATCTCCTTCGGGCTGGCGTTTTCGCTGATCACGATTGCCCATATTGTGCTGGGGGAACTGATTCCAAAAAGCCTGGCCATCCGCAAGCCGCTCTCGGCGACGCTGGGGGTGGTGCGGCCGCTGCGCTGGTTTTCCATGGTGTTTGGGCCGGCGATTTTGTTGCTGAACAACACGGCCAACCTGATTTTGGTGCGCGCTTTTCACATGCAGCCTGCCAGCGAACATGAGATCGGCCACAGCGAGGAAGAGTTGCGGGTGATCCTGACGGAGAGCGAGAAGGCGGACGAGGTTTCGCCGGTGGGCAAGGAGATTCTCATCAATGCGCTGGATCTGCGCCGCCTGGTGGTGCGCGATGTGACGACGCCGCGCGGCGAGGTGGTCTCGCTGGACGTGGAGCATTCGTTCGAGGAAAACCTGCAAATCGCGCAAGCCTCGCGGCACACCCGGTTCCCTCTGTGCAAGGGGCATTTGGACAATACGATCGGCCTGGTGCACATCAAGGATTTGCTGCTGCTCACGCGGGAGCCCGCGCCGGATTTGGCGAGCGTGAGGCGCGAGATTCTGCCGGTGCCGGAGATGATGCCGCTGGAGAAGTTATTGAAGCTGTTCCTCAACAAGCACGCGCACCTGGCGCTGGTGGTGGATGAATACGGCGGCACGGTGGGGATTGTGACGCTGGACAATGTGATGGAGGAGTTGGTGGGGGTGATCCAGGATGAATTTGACGTAGAGGAGGCGGAGTTTCGCCGGGTGAACGCGGACGAGTTTGTGGTGGAGGGGATGCTCGGCCTGCATGAGCTCAACGATGCGGCGGGGCTGGATTTGGAGAGCCCGGATGTGAGTACGGTGGGGGGGTATGTGACGCGCTTGATCGGCCGGCTGCCCCAGCAGGGGGAGAAGGTGACCATCGACGGCTATGAGGTGACGATCACCCAATGCGACGGGCGGCGGGTGGGGCAGCTCCACTTCAGGCGGAAGCCCTGAAGAAGACGGTTCCTTAGAGCGGTTTAAATTTTGTTGTTTACACGCTGCTCGGCGGCGCGGTCTTTCAAGCTCGGGCAGTATTGAAAAATAGAGCCGCTTCGCTTGAAGAGCCCGCGCATCAACCCACGACGCTCCCGCATCATTGTAAACACCTCAATTTAAACCGCTCTAGAACGGTTTCCCGGCGCTGTTGGTGGGTTTCCAGACGCAGAAGCTCTCGTTTTCCAGCCGCACGAATTCCTTTTTTCCCGGAGGGAGGCTGGCGACGATCTCTCCTGCCGATTCGTCGCCCATCCAGACAATCCCACCCACGTCGCCTTCTTTTTTTTGAAGATATGGCTTCCAATCCCCCGGTTCGGAGAGGTTGGGAGCCACCTCGCACTTGGCGTAGTATTCCAGTTGCGGCCCGTAGTAAGGCATGAAATTGCAGAGCACCCGTGTCTGCGGGGAGAAATGGCTGTGGATGGTTTTCCCCAGCGAGGGGATCAAGGCCTCGGATTCCTTTTTCTGCAAATCCAGGATGCAAAAACGCCCCTGCAAAGTGTTTGTCCGGGCCTGCCCCAGCCCAATCCCCGCCGCCGCCAGGAGTGCTGCGGCCCAGCTCCCCATGGGGCGAATCCAGCGGATGGGAGCGGCTTCCAACGTCTGCGCCAACTGGTTTAAGGCGATGCCCGCCAGGATGGAAACGGGGGTGACGAAATAGAAGGCGATGTATTCGTGAATGTAAGAGTCGTTTTGGAACACCCCCACGAACACGGCATCCATGGCGAAGACCATGAAGGCGGCCCAGGCAATCCACGCAACGCCGGGCTCTTTTCTGCGCCGGTAGGCGATGAGCGCCCCCAGCGCCGTCGCCGCCAAGCCGCTCCAGAGATAGTGGCGGATGAGGCTGCCCCCTACTTTGGCGGCCCATTGCCAGAAGGTGTACTTGTATTTTTCATCCGATGCCACGCGCACCAGGAAGGTCCGCTGCAAATCCTGGAGGGCGTCCGGCCGCAAAAGCTGCGTGTGCAGCAGGTAGAGCAGCCCGGACATTCCCGTAATGGCAAGGACCATCCAGGCGAGCCGCCGCTCGGGGCGTCCCGGGCGCGTCATCCACCAGGCAAAGAGCGCCAGGGCAAAGAGGTGCATCGCCCAGTCCACCCACATGCCCGCCAGCAGACTGCCCAAAAAGAGCATTTTCCAAAGCGGCCTCCCGGTTTGCTGCCAGTAGCGCAGGCTGAGCAGGGCGGCGAGGATCAGGCAGAGCACCACCGGCTCGAAGTTGACCATCGTCCCGTACCGCAGCGACATCGGGAGGGCGGCAAAAACCGCCGTGCAGAGGAGGGCGCTCCGGCGGCCCAGCGTGTTGGCCGTCAGCAGCCACAGGAGCAGGGCGCTGCAAAGGGAGCAGAAGATGGGAACCAGCCGCGCCACCCATTCGTGCTCGCCCAGGACGGCAAACAAGGCGGCGATTCCCAGGTGGAGGAGCGGCGGATGGTGGAGATAATACCCGGTGTTTGGGATCGGCAACGGTCCGAAGTAGAACCCGGTGGATTCCCCCTGCGTTTCCATGAGCCCCGCGCGTAGCGTGTTATGCGCCGCTTGCGACCAAACGGCCCCGTTGAAGTCGATTTGGTTAACCCACGGGCGGTCGATATTATCGGTCAAAAAGAAAGCGAACGAGAGCAATACGGCTCCCAGCGCAAGGAAGCTCAACGCAGACGCGAAAACAGGGTGTCGATGCATGGAACGGTGGGGTAAATGCAGAGAGGGGGAGCGAAACCCAACACTTTTGGGGAGAAGGGGGATCGCATGAAAATGACTGAGCCAACCCCCAGATTCTGCAACCCTTCCTCTATAAAATATTAATCCAGCAAAATCAAGCATTCCCTGAGGGCAACCCCGACAGGCGGGAAATGCTGGCTTGGGTAGCGAGGGGCAGGGGAATCTCGCGTTTTTCCGAAATTCTTTGAACGAAGCGGAAGGGGCCCTGTCTTAATTTTCGTTGAGGGGGTGATTCGGGTCGTGCACGGGTTTTTAAATAAAGGGGTTTGTTTTTACCGTGCGCGGCCCGAATCTTTTTTTGCCCCGATGCCGGCGGTCCCTCTCTGGGAAGCCGCCTTTACTGCCAGCCGGTGATACTCACCTCGCCGCCGGCAACTCGCCGCACGGAACCGTCCGCACACCGCACCCGCAGACTCCCGTCCGGTTCCAGGGCTTCGGCCAGGGCGGCGTAGGTTTCGCATGGGGTATGCACCGTGAGGGTGCGCCCCATCAAGAGGCTGCGGGCCTGCGCTTCCGCCACGACGGCGGCAAAATCGTGTTCCAGCGCCGGGTAGAGCGCGTCGAGCTGGCGCAAGAGTGCTGCGGCGGCGGCGTGCCGGTCCAGGGGAGCGCCGCCGGATGCGTTGCGCAGCGAGGTCGCCCGCTCCTGGAGTTCGGCGGGAAAATCAGCCCGCGTCTGGTTGACGTTCACGCCGATGCCCACGACGGCGTAACCGCCTGGTCCCGCCGCGCTTTCGCAAAGGATGCCGACGGCTTTTTTCCCGCCAAGGTAAATGTCGTTGGGCCATTTGATGGCGGCCCGGCAGCCGGGAAGCGCCTCCTCCAAGCCGCGCGCGACGCCGACCGCCGCCCACGTGGTCAGCCGCGCCCAGTCGGCCTGGGCCAGCGCGGGCCGCAGCAGCAGGGAGAACCAGAGACCCCGGCGCGCCTGCGATTCCCAGCGGCGGCTCAAGCGTCCGCGTCCGGCGGTCTGGCATTCGGCGAAAACAGCCGTTCCCTCCGGCGCTCCCGCGCGGCCAAGCTGGGCCGCCACGTCGTTGGTGGAGCCGGTTTCCTCCAGCACCAGGATCGTGCGCCCGATCCGGCGCGATTCCGGCAGGCGCGCCAGGATGGCATCGGCCTCCAGCGGGGGCGCCAGATTTTTTTCCTGAGTTATCCCCTCGGAAAGCCTCGAAGCTTCGCCTTGTGGCTTCGCTGCGCTTGGCAGAAAGGTCACCGCTACGCGGTTGGGCGGCCCTGATTTCCTGATAACTTCTTCTCCGGTTAGCAGCCTGTTGAAAAATGAACAAAGGCCATTTTGCGCATCTTTTTGCCGTGGGCGGCGTTGCTGGCTGGGCCTGTATTCATCGAATAGAGGCACTGCACTCGGCTCCTTGCCCACACCAAAAATCCGGCGCTCTATGCGCCATTTTCTTTGTTACAAGGTACTAGGCTTTCCGTTGCAGGTCGAGCGAGAAATCGATTGCCGGAGCCGAGTGTGTCAAGGCGCCGACGGAGATGAAATCGACGCCCGTCGCGGCGATTTCCGCCACGGTTTGCAGGTTCACGCCGCCGCTCGCCTCAAACTGGACCCGGCCGCCGCCCATCTCGACGCATTCGCGCATGGCCGCTGGCGTCATGTTGTCGAGGAGAATGACGGCGACGCCTTGCAGGGTCAAAAATCCGCGCACCTGCTCCACGGTATCCGCTTCCAGTTCCACCCGGATCTCGGGGTGCTCGGCCTGGAGTCGCGTGATGGCCGCCTGGAGGAAGGCGAGGTCGTCGCGCGCGGCGAGGTGGTTGTCCTTCACCAGGACCATGTCGAAGAGGCCGAAGCGGTGGTTGGTCCCGCCCCCGGCTTTCACCGCGGCTTTTTCCAGCATGCGCAGGCCGGGCGTGGTCTTGCGGGTATCCAGGATCTTGGCGCGCGCGCCGGGCGCCGCCGCCACGGCGTCCACGAAGCGGCGGGTCAGCGTCGCCACGCCGGAAAGCTGTTGGAGGAAGTTGAGCGCCACGCGTTCGGCGGTCAAAATGGAAGCGACGGAGCCCGCGATTTCGAGCACCACGTCGCCGGGTTCCACGCGGGTGCCGCAGGGGCGCACGATCTCGACGCGCAGGGCGGGATCAACCCGCTGGAAGACTTCGGCGGCGAGCCGGACGCCCGCGGTCACGCCGGTCTGTTTGGCGAGAATCCGGGCGTGGCCGGTCTGGCCCGGATCGACAAAATACTGGCAGGTGAGGTCACCCGATCCGATGTCCTCGGCGAGGGCGATGCGGATGGCTTGGTCTACGGCGGAAGAGGAATGGCAACTGGACACGCCTATTTGCCTAACCGGAGAAGGGCCGATGCGCAATACAGAAGACGGGGAGTCTCCCTGTCTTCTTTATTTGCGGGCCGCCGGTTCGATCTTGATGATCTCCGCAGTGCGGTCGCCGTGCTCGGTGGGGACTTCCATTTTTTCGCCCACTTTGTGGCCCAGGAGGGCCTGGGAGATGGCGGCCTTGTAGGAGATAATCCCCGCTTTCGGGTCGCTGTCCCACGCCCCCATGATGCTGTAGACGTCGATGCGCCCGTCCACGACTTCCTTGATGGTGACGGTGGTTCCGATGGAGACGACGCTGGTGTCCGGGTTGGCGAAGTCGCTGCCGCGGGCGATGCTCAGGTCGCGTTCCATTTCGGCCCGGCGGCGGGAGAGGACGCGCTGCATTTCCTTGGCGGCCTTGAACTCGAAGTTCTCCCGCAAATCGCCGTAGGAGCGGGCGATGGAGATTTCCTTGATGTTCTCGGGAATCTTTTTGTTGATGAGTTCGTCCAGCTCGGCTTTCCGTTTTTCGAGGCTTTCCCAGGAGACGATGAGGGCTTCCTGTTTGTCGGTGAGGTTGTCGCCGGTGAGCATCGATTCCATCGCGGGGTAGATGCGGACGATGCGCCCGAGGATGGAGCGTTTGTTGAGCTCTTCGAAGACGCCCGAGAGCATGACTTTGCGAATGGTGTCGCGGACGATTTCCGGCTCGGTCCCGGCGAGCATGTCGGGGATGAGTTCGCGGTCTTCGAGCATGAGGTCGTGAAGCTTGCCGCCGCGTTTGATGTCATTGAACTGGTCGCGCTCCAGGGCGGAGAGGATGGCGCTCAAGACGCGGGCGTCCACCATGGCGGCGAAGGCACCGCCGCGTTCTTTGCAAAGCCAGGTGAGGACTTCGGCGGAAATGGTGTGGTCGCCAAGCCAGCGGTCCAACTCGTGGTGCAGCTCTTCTTTTTTGCCGTGGTCGAGGAGGAGCCGCGCGCTTTCGGTGACGACGCGGATGCTGCTCTTGCTCATCAGGGTAAGTAATTTTTCCACCCATTTCTCTTCGCCATACGCTTCGGGGAAGGCGGCGAGGACCCGGCGCTGCTTGGCGGCGGGCACGTCGTTGAGGATCTCGTGCAAGCGGCGTTCTTCGTCCTGGAGAATGTCGCGCAAGGTGATGCTTCCCTCGCCGTGGGGGATGCCGGTGATGTGGCAGAGTTCGTCCGCGTCGAGGATCAGTTCCAGGGCTTGCGCGGTGTTCAGGCGGCGGGTCTTCTGGGCCGCGTCTTCCACGGTGGCGAGAACGGTAGAGAGCTCGTTGCCCTCTTTGAATTCGTCGGTGCACTTGAGGATCTGGTCGAGGGCGGCGATCTGTGCCTTGGTCTGGCGCGCGGCGTTAAAGGCGGCGAGCAGCTCGTCGGTGTGGGAGATCGGCTTCTCGCGCAGGATTATGGCGTCGCTTTTCTTGGTGGGGAAGGCGATCAGGCCGTCTTTTTTGAGAAGCTTCTTGGTGGAGTCCCACCAGTGCTTGAATTCGTTTTCGTTGAAGATCTCCCCGGAAAGGGACTGGGCGATTTGGTCCTGGGTGGCGCGGCCTTCAAAGCTTTCGAGGATGAAGCGGACGAGCCCGACAGGGTCTTCCTTGGCCTGGGCTTTGATGGCGGTGGCGTCGGTGACTTTCCGCACGAGGATGTGGTCTTCAGCCAGCGGGGTGAGCGATTCCGCTGCGTATTCCAGTTGCATCGTGTGACCCTTTTTGGTCTTGAAATCGATGACCGCCTGGTTCAGGAGAAAATTAATCTCAGCGATGCGCCCGAATCCCCAGCTTTTGTGCAGACAGTAAGTTCCTGCGGGAAGCTTCTCTAGGGTGGTGGCGACGTGAGGAGTGAGTTTGCCCGCTTGGAGGGCTTTTTCAATCTCGTCTTGCATAGGGTTTACAAACATAGGGAACCGCCGGGCGCTTGGCTAACGAAAATTCAAGTTTGTTTTGAAGGGGGGATTTGAAAAGGAAATCTAGAGGCTTGCTTGCGGCCGCTTCCGCCGTTTGACTCTGCTGCAATGACGCCGCCCGCCGCCCGCCGCCTTTCCGAAGATCTCGAGGAACTCTTGGAGACCTCGCGCGGGCGTGCGCTGTGCGTCGGGGAGGTGGCGGCGATGCTCCAAGGCCGCGGCTTTGCCCTGCTGACGATGCTGCTGGCGGCGCCGTTCCTCGTTCCCAGCGTACCCGGGCTCTCCACGCCTTTTGGCGCGGCGATCATGGCGATGGGGGCCGGCCTGGCCCTGGGCCGCGACCCGTGGCTGCCGGCGTTTGTCCTGCGGCGGCAGCTTTCGCCGGAGACTTGGGGGAAGATCCTGCGCGGGCTGGTCAAGCTGGTGCGGCGGATGGAGCGGGCGGCGCGGCCCCGGTGTCTTTTTTTGCGGGACGGGCCGGGGATGACCCGGTGGATCGGCGCGGCGATTGCCTCCGGCGGCGTGTTTCTGTTTCTGCCGATCATGGTGCCGGTGATGAACACCCTTCCCACGCTCTCCATCCTCTTCCTCTGCGCGGGGATGATGGAGCGCGACGGCCTGTTTGTGGCGCTGGGGCACGGCTTCGGCGTGGCGGCCTGGATCTACTTTGGCGCGTGGCTGTGGCTCGGCAAGGCCGGGCTGGTCTGGCTGCACGGGCTGTTTTAGCAGCCTGTTGAAAAAAGCCCGGCGGCGATCTTGCGCGCCTTTTTCGCTTTCCCTGGGCCGCGTTCCTGGGCGATGCTCAGCCCATGATGATGCAATGGGAGAAACTCCTCAGCCCGGCCCGCCTTGGCCAAGCCGGGGAGGCGCGTGACGAGCCACAGCGTTCGCCGTTCCAGCGCGATTATGACCGGATTGTTTTTTCTTCCGCCTTCCGCCGCTTGCAGGACAAAACGCAGGTCTTCCCGCTGGCGCAAAGCGATTACGTTCGCACCCGGCTGACGCATAGCCTGGAGGCCGCGTGCGTGGGGCGCTCGCTGGGGACGGCGGTGGGTGAGCGGATCGTGGAACGGCACCGGCTTTCCCAGCTCCACTCGTCGGACATCGGCGCGGCCGTTGCCGCCGCCTGCCTGGCTCACGACATCGGCAATCCCCCCTTCGGCCACTCCGGCGAGGACGCCATCCGGCACTGGTTCGCCACTTCGCCGGTGGCGGAAAAGACCCATGCCGAATTGAAGCAAAACCCAGCGCATCTCCGCGATTTCGAGCGGTTCGAGGGCAACGCCCAGGGGTTCCGCATCCTGGCGCGGCTCCAGATGCCGGACCGCCGGGGCGGCTTCCAGTTGACGTGCGCCACGCTCGGAGCATTCGCCAAGTACCCCGGCCCCTCGCACCCGAAGCGCGAAGCGGGCGACCGGCGCGCGAGCACCAAGAAATTTTCGTTTTTCCAGGCCGAGGCGGACCTCTTTGCGGAGGTGGCCGAGCGCACCGGGCTCCTTTCCTGCGGCGCGGGCTGGCGGCGGCATCCGCTGGCGTTCCTGGTGGAGGCGGCCGATGATATTTGCTACCGGCTGGTCGATTTCGAGGATGGCGTCCGGTTGGGATTGATCGGATTTGAGGAAGCCTGCGCCGCGTTCGGAGCGGTGATTGAGGATTCCAAATATGACGCCAGTGCCGCCAGGATTCGCGGTGCGCAGGAGCGGATCGAATTTCTCCGGGCCATCGCCATCGGCAAGGTGATCGGGCAGGTGAGGGACGCCTTCCTGGCTCACGAGGAAGCGATTTTGGCGGGCGAGTTCGACCAGCCGCTCATCCAATGCACCGCGGCGGCGGAGCCGCTGGAGGAGATTGTCCGGCGCTCGCAGGCGCGGCTCTATGCCAACCCGCGCGGGCTGGAGATCGAGGCCGCTGGGTACGAGGTGATCGGCGGATTGCTCGATCTGTTTGTGGAGGCGGTGGAGGCGCTCGCGCGCGATGGCAAAACGATTGGAGCGCGCTGGCGCAACCTGCTTCCCCTGGTGCCCGAGGCGTTCATCGGCCCGGACCGCGTCCCCGCGCCGGACGCCTACACGCGGCTGCTGCGGATATGCGACTATGTTTCCGGGATGACCGATTCCTTTGCGGTAAGCCTTTACCGGAAGCTGCGCGGGATCTCGCTGCCGGGGCAGTAGGGGATTTATGCCTCCGGGTTTTTCCGTATTTCCCGGGATTTGACGACGTAGTGTTCTTACACTCAAAAAGCACCCCGTTTCAAACATTACACCCCCCTACCGAAGCGGCGTGCGCCAGCCGCCGCAACGCGCGGTAGCGCGAAGCAGGTCCAGCGCTTGCGCTGGCGCGGTAACGCGAATTGGGTCAAGCTTCAAGCTTGGCGTCCGCAGCAGCTCTTGTATTTGCGGCCGCTGCCGCAGGGGCACGGGTCGTTGCGGTTCACCTTCATCACGGCGCGCCGGAGGGGCAGTTCGTAGCTGGGCTTGGCCGCCGGTGGCGCTTCTTCGACGCCGCCGGTGATGCTGGCTTCGCCGCCGCCCTGCTGTTGGAGCATGTGCGCGGGCAGGCTGGAGAGGAATTGCTCGAAGGCTTGCAGGCTGGAGGTGCTGCGGAAGAGGTTGTGCAGGATCTCGTTTTTGATGGAGGCCATCAACTCGACGAACATGTTGTAGGCCTCGTTTTTGTATTCGATGAGCGGGTCCTTCTGGCCGTAGGCGCGCAGGTGGACGCCCTCGCGCAGGGAGTCCATGGCGTAGAGGTGCTCCTGCCAGAGGCGGTCGATGGCGTTGAGGATGATGTAACGCTCGATGCTCTTGATGGCGTCGGTGTCTTCGTGGCGGCTCTTGAGTTCGTAGGCGTTCTTGACTTTCTCGATGAGCGCGTCGGCGATTTCCTCCGGCGTCTTGCCGTCGAACCCGGCTTTCGCGCTGGTGAGCCCCAGCGGGAAGGTGGTGTTGATCCAATTGAGGAGCCCGGAGTAGTTCGGCCCGGTCGCGTCCTCTCCCGCGAGGAAGTCGTTGACTTTGAAGGGGATGGTTTCCTCGACGATTTCGTAGACGATCTTGCGCGGGGTGGACGTCTCGATGGTTTCGTTGCGCAGGCCGTAGACGACTTCGCGCTGTTTGTTCATCACGTCGTCGAATTCCAGGGTGCGGCGGCGGATGCCATAGTTGCGCTGTTCGACGCGGCGCTGGGCGGTTTCGACCGATTTGTTGAGCCACGGATGCTCCAGCTCCTCGCCTTCCTTCATGCCGAAGCGCTCCATGATCTTGGTCATGCGGTCGGCGGCGCCGAAGTTGCGCATGAGGTCGTCCTCAAAGGAGACGTAGAAGCGGGAGAGGCCGGGGTCGCCCTGGCGGGAGCACCGCCCACGCAACTGGCGGTCGATGCGGCGCGACTCGTGCCGCTCGGTGCCGATGACGTAGAGGCCACCGGCTTCGACGACGCCGGGGCCCAGCTTGATGTCGGTGCCGCGGCCCGCCATGTTGGTGGAGATGGTGACGGAACCGGGCTGACCGGCGCGGGCGACGATCTCGGCTTCCTGTGCGTGGAATTTCGCGTTGAGGACGGTGTGCGGGATTTTCTCGCGCTTAAGCATCCGGCTTAGGAGTTCGGACGCCTCGACGCTGACGGTGCCGACGAGCACGGGCTGGCTGCGGCCGTGCGCGGTCTTGATCTCCTGGACGACGGCGTTGTATTTTTCGCGCCGCGTTTTGAAAATCAGATCGTTCAGGTCCTTGCGGATGCAAGGCTGGTTGGTGGGGATGACGATGACGGCGAGCTTGTAGATGTCGTGGAACTCGTTGGCCTCGGTTTCGGCGGTGCCGGTCATGCCGGCGAGTTTGAAGTAGAGGCGGAAATAATTCTGGATGGTGATGGTGGCGAGCGTTTGCGTTTCGCGGTCCACCTGCACGCCTTCCTTTGCCTCCACGGCCTGGTGCAGGCCGTCGCTCCAGCGGCGTCCGGGCATTTTGCGCCCGGTGTATTCGTCGACGATGACGACCTTGTTCTCTTCGATGACGTACTGCACGTCCTTCTCAAAAAGACAGAAGGCGCGCAGGAGCTGGGTGATGCAGTGCATCCGCTCGGCCTGCTTGTCGCAGAAGGCCTGGCGCTTGGCTTTTTCCTCGATCTTCTGGGCGTCGGTGAGGGCCGCGTTGAGGTCGATCTCGGCGAATTCGCTGATCAAGTCGGGCAGGACGAAGGAGTTGGGGTCGCCCGGGTTGAGGAACTCGCGGCCCCTCTCGCTCAAGTCGGCTTCGTGGGCCCGCTCGTCGATGTTGAAGTAGAGTTCTTCCTTGATGCGGAAAAGCTCCTCTTTGAGGGTGTCGCCGTAGTAGGACAATTCGGTTTTCTCGATGGCGCGGCGTTGTTCGGGGTCCTCCATGGCGTGCAGGAGGCTCTTGTGCCGGGGCTGGCCGAGCTTGAGTTTGAAGTAGGCTTTCGCCCCTTCCTCCTTTTTCCCCTCGGCAAAGAATTGCTCGGCCTCGCTGGCGATGCGGTTGCACAGGAGGGCCTGCTTTTTGACCAGTTGCTCGACGATGGGCTTGTACTGGTCGTACTGCTGGGTGGTGACGGTGGAGGGGCCGGAAATGATGAGGGGGGTGCGCGCTTCGTCGATCAGGATCGAGTCCACTTCGTCCACGATGGCGTAGGCGTAGCCGCGCTGGACCTGCGTCTCTTTCGTGGTGGCCATGCCGTTGTCGCGCAGGTAGTCAAAGCCGAACTCGGAGTTGGTCCCGTAGGTGATGTCGCACTGGTACTGCGCGCGGCGGACTTCCGGCGGCTGGTCGTTCTGGATGCAGCCGCAGGTGAGCCCAAGGAACTGGAAGAGGAAGCCCATCCAATCCGAGTCGCGCTTGGCCAGGTAGTCGTTGACGGTGACGAGGTGCGCGCCGCGCCCGGTGAGGGCGTTCAGATACAGCGGCAGCGTGGCGACGAGCGTCTTGCCTTCGCCGGTGGCCATTTCGGTGATTTTCCCCTGGTGGAGGACCATGCCGCCGATCAACTGGACGTCGAAGTGGACCATGTTCCAGACGATGGGCTGGCCGGAGACGATCACTTCCTTGCCGCAGAGACGCCGGGCGGCGTTTTTCACGACGGCGAAGGCTTCCGGGAGAATCCGGTCGAGGGCGGCCTGCTGTTCGTTGAGGTCGCTGATTTGCGCGAGTTCCGCCTTCCACGCCGCGGTTTTGTCGCGCAACTCGTCGTCGGAGAGGGCATTCAAGCCCGGTTCGATGGCGTTGATTTGTTCCACCACCTTGCGCAGGCGGCGAATTTCCCGTTGGTTCTTCGAACCGACGATTTTTTTCAAAATCCAGTTTACCATAAAAAATGTCCTATTTGCTGCCGGGTTTGACGGCCGGAGTTCCGGCGAGGTCGGGTGGGAGATTTCCCGGCTCAAAGGTCTCGGGTGTCATTTGCACGAGACTCACGAACGGGCAACCGAAATCGGGCGTGTTGCCGCCGCTGCGGTCCACCAGCGTTCCCACCGCCGCCACCACGCCGCCGTGCGCGCGGACGATGTCAATCGTTTCCTGCACGCGGCCGCCGCGTGTCACCACGTCTTCAAGCACCAGGAAGCGTTCTCCGGGGGCGATGGTGAAGCCGCGCCGCAGGACCAGCTTGCCCTCCTCTTTTTCCGCGAAGATGTGGCGTTTGCCCAGCGCGCGCCCCACTTCCTGCCCCACGATCAGCCCGCCCAGGGCGGGGGAGATCACGCTGTCGGCCTCAATGGAGGCCAGCTTCTCCGCCAGGGCCGTGCAGACGCGCGCGGCGATGGGGGTGTGCTGCAAAAGGATGGCGCATTGGAAGAATTGGCGGCTATGGAGGCCGGAGCGGAGCAGAAAATGACCGTCCAGGAGGGCGTGGGTTTGCCGGAAAAGTGCGAGGATTTCGTCTTGCGTCATGACAGGTGCGGGAAAGGAGATGGCGTGGGGCTATTTTGCGGCGATCACTTCAATTTCCACCTGCGCTCCCTTGGGCAGGGCGGCGACCTGGATGGTGGAGCGGGCGGGGAAGGGCTCGGTGAAATAGCGGGCATACACGGCGTTCATGGCGGCGAAGTGGGCCAGATCGACCATAAAAACCGTCGATTTGACGACGTTTGCGAAGGTCATCCCATTGGCGCGCAGCACGCCCGCGACGTTTTGGAGCACCCGGTCGGTCTGGGCGCTGACGTCTCCCGGGACGAGCTCGCCGGTGGCGGGGTCCAGCGGGATCTGCCCGGCGCAAAAGAGAAAATCGCCCACGGCGACGGCTTGGGAATAGGGGCCGACGGCCTGGGGAGCATCGGGGGTGGCGATCACGGTTTTCATGGGAACTACCACACTATGCAGCCCTGCCGCCTGTGTCAACGCGGGGGTGTGGAGGAGTTTTGATCCGCAGATTGCGCAGATTTTCGCAGATTGAGCGGGAAATCGGGCTCGCGCAAAGAACGCGAAGGGGTGCGGTGAAAGGTGGTGTGAGTTTGTTGTGCATGGAGGGCCAAAGGCCCGTAAGCATACCAGCCTTGGGCAACGCCCAAAGGACTTGGAGGAAAGAGGCGTTTAGGGCTGAAAGCCCGAGGCATCAAACCCACGAGGAATGCGTCGGGCTTTCAGCCCTAACCACCTGTGGGCAAGATACCTAGGGCTTCGCCCCAGGCTGGTATGCGACCGCGCCTTTGGCGCTCAATGCGCGCGCCGCATGGATATTTCACACCACCTTTCACTGCACCCGACGCAAAGGGAAGCAGGTGCTTCGCGCTTGTGCGTCCAGCGGCTTCCTTCCATGATTCCGTTCCATGAATAAGGAAAAACATGGTTGTTTTCACGGCGGTTTTCACGGGATTTGGTTGCGCCTTTGCGGGGGATGCCCCGAAGTCGGGCGCCAACGATGTTTCCGCCGTTATCATCCAGGCGAAAGCGCAGGAACTGGCGCGCGCCTTGGTCTAACTCAAACTGGAGGAAGTGGCGCTGAGTTTTGCGGATGCTGAGGCAGCGCAAAAGGGGTTGCCGGTGGTTCGCGCAAAAGAAGCGGCGCTCAATGAGGAGCTTGTCAAACTCGCCGTCGCTCCGCTGGAAGTGCAGTTGCGGGAACTCCTGAAAACCGTGAAGGCAAGCAATCCCAAAGCGCTGGAGCTCCGGGAGAAAATCGCCCAATACAGGATCAAAATCACGGGAGAGGTGGAATCTCCGGCTCAACAAGCCCCGCCCGCTTCAAAATAATCGTTGAGCTGCTGGGTAGACCCAATTTGAGAACGCAAAATCTGCGTTCATCTGCGAAATCTGCGGATCACGGCTACTCCTCGTCCTCCGCCGCACCCTTCTTGTTCACCAGCCCGCGCAGTTTGCCGTGGATGAAGGGGTCGAGCGCGCCGTCCATGACGCCCTGGACGTCGCTGGTTTCCACGCCGGTACGATGGTCCTTGACCATCTGGTAGGGCTGGAAGACGTAGGAGCGGATCTGGCTGCCCCAGGCGATGTCCCCTTTTTCGCCATATTGGCGCTCGATTTCGGCGCACTTTTTGTCCTGCTCGATCTGGTAGAGCCTGGCTTTAAGCATCTTGATCGCCAGTTCGCGGTTGCGGCCCTGGCTGCGCTCGGCCTGGCAGGCGACGATGATGCCGGTCGGTTTGTGCGTGATGCGCACCGCCGTTTCCACTTTGTTGACGTTCTGCCCGCCTTTGCCGCCGGAACGGAATGTGTCCAGCTCCAGATCGGCAGGGTTGATCTCGATGGGCACCGAGTCGGCGATTTCCGGGGTGGCGTCCACGCTGGCGAAGGTGGTGTGGCGGCGTTTGTTGGCGTCGAAGGGGGAGATGCGCACCAGCCGGTGGACGCCCCGCTCGGCAGCCAGGTAGCCGTAGGCGTATTCGCCGGTGATTTGGAGTGTGGCCGATTTGATGCCCACTTCCTCGCCTTCCTGGATATCGACGATTTCGGCCTTGAACCCGTGGCGCTCGCACCAGCGCTGGTACATCCGCAGCAGCATGTCGGCCCAGTCGCAGGATTCGGTGCCGCCCGCGCCGGAGTGGATGACGAGGAAGCAGTTGGCGCGGTCTTGGGGGCCGCTCAGGTAGCTCTGCAATTCAAAGGCTTCGAGGCTTTCCAGGAAGGCGTTGTATTCGGCCTCGACCTCCTGTTCCGCCGCGGCTTGCTGGGCGGGGTCATGCTCCTCCAGGGCCAGGGTTTTGAGGACTTCCAAGTCTTCGATGCCCTGTTCGAGGGCCTTGAAAGGCTCGATTTTATTGCGCAGCGAGGCCACCTCTTCCACGGAAGCCTGCGCCCGTTCCCGGTTGTCCCAGAAGTCGGGGGCGCTCATGCGGCTCTCCAGTTCGCTGAGGCGCGATTGCAGCCGTGGCAAGTCAAAGATACCTCCGCATTTCGCCCACGCGGGACTTCAATGCAGAGGTGTTCAGCGTTTGGATTTCAATGGCCATAGGAAACGCTCAACATGACGCGCCGGGGTAGGAGCGTCAAGGGTTTGTGACGTTCCGCGCAGGGCTCGGGCGTGCGAAGGCGCTGGGAAAAAACGGGAAATTGCAGTTCCTTCGCCTTCAAGGCTTGACAATGCAGCGTATCTCAGAGAACGAAACCGAGGGCGTTTGCGCGCGTCTTTTTTTATGTTCCGTACACTCATAGGCAAAATCCATCCCACGGTCTTCCTCAAGGCGGCAAAAGCGGCGGCCCATGCTGTTTCCGAGGATGAAACCCGTTTGGTGGAGTTATGCAGCCTGACGCCGGGCGAGGCCCTGGCGCATTTGGGGGTCAACGAGCATGGCCTTTCACCGGAGGCGGTGGAGGCGGCGAAGGAGAAATACGGGCTGAATCTCTTGAGCCACAAAAAGGAACTCGGCATCGTGATGGAGCTGCTCCTGCGCTGCAAGAACCCGCTGGTGATCCAGTTGCTCGTCATCTGTATCGTCTCCCTCCTGATGGGTGACTACCGTTCGGCCATCGTGGTCGGCGGGATGATTTTCCTGAGCATCGGGCTCGCCTATGTGCAGGAGCACCGCTCCAGCCGGGCGGTGGAGGAGTTGCAGGCGATGGTGCAGACCGACTGCACGGTGGTCCGCGACGGCGTGGAATGCGATCTCGCCGTGGGCGATATTGTGCCGGGCGACATCGTGGTGCTCAACGCCGGGGCCATCATCCCGGCCGATTTGCGGCTGCTGAGCGCGAAGGATTTCTTTGTGAGCCAGTCGTCGCTCACCGGCGAGTCGATGCCGGTGGAAAAGAGCGCGGAGCCCGCCGACGTGGCCGGGCGGGGGCTCATCGAGTTGCAGAATGCCTGCTTCCAGGGGAGCAACGTGCTCAGCGGCACGGCGCGCGGCGTGGTGGTCAACACGGGGAGCCGGACGCACTTCGGGGCCATCGCCGAGAAGCTCGCCGGGCAGCGGGTGCAGACGAGCTTTGACAAAGGGATCGCCGGGTTCACCTGGCTGATGATCCGCTTCATGGTGGTGATGGTGAGCGTCGTCTTCCTCATCGTCGGCATTACCAAGCACGATTGGGCCGACGCGCTCCTCTTCGGCCTCTCGGTGGCCGTGGGGCTCACGCCCGAGATGCTGCCCATGATCGTCACTGTCAACCTCTCCAAGGGAGCGATGGCGATGTCGCGCAAGAAGGTGATCGTCAAGCGGCTCAACGCGATCCAGAACTTCGGTGCCATCGACATTCTCTGCACCGACAAGACCGGCACGCTCACGCAAGACCGCGTCATTCTCGAAAAGGCCGTGGACGTCACCAACCGCGACAGCGAAGACGTGCTGCGCTACGCGTACATGAACAGTTACTACCAGACGGGCCTGCGTAATTTGCTGGACCGTTCGGTGCTCTCCCACACGGAGCTGGATGTGGAGCGCAACTGCCGCAAGGTGGACGAAATCCCGTTCGACTTTCAGCGCAAGCGGATGAGCGTGGTGGTCGATTATGAGGGGGACCACGTGCTCATCTGCAAAGGGGCCGTGGAGGACATTTACAAAAGTTGCACCCACTACCAGGTGGATGATGAGGTCCACTTGATGATCGACCTCATCAAGAACGATCTGCTGGAGGAATACGAAGAACTCAGCCGCGACGGGTACCGCGTCCTGGGCATCGCCTACCGGGAGTTCCCGCAAACCAAGACCGTTTTCTCCGTGGCCGACGAGAGCGATCTCATCCTACTCGGCTACATCGCCTTCCTCGATCCGCCCAAGGGCTCCGCCGCCAAGGCCATCGCCCAACTCAAGGAGGTGGGCGTTTCCACCAAGATCCTCACCGGCGACAACGCGCTGGTGACGCGCAAGATTTGCAAGGATGTGGACTTGGATTCGGGAGAGATTGTCACCGGCGACCAGCTCCTCGGCTTGAGCGAAGAGGATCTCGGCGAACTGGCGGAAAAGACCAGCGTGTTTGCGCGCCTTTCGCCCTCGCAGAAGGAAAGCATCATCATCGCCCTGCAAAAGCGGGGCCACGTCATCGGGTACATGGGCGACGGCATCAACGACGCCCCCTCCATGCGCGTGGCCGACGTCGGCATCTCCGTGGATACGGCGGTGGACGTCGCCAAGGAATCGGCCGATATTATCCTCCTTGAAAAAAGCCTGCTGGTGCTGGAGGACGGCATTCTGGAAGGGCGCAAAGTCTTCGGCAACATCATCAAATACATCCGCATGGGGGCGAGTTCCAACTTTGGCAACATGTTCAGCGTGGTGGGGGGAGCCGCTTTCCTCCCCTTCCTGCCGATGGCCCCGATCCAGGTGCTCGTCAACAACCTCCTCTATGACGCCTCGCAGGTCGGCATCCCCTCGGATTTAGTCGATGCCGAATACATGCGGACGCCGCGCAAGTGGAACATCGAAAACATCCAGCGCTTCATGCTCTGGATCGGGCCGATGAGTTCCATCTTCGACTACGCGACCTTCTTCCTGATGCTCTATTTCTTTAAGTGCCACGATTTCGGCTTGGCGGCGCCAGCGGACGTGGTGGCCCGGTTTGTCGGGGCTGTGAAACCCGACGATACCTACGCCGCCGCCCTCTTTCACACCGGCTGGTTTGTGGAGTCGATCCTCACCCAGACGCTCATCGTTCACATCATCCGCACCAACCGGATTCCGTTCTTCCAGAGCATCGCCAGCCCGTTCCTGCTGGTGACGACGGTGCTGGTCATGGGGGTGGGGGCCGCGCTTCCCTACTCGCCGTTTGCCGCCTATTTTGGGTTTGTGCCGCTCCCCGCGATTTACTGGGCCTGGATCGCCGGGTTTCTGGTGGCCTATTCCGTTTTGACGCATTATGTGAAGACCCTGTTCCACCGGAAATACGGAATTGACTAACCTCCTTCGCCCATGAAAACACTCCTCGACGCACTCCAGGAAGGCCGCCTTATTGAGCTGCCGGACAGCAACAAGAGCCGGGCTTTGGAATACCTGGCCGCCTTGATCGAGGCCATCCCCGACATCGGCATGGAGGAGGGGATCACCGAAAACGTGCTGGCCCGGGAGAAAGCCCACAACACCGGCATTGGCATGGGCTGGGGGTGCCCGCATGCCCGCTCAAGGCACGACGGCGAGGTTGTCTGCGCGGTCGGCTGGAGCCCGCAAGGGATTGACTATGGGGCCCCCGACGGCGCGCCCGTTCACCTGATGGTGATGTATTTCGTGCCGGAGACGCAAAAGAACGCGTATCTCAAAGAGATTTCCTCGCTCGCCAAGGCGATCAAGACGCAGCCCGCGTTGCAGGATCTCAAATCGCTCACCGACCTGGGTGAGGTCCGCCATGCGCTGCTGGACGCCATCAGCATCGCCCTGGAATCGACGGCGCCGGAAGCCAAGGCCCGGATGATCCAGCTTGAGGCGAAGCACGCCGAGGTCCGCGAAATCGTCGAGGAACTGCCCCAGGAAGTCGCCAGCAGCCTCAAACCGCTTTCCATCGTCGTCATCCCCGGCTTGCGGCCCATCGTGCTTTGCCAGGACGGCGACCTGGTCGGGGCGCTGGAATTCCATGAGCAGTTGGCCGTCCAGCTTGCCCAACAGGGGCGCGCCGAGCACCAAGGGCTCCATGTGCTCGTCCGCTCGCAGGCCGCCTACCAACCCGACCGGCTCGTGTACGACTGCCTGGCGTTCCGGGCGAAGAAACCGGCCCCGGCAACGCAATCTTGACAGAGCGGGGTGCGGCCCGCGAAGTTTAAGCCCATCATGGTCTGCCGTCTCACCAAAGAATTCTTTTTCGAAGCCGCCCACACTCTCCCGCATGTCCCGGAGGGCCACCCCTGCCACCGGATGCACGGGCATAGCTACCGGGTTGAAATCGCGGTGGAAGGCCCGGTGGACCCCCAAATGGGCTGGGTCTACGATCACAGCGAGATCAGCGAGGCGATGAACCCGATTGTGAACGAACTCGACCACCGCTATTTGAACGAAATTGCGGGGCTCGAAAACCCCACGGCGGAAGCGATTTGCGGCTGGCTGTGGCGGCGGCTGGAGCCGCACTGTCCGGGGCTTTGCGAAATCGTCATCCAGGAAACCCCGCGCGCCCGCTGCACCTATCGCGGGCAGTAGAACAAGCGGAGAAGGGGAAATCTGCCGAACAGGACACTATTACCTTGTAATACCAATTGCACAGTTGGATTGGTCTTATGGATTGGCGGGAAACAACGCTTCGTCCCGGAGGGACGTTTGATGGGGGAAAATGACGCTCA
>JBAWXX010000046.1:0-24871 GCA_037143855.1 Verrucomicrobiota bacterium | reverse complement strand
TCCATATCCGGTGCATTCTCCTTTGGCTTGCCGTCTCGTGACGACACTGTCTAGGCTGGAGTGGCGAAATAACCCCGAAGGCAATTCGGATAGAATATGCGCCACCAAAAAACATATTTCCCGGACCTGAAGCGGGCTTGGCTGCCCGTCCCGGTGCGCCCCTTTCCTCTTGTGCAAACTCTGTTAGAGCGGGCATGGGGAACTCGCCCTGGGGGTGTTTGGGGCTCTGTAGGGGGGCGGTTTAATGCTTTTTTAACGGTTTTGGCCCCCCATTTAACTCACGGCTCCGATGAAATAGCGGCATTCTGTCGTTATGAACCAGCGAGACTTTGTGCAGTTGGCGCTTTTTTTGGGCGGCCTTTTTGCGGTGACTCCGCTTCTGGGCCGGTGGATGGCGGGCGTTTTTGCCGGGGAGAAAGCTTTGCCTTTTCTGAAGCGGCTGGAAGCCCTGATCTATCGCCTGGCGGGGATTGATGCCCGGAGCGAAATGGGCTGGAAACGCTACCTGGGCGCGCTGCTCGCCTTCAACGCGCTTGGCATTGCCGCCGTTCTCGCGCTCCAAATGACGCAGGCCTGGCTGCCGTTGAATCCGCAGAAGCTGCCGAACATCCCGTTTGCGCTCGCGTTCAACACTGCCGTCAGCTTTGTGACCAATACGAACTGGCAGGCGTATTCGGGGGAATCGACGATGAGCTACGGCACGCAAATGCTGGCGCTCTGCGTCCAGAATTTCCTGAGCGCGGCGACGGGGATGGCCGTGGCGGTTGCGCTGATTCGCGGGTTGACCCGCCGCAGTTGCGAAACGCTGGGCAACTTCTGGGCCGACTTGACGCGGGCCACGCTCTACGTGCTGTTGCCGCTCTCGTTCCTCTTCGCCCTGGTGCTGGCGGGCCAGGGAGTGGTGCAAAGCCTGGCGCCGTATGCCGATGTCACGACCGTGGAGGGGGCGAGGCAAACGATTCCGCTGGGGCCTGCCGCTTCCCAAATCGCCATCAAGCAGATCGGCACCAACGGCGGGGGCTTCTTCGGGCAAAACAGCGCGCATCCGTTTGAAAATCCGACGCCGCTGACGAACTTCCTGGAAATTTTCATGATTTTCGCCATTCCCGCCGGGCTGACGCACACCTTCGGCTGCATGGCGGGGAACCGGCGGCAGGGATGGGCGGTTTTTGGCGCGATGCTCACTCTGTTTATCGCCGGGTTCGCCGTGGCGTGGCCTTCGGAGCTGGCGCACAACCCGGCCACGGGTTTGACGGCCTCCATGGAGGGAAAGGAGACGCGGTTCGGCGTCATGAATTCGGTGCTTTTCGCGACGGTGACGACCGATACGTCCTGCGGGGCCGTCAACGCCATGCACGACAGCCTCGCGCCTCTCACCGGGATGGTCACGCTGGTGAACATGATGCTGGGCGAGGTGGTCTTCGGCGGCGTCGGCTCTGGGCTCTACGGGATGCTGATCTTTGCGATCCTGACGGTCTTCATCGCGGGGCTGATGGTGGGGCGAACGCCGGAATACCTCGGCAAGAAGATCGAGGCGCGCGAAATCACGTGGGCCGTGGTGGCGGTGCTGGTTCCCGCCGGGGCGATCCTGGTGGCGACGGCTGTCGGCTGCGTCACCAAGGCGGGGGTCTCCTCCCTCGCCAACCAGGGGCCGCACGGGTTCAGCGAAATTCTCTACGCGTTTACCTCCGCCGTGGCCAACAATGGCAGCGCCTTTGCCGGGCTGAACGCGAACACCGATTTCTACAATTTTCTCACGGCGGCGGTGATGCTGATCGGGCGGTTTGCCGTCATGGCCCCGGCGCTCGCCATCGCGGGGAGCCTGGCGGCCAAAAAATCCGCCCCCCCCTCGGCGGGGACCTTCCCCACCGACAGCGTCACGTTCGCCGTCCTGCTGATGGCGGTCGTGCTGATTGTCGGCGCGCTCACCTTCTTCCCGGCGCTTTCGCTCGGCCCCGTCATAGAACACCTCCTAGCCCAGGCCGGGCGCACTTTCTAATCCCATGAAACCGAAGACTTCGCTCCTTGATCCGGCGCTGCTGCGCCAGGCCGCCGTGGATTCCTTTGTCAAACTGGACCCGCGCGTGCAGTGGAAAAACCCCGTGATGTTCGTGGTCTACATCGGCTCGGTCCTCACGGCGTTCGCCACCGTGCGGCATTTCTCCGGCTTCAACCTGCAAATCACCCTCTGGCTCTGGTTCACGCTGCTTTTTGCCAACTTCGCCGAAGCGATGGCGGAGGGGCGCGGCAAGGCGCAGGCCGCCACGCTCCGGGGGATGCGCACAAAGACCCACGCGCGCAAGCTGGTGGACGGGCGGGAAGAATCTGTCCCGGCGGGAGAACTCGCCGCGGGCGACCGCGTGGTTTGCGAGCCGGGCGACATCATCCCAGCCGACGGCGAGGTGATCGAGGGGATCGCCAGCGTCAATGAGTCCGCCATCACCGGGGAATCCGCCCCGGTCATTCGCGAAAGCGGCGGCGACCGGAGCGCCGTCACGGGAGGCACGCAAGTGATCAGCGACCGGATCGTGGTGCGCATCACCAGCGAACCAGGCAATACCTTCCTGGACCGCATGATCTCCATGGTGGAGGGGGCGCAGCGGCAAAAAACACCCAACGAAATCGCGCTGGGCATCCTGCTTGTGAGCCTGACGCTTCTCTTCATCCTGGCGGTGGCAACGCTCCCGGCCTTCGCAACGTATAGCGAGAGGGCGGCGGGGCAGAGCGGCGTCGTGAATCTCTCGCTGCCCGTATTGGTCTCACTGCTCGTCTGCCTGATCCCGACCACGATTGGCGGGCTCTTGAGCGCGATTGGCATCAGCGGCATCGACCGGCTGGTGCGTCGCAATGTGCTGGCCACGAGCGGCCGGGCGGTGGAGGCGGCGGGCGACATCGACGTGCTCCTCCTCGACAAAACCGGCACGATCACCCTGGGCAACCGCATGGCCTCCGCATTCCTCCCCGTCCACGGCATAAGCGAAGAGCGGCTGGCGGACGCCGCGCAACTCTCCTCGCTGGCGGACGAAACCCCGGAGGGCCGCAGCATCGTGGTTCTGGCCAAGGAGAAATACGCGCTACGCGGCCGCGAGGTGGCCGAGCCGCACGCACGGTTTGTCCCCTTCACAGCGCAGAGCCGGATGAGCGGGGTCGATTTCCCCGCTCTGGACGGAGCCCCGGCGCGCTCCATCCGCAAAGGGGCGGCGCATGCTCTGCGCGATTACGTGGAATCGCTCGGAGGCGTTTTCCCGGAATCGGCCGCTCGTATCGTCGATGAAATCTCCCGGCGCGGCGGCACGCCGCTGGTCGTCGCCGAAGGGGCGCAGACGCTGGGGGTGATCGAGCTGAAAGACGTGGTCAAAGGCGGCATCAAAGAGCGGTTCATGCACCTGCGCAAAATGGGCATCCGCACGGTCATGATCACCGGCGACAACCCCCTTACCGCCGCCGCCATCGCCGCCGAGGCGGGGGTGGACGACTTCATGGCGCAGGCAACGCCCGAGGACAAACTCCGGCGCATCCGCCAGGAGCAGGCGGAAGGGCGGCTCGTCGCCATGACCGGCGACGGCACCAACGACGCCCCCGCCCTGGCCCAGGCCGACGTGGGCGTGGCGATGAACACCGGCACGCAGGCCGCGCGCGAGGCGGGCAACATGGTGGACCTCGACAGCAACCCGACCAAGCTGATCGAGATCGTCGAAATCGGCAAACAGCTCCTCATGACGCGCGGCGCTTTGACGACGTTCTCCATCGCCAACGATGTGGCCAAATACTTCGCCATCCTGCCCGCCCTCTTCGGCTCGCTTTACCTCGCCGCCGGAGCCGCACAAGGGCCGCTGGCGGCGCTCAATGTCATGCGGTTGCACTCGCCCGAAAGCGCCATCCTGAGCGCGGTCATTTTCAACGCGCTCATCATCGTCGCCCTGATCCCGCTTTCCCTTCGCGGCATCGCCTACAGAGCGGTGGGAGCCGCGCATGTGTTGCGGCGCAACGTGCTCATCTACGGCGCCGGCGGACTGCTTGCGCCGTTCGCGGGCATCAAGCTGATCGACCTCGCGGTGGTGGCCCTCCGCCTCGCTTAAAAAGCATTTTTCCATGAAACCCATTCTTCAATCCTTGCGGCTGCTGATGCTTCTGACGCTCCTGACCGGCGTTGCCTATCCCCTCGCCGTGACCGCCGTGGCGCGTCTTGCCTTTCCAAAGCGAAGCGCGGGCAGCCTGGTATGGCGCGATGGCAAGCCCGTGGGCTCCGCTCTCCTTGCGCAAAAGTTTGAGGGCGCCCGCTATTTCTGGCCGCGCCCCTCGGCGGGCGATTACGCCACGGTCCCGAGCGGCGCGAGCAATCTCGGGCCGACAAGCGAAGCGCTGCGCAAGGCCATCGCGGAACGGCGGGCGAAATACGGGGCCGACGCCCCCGCCGACATGCTGACCGCCTCGGCCAGCGGCCTGGACCCCCACATCAGCCCGCAAGCCGCCTCCCAACAGGTTGCCCGCGTCTCTGCGGCCCGGCGGCTTCCCGCCGAACGCATCGCCGCCCTGGTCGCCGAAGCCACGGAGCCGCCGCAATACGGCATTTTCGGCGAACCGCGCGTGAATGTTTTGGCTCTCAATTTGCGGCTGGATGCTCTAAAGTAATCCTATGGCCGACGAATCCCGTCCCGACCCCGATGCGCTGCTGAAGTCGATCCGCCAGGAAGCCGAGGCGGCGCAGCGCGGCCGGTTGAAGATTTTCTTTGGCATGTGCCCCGGCGTCGGCAAGACCTACGCCATGCTGCAAGCCGCCCGGCAGGAAGTGGAAAAAGGGGTGGAAGTGGTGGCCGGAATCGTGGAAACCCACGGGCGCAAAGAGACCGCCGCGCTGCTCGAAGGCATCCCCATCGTTCCGCGATTGAAGGTCGCCTACCGGGGCACGACGCTGGAGGAGATGGACCTGGACGCGCTGCTCGTCTGGCATCCGCGCCTGGTGCTGGTGGACGAACTCGCCCATACAAACGCTCCCGGCAGCCGCCACCCGAAGCGGTATCAGGA
The DNA here is from genome assembly GCA_037143855.1 of Verrucomicrobiota bacterium. Classification (GTDB taxonomy): domain Bacteria; phylum Verrucomicrobiota; class Verrucomicrobiia; order Chthoniobacterales; family Chthoniobacteraceae; genus UBA695. Next base: position 19,846 of record JBAWXX010000046.1, on the reverse strand, counting down.
CGTCCTGGAACTCCTCGACGCGGGCATCCACGTTTTCACGACCGTCAACGTCCAGCACATCGAGAGCCGCAAGGACACCGTCGCGCAAATCACCGGCGTCCAGGTGCGCGAGAGCGTGCCCGATTCGCTGCTGGATCTCGCCGAGGACATCACGCTGATCGACCTCACGCCCGACCAGCTCCGCGAGCGCCTCGCCGAGGGGAAAGTCTACATGGGGCACCGCGCCGCCTCCGCCGCCGACCATTTTTTCCGCGAAAGCAACCTCATGGGACTGCGCGAAATGGCGCTGCGCCTGACGGCGGAGCACGTGGACCGGAACCTGCGCCAGTTCAAGCAAGGCATGGCGGCGGGCGAGCCGTGGAAGGCGGGCGACCGGCTTCTCGTGGCCGTGAGCGCCAGCCCTTCGTCGGAAATGCTGATCCGCTGGGCTCGCCGCGCCGCCTCCTCAATGGAGGCGAGCTGGCTCGCCGTGCATGTCGAAACGCCCCGCCCGCTTTCGCCGCTGAACGAGGTTCGCCTGGGGCTGAACCTCTCCCTGGCGCGGCAGCTCGGCGCGGAAGTCATCATGGTGGAGAACACCGATCCGGGCGAGGCCATCCTGCGCGTGGCCCGGCAGAACAACGTCACACAGATCATCATCGGCAAGCCGGGGCCGCGAACCCTGGCAAGCTGGTTTAAAAAATCGCCGGTCGATTGGCTGGTGCGCCACAGCGGGGATATCGACGTGCACATGGTCCGCACGGAAAGCCCCGACCACGCCACTCCGCCCGCTCCGGCCCCGCAGCCATGGCCGCAGTATGGGGCGGCACTGGCCATCGTTTGCGCGGTGACCGCCCTGGGGCTGGCGATGGAACCGGCGACCGGGTATTGGGCCATCGCGTTGATCTACCTCTTTGGCATCATTCTTTCCGCGATCCATCTGCGGCGGGGGCCGACCCTTGCGCTCGCCACGGCCAGCGCGCTACTCTGGAACTTCCTGTTCATCCCGCCGCGTTTCACCTTTTACATCCGCGAAGTGCGGGACGTGATGATGTTCGCGATGTACTTCGTCGTCGCCGTGGTCATCGGACACCTGACCTCCCGCCTCCACGAACGCGAAGAGGCGGAACGCCGGGGCGTGGAACGCGCCACCGCGCTCTACCGCCTTTCCCGCGCCCTGGCCGCCGCGCGCGAGCCAGCCGAGGCGCTGGCCGTCGTCGTGAAGCAGATCCGCGAAACGTTCGGGGCGGAAAGCTGCCTGCTCGTACGGGATGAGGCGGGCCGCTTTTCGGGCGAAGCCCACCCCGCCAGCACGCTCACGCTCAGCCCGAAGGAGGAGAGCGTGGCCGCCTGGGCCTTTCAGCACCAACAACCCGCCGGACGGTTCACCGACACGCTGCCCGACTCCGAGGCGCTTCATCTCCCGCTGCTCACCGGCGGCAACACGGAAGGCGTCCTCGCGGTCCGGTTTCCCGACGACGCCCCTCTTACCATGCAGCGCCGGGAATTGCTGGAAGCGTTTGCGGCGCAAATCGCCGTCACCATTGAAAAAGACCGGCTCGCCCAAATCAGCCGCAAAGCGCAGATCGCCGTCCAGTCCGACCGGCTCCAGCGAGCGCTCTTTGACACGATTTCCCACGAACTGAAAACCCCGCTCGCCGCCATCTCCGCCGCTCTGGAACCATTGGACGGCGCTCCCGCCACCCGGGAAATCCGGCCCGCCATCGCACGGCTCACCCAGGTCGTCAACAACCTCCTCGACATGACCCGGCTCGACTCCGGGATGCTCAAGCCGAACCTCGAATGGGCCGATCCCGGCGAGTTGGTCATGGAAGCGTTGGAGCGCGTGGAGGAACAGACGCGAACCCGCGACGTCTCGGTGCAAATCCCGCGCGAGCTTCCGCCGCTGCACGTCGACGCCGGTTTGCTGCGGCAAGCCATCGCCCTGGTGATCGCCAATGCCACCCAGCACACCCCCGCCGGAACCGGCATCGAAATCTACGCCACGCTCGACGCCGGCAAAATCAAAGTGATGGTCGCCGACCATGGGCCGGGGATCAAACCGGGCGACGAAGAACGCATTTTCCAGAAATTCTTCCGAAGCGAGGGCGCGCCCGCAGGGGGCACCGGCCTGGGGCTTTCCATCGCCCGACGCCTGGTCGAAGCCCACCAGGGCAGCCTCACCGCCCGCAACCGCCCCGGCGGCGGCGCGGTCTTCACCATCGAGCTTCCGGCGGGCGAACCGATGCGATTGCCCGAAGAAAAACCGCTGGCCAATGCTTGAGGCGCCCCCCCCCACTGCTCTAGTGTCCTGTCAGGCAAGTTCATGAAATAAGTCCGAGTCCATTTTCCGCATTTTTCAAGGCGCGACCGAAAGGCAATATCTGAAGATATTGCCCGAGCAAGCAACGCCGAAAAATCGGAAAAGGGGCCGGAATTATGAAATGTAATTACCTGACAGGACACTAACCTTCCTTACACAATGAAACCCCTCGCCTTGATCATCGACGACGAAGTGCAGATCCGGCGCCTGCTCCGGGTCGCCCTGGAATCGGCCGGATATGCCGTTTGCGAAGCCGACCAGGGACAACTCGGCCTGGCCGAAGCCGCCCTGCGCCGCCCCGACGTGATCCTACTGGATCTTGGCCTTCCCGACCTCGACGGCGTGGAGGTGCTCCAACGCTTGCGTGAATGGAGCGAAACCCCGGTCTTGATTCTCTCCGTCCGCGACACCGAGGACCAGAAAATCGCCGCGCTCGATGCCGGGGCGGACGATTACGTGACCAAGCCGTTCAGCACCGCCGAACTGCTGGCCCGCCTACGCGTCGCCCAGCGCCGCGCCCGCCCGGCCGAGGAAGGCTCCACCTTTGTTCACAACGGCTTGCAGGTCGATCTGGCCAACCGGCGCGTCACCATGGACGGCAAGGAAGTCAGCCTCACCGCCACCGAATACGCGCTGCTGCGCCTGCTTGTCCGGCATGCGGGACGAGTCCTGACCCATTCGCAAATGCTCAGGGAAGTCTGGGGCCCCAACGCCGAGGAACACCGGCAGTATCTGCGGGTCTACGTCACCCACCTGCGGCGCAAAATCGAGCGCGACCCGCAGCACCCCGCCCATATCAAAACCGAATCCGGCATCGGCTACCGCCTCCTCTCCGGGGCATGATCCGTTCGCGCCAAAGTATAACTTGTATGCAGGTGTTGCCATCTCCCACAACAGCGCGAGTGAGCCTGTGATGCAACTGCCAGATGCGTTCCTCAACCTTTCCGCCCATTCTTCTTCATGGCTCTTGCTCTTTTTGCTGAATTCTCTTTCACCCCCCCGCGCGCGTCCCCCGCCTGTTTTTACTGCTTCCTTTTCGCCTTCCCCCTGTTTAGGCTTTTCCTTTACCTCACCCAACAACCTTAACCTTCCATGCCTCACATCAAGCTTTTCATTCCGGGCCCCATCGAAGTTTCGCCAAAAACCCTAGCGGCTTTCTCCAAGCCGATGATTGGCCACCGGAGCAACGACTTCAAAAAGCTCTACGCCGCCATTCATCCGCAGCTTCAGACCCTTTTCGGCACCCGCCAGCCGGTCTTCCTCTCCACCTCCTCCGCCTGGGGCGTGATGGAAGGGGCGATCCGCAACCTGGTTTCCAAAAAAGTGCTCAACTGCATGTGCGGCGCTTTCTCTGACAAGTGGCTGGACGTCTCCCTGCGCTGCGGCAAACAGGCCGAGGGGCTGAAATTCGAATGGGGCCAGCCGGTAGACCCGCAGATCCTCGACGCCAAGCTCGCCACCGGCGAATTTGACGCCGTCACCGTCATCCACAACGAGACCTCCACCGGCGTCATGAGCCCGCTGGAAGCCATCTGCGCCGTGATGAAGAAGCACCCGGAAGTGCTCCTCATCGTCGACAGCGTCTCCTCCTTCTCCGGCGTGCCGATCCCGATGGATGAACTCGGCATCGACGTGCTCTTGACCGGCAGCCAGAAAGCCCTGGCCCTGCCTCCCGGCCTCGCGCTCTTCGCCTGCTCCGAACGCGCCTTCGAGCGCGCCGCCACCCTCAAGGACCGCGGCTACTACTTCGACTTCCTGGAATTCAAGAAAAACCAGGCCGACGACATGACGCCGAGCACCCCCTCCATCGGCCACATCTACGCCCTCCAGTCCAAGCTGGAAGACATCTTCGCCGAAGGGCTGGAGGCCCGCTACGCCCGGCACGCCAAGCTCAACGCGATGGTCGCCGACTGGGTCGTCCGCAACGGATTCGAGTTCTTCGCCCCCGAAGGGTTCCGCTCCAAGACGCTCACCTGCGTGAAAAATACCAAGGAGATCGACGTCCCGGCCCTCAACACCCGTCTCAAAGAACGCTACCACGCGATGATCGACGGCGGCTACGGCAAGATCAAAGGGAAGACCTTCCGCATCTCCAACATGGGCGACGAAACGGAAGCCACCATGGGCGATCTGCTCGGCTGGCTGGACGACTGCCTCAAAGGCTAGAGCGTTTCCAGAAAAGGTGTAGCTGAATCCTGGGGAGCGGCTACATATTTGATGGAATCGCTCTAAAGTCCAATAGGAGATCCCCCGGCTTTGCCTGGGACGAGCGCCAGGCATTCCCTGGCGCTCGTTTTATGTTCTCCCCCCTCGTGCCCAACACTCGGCGGGTGAATGAATAGAACCGCTCCCTCCCCCCGAGCTTTCCATGAATGGCTGGAACCGTTGAGCCTTTCAACTCGGCACAGACCCGGATCAGGCTTTGCTCCCCCGTTGATCCGATTGCCAGGAAATCAACATCCAATCCGGCGGGTATCCGCACGTAGGCGATCTCGTTTCCCCGCCGCGGTGCTGAGGAAGGTTGACCGGCGCGGCCACGTTTCGTGATGCCCCATGACATCAAAACGGCCGAGAAAAGGCCAAACTCTTCTTTAATTACCTCGCCTGGCACTCCCTATTCTTATCTTCTCACTACAACATCTTGTGGCGCACCCGAAGAAAATGCACTTTCCCACAAGCTCTGAGGGAGGTAGATTGCTGTTGTCAGCGCGCGGAGAATCCAGTATTGGTTGTCCTGTATTTTATATGAAGCAAATCTTTGTTTCCTCGCTGCTTTTCTGCTCGCTCTTGGCCGCCTGCGCCACCTCGAAGCGTACGTACACCAATGCCGCTCCCTTCCCGAGGGAACCGGAAAACGCCATGGGCTCGGATGCAAACGTCATTTCTGGAGAATTTCCGCAAACAGAGGCCGTAGAACCCTCCGCCACTCCCGCGGCGGCTCCCAAGCCAACCCCGGTTCCAACGCCTCAACCGCGCAAACGCGAGGCCGTTTATGCCATCGCGGAACCGGGCAAGCAAGGGTACGCACGGAGCCCCTACCACCCCGAAGCTGGCCTGATCGATTGCCGTGGCCTGCCGCCGGGAATGGAAATCAAAGACCCGTTTACCGAGGGCAAGAACATTCTGGTTCCCTAGTGCCTTCAGCGGTTTTCCCACAGCGGATTTTTTCGTGACAAGCCGCCCTCGGTCAGGGCGGCTTGCTTTTTAGGCAGTATTTGAACCTTCATCTATGAACCAACTCGCCATTCTCGGCCCCGGCCTGCTGGGCGGCTCGCTGGCGCTGGCGCTCAAGGCGCGCGCCCCACAGTGCCGCGTCGCCATCTGGGCGCGGCGCGAAGCCGCCGCCGCCGAAGCGCGGGGAATCTGCGACCTGGCCTCCACGGAGTTGGCGGACGTCGTGCGAGGAGCCGGCACCGTCGTCCTGTGCGTTCCCATCGGCGCGATGCCCGGGCTGGCGGAGCAGATCGCCCCCCTCGTCGAACCCGGGGCGCTCGTCACCGACGTCGGCAGCGTCAAAGCACCCGTCGTGGAGGCGCTGGTCCCCCTCATTGAACGCGCGGGTCGGGGCCGCTTTGTCGGCAGCCACCCGATGGCCGGTTCCGAGCAGGCAGGGTTCTCCGCCGCCCGCGCCGATCTCTTTGAAGGGACCGTGGCGCTCCTGACCCCCCACCCCGGGGCCGATCCCGCCGCCGTGGAAGCCGCATCCGCTCTCTGGCGGCTGGTCGGCTGCGGCATCCGCACCCTCTCCCCGGCCGAGCACGACACGGCCATCGGCCTGGTCAGTCACCTTCCCCACCTCATCGCCGCCTCGCTGGTTGATTTCGTCTGCGCGCAAAACCCGGAGGCCATCGGCTTCTGTGGCAACGGGCTGCGCGACACCACGCGCATCGCCTCCGGCCTGCCCGAAATGTGGACTGAAATCCTCGCCACCAACCGCGCCGTCTTAAGCGGACAACTGGAAGCGTTTATCGCCCGGTTGCAAGAAATCTCGCTGGACATCGCCAGCGGCAACGATTCCCAACTGAAAACCTTTCTCACCAATGCCAAGGTCCGCAGGGACCGGCACATCCAACGCAGGAGTTAAAACACCATGGAAAGCTGGAAAATCCAAAAAGGGCCCGTCATCCGGGCGGAAATCACGGTCCCCGGGGACAAGAGCATCTCGCACCGCGCCGTTCTCCTCGCCGGGCTCTCCAACGGCACCTGCGTCCTCACCGGGTTCCTGCCCAGCGAGGACTGCCTGGCCACCGTCGGAGCCATGCGCGCCCTGGGGGTGGAAATCGAGCAGCCGGAACCGACCACCCTGATCGTCCACGGACGCTCCTGCCAACTGACCCCTCCCGAGGCGGATATCGATTGCGGCAACTCCGGCACCACCATGCGGCTCCTCTCCGGCATCCTGGCCACCCAGCCCTTCCGCACCCGGCTGACCGGCGACCCCTCCCTCTCTCGGCGCCCCATGCAGCGCGTCATCACGCCGCTCACCCAAATGGGCGCCCGCCTCACCGCCGAAGGGCTCAAAAGCGCCCCGCCCCTTGTCATCGAAGGCAGGAAATTGACCCCCATCGCCTACGTCTCCCCGGTCGCCAGCGCCCAAGTCAAGAGCGCCGTCCTCCTCGCCGGCCTCCTCACCCATGGCCGCACGAGCGTCACCGAACCGGTCCAGAGCCGCAACCACACGGAGCGGATGCTCGAATGGTTTCTCGCCAAGCCCCACGTGGAGGGGCTGACCGTCACCGTGACCGGCGAGAAAACGCCCGAGTCGCGCGATTTCCACATTCCCGGCGACCTCTCCAGCGCCGCCTTCTGGCTCGTCGCCGCCGCCGCCCAGCCCGGCAGCCACCTGCTCGTCACCGATGTCGGTCTCAACGAAACCCGCACCGGCGTCCTCGCCGTCCTCGTCCGCATGGGGGCGCACGTCCGGGAAATCATCGAGGTGGAAGAGGGTGAGCCCTCCGGCAGCATCGAAATCCAGGGAGCCCCGCTCAAGGGCACCGTCATCCGGGGCAAGGAAATCCCGAACGTCATTGACGAACTCCCGATCCTCGCCGTGGCCGGAGCCCTGGCCCAGGGGACGACCGTGATCGCCGACGCCGCCGAGCTGCGCGTGAAGGAAACCGACCGCCTTGCCGCCATCGCGACCAACCTGCGCGCCATGGGGGTTACCGTCAACGAAACCGACGACGGCCTCGAAATCTTCGGCGGCACGCCGCTCAAAGGAGCCCGCCTTTCCAGCTTCGGCGACCACCGGATCGCCATGGCCTTCGCCATCGCCGGGCTCTTTGCCGAAGGCGAAACCGCGATCGACGGCGTGGAATGCGTCGCCACCTCCTATCCCGGCTTTTTCGCCACCCTGGGGCGTCTGACCACTCACCCCGACAAGCAAACCCCGGTCATCGCCGCCCTGCCCGCCCAAGAATAAACCTCCGTGGATCCCACCACCTCTCCCTCCCACAAAGTCATCGCCATCGACGGCCCCGCCGCCTCGGGCAAAAGCACCGTGGCCCGGCTCCTGGCCCGGCGGCTCGGATTCGTCTACGTCAACACCGGCGCGATGTACCGCGCCGTCACCTGGCTGGCCCTGCGGCACGCCGTGAACCCGGCGGACGACTCCGCCGTGGCCGCCCTCTTGGACGCCACCCCCATGGAATGCGGCGTCGCGCAGTCCGAAAGCACTCTCCGGCTGGAGGGGATTGACCCCACGCCTTATTTGAACGAACCGGCCGTCACCGCCAACGTTTCCGCCATCGCGGCCATCCCGGCCGTGCGCGCCGCCCTCGTCGCCCGGCAGCGCGCCTATGCCCAGGAGCACGACCTCGTCATGGAAGGCCGCGACATCGGAACGGTGGTTTTCCCCTGCACCCCCTTCAAGGCTTACATCGACGCCTCGGAGGAAGTCCGCGCCCAGCGCCGCGCCGCCCAGGGCATCCGCGACAACCTCGCCGCCCGCGACCGGAAAGACTCCACCCGCGCGGCCGCGCCCCTCAAAATCGCCGAGGGGGCTCACGTCATCGACAGCACCCATCTTTCCATCGAAGGCGTCGTGGACGAAGTGATCCGGCGGCTGGGACTTTGAATGAGGATGATCCGCAGATGATGCAGATTCCCGCAGGTTTTTTGAGATGAACCCCCTCTATCAACTCGGCCACAGTCTCTTCAAATTCGTCGGCAGCACTTTCTTTTCCTTCAGGGTCGTCCACCCCGAACGGATGATCGATGAGGGCCCGGCTATTCTGGCGATGAACCACCAGAGCTTTCTGGACCCCCCCATGGCCGGGATCACCTGCGAGCGCGAACTCTACACGCTGGCTCGCAACACCCTCTTCAAAGCGCCGCTGATGGGGACGATCCTCCCCAAAATCAACGTGTTGCCGATTGATCCGAAGGGGGGGGACTCCTCGGCGCTCAAGCTGACGGTGCGCATCCTCAAGCAAGGCTACGCCACGCTGATCTTCCCCGAGGGCACCCGTTCCCCCGACGGCCAGTTGCAGAAGGCCCAGCCCGGCATCGGCCTCATCATCGCCAAGACGCTCGCGCCCGTCGTGCCGATGCGCATCTTCGGCTCCTATGAAGCGCTTCCCCGCACCGGCAAGCGTTTCCAGGCCACCCCCATCACCATCGTGCTGGGCGAACCGCTCCACTTCACCAAAGCCGATCTCGCGGGCGGACGGGAAGTGTATCAGCGCCTCGCCGACCGCGTGATGGATGCCATCGCGGCGATTGAATACGTGGACTGATACCAAATCTTTGAAATGGCTGGATTTTAGGACGCCTGGATTTTTCTGCGGAGCAAGGCGGAAGGCAGTAGATAACGCCTCGCGGCTCACGGCCACCAAAAAAGCGGCCGCCCCGTTGCCAGGGAGGCCGCTTTGCAAAGAGCAAGACCGGTTATTTCGCGGGAACGTATTTCTCGATGACCGGCGCGATGGCATCCGCCCAAATCTGAAAGACCGCGCATCGGCCCGCCCCGCCGAGCAGCGTGTAAACAACAAAATTTAAACCGCTCTAGAGCGTTTTTGGGTTATTTTGTCGCAATGATCTGAGAGCGCCGAGGGTTGATGCGGGGCTTTTTGAGCGCAGCGGCTGTATTTGTAAATACAGCCCAAGCGCAAAAAGACGCACAGCGACTCTCGCCGCCGAAGAGCATACGACAAAATAAACCGAAACCGCTCTAATGGCACTTCGGCACCGGCTGTTTCGCGGGCGGGGTGATGAAGAGGTTCAATTCGCGGATAAACCGCGTGTTTTGCTCCATCGTGCCGATGGTGACGCGAACCCACTCCGGCAGATCGTAGGCGCACATATCGCGGATGATGACGCCGCGCTTTTGGAGGGCGTTGAAGAGCCCCTTGCCGTCGCCGACTTTGACCAGGATGAAGTTCGCGTAGCTGGGCACGTACTTGAGCCCGAGCGAGGCGAAGCAGCGCTGCAGGTAGTCGCGCCCTTCCTTGTTGAGTTCGCGGGTGGCCCGCTGGTGCTCCTCGTCCAGCAACCCGGCGAGCGCACCCGCCTGGGCGATGCCGTTGGCGTTGAAGGGCTCCCGCGTCTTCTGGAGTATTTCCGCCAGCTCCGCTCCGGCCAGGCCATAGCCGATGCGCAGGCTCGCCAGCCCCTGGATCTTGGAGAAGGTCCGGGTCACCAGCACGTTGGAACGGCCCTCGCGGATGTATTTGACGGTATCCGAAGGCTCGTCGAGGAACTCCTGGTAGGCTTCGTCAAAAACGATGACCACGTTCTCCGGCACGCGCTCGACAAAGCGGTCGAGGTCCGCCTGCGGGAGGAAGGTGCCGGTCGGGTTGTTCGGGTTATTGACAAAGATGAGCTTGGTGCGCGGCGTGATCGCGGCGAGCATGGCGTCAAGGTCGTGAGCAAAGTGGGGATCGGGCACTTCGATGGTGGCGGCCCCGAAAAGCTGGGCCATCAGTTTGTAAATCGTAAACGAGTGCCGGGCGACGATGATGTTATCGCCAGGCTGGAGAAAGGCGTGCCCGGTAAATTCGAGAATTTCGCTGGAGCCGTTGCCCAGGATGACGTTGGCGCGCTGGAGGCCGAATTTTTGCGCAATCGCCTCGCGCAGATAATACGCGCCCCCGTCGGGGTAAATGTGCGCGTTTTCCAGGGCGCCGCGCATGGCGGCGACGGCCTTGGGAGAGGGCCCGAGCGGGTTTTCGTTGGAGGCGAGCTTGATGATCTCCTCCGGGTTCAGCCCCAGTTCGCGCGCGACGTCGTCGATCGGCTTGCCCGGTTCATAGGCCACGAGATCGCGCAGTTGGGGATTGGCGTAGTTCCAAATCGACATAAGACTGCCAGTTTAAAACTCCATGGGGGCAACCGCAAAACTTATTTGGCCCCCGGCTCGGTCCGCCGTATCCTTGCCCCATGTCTCCGCGCGAACGCCAAAACGAACTGATCGCCCGCTACGCGATCCTGCCCGACGCGCACGAACGGCTGGCCGCCCTGATGGCCCGGCGTTCCAAGCTCCCCGCGCTGCCGCCCGAGGAGCGCACCCCCGAGGCCCTCGTGCCCGGCTGCATCTCGCGCGTCTGGCTGGTCCCCTCGCTGGAAAAGGAGCGGTGCCGCTTCCGCATTCACGCGGAGTCCGCCCTCGTCAAGGGGCTGGCCACCGCGCTTTGCGAGTTGTATGACGACGCGACGCCGGAGGAAATCACCGCCACGCCGCCGGAGTTCCTGGAGGCGCTGGGCATTGCGGCGAATCTTTCCCCCACCCGGCTGGGCGGCTTGTCGAATCTCCACGCCCGCATCGCCGCGTTCGCGCAAAGTTGCCTTTCCAAGCCGTGATTCTTTACGACGCCCACAACCACCTGCAAGACGCCGCGCTGCGCCCCCACCTGCCCGCCGTCGTGCCCGCGTTGGAGCAAATCGGCCTGGCCCGGGCCGCCGTCAACGGCACTTGCGAGGCGGATTGGGAGGACGTCGCCGCCCTCGCCGCCGCGCACCCGTGGGCGCTCCCGTGCTACGGGCTCCACCCGTGGTTTGTGAAAGCGCGCACGCCGCACTGGCGCGAAGCGCTCGCCGCGCGCCTCGCAGACGGGCGGGCCGGCGTCGGCGAAATCGGGCTCGACCGCTGGATCGCGGGCTTCGATCTGCCGGAACAGATCGGCGTCTTCACGTGGCAGCTTGACCTCGCCGCGCAACGGAACCTCCCCGTGAGCCTGCACTGTTTGCAAGCCTGGGGGGCGCTATGGGAGATCGTGCGCGAACGCCCAGTCCCCGCGCGCGGCTTCCTCCTCCACGCCTACGGCGGCCCCCCCGAAATGGTGGAGGGCTTCCTGCGGCGCGGCGCTTACTTCTCCTTCTCCGGCCATTTTCTGCACGAGCGCAAGGCCAGCCGGCGCGAGATTTTTCGCACGCTGCCCGCCGACCGCCTGCTGGTGGAAACGGATGCCCCGGATATGCTCCCGCCGCCCGGGCACCGCCCCTTCACGCTGCCCGACAGCCCGGAAGGGCGCGTTCTCAACCACCCGGCAAATCTCCTGGCGATCTATGAAGGGCTGGCCAAAGTGCGCGGCTGTACGGTGGAGCCATTAGCCGCGCAAGTGGCGGAGAATTTCAAGCGGCTTTTTGGCGCCGCAACATAAGCAAATTACGCTAAACTTATGCTTGCATTATAAGCATAGCGAACTATGCTTATCTCATGCTCCAAATTTCCCCGGAAGACGTCGAGAATCGTCTCAGCTTCGATAACCCGTGGTGGTCAACCCCTCCTTCGGAGATAGACGAACCTTACGCAAAGATGCCGGAGCGCTCCTACCTGGAGCCTTTTCTAACATTGGTAAATGATCGATCTGTCCGTCGCGCCATCATCCTCATGGGCCCTCGGAGGGTGGGCAAAACAGTCATCTTGCAGCAAACCATTCAAAAGCTGCTCCAGGAGGGAACGCCAGGCAACACGATCATGTTCCTCTCTTTGGAAACCCCAATCTACACCGGCGTGGGATTGGAAAAATTTGTCCTCTTATTTCAGAAGAAGTTTGGACATGGACGCACGGTCCCCCTCACCGTCATCTTCGACGAAATCCAGTATTTAAGCCAATGGGAGGTGCACCTTAAATCCCTGGTGGATAGTTTTTCTGCCGTGCGATTCATCGCCTCCGGGTCCGCCGCGGCAGCACTTCGGCTGAAAAGTCGGGAATCAGGAGCCGGACGCTTTACGGAGTTCCTATTACCACCGCTGACATTTGCGGAATATCTTCGCTTTGTTAAAAAAGAAGCCAAGCTCATCAAATCAGCCCCGCAAAGAAGAACCTACCTGACATCAGACATTCACGCATTGAATGCGGAGTTTGTGGAATACCTCAATATAGGCGGCTATCCCGAAGCTGTTTTTAACGATGCGATTCGGCACGACAGCGGGCGCTACATCAAGAGTGACATTGTCGACAAAGTCCTGCTGCGCGACTTGCCCCAAATCTACGGCATCCGGGACACCCAAGAACTCAACAGGCTCTTTACCACGCTGGCCTACAACACCGGCAACGAAGTGTCGTTGGACGAACTTTCCAAGAACTCCGGGGTATCGAAAACAACCCTCAATCGTTATCTGGAGTATCTCGAAGCTGCTTTTCTCATTAAACGCATTTACCGAATCGACCAAAACGCCAGGCACTTTCAACGAGCGACTTCGTTCAAGGTATACCTGACAAACCCCTCCATGCGGGCAGCTCTGTTTGGAAACGTCGATGGGGATGACAAAGCGATGGGTGCTCTTGCAGAAACTGCTCTCTTTGCCCAATGGTTTCATGACCCGGTATCCGCTGAGAACATCCACTATGCCCGATGGAATACCGGGGAAATTGATATGGTCGCTTTGTCCGCGCAAGACCAGCAGCCATCGTGGTGCGTGGAAGTAAAGTGGACCGACCGCCCCGCAAAGGACTGGGATCTTCTACGCCACCTTTCCTATTTTTGGAAAAAGCATCCCGGCATCGCCGCCTGCACGACGACCACGAGAACCATCTTAGGAATGGCGGAAGTGGACGGTTACTCTGTTCGCCTGCTCCCCACCAGCCTCCTAGTCTACAGCGTCGGCAAAAACATCTTCAAGCGGGTCGCAGATAAATATCAGAAGCCGCCTACGCCCTCCAAGCCTCCGTCACCCGCGCCTTAACCTCCTCATCCATCTTGAGCAGCGGCGGCCATTCGCGCGCGAACCCTTCGCCGGGCAGCTTGCGAGTCGCGTCGATGCCCTGCTTGCTCCCGACGCCCACGGCGCTCGTCGCGTGGTCCAGCACATCGGCTGGGCCTTTGGTGAAGATCGAGTCGCGCTGCGGGTCGGTATTGGCGCAGAGGTGGAAGAGGACCTCGCTCGTGTTGTGCACATCCACCTCCGCGTCCACGACCACGAGATATTTGGTGAACATCATCTGCCCCATGCCCCACAGGCCGTGCATGACCTTGTAGGCCTGCATCGGGTAGGTCTTCTTGATCGAAACCACGACGAGATTGTGGAACACGCCCTCGGCGGGCAGCGCGATATCCACAATCTCCGGGAAATTCATCCGAAATACTGGCAGGAAGAGTTTCACCGATGCCGCGCCGATATAGAAATCCTCCATCGGGGGGATGCCGACAATCGTCGCCGGATAGATGGCATTTTTCCGGTGCGTGATGGCCGTCACATGGAAGACGGGATACGGTTCCGGCAGCGTGTAAAAGCCGGTGTGGTCGCCAAACGGCCCCTCCACGCGCAACGGCTCCGCCGGGTCGACATATCCCTCGATCACCAAATCGGCATTCGCGGGGACAAGTAACTCGTTCGTCTCGCACGGGACCAGTTCCACCGACTGGCGGCGCAAATACCCCGCCAGGAGAAACTCGTCCAGGCCGTCCGGCAGCGGGGCCGTGGCGCAAAACGTATACGCCGGGTCGCCCCCCAGCACCACCGCCACCGGCATTCGCTTGCCCGTCTCGTAATAGCGGCGGCCATGGCGCGCCCCCACTTTTTGAAGCTGCCAGTGCATCCCCGTCGAGCGGTCGTCGTAGACCTGCATCCGGTACATGCCAACATTGCGTTCCCCGGTGTCCGGGTCCTGCGTGATCACGCATGGCAGCGTCACAAAACGGCCCCCGTCCAGCGGCCAGCACTTCAAAATCGGCAGATCCAGCAATGTCGGCGGGAAGGGCTCCGTTCCTTGCTTCCAATCCGGCGCGGGCGGCCACGGGGCCTCACGGCTGGGCGTCGCGTCGAACCGGTGAACCACCTCCTTGCAGCCCCCCCCCTTCACGCGAACAGGCCGCGCGTGGCGCAGCTCCAGCGCCGTCCCCAAAAGCGCCATCAATTCCCGCAGCCCCGTCGGCGGCTTCGCCTTCATGAGCGCCCCGATCTCCGCCGCCACGGCGTCCACCGACTCCGCCCCCAGGGCCAGCGCCATCCGCCGCCACGACCCCAGCGTATTGAGCGCCACCGGGAACGGGGAAATCTTCCCATTGACCGTCGGCTGCTCGAACAAGAGCGCCTTGCCGCCGCCGGGCGCTTTCATCTCCCGGTCCGCCATCTCCGTCATCTCCAACTCCGTCGCCACCGGCCGGGAAATGCGTTTCAATTCGCCCGCCCGGTCGAGCGCGGCCACAAAATCTGAAAACGAAGCATAAGCCATGGGGCGTATTGAGTCATGGAACGGGGGCCGATGAACAGAACGAATTTCGCTTGCGAAGCGGGCCCACAAAGTCGCAAATCATCTTATGCGCCCGCTTCATGCAAACCCCGCCTCCTGGCTGGCCCTTCTTTGCGTCCTGGCCAGCGCCGGATTGTGGGTCTGGTCGCGGCGCATCCCCCCCTCCGCCTGGGAAACAACCGCCCCTCTCGCCACCAATGTTCCCGCCGTCTCTCCGGCGGCTTCCGACGATGCCCCCGGCGAAGAACCGCCACCCCCAAGCCCGGCGGAGCCCACCGCTGCCGCATCCCCCGGCGTTTCCCCCACCGCAGACACCCCCGCCGTGGCGGTCATTCCCTCCACCCCTCCTCCTCCAACCCCCAGCCCTACGCCATCCCCCTCCGACGCCGAACTCGCCGGTCCCCTGCCACAGCATTCCGCCGACGAATCCGCCGCCCCCACACCCCAGCCTGCCGCAAGCGCCCCTCCCGCGCCTCCCGCGCCTCCCCTGCTGCCCACCTCCCTCGACCTCGCCAGCCTCTCCCGGCAGCCGGAACGATGGCCCCGGCAAGTCGTTCTCCTCGCCGCCGTCCGCTTCCCAGTCATCCTGAAAGGCGTCAACGCAGGCAATATCCAAGTCCCCGCCGGGAGTCCCGTCCTCCTGCGCAAAGTCAACCCCGACGGCTCCGTCGAAATCGAACTGCCCGCCGCGCCCGGCTCCATCGCCAAAGTCAAAGCGCAAAACACGGACCTGCTTGCCCGGGCGGGAGCCGCAGCCAATCCGGCTCCGGCAACGCCCTCCTCTCCCTAAGGGCTTGTGAAAAATCCCTCCGGGCATCGAAAAAGAGTTGCCCCCGCACGCCGGACCCACTAACTTTCCACCCCTCCGCAGACCGGTTTTTCGACCGGCGCTGCTCCATGGAACGCGCGGTTAGCTCAGTGGTAGAGCGCCTGCTTCACACGCAGGAAGTCGCAGGTTCGAACCCTGCACCGCGCACCATTTGCCTTTTTCTCGCCGCCCAGGTTGCCGCGGTTCGGAGGGCAAAACCGGCGAAAAAGAACTCAAACGGAAGCAATGCTGAATAGGGAACGCGGTCGTTTGGATTCGAGAGTTTTGTCCAGATCAGCGGCAGCATTTGGATGAGACAGAAGGCGATGAGAAGGCAATAAGTGCGTTTGCGGCGAACGATGGCGACATAGACTCCTCCGACCGCGAGCAGGTAGAGCAATGGGACGATTTCTTGCCCCACCGGCGTCCTCAAGAGGACATGGAAAAGGCCGTAGCCCCACCGGCCCAGGAAGTCGGTAAACGAATGCGTGCGCGCGTAGTCCGCAAAATGGAAGCTTACGTAGGGCAAGCCCGTGTGGCCCTGCTGGTAGGTATCCACCCACATGAAATTGTTGAGATAACCGTGGGTCACTGGATTGTGAAGATAATACCAGCGCGGAAGCCAGCTCGGGAGGGCGATCACCGCGAACAAGACGGCCGCCATCCCAAGATCGGCTGAGGTTCGTTGCAATCGTCGGAACCTCGTCGGCCTGCTCGCTGCGGGGGATCGTAGAAAATCGGCGCCTTCCGCCAGGCAAATCGTGGCTGCCATGGCGGCCATGAGAACGATTCCGTTGGGCCGGGTAAGATAGCTGAGGCTGAGACATGCGGATGCGGCCAAGAGCGCCTGGCGGCGGCGGTGGGTGGCGTATTGGAGAAAATAGTGGATCGCCCCCATGCAAAACAGAATGAACACCGGTTCCGTCATGATTTGGGCCGTAACCTCGTCCATGAGAAATCTGTTCGTGAAGATAAGGAGGCATAAGCAGGCGGCAATGACCCCGTTGCGATGCCGTTGGAGTGAGGATTGATAAAGGAGCAGAAGAATGGCAAGCCCCGCGAGGACGTTGACTGAACCGAGCCAGAAGATGGAACCGCCGGTCATCCATTGGGGGACAGCCAGCAGCAGGGGATAGAGCGGTTGCCGATGGGGGCGGCGCGCCACATAGGAGCACGAAAAGTCCCCCTGGGCAAAGCTCCTGGCGATGGCGAGGTAACTGGCGCTATCGCCGCCACGCAACATGCCATATAAATGGGGAGAATGTTCCTCCTGATCCCGGCTTCCTCCCCTGCTCCCCGGGGTTCCTGGTTTGGCTTCCGTCTTTGCCCCCTTTTCTCTGGCTTTAACAGAGTGGCTGGGCTCCACGCGCTCGGTCACGTTGTGGTAGAGCATCCCCGTCGCGCAAACGAGGAAGAACGAGGCCAGCAGCAGCATCATCACTCTTGGACGAAGCAATGTGGGCTTCCGCTGGAAGATATCGTCAAGAATGGTCGCGGTGCGTAGGAAACGTGCGTCTGTCTTGAGCTTTCGGGGATTCATTGGCGTGGTTGGCGGATGCAATCGGAAATTCCCCAGAATGAAGCAGCAGCAGTTGCTTCGCCAATCCATTTTTCTTTACGGCACGAGGTTGAAGCGGATGGGGACTTCGGCGTGGCTGGCGGCGGCTCTCCCGGCGGCCGAGGCCGGTTCAAAACGCCAGCGCCGCACGGCCCGCAACGCGGCGGCGTCCAACAGGGGAAACCCGCTGGTGCGCCCGAGCGCAACGTCCACGGGGCTTCCATCCGCGCCGATCTCCACGGCGACGAGCACGACCCCCTCCTGGCGTTCGCGGCGGGCTTGCGCCGGGTATTCGGGGCGCGGATTGCTGCGAACGCGCACGCCCTCCAGGCTCCCCCCGGCGTTTCCTCCCGCGCTGGCTGCCGCGTTGCCAGGCATCCCTCCGCTCACGGAGTCTCCTTCCGCAGGAGAATGCGACGGGGGCGCGGGGTGGGGCTTGGGATGGCGCCGTTTCACGGCGGCTGCGGGGGAAACCGGCGGGGGGGTGGAAGAAGCCGCGGGGGGCTCAGGCGAAGGGGACGGCAAGGCGACGGGGGCGGGCGCCGGCTGGGGAGCGGGCTCGGGAGGGACCTGCGGTTCAGGGATGGGCTCGGGCGCAACAGCCGGGGTGGCTTCGGGTACGGGGGGAGCGGAAGGTGCGGGAACCGGGGCCTGTTCTGGCGCGGAAGCGGCGGATGCGGTGTCCGGCTCCCCTTCCGGCGCGGCGGTAAGGTCCAGATCCACGGCGGCCGAGGCGATGCCCATCGGGAGCGCCCGGGCGGAGGTTTCCCACCGGAAGCCGAAGAGCAGGACGGCATGGCACGCGGCCGCGATGGCAAAACTCACGGCAAGCGAGGCTCTCATGGGACAACGGGAGGAACCCCCTCCGGTATGGCGGGCGGGGCCGGGGCGGGGTGCGTTTGCACGGCGACTTTGGTGATCCCGAGCTTGCGGACGGTGTCGAGGAGGGCGATGGCCCTGCCAAACTCGGCCTTGGTATCGGCGTTGAGGAACAGGCGGGGGTCGGCCTTTTCCGTGGCCCATTGGCGCAAGGTGGTCTCCAGTTGCGACGGTTCCACGGGGCGCTTGTCGAAAAAGAGCTGCCCGTCGGCGGCCAGGGAGAGGGTGGCGGATTCCGCCCGCGACTGGGGCGCGCCGGTAGCGGCGGCGGGCAGGTTCACGGCGATCCCCTGGTTTTTGACCATCGAAAGGGAGACCATGACGAACGTGGCGAGGAGGAAGAAAACAATGTCGATCAACGGGATGATCTCTATCCGCGCCCGCCGTTGGCTGCGAGGGGAAGGAATCCGCGTCATGGCCTCATCCCCGCAGCAGTGCCGTTGCGCAGGAGGAGCATTTCGAGCTGCGCGGCGGCGGTTTCAATCTCCTGCCGGGCCCGCTCCAACCGGGTGTTGAGGAAATTGAAGGGGAGGAGCGAGACCATGGCGATTAAGAGGCCAAAGGCGGTGGCCACGAGGGCTTCGGCGATGCCCCCGGTGATGGCGGTGGGCGCGCCGAGTTCGCTCGCCCCTAGGAGGCCGAAGGCATGGATCATCCCGGTAACGGTGCCAAAGAGCCCGAGCAGCGGCGCGAGGGTGACGATGGTGTCGAGCACGGAGATGCCCCGGTTGAAGCGCTGCAATTCCTCATTGGCGGCTTGCAGAAGGGCGTTGCCGAACGAAACGCCCCGGTGTTGCAGGGCATAGGTGAGCACCCGCGCCAGGTAATCCCGGGAGCGGCTGCCGATGGCTTCGGCGCGGGAAAGGTCGCCCCGCTCGACAGCGGCGAAAATGCCTTCCACGGCGGATGCATCGCGGCGGCGGCGTTCGCGCAGGGTGAAGAAGAGGCGCTCGAAAACAACCGTCAGGGCAACCAACGAGGTGAGGAGCAGCGGCCACATCACCGGGCCGCCTTTGAGGAAAATCTGGATCATGTCTTGCGAAAGAGGTTCATTTTTCTTCCATGCTCCCCGGTTGGCGAGGAGAAACTTTGCCCTCCCCTCCCCCCGCGTTCCCTTTTTCCCTGAAAATTTCCATTGCCATCCGGGGGCGGGCCGACTACCTTTTGCGCTCCCGTTCTTCGGGGGAAGCTTTCAACCACCGTCCCATCATGTCACAACATCGCAGCCTCAAAGGCGCCAGCACCATTACCGTGAAACGCAATGTCCTCAAGCGCTTCGAGCGCGTCGAAGTCCTCAAAAAGCGCGGCGTGTGGAAAGAAGATCAGCGCGTGATCGGCCTCCCGAAGACCAAGCCGGAAGAATAAGCCGCGCCATCCCTTTTCTTTTTTAGAAGGCTCTCCCGCAAGGGAGGGCCTTTTTTGCTCTAAACTTGAACGCGCCTAACAGCCTGTTGAAAAAAGAGCAATGGAGAGCTTGCAGTGGATTTTTGGCTTGGGCAAGGAGCTGAGCGCAGCGCCTGTATTCGAGGAATACAGGCCAAGCGAGCGACGCCGCCCAAGCCAAAAAGACGCGCAAGATCGCCGCTGGGCTTTTTTCAACAGGCTGCTAGGAGCGTTTTTGGGTTATTTTGTCGCAATGATCTGAGAGCGCCGAGGGTTGATGC